>JAFXFM010000008.1 GCA_017520545.1 Alistipes sp. | reverse complement strand
TCTACCAACTGAGCTATGGCACCTCCTATTTGCTCCACCCTCGTGAGGTTTTGCGACTGCAAAGGTAGTGTAAATTTTCTATTCTGCAAACTTTTTCTTAAAATTTCTTAAAAATCTTACGAAATAGTCGCTTTCCCGTCGCAAAGTCGAGGCGATTTTGGCGCAAGCCGAATGCCACATCTCTGCTGGGTATCGTTTTCGATTCCTATAAAGGCGAGGAGGGAGAGAACGCAATGTTACGGGGGCTCAAATTGAGGCGTGGGTATCGTTTTCGATTCCTGTGGTTGGGAGGGGCGTACTATTTTTGGAGTGGCGTTCCCCTTGATTGTCGGGTACGATTTTCGTACCCGTGTGCGAGGAGACTTTTGGCCATTGGCTTATTTATTTTTAGTGAGAGTAGAGAAATCAGGGAGTTTGGCGATGGGTGTTATCTCTAATATCATTAAATTCCCTACACCTTCTATGCCGGGTATCGTTTTCGATACCTATGGTTGTGGGTGGTGGCTAGAAAAAATAGGTATAACGGAAACCCAGTCTAACTGATGAGGTTCCACTCACACAAGAGGACAACGTAAAATCGTGGTGAAGATATTCGAATCCTATTGTTACGACCAATGGACAATACCACGCTGACAGCCATCTTCTTCCTTTTGCATCTTGATACCTCGGAAACACGTGTCTAAATAACAAACTTGGAGACAGATCTCTTTCCAGTATTGTACTACTACACTCTCCAACATGTTCAATAAAATGCAAAAACATCGGCTCAAAGCCAAACCCGAAGCGCATACTTTCAATCACCTCACAATTCAAAATAATTGGCATTGACAATCCATGAGAAAGGCCACTAAGTCCCATTGTATATTTCAGGCCTATAATGGGATTCGGAGCCTCTCCATAATCACGCATTCTACACAATGCTCCTACTTCTACCCCCGTATACCACTTATCATAGGCTATACCTGCAACCCCCACAAATACGCCCACATTGTGTGCTGTCCTAGAGTCCAAATCTCGATAGGATTTGCGATTTGGCGAATTGGAGCGTCTTGTATTACCATACGACGGTCGTTTGCCGTACGACGATGTGGTGTAACTATTATAACTCGATGTCTGCTTCTTTTGCGGTTTTTGCAACTCCACATTCAAAGGATATGTTGTATCCTCCTCGATAGTGATGTTTCTACTGAAGTTCTGATAGCCCCCCAGGCGCAACGCAACCGTATGCTCTCCCACAATCAGCGACTGAGAAAATGGCGTTTCGCCAACCTGTTTATCATCAACATAAACTTGAGCTCCATCAGGATCACTATTTACCTCCAACTTGCCATAAATCGGCGTAGGCGTTTCAAGTTCGATGATATGAGACGAAGATTGAGATGTTATCTCTTTCTCTATTGAAGTGGTACGATATCCCGCCTTGCGTGCTTCAAAGGTGTGAGTACCCGTTTTAACCACTCCACACCACGAAGATTTCGCCTTAAATTCATCATCGATGCAGATATCGAAGCCCTCAGCGGCAATGACTGTAACTGTAGCCTGGTTTTTCAAAAGGTGAGGAGTCAGCGAAGTGGTCTTACCCTCCTCGATAGTTACATCGCATTTATGGTCATCACAGCCATCTTTACTAACGGTAACACGATGTTCACCGATAATTATATCTCTCTCAAAAGGTGTTGTACCGACAAATTCGCCATCGATATACACCTCAGCAGACGAAGGTGTTGAGTCGATATTGAGTTTGCCGAGTATAGGCGTAAGCGCAGGTATTTCAATACGTTGATACGACTGGCTAGGCGAGACAACAACCTCTTTAGAGATTGTACGATGGTACTTCTTGCGCGCCTCAAAAGTATAAGTACCCGAAAGCAGTATACCATTCCACGACGAAACACCCTTGTACTTATCATTTATATACAACTCGCTATCATCACCTACATTAAGCGATATCTTCGCAAAGTTGGGTTCAAGTTGAGGCTCATAGTACAATGTATCTCCGTCCTTAATCTCAATCTGCGCCTCATAATCCTTGTAATACTCTTTCGTGATGCGGATATTATGGACGCCACTCATAAGGCGGTGGTTAGACAAAGATTCTGTGCGCAGCAATTTACCATTGACATAGACACTTGCACCCTTCAACTCCCCGCGTGCAGGCACACTCAAAAAACCAAACGCCGGACGCAACGAGATATTCTTTCTCACCTCGCTACCACTTACAACAATTTCGCCCTCCTCTCTACGGTAATCATTGGCAGATACAGAATAGGTGTATATGCCGTCATCTAATGTTGTGATATTCTCGCCGTTATAGGGTGCGATTTCTCTGCCATCAATAGTTACGATAGCACTTTCGGGATAGACCTTAAAGACAACATACTGAGGTTTCGAGCGCACGCGATTGATATTGATTCGGAAGTGTATGCTAGCACTATTAATCACTACCGAGCGTTCGCTCTTTATACCACTATACTCAACACGTAGTTTATGTGTACCCGGTAGAATATCGCTCACCGTAAGCGTGAAATCGTCGCCCGTGCGACCCTTGAAGATATCGTCCAAATAGACGTCTGCATTGGTGATATTCGAACTCACAACAATCGTGTGCAGGTAGTTGAGTTCGGCATTTATACGATACTCCTTGTTGCCCTCCAACGCCAGCGACACCTCGTTCGAGTCGCCATACTTCGGGTGGCGAAGATAGAAGCGAGTTTCGGGCTTCGCCGTAAGTTCGATAATCAGTCCATTGCCCTCGCGAGCAACAGTTTGTCGCATAACCTCGACAACGCCACCAACTGCCACCACCGAGAGTTGCGAAATTTCGTCGCCCGTCATTCGGTTGATACGTATTTTGATTCGCGCACAAGGTCGCATCGAGCGGTCTTGCTTTATTGGATCGATCATCACGCCCGAAAGTGCATCGGTCTGCACCGGTGCGAAACTCGTTGGGTCGATTTCGATGCTATAAGTCTGCTCCTGTGCAAACGACAAGAGCGGAAATAGTAGAACTGCCAATATGTAGAGCAGAAGCCTCTTCATTTATCTTGAACGAGAATTGTGCGCAAAGATAGCAATTAATTTGTTCAAAAGCGAAATTTCTTACCTCTCCTCGGCGAAATATCGCCAGAGAGGGGCGGCGTGCATTGCCTGAATTATATCGCCACGTTCGAGAAGTTCGCGGACCTCCGCCTTCGTGAGCAGATGTACATCTATATCCTCACTCTCCTCGGGGTGGCGCTCCACTATCATCTCCACATCCTCCGCCAAGAAGGTGTAGTTCAGATTGTTATGGTTCGACGGATTTGCCGAAGTCGTCATATACAACGACCATCTGCCACCACCAAAGCCCGTCTCCTCCTCCAACTCTCGCTTTGCGCCCTCCATAATCGAAGAGTCGGTGTCATCTACCAAGCCCGCACAGAGTTCGTAGTTGGTCTGCTCGATACCGTGGCGATATTGGCTCACCATAACCATCTTGCCCTCCTTGGTTACGGCAATAACATTTGCCCAACTCGGGAACTCGAAGACGTACCACTCCGGAACTACCACGCCATTAGGGAGTTGCACTCTATCGCGGCGCACCGTACACCACGCGCCCTCGCGTAGCAGATACTCACGCGACAGCACCGTCCATTTGCGATTTTTCAGAGGTCTTACCATATTTTCGACTGTTAGATGGTGCAAAATTAACGAAAATTTGTATCTTTGTAGCAAGGAACACATTTTTAACCTATAAAAACAGAGTATTATGAAACGATTTATGATGATTGCCGCAATGTTATTGTCGGTATTCGCACTCAGCTCGTGCGAGGAGGATCAGTGGGGTTACGACAACCGAGTTGTATTTTCGGCAGCCGGTGGCGATGAGGACGTAGATGGCGACGACTCTATTCACACCCTCTCGATTGGCAACAAGGAAGGCGACGAGAAGCAAGCAGTAGAGGTTGCTGGCGTAATGACAGTAACCTACGATTGGCTCACAGCAACTGCCATAAAGGGCGACAACGAAATTCACCTTATTGCCCAGCCAAACAAAACAGGCGAAAAGCGCAAGTTGTACGTATATGGTATGATTGGCAATAGAGTGATGGATATCACAGTAGTACAAAATAAATAGACACTATGGAGATTAAGAGCACATTCGACCATTTAAACATTAACGTTACAGATTTAAACCGTAGCATCGCCTTCTACGACAAGGCTCTTGGTTTGAAGGAGGTAAAACGCAAGGAGGCAGCCGACGGCTCGTATATACTTGTGTATCTGGGCGATGACAGCGGTCATTTCCGCTTGGAGCTCACGTGGTTACGCGACAAAGAGGGTGCGTACGAACTGGGCGACAACGAAACTCACCTCTGCCTGCGTGTCGAGGGCAACTACGACGCCGTGCGCGAGTATCATCGCGAGATGGGCTGTATCTGCTACGAGAATTTCGATATGGGCTTGTACTTCATAAACGATCCTGACGACTACTGGATTGAGATTTTGCCTAAAAAGCACTAAACGATGGATAGAGAGATTGGTTTGGCAATAGAGGTGCTTCGCAAAGGGGGTATTATACTCTACCCCACAGATACAGTTTGGGGCATCGGTTGCGACGCGACAAACGAGGAGGCAGTGGCGAAGATTTACGCTTTGAAGCGAAGCGAGGATAAGCACGCAATGCTGGTATTATGCCGCGATGCCGATATGGTTGTGCGCTATGTGGACAAAGCTCCGGGCATCGCCTTCGAAGTTATGGAGATGGCGACAAAACCTTTGACGTTGATTTTGCCGGGCGCCACGGGGTTGGCTAAAAACCTTATCCCCGAGGCGAAAACATTGGGCGTACGCGTTCCGGACCACGAATTTTGCCACAAGTTGCTGCGCAAATTCGGACGACCAATAGTTTCCACCTCGGCAAACATCTCGGGCGAACCTACTCCACGCAGCGTACGCGACATCTCGAAAGAGATTATCGATGGCGTCGATTTTATGGTAAATCCGCGCTTCCAGGGACGTCCTACGGGACAGCCAAGTTCGATTATCGCCTTTGGCGAAGGCTGCGAGGTGAAGATTATCCGCGAATAGTCGCTTCGTCGCGTGGTGTATATTTTATCACGCACAACATACCTATAATTATAAGTACCGCACCGACAATGTTGGTGCGGTCTATTATTGCCTGCCCTCGAACGGTAGCCACAATGGTCGCGACTATGGGCTGTATATAGCGATATACTGCGGTGTGAAGAGCCGTAAGATTTGCCGAGCCTACATAGAGCATATACATCGGTAACGCTGAACCAAAGAGCAGAATATATAGTAGCTCGACAAATTGAAAAGGCGACAAATCGGACAGAGATAGAGTCGGTAATTCCTGCACGACAAGCGGCATAGCAAGCAGCGTACCTATGAGATAATACCACCCCATAACCACCACTGCGCCGTGTCGTCGAAGCACCGGAGCAATAAGCACAGTATTTACCGACACTGCAACTACGGCACACATTACAAGTGTATTACCATATCCCTCGCCGCCACTGCTTACCAAAACACTTCCTCTATCGACAATAATCGTACTTACACCTAATAATACGATAGTTATTCCAATTATCTCACCTATTTTCGAGGTGCGAGATTGAGCGATAATTGATGTTACAAGTGTAAAAACGGGGCCAACAGTTGTAATTGTTGAGGCATCAATAGGATTCGTATAAGAGGCACCATTTATCAGCATATACCACCAGCCAAATATAACAAGTAGAGCAACAATAAATATCGAGCCAAAGTCATCGAGCGGCATACGGATAAAGTTAGGGCGAGATATGGCAATAGGCGTAAAAATAGACATTGAACAGAGGAGTTGCATAACAAAGAGTTGAGATGGTTGCATCGTCCCTTGTAGTAGCGATACGTACGCCGGAAACGACAACCCCATCAATACATTTGACACCACAAGCAGAAGGTTATATCGCAACGTTCCCATACCACACATTTGTGCAAAATGCAAGCCAACGCAGACGAAAAAAGAGCGACGAAATCGCAACAAGATTAAACAAGGCAAAAACGAAGCACCACGAGAGTCGAACGGCCACCGCAGGTTTGAGCAGAGCAAGAGATGAGAGATAGACATTAAAACCGACGGTTTTAGAGAGTAAATAAAATAGCGACAGCCAAATTTATTTGAGATGATGATATTTTATTTGCTATCGTCGTTGCGTAGCAACAATGGCTATCTCACAGCTCGCAAACAACTTTGCCACACCGCCACAGGCTGAACGGCCGAGCCGCTGGAACGAAAAAAAAGAGCGACAAAATCGCAACAAGATTAAACAAGGTAAAAACAAGCACCACGAGAGTCGAACGGTCGCAGCAGGTTTGAGCAGAGCAAGATGAGGTGGCGTTGGGGAACTACAGAGTAGTGAGAATGTGGCTGATGGATAAAAGAAAATTCATTTACTTTTATTTATCGGACACAATCTCAAAATTGCGCAGCAATACGCCAATGCCACAAATCGCAGACAACTCTGCCACACCGCCACAGGCTGACCGGCCGAACCACCGGAACGAAAAAAGAGCGACGAAATCGCTCTTTTGAAGTGGAGGTGGCGAGAGTCGAACTCGCGTCCAAACAAGGAGCCCGAAGGCTTTCTACACGCTTAGTCATCACTTAATCCTTCTCTCGAAGCCCGGCAGACGACCGCCAAACTTTGAGCCCAGCCCCTAAATTTCGCACGACAACCGAGGCACATATCGCACTATCTTCAAATGATTGATACCCCGTATGAAGAGCCATTATGAAGCGGAATGTCCCTTCGGGATACTCGTTGATGGGCAAGCCTTGTGCCCTTCAATTAAGCCAATTTTCCTTGAAAATTAGGCAGCGAGTGCATAGCTATTATTGCCATTTGTAGTTCGAGTGTTCCGATTTACGAGAGCCCACACAATTCTCGGCGTGCTTACCATCAAACTCTACCTGCTGTCAAAACCGGTCACCCCCGATTTTTAGTGAGTTTGCAGTAACTACGGCACAAAGATAGTGCAAAAAACGGAAAAACGAAAAAACTTTTGTTGGGTATTGAGAGTTTTCCGTTCAGTGAGTTGTGGGCAGTGAGAAAGCTTTAACGCTTCTATTTCTCCCCGACCTAAAAATTTTTTAATTTTTAATTCTTAAATTTTATTTTTTTTCGTACCTTTACGTCGATAAAAAGCAAGGTAATAGAAATGGACAAAAATATCGTCGTAAAATTGGAGGGCGCAGGCATATACCACGCCGAAAACCCGAACACTACACTCACCGCTTATAGCTATCATAGCGAGGGCAAGAGAGTTCTCGAAAATATCAACTTAGAGATTAAAGCGGGCGAGTTGGTTTATCTTATTGGCCGAGTAGGAAGCGGCAAGTCGTCGCTGCTGAAAACTCTCTACGGAGAACTACCATTGGTTGAAGGTCGTGGCGAAGTGGCAGGATTCAACCTCCGCAATTTAAAAAGACGAGATATTCCATATCTTCGCCGTAAGTTGGGTATGGTCTTTCAGGAGACGCTCTTTCTATCCGACCGCAACGTCTATGACAATCTGTTGTGCGCACTTAAAGCAACAGGCTGGAAGGAGCGCCGACTTATCGAGATGCGCATCGAGGAGGTTTTAAAGCTTGTAGGATTGGAGGGCAAAGAGATGAAGATGCCATTCGAACTCTCGGGTGGTGAGCAGCAGCGAGTCATCATCGCTCGTGCACTTCTCAACTCGCCAAACATCATCCTGGCGGACGAGCCAACAGCCAATCTCGACCCTGTAACGGCAGACGATATTGCGCAGATTTTCAGCAAAATTGTGGCTGGTGGAACAGCGATTATAATGTCCACCCACAACACCTCATTAATTGAGCGTTACCCTGCGCGAACACTACTTTTTGCACAAAACACAATTCGCGAAGTGGATATCAACACAATCTCCTCTCCTAAATCTTCGATTTAGAGTTGGAAGTTTCAGAAAAAAGTGCTATATTTGCGCGTTATTTAAGAAAATGAATTTCAAACTATATATATGACTAACGAAACAGAAATTTTGAAGAAGGGACAGGAAGAGGAGTATTCCGCGTCCAACATCCAAGTCTTGGAGGGTTTGGAAGCAGTACGTAAGCGTCCTGCGATGTACATCGGCGATGTAGGCGAGAAGGGTCTTCACCACCTTGTATACGAGGTGGTCGATAACTCGATCGACGAGGCGTTGGCCGGCTACTGTAACGAGATTTTCGTTACCATCAACGAGGACAACTCTATTACCGTTCGCGACAACGGTCGTGGTATCCCTACCGACTTCCACGAGAAGGAGGGTAAATCGGCATTGGAGGTTGTATTGACCGTACTCCACGCCGGAGGTAAGTTCGACAAAGGAAGTTACAAAGTATCGGGAGGTTTGCACGGTGTAGGTGTATCGTGCGTGAACGCCCTTTCGACACTTCTTGTTGCCGAGATTCACCGTGGCGGCAAGATCTACAAGCAGACTTACAGCCAAGGACACCCAACATCGCAAGTTGAGATTATTGGCGATTGCGAGGACCGTGGTACTATCGTAACTTTCAAGCCGGACTCGTCAATCTTTACATTAACAACGACTTATCGTTACGAGATTCTTGCAGCTCGTTTGCGCGAGTTGGCATTCCTTAACAAAGGTATCGCCCTCACAATTACAGATATGCGCGATAAGAACGAGCAGGGCGAGCCTCATTCGGAGCGTTTCTACTCGGAGCACGGCTTGCAGGAGTTTGTGCAGTATCTCGACAAGACTCGTGGCGAGAAGATTATCGACTCGATTATCTATCTCGACTCGGAGAAGAATGGCATTCCTGTGGAGGTCGCAATGCAGTACAACAACTCGTTCTCGGAGAATGTACACTCCTATGTAAACAATATCAACACTATTGAGGGTGGTACACACCTCACAGGTTTCCGCCGTGCATTGACTCGCACACTGAAAAAGTATGCCGACGAGTCGGGAATGTTGTCGAAATTAAAGTTTGAGATCAGCGGTGATGACTTCCGCGAGGGTTTGACAGCGGTTATCTCGGTTAAGGTTGCAGAGCCACAGTTCGAGGGTCAGACCAAGACCAAGTTGGGCAACGACGAGGTTTCGGCTGCCGTCGATGGCGCACTTTCGGAGGCATTGAGCAACTATTTGGAGGAGAATCCAAAGGACGCCAAGGCTATCGTTCAGAAGGTTATTTTGGCGGCTACCGCACGCCACGCAGCGCGTCAGGCTCGCGAGTCGGTACAGCGCAAGAGCCCACTTGCCGGCGCAGGTCTTCCGGGCAAGCTGGCAGACTGCTCTTCACGCGACCGCTCCATCGCCGAGATATTCTTCGTCGAGGGTGATTCGGCAGGTGGTACTGCAAAGCAGGGTCGCGACCGTAATTTCCAGGCTATTATGCCTTTGCGAGGTAAAATTCTGAACGTAGAGAAGGCTCTTGAGCACAAGATGTGGGATAACGAGGAGATTAAGAATATGTTTATCGCCTTGGGTGTTACAATTGGCACCGAGGAGGACAGCAAGGCTTTGAACCTCGAAAAATTGCGTTACGACAAGGTTATCATTATGACCGATGCCGATGTCGATGGTGCGCATATCTCGACACTTATGCTTACATTCTTCTTCCGCAAGATGAAGGAGTTGGTAGAGAATGGCCACGTCTATATCGCTACCCCACCATTGTATCGCGTCTACAAGGGCAACAAGGAGTATTATTGCTGGACCGAGGAGGAGCGCGAGGGTCATATCGCAGAGCTCGGCAAGGGTGCACAGGTACAGCGTTACAAAGGTCTTGGAGAGATGAGCGAGCAGCAGTTGTGGGATACCACAATGAACCCTGAGACACGTCTGTTGCGCCAAGTAACTATCGAGAATGCAGCCGAGGCTGACCGCATCTTCTCGATGTTGATGGGCGACGAGGTTGCTCCACGCCGCGAGTTTATCGAAGAGAACGCAACTTACGCAAATATCGACGCATAAAAAAATAGCGGGTTTATGCCCGCTATTTTTGGCTATTAGCCGTTTGCTATTAGCCATTAGCATTTTTATAAATGAGCCAACAGCCAATGGCTAATGGCTAAAAGCCCCAAGAGAAAGAGATGAAAGATGTTGTAGTAATTGGTGTTGCAGGAGGTACAGGCTCCGGCAAAAGCACTCTTGTAAAGCGTTTGCAGGAGGCATTTCGCAATGATGATGTGGCGACTATATGCCACGACTTCTACTACAAGGCCCACCCAGAGCTTACCTACGAGGAGCGAACAAAACTTAACTATGACCACCCCGATGCCTTTGACACTTGGCTTATGGTCGAGCACATCAAGGCTTTGAAGGAGGGCAAGGCAGTTGAGTGTCCTACCTACTCGTTTGTGGAGCACAACCGCACCGACGAAACTCTGCCCGTAAAGCCATCAAAGGTTATTATTGTTGATGGTATTCTCATCTTCGAGAATGAGGAGTTGCGCAACATTATGGATATAAAGGTATATGTTGATACCGACGCTGACGTTCGCCTCGCCCGCCGCATATTGCGTGATGTACGCGAGCGTGGTCGTTCTATGGAGTCGGTAATTTCACAGTACACAACCACCGTAAAACCTATGCACGAGCAGTTTGTAGAGCCTTCAAAGCGCTACGCCGACGTAATTATTCCGGAGGGAGGTTTCAACTCGGTGGCTGTTTCGATGCTCATTCAGAATATCCGCTCAATCGTAGATAAATAGACCCACATCAGGGGGGGGGTAAAGGTAAAGATGTCGGCTGAATGAGCCGACATCTTTTATTTTCTGTTGCATATCGTTTGGTAGTCGCAATACTTACAAGCCGAATCATCTTTGCACTGCCCGAATGGAACGGAACGATTAAACATCTCCTGCAAGGTGAGTTTCACCTCCGCCTCAAACTCCGCTGCTACCTCCGAATAGGCGTCCAACGTGCGGCTCTTGCGGTCAATGCTCTCGACAAAGCGAGGAGAATAGTCCTCTCGCACCATCGAACCAACATAGTACAACTCAGGGCGTACATCGCGACCTCGCTCGTGCGATAGCATCATCGAATAGAGCAATGTATTTATAATGTTCGACTCTCGCTTAATTGCTATCGGCTCGCCGTGAAAAAGTGCCTCAACACCATTGTAATTCAAACGGGGCTTACCGGTTTTATAATCAATTACACGCATTAGCCCGTTATTAAGCGAGTCGATACGGTCGGCACGACCACCCAGCTTCACCACAAACGATTGACCTTCGACCTCTATCGGCATATCCATCTGAACATCGCACTCGGTCTCTGCCACAGCAAACTCGCTATGCTTAATATCGTAGTTCAACAGATTGGCTCCGAGATACTCGCGCACGATATTTCTAATTATCAGCAACTCGCCACCAAGTTCCGGCATAATGCCATCTTCATTACCAAAATAGACCTTTGCAATAGCCATATCCACGCAACGTTCCACCTCGCCACGTTCACGCAGCTCAACAAGGCGCACAGCGGGTTCGGCATCATCTTTTATCTGCGAATAGAGCAAATCAGCCGCCTCGTGGAAGATATTTCCGAAGGTCATATTATCGACCGACTCCTCCAACTCATCGTCTGGACGCAGATGCTCGACGACGTTGAAATAGAACTTCAACGGGCACTTTACATAGGTCGAAAAGGCTGTTGGCGAGAGGGTCTTGTTGCGAGTAAAACGCAACAACTTCTCAAATATCTCGTCGCTCTTCGACACTTCGATATTGCTACTATCCGAGAGCGACACCTCGACACCCACATTCGTATAGTTGATATCGAAGTCTGTTTCGTACTCTATTTGGCGAATATAACGGCTCGGCTCGCCCGTACTCTTATCGTCAGCAGCCGAGGAGTAGAGCATATAGAGATTTTCGGCTCGCTCGACAAGGCGATAGAAGTAGTAAGCATAGACGCCTTCGTGATGTTCGGCGGTTGGTATGTCGAAGCCATAGCGCAAACCGTATGGCAAGAAGGATTTGTCGGTGGCACGACTGCCGGGGAAGTTATTGTCGGTCATTGAGAGCAAAATCACATTCTTAAAGTCGAGATTTCGCGTCTCGAGAATACCCATAATCTGCAAACCCTCCAACGGCTCGCCGGTAAATGGCACACGCTCGGATTGCAAATGACGACGAACGAGCGAGCGGTAAATCGACTCAGAAATCTCTATATCGCACTGTTCGATAACATTTTGCAACTTCATAAGTGCATCGAATGTAATCGATAGAAACTCCGAACGAAATGCGCTCTCTTCGCCCGAGGACGTAGCTGTCGATATCGCATCTATAACCGTCAAAAGATACTCCGACTGCTCGCGGCACCCCTGCGTCTTGCGAAATATGGTCTGCAAAAGTGGTGTCGTGGCAATCATCGAAACAGGGACCTGGAACAGACGATGATTAATTATTTCGGAACGTAACTCCGCATACTGCGAGGTTGATACATCGGCAATGTATGGATGCGAAAGCAATCCATCGACATCTACGTAGTAGAAGGTTGCTTCGCCCGATTTACTGATACCGGCGTGCTTCTGCAACTCCAATAATCGCTCTACAAATGAATAGACCAGCGTATTTTGAAGCGGGTAACCCATCGTAACGTTTACTGCGGGCTTCTCTACCACCCTATTTCCTACGACTTCACGCCTTATTTTGAACTTCTCGGGCAGGGCGTACAACAACGGCATCAACAAATTCTCGTCCGTGAGCACCACTGCCGTATCTTTGTCGAGGACTCCGCCATTTTCAGAAGCGATACTCTCCAAAATATCGACAACACTCTGACATTGAGCAACATTCGACGATGTCGATAGAACATTTACAGCGCCTATATTGCGAAAATTGTCGTGCGACACACCCTCCACAGGTGGAAATAGCGCTATATTTTCGCGGATAAACATACCCGCCTCCTGAAACCTATTATCTGTATAGTAACTATCGTAGTCCCAATAAAACTCCACACGGCAATTCTGCTGCATATATTGCAGTAGAGCCTTCTCGCACTTCGACAAAGCATTAAAGCCAACAAAAACATATCTCGCTTCGCCCGATAGAGCCGCATTACCCTGCTCCAATCGCTCTACTGCCTCGCGATATATCATTCCCGTATATCCGACGCCCAACGTGCGCAGGCGAGAACGGAACTCCTCGTAGATTGTGCCAAGTGAGCGCCACACCTTCAAAAATCGTCCCTTCGCCGAAGAGCTATCCACAACAGAACCCTTCTCCCCTGTCAGGGTACGCCAAAAACGATTTATAAGTTCGATCTGCTCCGCCGAAAGGTAGCTCATATCCGCCTCCAACTCCTTCAAATCGCTGATATTGGAGAACAACTGCGAGGCATCGACCAGATACTTATCCACCATATCGAAGTCGGCAAGCAGCACCTCGCCCCAATGGTAGAATTCGTCCAGTTTTTCGTCGTGATAGCGCGAATACACCTTGAACAACTCCGCCACCAAACGCAACTTATCAACCTTATGCAGAGCCGACAACTTCCCCATCAAATCATCTATCGAGGTATAGGTTGGTTCCCACATAGGGCGCATCGACACCTTTGCCAAAGCCTCGGCAAAGAAGAGTCGGGCTCGCTTCGAAGGCATCACAATAGTCAGCGACGACACATCATCGCCATATCTATCGTAAAGCCGCGATGCAACCTCCTCGATAAATGTAGCCATAACTACCTCCTATTTATAGTGCGGTTAGTTTATATTGATTATCTCGCCACCAAATATCGCTGTATGGTCGCGAAGAATTGTAGGATTTCCCTTGTAGAGGAGTTTTCCTCCCGTAGAGGTTGTTGCTTCCAATCGCTCCTGCACCAACATACGCAGCTCTGCCGAGTGCGACACCTCCACGGTTGCCGAGACTACCGAGAGGTCCATACAATTGATTTTTGCAGTCGATGCTCGCATTGTAAGATACTTTGTAGAGCCATTCAGCGTCAAACGACTCACACCGGTACACTCTACGGCAACATCCAACGTTTTGATTCCGAGCGTAACAACAGCTCCACCCGACACAGTCAAATCGAAGAGGGTATTCTCCACAACATTCTCGAACACCGCCTTTGCGTGCGCAATTTTAGCCTCGCGCAACGAGTGGTAATAGATTGTGATATCGGTAACCGTTGTGCGCTTCGGGTCGTATTTCTCGCTTACGGTCAAGACACCCTTCTTATCGATTTCGAACTTAAACTTTGAGGTGATATTACCCTTTGTGTCGTAGGTAATACGACAATCGTTTTCACCCTCAACCTGTTTTAAGATGACGTTCATTGGTCCGTCAATCTTCACTTTATTGAATGCTGTAAGCCAATCTGTCTTAGGAATCGACACTACCTGCTCCGCAGGAGTCGTCTCCGTTGTTGGTGCAGATGGAGTATCTTGCGCCGAGGCTCCAAAAACCGCCATCGCAAATAGTGAAATGAGTAATAATCTCTTCATAACTCCAATATATTATATATATTTAGGTATGCAAGATACAACTTTTTTTTGGGAATAGCCAATTTTTTCATCATTATTTAGTAACTTTACAAAAATTTAGAACAAATGCTCAACTCAAAAGAGGGAAATCGCGCCGTAATAGTGCCCGCCAGCGCAGGCTCGGGCAAAACCTATCGCATAGCGCACGAGTATATCTACGACGTACTCCGCAATCGCTACGACGAGGATGGTGCACCTTACTTTGACCGCTCGTTCTACAAACGTATTCTTGCCGTAACCTTCACTAACAAGGCTACCGAGGAGATGAAGTCCCGCATTTTGAAGGAGATTCATCTGCTCGCATCGGGCGAGGAGAGCGGACACCTCACCGACCTGATGAAGGAGACGCAACTCGACGAAGCAACTCTGCGCAAACGTGCACAGATTGTTCGCTCGCTGATTCTGCACGACTACTCTCACTTCACGGTTCTCACGAACGACACCTTCTTTCAACGCATTTTGCGTGCCTTTGTACGTGAGTTGGGTATCGATATGAACTTCTCGACCGAGCTGGACACCGCACCTATACTTACAAAGAGTGTAGATGCCCTCATCGAGAATATCACCACCAACGACGAGTTGCGCAAATGGCTGGAAGAGCTCACTGCCGACCGCATCAGCGACGGCGAGAGGTGGGATATCCGTAGTGCAATAACATCGCTTACGGGCGAATTATTCAAGGAATCGACCAAAGATATCATTGCTAACAGCAAGGACAAAGAGTCGCTCAAACGCTCCATACACAAATTCTCTGCCGTAGTCAAGGAGAAGCGCGAGGCACTTATGGCAAAGGGCGAAAACGCCCTCCGGGCAATCGAATCACGCGGATATTCTCACGACAACTTCAAACTTAAATTCACAAAAGTTTTCGATAAGGTGGCCGACGGCACGCTCGACAAAATCAGCGATGCAACGCTGCGACACCTCGACGACGAGCCAACCGATTGGTTCAACAAGGGCAAGGCTACACCCGACCTATGTGCATTTGCTACCGAGTTGCAGAGATTGTTCGTAGAGATATACAACGACTTCCTCGCTCTGAAAACACTCGAAAACACCCAGCGTATACTATCGCGCAACTACCGAGGTTTTGCGCTTCTGCGCGACCTGCAAAAGAGGGTTGAAGATATTTGCCGCAAGGAGAACTCAATGCTGCTTTCCGAAACAAAGCACGCTATCGCAGGTTTCATCTCGGAATCGGAGGCACCATTCATCTACGAGAAGGTAGGCAACTACTTCGATAAGTTTATGATTGACGAGTTTCAGGACACGTCGGTTAAGGAGTGGAACAACTTCCTGCCTTTGTTGCGAAATGCGATGTCGCAATCGACTGACACATCAGTACTTATCGTGGGTGATGTAAAGCAGTCCATCTACCGTTGGCGCGGTGGAGATTGGCGTATTTTGGGAGGGGAAATCGAACACGACCTCTCCGACAGTTCTCGCATTCCACTGAAAAATAATTGGCGTAGTTTGCCAAATATCGTAGAGTTCAACAACGCACTTTTCACATCGGTAATAGAACGCGAAAACGCCGAGCTAAATTCACGCCTCGATGAGGCGGACAAGAACGGACGCATATCGACCGAGTGCAAGGAGGAGTTGTACAACACCCTCGAACGTGCATACGCGGACCACGAGCAGAAATCCCGCCGCAAGCACACAAATAGCGGCTACATCTCTATATCCGCACCCGTAGAGGGAGGCGAATTGGTTGGAAAAAACGATATGCCACTCTACATTGAACGCATCAGAGAGGTGCTGGAACGTGGATTTCTGCCTCGCGACATAACGATTCTTGTGCGCAAAAATAGTGAGGGTATGGATATCGCCGAAGAGTTGCTATACTACCGTGATCAACTACCACAAGAGCTATGGTTTGAGATTACCACCGAAGAGGCTCTCAGTCTCGCTACTTCGCCGGCGGTAAAACTCATAATCGCAACGATGCGTCTTGCCTCAAACCGCAGCGACACCACATCGCTTGTACTCTACAACCATCTGCACAAGAACAATCGCTTCGGCGAGCAATTATCCGACGAGGAGAACTCATTCCTCGATTCAATACGCACGATGTCGCCCGAAGAGGCTTTCAACCACATCACAATTCGTTATGCCGACGATTTGGAGGGTCAAGCCGCCTATGTTTTGGCTCTACACGAGCATATCACACGTTTCTCGGCAAACAAAGTTGCCGACCTTTCACTCTTTGACAAGTGGTGGCGAGAGAAGGGCGATACGCTATCGGTAAGAGTTGAACGCAGCGACCGTGCAATAGAGATTCTCACCATACACAAGGCAAAGGGTTTGGAGAATAAGGTGATTATTATGCCTCGTTGTTCGTGGTCTTTGGAGCCACTCGATTCGAGCGGATATATCTCGAATATAGTGTGGTCGCAGGCAGCTCCTAACGAATATCTCGACGATATAGGCACCTTCCCAGTATCGTTCAATCGCTCTGTTGGAGAGTCGCTCTTTGCCGATGGATATTTCCGCGAGAAGGTCTACACCTGTGTCGATGCGTTGAATATGTTGTATGTGGCAACCACACGTGCCAAGGAGCAACTGCACCTATTTCTTCCAAGTTCAAAGCGAGGCAACAACATCAGCTCGCTACTGCTCGACATCTATGGCGAAAAGATGCAGACAAACGAAGAGGGCACTATACGCCACTACGAAATTGGTACATTCGACGCCCCCGAGGTTGAGAAAAAGGAGGAGAGTAGCTCGCAAACCGTCGTTATAAAACATTACAAGGCGTCGCCCGTTGCACTACGGCTTCGCACCTCGGCATCGCGCTACTTTGCCGACGAAGAGGGTGCGCTGACACCGCGAAGTAGCGGCATTCGTCTGCATCGAGCCTTCGAGCAGGCTTCTACCAGAGAAGATGTCTTTGCGGCGCTCGACGAGATGGCTGTAAATGGCGAATTGAGCAACGAGGAGATTTTGTCGTTAAAGGAGCAGATCGCCCACACGCTCGACAACTCTATTGCAGGCGAGTGGTTCGATGGTAGCTGGGACAGACTACTCTGCGAACGCACTATAATCCTGCCCGATGGCAAGTCGAAGCGCCCCGACCGCGTAATGACGCGCGGCAAGGAGGCTGTAGTTGTGGATTACAAGTTCGGCGAGGAGAATGAACGCTACAACAAGCAGATTGCCAACTATATGCACGAGTTACTTAATATGGGTTACACCTCAACGAAGGGTTATATCTGGTATGTTACAGCCGGAAAGATTGTCCAAATCGACCATTGATGATTGATAATTAACTATTTAGTATTATCTTTGCGTGATGAAACTTGACATCTTCGACATAATACCGAAAAAATTTCGTCTTAAAGGGGTAGCCGTAGGCTTCACTATCTTTGTGCGTGCGCTCCTCAATTTCGTAGGTTTAGCGGCGTTGCTTCCGGTGCTCTATCTTATACTCGACTCGCAGAGCATACACTCGAACACTACTCTACACGAGATATACACCCTATTCGGATTTACCTCCGACCAAAGTTTTGTAATAGCTGTAGCAGTGGCGGTTGTGGCGTTTATCGTAGTTAAGAATTTTATCAATCTGCTCTTGTATCGCATTGAACGCGACTACATCTACGAACTCTACCGCTACCTATCGCGCCGTCTTTTTATCGGCTACTTCGAGCAGGGACTACAATTTATAAAGAGGGAAAATTCGGCTGTGCTCTCGCGCAACGTAAATGTTGTGTGTTACACCTTTATTACAGGTGTGCTACGTCCATTGGCTACTATAGCCAGCGAAGCGTTGCTCTTGACTATGATTTTCATCTCGATTGCGATATACTCGCCCATCGGCGCACTGCTAGCCATAGCAGTATTTGTGCCTGTGGCGTGGTTGTACTTCTCATTGATGCGTCGTCGCCTCGACCTCTACGGAAATGTCGAAAACGAGGCGCAGCGTCGCAAATATCGCGATGTCATCGAAACCTTTCGTGGCTATGCCGACGTCGAAATAAACAACGCCTTCGACCACCGGCTATCGCTGTTCGACAAGGAGTTGGAGACCATTGTCGGTGTTGGTCGCAAGAACGCCACGATCTCGATGTTGCCTCAAAACCTTACCGAAACGGGATTGGCAATAGGTATGGCACTTCTGCTCTGCCTCGGAACTATCTTGGCATCAGCTGATATGAAACTTCTCTTCGGAGTCTTTGCCATTGCAGGTCTTCGTCTTCTGCCGTCAGCACGCAACATTATGGGGGCTTGGAGCTCATTGCGATACAACCGCTACACGATTAAAATCCTCAATGAGGCGAAGGTCGAGGAGGAAAAGCGCACAACAAGCGACGAGCAGTTGCCACTCAACTCCGCAATTGAGGTGCGCGACCTCTCTTTCCGCTTCGAAGGGTGCAAGGAGAATACTCTGCACAATCTTTCGCTCACCATTCGCAAAGGCGAGAAGGTAGGCATAAATGGCGAGTCGGGCGTGGGTAAAACCACCCTCTTAAATATCTTGCTCGGACTCTACGAGCCAAGCGAAGGCGGAGTATTTATTGATGGCGAGAGGTTGGAGGGTGAGCGTCTGCGCAAGTGGCAGAACAGCATTGGCTATGTTTCGCAGAATACATTCCTTACCGACAGCACCATACTTGCAAATATCGCACTCGGTTGTGAGGAGCAAGATGTCGATATGCAACAGATTGAGAGGTGCATAGGGGCGGCATCGCTCTCGGAGTTTATCGCCTCGTTGCCAAAGGGTATTCATACCCGCATTGGCGAGTGTGGCGCACTCCTCTCGGGAGGTCAGCGGCAACGCATCGGCATCGCCCGCGCACTCTACAAGCAGGCGGATATTCTCTTTTTCGACGAGGCTACATCCTCGTTGGACAACGCAACGGAGCAGAGCATAAATCGCGCCATCGAGAACCTCTCGACATCGAACAAAAATCTCACCATCGTTGTGGTTGCCCACCGCGACAGCTCGCTCGACTACTGCGACCGCATCGTTACACTCGAAAAAAACGAAAAATAGTATGAATTACAGCATAGCAGACTTTATTCTACGCACCGAGGGTGCTCACAGCGACATCGTAGAGGGTGGCTTGCACTGTTTCAAGCCATTTGAAGTGGAGGCGACCGATGCAGAGCCGACAATGGTGTTGCGAATGGATTGTCCGATAAGCGACAGCGACTACCCTACGACTCGACTTATTCACGCCTTCGAGTTCGAGCAGGATTTTGCCAAAGGCGAGTTGGCTCGATATGCCGAGGGCTATCGCTTCTCGATGAGGCGTGGCGAAGAGAGGTATCTGCTCGTTAAAAAGGACGGCTCGAACATCGTGGAGAGCAACCTCGCGACCAATACACCTGCCAACCCTACGCTTGTGCGCTTCGGAATATGGATAATGTTCGGCATTGTCATCGCTCCACTTGGGGGCATTGCCATTCACTCGTCGGTGGCGGTTAAGGAGCATCAGGGCGTGCTGTGCCTTGGCGAGTCGGGCACGGGTAAAAGTACCCACACCCGCCTTTGGCGCGAGAATATCGAGGGTGCAAAGCTGCTCAACGACGACAGCCCGATTATCCGCGTAATCGACGGCAAGTGCATCGTCTATGGCTCGCCGTGGAGTGGCAAAACCCCTTGCTACGTGAACAAGAATGTGCCTGTGCGTGCGCTCGTACGCCTTTCGCAGGCTCCATACAACAAAATTCATCGTCTGCCTGCATTGTCGGCTATCGGCGCAATTCTGCCGTCGTGTCCTCCGGCTTTTGCCTACGATAACGAGCTGCAAGACCACATCTGTGCCACTGTGTCGGAAATAATATCTTGTACACCGGTCTATCACTTGGAGTGTCTGCCCGATGCTGCGGCTGCGAGGTTGTCCTACTCAACAATTTTCAACAAATAGCCCCTATGGCAAAGACCCTCGTCATATCCAACCGCGAACTCTTCTCCGTCGTGCGCGATACACTCGTGGAGGGTAAAACCGTGCGCGTTGCGGTCAAGGGAGAGAGTATGCTACCCTTCTTCCGCAGCGGCTCCACCATTACGCTACGCCCCGCCAAGGCCGAGGATATACGCAAATATGGTGTGGTGATGGCAGATGCAGGGGAGAACTTTGTGGTGCATCGCATTATCGAGGTTGGCGAGGAGTATGTAACTCTACTTGGCGACGGCAACTACCTTGGCACCGAGCGAGTTACGCACGAAAAAATTTATGGCGTGGTCGATTGCTCGGCTCTGCACCTCTTCTTCGCCAAAATTTGGCTATGGCTCCGCCCCGTACGCCGCTATCCACTCGCAGTTTTCCGAAGAATACTTTAACATTCGCCTTTTGGTCTTCTATATCGTCATTGCGAGAGCCGCAGGCTCGTGGCAATCTCCTACTTGCCATTTTGCTACGTCATTGCGAGAGCCGCAGGCTCGTGGCAATCTCCTTGCGCCAATATAGGTTGCGAGATTCCCTCAGTCGCTCCGCTCCTTCGGAATGACGGTAAAAGTTTTCCGTTCTCTCACCCTTATCACTGCACAACACTTCTGGGGAGGGAGTGAGCTATTAGCTATTAGCCATTGGCCATTGGCTTTTAGAGAATTTAGAGAGTTTAGGGATATACTCACTAATCTCATTAAATTCCCTATACTCCCTATACTCCCTATACTCCCTATACTCCCTATACTCCCTATGCCGGGTATCGTTTTCGATACCTAACCCTTAAACAATCTGCATCAAAAAACAAACCCTCCGCAGAGTTGATTACTGCGGAGAGTTAAAAGCCTTAAACTTTTTAAACTATGGGAGGCAAACAACACGGAAGCCGACAATGCTGTAACGGTTCGACGGAGTGTAGTCGTAACGACGAGCAACACGGCAGCTCGATGCAGCATTGATCCAGCCACCCCCGCGAATAACGCGGTAGCTACCGGATGATGGTCCGGTAGGATTTGTTTGCGGGCTCGAAGAGTAATAGCTATCGCTATACCAATCGTTACACCACTCCCAGACATTGCCACTCATATCGTACAAACCAAGTTTATTTGCTCGCTTCTGCTTAACGGGATGAGTGGTGTCGCCACTATTGCTTTTATACCAAGCTACAACATCTTCCATATAATGACCGCTAAATTGGGAACTATCGTTGTGCTTGCCACCACGAGCCGCATACTCCCATTGTGCCTCCGTTGGCAATGTGTATGTCTTGCCAGTGAGTTCGCTCAACTTTGCGCAGAAGGCTTTGGCTTCTTCCCAACTAACATAGTACATTGGATTGTTGTCGCCTACACCTTTCATTGCCCAACTGCTATTAGCCTTATCGCGTTGCTGATAGACGGTTGTGCCCATTATCTTCTGCCACTGCGCCTGAGTTACCTCACACTCAGCAATATAGTAAGAGTCGAGTGTTACACTATGAACAGGCTTCTCGTCGCTCTCGCCATCGTTAGAACCCATCTGGAATGTGCCTCCCTCAACATAGACCATCTTCATATTTAGACCGCAATTCGCATTCTCTACATAAGGCTGATACGAATTTGCCGTTTGCTGTGGATACGGTTGCAGGGGTACCGTATGCGACACCTGCACATCTTCACCCAATAACTTTCCAATAAGTTCTCTGCACTTTGACGGCACAAGGCTTAAATCTGACTTCATATCCACATAAGCCATTCGTTCGCTCTTCAAAGTTTCAGTACTATAGAACTCCGATTGTATGTGTACCTCATAATCATTAAACGATGATGAGCGTTGCAATATCTTAACCGTTGTAAATATAACATAATCAACTTTGAGTGTTGCTCTTACTGCCTTTGCGATATATGCCGGTGATTTGGGGAGATTTTGGGATTTGAGCCACTGATTTACACGTTCGATGCTCTCCATATACGGCTCATAGTTTTCAGATCCTTTCAGAGCCTCTTTAAGACTTTGTTGTATCTCCTCCTTCGTACCTTCTGCAACTTTGACATCATTATTTCGATCAAAAACCTCCCACACAACAACCTTTTGTCGTGCAAAGAACTGAGCTGTGGCGGTAGTTGGCAGAAATACCACCACAGACAGAAACATTGAAATAATTATATTTCTCATCACTATCAATTAACTCGTTTATATAGCACCAACCAATTTGTATGCGAGCGCATTGCAAGCCGAGCGCAAGCAGTCGGTGTCTGCATAGGTGCGTACCGATGACGACTCTACAATTTCGCCGGTCGCGGTGTTGATTATGTTGGCACTCAACAGCACAGTTTTCTTATCCAAAGGCGTAACCTTCGAGACAAGAATATAAGACATCTCCTGCTTGCGAACATAAGTAAGCGATGCCGAAGATATATTTCCTGTCTTGCTGAAATTTACTTCAAGCGAAACAAAACTAATCGAAGCATAGCCTTTATAGCCCTCGGAATGGGTAATTGCATCGGTCAATGCACTGCGAATGAACTCTTTTGTCCCTTCCGAAACATCACCGCTTTTATCTACCACCTCGGTAATAGCCACCTTCTTAACATTGTAGAATTGTGCCGATACGGTTGTTGTTGAAATCAGCGCGAAAAGCGCAACCAAAAGAATAAATCTTGTCTTCATAGTAAATTAAGTTTTTAAATAGTTAATAAATGTGTTAAATAATATGCATTACACCTATATAGACACATTTAATGCATCTATACACCACACAACCTCAATATGGCAAAATGTTATTAAAGTAAAGAAAGTGTGAGGTCAATCAGTCTATACGATTGGAGGTTCTGGAATACCTACTGCGAATAAACAATACCCCACACTCGTATCTATCTACAAGAATGGGGCAAAACACCCCTATCGAAGAGTCAATACGGAGTGACGAGTGTAGTTGTTACTCTCGCAGTATTCGAAATTTTCCAGATTTCCAACCGAGAATAAAAGCTAATACACTTTCATCAAAAATATGTCTGCTTTGCAATAAAATATCGCTCAGCATTGCAAAGTTAATAACTTATTCTCTAAAAACAAAATAGGAGCCACACTTTTCGTGTAGCTCCTATGCTAATTAGCTTGTAAAACTCTACTTCTTCTCCTTCAACAAGTCGCGAATCTCGGTAAGAAGAACCTCCTCTTTCGATGGAGCAGGTGGTGCAGCAGGTGCGGCAGGCTTCTCCTCCTCCTTCTTCTTCAAGTTCGAAAGGCGAGTCATAAACTTCACCAACAAGAATACGCAGAATGCCAAAATCGTAAAATCGACAATCTGTTGAATAAATGCGCCGTAGTTCCAATAGACAGGCTCCGAAGGTGCTGCACCCTCATTTACAACCGACACAGCCGCATCTTTGAGTGCCGCCAAATTAACCTTCAAATCCTTGAAATTTACGTTGCCAAGCAACATTCCGATAGGAGGCATAAGGATATCGTTTACCAACGATGTAACAATTTTGCCAAAAGCGCCACCGATGATCACACCGACTGCCATATCCATAACGTTGCCTTTGAGCGCAAAGGTCTTAAAATCCTTCAAAAATCCCATAAGTTTAAGTTTTTATATTAGCCATTAACCATTGGCTATTTAATTGATAATTAATTTTGTATCCTACTATCCGATAATCATCAATACTGCGTCCGTAGCCACATTGTCGCCCTCAGCAACAGCAATCTGCTGAACAGTTCCGTCGTAGTCCGAAGTGATAGAGTTCTCCATCTTCATAGCCTCCAAGACCACAACCTCATCGCCCGCCTTCACTGCGTCACCAACCTTGACTTTCAACGAGATAACACGTCCGGGTAGCGGAGCAACAACCTTATTGCCAACCGCAGTCTTCGGAGCAGCAACCTCCGTCTTCGCAGCAACAGGAGCATCGCCCAGCTCGATAAGCACAGCGTCGGTAGCCACGTTCTCGCCCTCCACGACCAAAATCTGCTTAACATATCCTGCCGCGTCCGAGGTGATAGAGTTCTCCATCTTCATAGCCTCCAACAGAGCCACCTCCTGGCCAACAGCCACTACATCGCCCACCTTAACCTTCAACTCGAGCACCTTGCCCGGAAGTGGAGCAACGATTGTACGACCCGTAATTGGCTGAGTCTTAGCCTCGGCAACAGGTGTAGCCTCCGCCTTTGCAGGAGCCTCGGCAGCAACCTTCGCCTGATACGCCTTTGTCTTAACACCCGTGAGGTATGGCTTTGCCACAAGTGGGAACAACTCCAACAATAGCTCCTCCTTCTCATTCTCGGCAAGTTTCACGCCTCCTGCCTCCGGAAGTTCAGGGTTTGGCTGGTGCTGATACTTCGAGATATCGTAGTTGCTCTCCTCGCGAACACCGCAGATCTTGAAACGGAACTCCGGATCAATCTTCACCGGCGTAGTGCCATACTCGCCCTTTACGAGGTTCACAAACTGGTTATTCTTTGTGGTGTACATCTCACGACCCGCCTTCAAATCGAGCGCACAGTTCACTGCTTGTGCGCCCACAATCTGCGATGTAGGGGTTACGAGAGGTGGAAGACCCGCTGCAAGGCGCACCTCAGGAATCAACTCCATAGCCTTCGGCAAAATCTCCTCCGCCTTCAACGCCTGCAACTGCGCCACCATATTCGAGTACATACCGCCCGGAATCTCCGCCTCCTGAACGAGTTTGTTCGGAGCAGGGAAACCAAAGTAAGCCTCAATCTTCTGTGCTGCATCAAGCAACGCCTCGAAATCCTCCTTCTGTGCCGCTGCAACAGCCTTATCGAGCAATGCCTCGACCTCGGCAGGTGTAGCATCAACAACAGGATTGAATGGCTTTGGAGCAGGTTTGTCGGCACCAAATACCGAGATATTCAACTCCGAACGAATATCTTTCAACTGCTCGTTAATTTTGGCAACAGCCTCCATATTTACGCCGATGTCGATACCCAACTTCTGACAGAAGAGATATATCAACTCCACAGCCGGAGCACCCGTACCTCCACCAAACCACCAGCAGTTGGCATCAACCACGTCTACACCCGCAGCAATAGCTGCATAGACTGATGCCAAGCCATAACCCGGAGTACAGTGTGTGTGGAAATCAATCGGAACAGAGACCTCCGCCTTCAACTTCTTCACAAGTGCGCTGACACGCTGTGGCGGAATAAGTCCCGACATATCCTTAATGGTAATCATATCGGCTCCCAAGCCCGCCAACACCTTAGCCTTCGACACAAAGTAGTCGTCGGTGAATACAAGTGGCGGATTCTTCTTGCCCATCAACTTCTGCCAGAACGACAACTTCGGATATTTCGGATCTACGGTATAACAAACCGCACAGTCGGCAATACCACCATACTTCTTTACATATTTAATGGTCGATTTGACATTCTCGACATCGTTCAAGCAGTCGAAAATACGCATAATGCCCAAACCGCTCTCGATGGAGTTGCGACAGAAGCCCTCTATAATCTCATCGGTGTATGGGGCATATCCAAAGAGGTTACGACCACGCGAAAGAGCTGTGAGTTTCGATACATCGCCCACCTCCTTCTTAATGCTCTCCAAACGATACCACGGGTTCTCACCGAGATAGCGCATCACCGAATCGGGCACAGCACCACCCCATACCTCCATCGCAAAGAAGTGTGCGTCTTTGTAGTATGGCAAGCATCGCTCGATCTGCGCCTGTGTCATACGCGTTGCGAAAGACGATTGCTGTCCGTCTCGCAAAGTTAAATCTCTAATTTTAAGGGTTTTAGCCATAATAGTAGTTATTTGTGTTGTAATTTATTTATCTATTCCATCTTATTCATTATAACAAAGTTAATAATTTTTCGCAAAAAACAACAAAAAACGGACAAAAATGTAAGAAAGCGAAACGAAAAGAAAAGACTCTCCGCATTTTTTTTATGGAGAGTCCTTTGCCGATATTCACATTTTTACTCCTGGTTCTTCTTCAACCACTCCAAGCGGCGCTGGTCTGGCAAGTGGGTAATTTTGAAGCCCTCGAAGCGAGCTTCAAAACCCTTACCATCGGGGCAAGCCGCCATCATACCGACCATTACAGGGGTATTGTCGGCAAGGTGGCAGTTACGCATCATCACATAGTTTTTGTCGTCAAACGAATAGAAAATCTCCACCGCATCGAGGCGACGTACAGCCTTTATCCAGATATATTCCACGCTTTTGTCGAGAGTTATTACCGACCAATCGCTTGTGTGGTGGGTAACGACGCACGATATGTTGTACTTGCCATCAACAAACTCGATGCCCGCCTTGATGTAGTTCTCCTTGTCGGTACGCAACATCAAACCCGCCTGATCGAAACGCACCTTATAGTCGCCCGAAATTTTCACCTTAACCTCGAACTCGCCGCCACGCGTGGTGTAAAGGAGCGGAGCATCATCGACAGTAAAACCGTAGTGAGAGATGCGCCAATAGTCGCTCTGAGGGGTTACCTGCATCGTAAGTCTGTTATTTTTGATGCTCCACGACTCAGGCTCGTTAAACCATTGCATACATTCGAGTGTCTGCGCCTGCACTGCAACCGCCACCACTACCATCACCAAGAAAGTTGTAATTCTCTTCATTGTAGGGATAATTTATAGTTTTGTAGCACGAAGTTACAAAAAAATTGTACATTTGTATAGTATTTAACCCAAAAATGTATATTATGAGAAAGTCATGCCTTTTATTATTGTCTCTATTCAGCTTGTGCGGATGTATCGAGGGAACACAGCAGCAAAAAAGGAAATTTACAAACATTCAGCAAGAGAATTTTGACAAGATACTTGCAAAAAATCAGGAGAAAAGCTATCGTCTCGGAAATAGCATCATCGAGAAAGAGTTCGGCGACAGCGTACGATTGGCTATGGGTAAGTACATGGATTCTGTAAAGCTCTTTGTCAATTGGCAGGCTAAAATCAATAACATAAACAGCTATGAGACAGGCAGTTCAGTCGCTTTATCGTTCGAGATAGAATACCAACCGGAGCAATATCGAAAGGTTGCTTTTGATGTCGACTATGTAGTAGCAAAGAAAGATCTGGATTCAGATAAAATATACAATACTGTCAAAAAAATGAGCAACTATTCGACCGTATTTTTCGATGGTTTTATCAGAACTAAAGCAAACGGTGAAGCTGATTATAGTAATCTATCTCAGGAGTTGATACATAGCTATCCTGATTTCAAATTCTTCATTGTTGACATAAATGCCACCTCTAAGGGGGATACACTCTCAACTAATCTTAAGGGCGCTGTAGACTTAAGCTTCGAGGCTATAGAGCCGCTAAAGTTAAATTTCAAAAAGCAGATCTCGAAGAAGGAATCAAACCGACGCATGGATGAGATAATGCCGAAGTTCAAAGCTGCAAAAGAGCTCTTGACCGAGGAGGAACAAGCATATATAAGTAGATTAAGTACAGCACTTACCTGCAACTTTCTATACGCAGACTAGAAATTAGAATTTCAATATCGAGACAGCACGAAGTTCTCTTCGTGCTGTTTTTTTTGTGCTGTTTAGCTCTCTCCCTAACATCGCTAACGCCCCTAACGCGACTCTAAAACAAACGCCCTATCAACCCTATAGCCCCTATGAGCCCTACCGATATAGGAGCTTAACTTGCCGAGGATTGCTACTCTTAGTTTTTCTGAAGAGCTACTCACAAGCAACAAATAAGCCCCCTTTACAGAACCGACGCCAAACCGAGGGCAGAGGCTGCTTGCAGACTATGCCGAGGTGCGAAGGAGGAAGAGCAAAGGTCAAAGGGGGTTTGGGGGATAGGTAACACAACTACTCTATATGCAGCAAGCATATAGAGCTTAACTTGCCGAGGATTGCTCCATTTGTGTAATACGCTCACATATAGAAAATAAGTCCCCCTCACAGGAGGGGGATTTAGGGGGTGGGTAACACAAATGGTGGCGGCCTGCCGCCTCTTTAAGCCAAAAAGCCCGACACTTGTCGGGCTAACCAAATAGGTTTGGCTTGTGCATAGCACAAAAAAAAACCAAACCTATTTGGTTTGGCTTAAAGAGGCGGCTACCTACTCTCCCACGGGAAAACCACAGTACCATCGGCGCGAGTGAGCTTAACTTCTCTGTTCGGAATGGGAAGAGGTGGAACCTC
>JAFXFM010000024.1 GCA_017520545.1 Alistipes sp. | reverse complement strand
TAAGCTCGCAGTCCTCGTCGTACTGAAATACACGTCCTGTTGTAAGGTCAAGACAATTGATGAAGCCCTCCTCCGAAACGTCGATGAAGAAACTCGTTATGTTGGCACTCGTTTTGGGTGCAATGATGTTTACCGGCTGTGCAACACATATGTATCAGACCGAGAACAAAAATCTCTCGCAGACGCAAGTTGTGCTTTCGCAAAAGAACTTCAAGGTTATCGGCCACGCCGAGGGCCACGCAAAGGCTACTATGATTTTGGGTATTGGTGGTTTGTCGAAGCACTCGGTTCGTGCAAACGCTGTTGCCGAGATGTACAAAGCTGCAAACCTCAAAGGCTCGCAGACCATTATAAATATAAACGTCAAGCACGCGATTGTTGGTTTGCCTCCATTCTATATGCGCAATATCTACACAGCTACAGGTACAATCGTGGAATTTACCGAGTAGGGTGGTTCTACACCAATGAAATAGGCTAACCTTCAATGGGTTAGCCTTTGTTTTTTAGTGATTGTGATGCCCCAATACGGTGTGAGGAACGTGCCCGTGCGAGATAATCTGAATAGGGCAGTGGTAGTTCTCCAACTGCTCGGCGGTTATGACGTTCGAGTCGTGGCGATGTACGGTGCGATTGACGCAAACAATGCTCTTTACGACGCTTGTTATCGTGCCCAAGTCGTGCGATACCATAACTATTGCCATACGCTCATTTAGGCGACGTAAAAGCGTGTATAATTCGTTTTCGAATTGGTTGTCCACAAAGTTGGTCGGCTCGTCCAAAATAAGCAATTTAGGCTCTAAAATTACTGCACGGCAGAGTAGAGCACGCTGCATCTGTCCGCCCGATATTTCGCTGATTTGACGCTCGGCGATAGCCTCAATACCTGCCATCTCGAGCAACTTCATAGCCCGTTTGCGGTCGGCTGCTGTGTAGCGTGAGAAAAGACCCTTTTCTGCCTGTAATCCCGACATTACAACCTCGATAACCGAAATTGGGAACGAGCGATCAAAGTCGGATTGCTGTGGCAAGTAGCCTATAAGCCGATGCCCCTGCGTAGAAAGGGTAGGGGAGTACTCGACCTCTCCGGAGTGCGGAACGGTGCTTAAAATCGCCTTTACAAGGGTTGTTTTACCACCTCCATTCGGACCAATAATGCCCAAAAAGTCGTCGGGGTAGACGTCGAGCGACACACCCTCTAATGCTACCGTATCGTCATACTTCACACTTACGTTTTTTAGCGAAACAACAGGCTCCATTGTTACTCGGTTATTAGAGTTGTAATATGGCGGATATTTTCGACAACATCCTCGGCTAATGGGTTGATTTCTACGGCAGTAGCGTTGATATCTTTGCATATTATCTCCACCGACGATGCAGGAAACTCCGACTGGTAGAATACATACTTTATGCCCTTTTGACGTGCCTGCTCGATGATATTGGCAATGTGTTTTGCGCTAGGCTCTTTGCCCTCATTCTCGATAACTATCTGCTTAAGTCCGTAATCGCGAGCAAGATAGGTGAGGGCAGGGTGGTATATCATAAAGGCGGTGTGAGGTTCTTTCCAACATTTGTCTGCAACCTCCTTGTGAAGATCCGCTATCTTGATATACAGATCGTTATATGTCATTTTATATTTCATCGAGTCGGGCATTTCGGTAGTGATGGCCGAGTAGATGTTTTGCGTCATCTTAAGAAGCGATTTTGGCGAACACCATATATGAGGGTCGATGCCGTGGGTATGATCGTGCGAGTGTTTATGATGGGCGTGAGAACAGCTTCCAGCAATCACGTCAATTCCTTGTGATAGATTGATAATCTGTTCATTACGAGCAACGCGATGGATTAGTTCCTGCTCAAATTCGAGCAATCCTGTACCGAATACAAATCGTGCCGATTCGACCTCGCGCAATTGCTTTGGCGTAGGTTCGAAAGTTTCGGGCGATGCACCTTGCGGAACAAGCACAACAACCTCGAAGTCGTCGCCTAAGATGCCTTCAACAAGCGGCTTCAATGGCGCAATCGATACAATTACGCGATTCTCGATAGTTATTTTGCGCTTACCACAGCTTACAATCAGTGCAGAAATAATGATAACGATAAGTATAGTCGTAAATCGTTGTAATTTAGTGATAACCATAAGTAATTTAAAATATACCTAAATAAAATTTAACATAATATACATATTGCACACCCAACAAGAGGAGGGTAGTGCAGTAGAGGTGCTGTCGCAAATTGTTGTTGTAACACACATAAATCTTTTTGCCAATTTTTGATGTTGCTGCGAACATTTTGCTACATCAGACCCATTTCGATTACAAAGATAGAAATAATTTCGAGTTTTTGCAGATTTGTGTTTAGAAGAAATATATTTTTGCAACCGTTGCCCGTATGCTATACAATGTGAATATCAGTGCATTACAGCGCAAAATGCCGCAAGTTTAACTCGCTGAGAATGGCATATTTTATTTTGCACGAGGGATTACTCGCAAATTTTAGCTCACAAAAGAGGATATTCAGGGGCAAAGACCACAAAATTGCACCTATATATAATAAGGTATAAAAAAAGGGTAGTCCGACTACCCTATGATTTTTTTGGTCTCAACTCCTCGAAGGTTTGGTTGTTATAGACGATTATAATTTTTTCGATATCGGAGCGAGAAGATGGAGCCGATATGATGTTGTCCGAGATTTTCGGAACCTCCGGAACAGCCTCGTTTTTGGCTTCCAGATTGAAGAGATTTCTTCCCATTTCGGAATTGTTCTCCGATGTTTGAATTTTCGCATTTTGATTAAGCATCTCTTCGGCATCTCCGAGTAGCCAGTAAGGATTGATCTGCGGAAAACGATTGACAATTTTGCAAATCAGTTCGAAGCTTGGCTTGTTGCGTCCGCTCAAAATATGAGATACCGCTGCGGGTTTAATTTCGAGAATTTCTGCAAGCTTACTTGCTGTGAGATTCTCATTTTGCATCAAAATACGTAGTTTTTTGTCCATCTCTTCGAGTTTTTACAAAGGTAAATAGAATTTACCAAATAAACAAATAAAACTATACAAATGTAAAGTGTTAATAATTGTTAATAACTGTTACAAATGTTAATAGCTCAATATCTGATAAAAACACAAAGCCTGCTTGTATTTTGTTTTACTTTATATAATAAAGTGTAAAATGCTGATTATTACGTTTATATTGCTATGTGTTTTGTTAAATGTGGGTTAATAGGTACATTATGGGGTTAAATATAGTAAATTAGAGATAAATAACTTTATGTAAAATCTGTAACTACTTAATAATTAGGTATAAAATATATAGCAATTCAATAAATGTACATCGGTGAAATAGCGTCAAAATGCCCTATGTAGGCACTATTCTGCGATGTTACAAATGTAATTTGTTAACAGTTCGCAGTATAAAGATATGTTTACAAATGTAATAAATTCTCGACTTATACAGTTGTGTATGTGTTTACAATTGTAAATATGATGGGTGTCCAGAGCGGATTTTTAGAAAAATTGATGATAAATTGAACTCTCCCCTACCCCACTAATCTATTGTGCAGGGAATTTTTATATATTATGTTAAATATGTATATAATTAATGCAGGATAATAACAATCTATTACCCTGCATATTAGATATTTACGGGGTTATTAACAACTCCCCTACTCTGCCAATGCCGATGCTATTTCCGAGAACTCTTCTGGCGTCAAAACGAGCTTCTCGCGGCTGAAATCGACGTCTTTTTCGCTGTTCATCGGGATTAAATGGATGTGTGCGTGGGGCACTTCGAGCCCTAAAACCACCGTTGCAACCTTGTTACAGCCGCTAAATGACTTGATTTTTTGTGCAATCTGCTTTGCAAAGAGTATCATTCCCTGCAAAGTATCGTCATCGAGATCATAGAGGTAATCCACCTCCTGTTTAGGAACAACGAGAGTGTGCCCCTTGGCGAGAGGATTGATGTCGAGAAATGCAAAATAACGGTCGTTCTCGGCGACCTTATAGCAAGGAATCTCCCCGGCTATAATACGTGAAAAAATTGTTGCCATATACCTATTGTTTATATCGGTTGCGAATTTTTGCTCTCTCCCCTACTGTGCTGCTCTACTGTTTGGGTATGCTGCTTAACAGAGGGTTAATGGTATAGAATATAGAGCCTACGTAAAATGTTCGATTTGTCGCATTTTTCGATATAATGACTCTTGCTATACCCTACTCATTATTCTCTATTCGCTTGACACTCTCAAAGCCTTTCATTTGGCGGAATTTATCCATCACGGCATAGAGAGCATCCGCACTCTGCACGTAGAGACTTATCTTGCCCTCGACAATACCATCGTGGCTGCGCAGGTGAATCTCTCGCATATTGATACTGAAATCGTCCGAGACGATATGGGTGATATCCGAGAGTAGGCCCATACGGTCGATGCCGCGAATTTCGATGGTCGTGAGGTAGGCGGTAGTTTTATGCTGCTCCCAGCGAATCTTCTCTTTGATTATATTCTTGCCATATTGCGATGCGAGGCGATTGAGCTCGTCGCAGGTCGCTTTATGAACGATTATTCGATTTGTCGAAGGGTCGCGGAAGCCCACGACGTTGTCGCCCGGCAAAGGGTTGCAGCACGTAGCAATCGTAAAGCTCTCCTCGATAGCCGGTTTTTGCTCGTTGTTCTCTTCAATATCGTCATCCTCCGCCTGTCGCAGTTTCCAGAATTTCAATAATTTGCTTGTAGAGGAGGATTTTAGAACCTTTTCGATGTTGTCTAACGAGATGATACCCGCACCGATGTGGCTGTAAAATTCGTCCTTATTTTTGCAGCCATACGCCTGCATCGCTTTGCGCAACACCCTACCGCTAATTGCGACGTTGTGTTCTGCCAATTTACTCTCGAAAAGCGTTATGCCATTTTCGATGTTGTTCTGCTGTTCGCGCTTCAAGAAGGCCGTGATTTTCTGCTTCGCCTTGGTGGTCGATACTATTTCGAGCCACTCAGCCTTTGGCTTTGCGCTATCGGCTGTGATAATCTCAATCTGGTCGCCCCACTTCAATGGCTTGGTTATGGGCTCTATTTTATGGTTTATTTTCGCTCCAATAGCGTGGTCGCCAACCTTGGTGTGGATGTCGTATGCGAAATCGAGCGCAGTGGCTCCATTCGGAAGTTGGCGTTGCTCGCCCTTTGGCGTAAATACGGTAATCTCGGAGGTGTAGAGCGACAGTTTGAAGTTGTCGAGGAACTCTACGGCACTCTCCGTTGGGCTATTCAATGCATCGCGAATCTTCTTCAACCACGTGTCGAAGGCGTCGTCATTTTGCGAAAGCGTCGCCTTCTTATACTTCCAGTGAGCCGCAAATCCTCGCTCGGCGATATCCTCCATACGCTGTGTGCGAATCTGTACCTCTACCCAGTGTCCGTCGGGACCCATCACCGTCGAGTGTAAAGCCTCGTAACCATTCGCCTTTGGCATAGATATCCAATCGCGCAAACGGTCCTGCTTCGGTGCATAAATATCCGTGATGTTGGAGTAGATCTGCCAACACATACTCTTCTCGTCATCATCGGCTTTGGTTTGGAGTACAATGCGAATAGCGAACAGGTCGTAAACCTCTTCGAAAGGTATCTGTTTGCGCTGCATCTTTGTCCATATCGAATAGACGCTCTTTATGCGTCCCGAAATCTCGTATTTGATGTTGTTGCGGTCGAGAGCCGCGATAATTGGTTTGCAGAATTGGTCAATATACTCCTGGCGTTTTCCGGCACTCTCGGAGATCAGACTGCTAATTCTCTGATACTCCTCGGGAAAACGATACTTCATACATAGATCCTCCAACTCGCTTTTTATCGGATACAAGCCGAGTCTGTACGCCAATGGAGCAAAGAGGTATATTGTTTCGCCTGTGATTTTAATCTGCTTATTCAGAGGCATATACTGCAATGTTCGCATATTGTGCAGACGGTCTGCAATTTTGATGAGAATCACGCGAACATCGTCCGAGAGGGTGAGCAATACCTTGCGGAAATACTCCGCCTGTTCCGACGTATCGGCATTGAATACTCCCGACATCTTGGTCAAACCATCGACCATCGATGCAATTTTTGGTCCGAAGATGTGCTCGATATCCTCGACCGTATAGTCGGTATCCTCTACCACATCGTGCAGGAGTGCCGCGACAACCGATTTTACGCCCAAGCCAATCTCGTCAACGCAAATCTGCGCTACAGCTATCGGGTGGAGCAGATATGGCTCGCCCGAGCGACGTCGTATGCCCGAATGAGCCTCTTTTGCAAGGAAGTAGGCACGCTTAATGCGGTCCCAGCCCTCTTCGTTCTTGCATATTTTCTTGCACGATTCGCAAAGCTTTTCCCAAGCCTCGTTAATCAATTTTTCGTCTTCCGCAGTATAACTCATAACCTATACCTCTAAAAACCAATATAGAGAGCGGTACCGCCGAAGCGGTACACTACTCTCGCTTTTTGTGGGTGCAAAGCCCGCCTATTTCTTTGTCATTGCCTCGCGGAGCTTCGCTTCAATCTCATCGCACAAAGCTTTGTCCGAGGTGAGCAACTCCTTCACAGCGTCGCGTCCCTGGCCAATCTTCTTCTCTCCATAAGAGAACCACGAGCCCGACTTCTTGATAATCTCGTAATCTACTGCCAAATCAAGAATTTCGCCAATTTTTGAGATTCCCTCGCCGAACATAATATCGAACTCTGCCTTCTTGAACGGAGGAGCCACCTTGTTCTTTACGACCTTCACGCGGGTGCGCGTACCGAGTTGCTCTTCGCCGTCCTTAATAACCGAGGTGCGACGAATGTCGATACGTACGCTGGCGTAGAACTTCAATGCATTACCACCCGTTGTAGTCTCAGGGTTGCCATAAACCACGCCAATTTTGTCGCGCAACTGGTTGATGAAGATACATACGGTCTTGGTTTTGGCGATGCTTGCGGTAAGCTTACGCAATGCTTGCGACATCAATCGAGCCTGCAAGCCCATCTTCGAGTCGCCCATCTCGCCCTCGATTTCAGCCTTTGGCGTAAGTGCTGCTACCGAGTCGATTACGATAATATCGATTGCGCTCGAACGAATCAGCGAGTCGGCAATTTCGAGTGCCTGCTCGCCATTGTCGGGCTGCGAAACGAGGAGGTTTTCCACGTCCACGCCCAACTTTTGCGCATAGAAACTGTCAAATGCGTGCTCCGCATCGATAAATGCTGCAATACCGCCTGCCTTCTGCGCCTCGGCAATAGCGTGAATTGCGAGAGTTGTCTTACCCGACGACTCGGGTCCATAAATCTCGATTACTCGTCCCTTTGGGTAGCCACCCACTCCGAGTGCCACGTCGAGAGTTATTGAGCCGGTAGGAATTACCGGAACGTTCTCTACGTTGTCGTTCGACATCTTCATAATCGAACCCTTGCCGAAGTCCTTCTCGATCTTCGCCATTACCGCCTGCAAGACCTTCATCTTTTCGGCATTCTGTGTTGTTACTTCGCTCATAGTATATTCTTTTTATTATTTGTTTCGTTCTAATCTCTTTTTCCAAAGGAAAAAACTTTCCTCAAAGTTAAGAATTTTTTCGGAAATTGATGCAATAGCAAGTAAAAAAAATGATTTGAAAATAGTTTTCCGTTTTCAGTTTTCCGCTTTCCGTTGTTTAGTCCCAGCAAATGTGTCCAACAACCTGCTCTTTGAACTCCTCCTCTGTGTAGTTCAATCGCTTCATACACTGCGGACAGCGAATTGCCGTTTCGGTTTCGATGTGGCAAAAGCCGTTCTCGCAATCAAATCCCATAAATCCCAAGCCTGTGAGGTGCATAAACTCCGTACCGCAATGCTTGCATCTGATAGTGTGTCCTGTTCCCATAATAGTATAATTTTAAGGTTTTAATTTACTTTCACGATACAAAGGTATGGGGCTGTTTTGACAGTTTGTGTCAAAACAAAAAAAGTGCGAAAAATTTTCGCACTTTTTCTATCAGTTTTCCGTTAATCCTGCTTTGCACTCTTTTCTTCCTTGCGGCTCGTCATAGTGCAAACAAGTTTGCCCTCTGCTCTCGCTCCGCTGCGTCAGTTTTCCGTTAATCCTGCTTTGCAGTCTTTTCTTCCTTGCGGCTCGTCATAGTGCAAACAAGTTTGCCCTCTGCTCTCGCTCCGCTACGTCAGTTTTCCGTTTTCCGCTTTCAGTTTTCCGCTTTCAATACTACCCTTTCGGCTACGCTGCGCAGATAGCGTGCAACTTCGGGGTCGAGGCGCACGGGTGTATCCGCTTTGAATGGCTCCTTAAAGAGCGTCAGATAACCCACTGCGGCTGCGAGATACGAACCCGCGTCCGATGGGTGCGAGCCGTCCCTAACATACAACTCGATGTCGGGGCGTTCACGTCGAACAATCTTCCACGCTACACCCACAGGCGAGAGTCCAACGCCCAACTTCTGAGCAATTGCAGTAGTATTGGCTGTGATAACCTTTTGCATAGCTTCATAGCTCTCAAAGTACTCTGGGTGTGCCGTTTTGATATCCTGTAAGGCTTTCGACTTGGTAGCGTTATCGCCATCTCTGCGCCCCCAAGTCATCTCTATAATACACTTTGCCTTTGGACTGAATTTCTTAACTCTATCAACCATTTTACCCATCTCTCCTACTACATTTTGGTCGGCAGAGGTGCCGATACGGAGCGATGAGATACTCTGGCCTTGAAGGAAGGCATAATCAAAGCCGCCCAATTCGACCGTTTCGCGCGAGACGTGGTCTGCAAGATGCCGCTTCATAGAGTAACCTCCGTGGAAATAGAGGGCGCAATCGAGGTAATGTCCTTCATACCACGCCAACTCTTTCAACTGCATAGGATAGAGGTTGTAGTAGGTGTAGCTGTTACCTATAAATAATATGCGCGTAGTGTCGCTCGGAATCTGCTCGTCGAGAATGGCGATTTTCGGTGCTTGTCCCGAGGTGCCGCCATATAGCGAACACTTCTCTACCCTCTTGTCGCAGAGGCGTAGGCGCAACAGCACGTTGCCACTTCGTACACCATTGTTGAGGCGTATGGTGTGCCAAAGCATACGAGGCCAACTCTTCGATGTTGTCGAGGTACAGTTAGCTCCGCTTTTGTTGGCAGGAGTTACAGGCCGCCACTTTCCGTCATCGAGATACTCGAAGGTGAAGGTGTGAGGCTCGTCGCTCGGCTCTGCGAGGAATGGCAACCATAAATCTATTGCCGTTCCCGCTTTGAGATTTTCGACGGGAATAGTCATCAACCAATAGTCGCCCTTGCGGGTATTCTCGGCTGCCGGATATCCCCTTTTGACTCCGACTGTAGCTGTCGCCTTCTTGCCGACAAAATTGATAGAGCCCTTGCCTGTCGAGGCTTTATACACGCCATTTTCAAGATATTTCTCGGTGCGTTTTGTGGAGAACTTCCACTCGGTATGTTTTGGTGTTTGAGCCAATAGCGACAGGGCAATTGCCACTGTCGCTATGGTTAAAAGAAGTCGTTTCATCGTCTGTTGTTATTCAAATGAATGTATTACAACGCCCGAACGCAATTTCGGTTCGAACCACGTGGTCTTCGGAGGCATAATGTTGCCCGTATCGGCTATGTCGATGAGTTGGCGCATCGAAACCGGATAGAGCGCAAAAGCAACCTTCATTTCGCCCGAATCAACACGCTGTTGCAACTCGCCAAGACCGCGAATACCTCCCACGAAGTCTATGCGCTTTGATGTGCGCAAATCTTTGATACCGAGAATTTTATCCAATACCAAGTTGGATAATATCGTAACGTCTAAGACACCAATCGGGTCGGCATCGTTATATCTGCCCTCTTTTGCTGTGAGGCTGTACCACTCGCCTGCCAAGTACATCGAGAAGTTGTGCAGAGCATTCGGCTTGTAAATCTCTTTACCCTCCTTCTCGACCACAAAATCCTCTGATAAAGCTGCGAGGAACTCCTTCTCGTTCAAGCCGTTCAAATCGCGCACTACGCGGTTGTAGTCGATGATGCGGAGATGCGATTCTGGGAACGTAACAGCCAAGAAGTAGCAGTATTCCTCCTCGCCCGTATGGTTCGGATTCTTGCTCTTGCACTCCGCTCCCACACGCGCTGCCGCAGCCGTACGGTGGTGTCCATCAGCAACATACAACGCAGGAATAGTGTCGAAAATGGCGGTTATCTGGTCGTTGTACTCACTTGGTACTACCCACAAAGTGTGTCCGAAGCCGTCCTCTGCAACGAAGTCGTATTCAGGCTCCGATGCGATAACCTTTGCCACGATTGCGTCGATATCCTTATGGTCGGGATATGCGAAGAATACGGGCTCGATATTCGCCTTCTGGTTGCGTACGTGGTGCATACGGTCCTCCTCCTTATCGGTGCGAGTGAGTTCGTGTTTCTTGATTGCCCCCGAGAGGTAATCTTCGAAATGGCAGCACATTACAAGACCATACTGCGTACGACCGTCCATTGTCTGGGCGTAGATGTAGTAGTGCTCTTCGCCATCTTGCAGCAACCAACCCTCGTTGCGCCACTTTGCGAAGTTCTCCACCGCCTTATCGTAAACCTCCTGCGAGTGCTCGTCGGCGATAGGCTCAAAGTCAATTTCCGGTTTTATAATGTGGAGCAGTGAGCGCTCTGTGGCCTCTGCCTTCGCCTCTGCTGAGTTCAATACGTCGTATGGGCGCGATGCCACCTCGTGCGCCAACTCCTTCGGTGGGCGAATACCTTTGAATGGTTTAATTTTTACCATAGTTATAAAGAAAGCTAATGGCTAATGGCCAATGGCTAAAAGCCTTTTATTTATTTACTTGAAAGCGTGTAACGCCGTTTACGAAATAATCTACAATCTGTCGTGCAGCCGCCAAACCTGCGTTGATATTTGCCTCGGCAGTCTCGGCACCCATCTTCTTCGGTGTTCCGAAGTAGCGCTTGCCAAACTTTTCGGCATACTCCGCAGCAGCATCGGGAGCAACGTCGGTGATATAGTGTAAATCCTCACGCTCCTCCATAGCCTTCGCCAAGCCCACCTCGTCAATGACCTCCTTGCGGGCGGTATTTACGAGCGTAGCACCCTTCGGCATCGACATTGCAAGGTCGTAACCGATTGAGCCCTTTGTTTGTGGCGTTGCAGGAATATGCAACGACAGGAAGTCGGCGCGACGGTACAACTCCTCCACCGAATCGACCTTCTCTACCCCATCAGCCTCGAATACCGCAGCGTCCGAGATAAATGGATCGTAGGCGATGACGTTCATACCGAGAGCCTTACCCTTGCGACCGACCAACTTGCCAACGTTTCCGTAGGCGTGAATTGCGAGGGTCTTGCCAATGAGCTCGTGTCCTGTGCCCGGAGTGAGCTGATTGCGCGATATGTAGACCATAAAGCAGAGTGCCAACTCCGCCACAGCGTTCGAGTTCTGACCCGGGGTGTTCATCACCACGACACCGCGCTGCTTTGCCTCCTCACAATCAACGTTGTCGAAGCCTGCGCCGGCACGAACAACGATTTTGAGGTTCTTGGCAGCCTCCAACACCTCCTTGGTAACCTTGTCGCTACGCACAATAAGTGCATCGACATCGGCTACGGCAGCGAGCAACTCGCCCTTATCCGTATATTTTTCGAGCAGTACGACCTCATAATCTGCCGCCTGCAAAATCTCTTTAATGCCGTTTACCGCCTCGCGAGCAAACGGCTTCTCGGTTGCAATAAGAACTTTCATACCCTTAATCAATGATGTAAAGTGTACAATCTTTTCCTCCTTCTTCTCGAAGGTGTATGGAACGATAGTTGCCATATGGTTACTTTGTTTTCAACTGCTCAAACTCCTGCATACAAGCCACGAGAGCCTCTACCGACTCCTTCGGACAAGCGTTGTAGCACGAAGCACGGAAGCCTCCTACAAGACGGTGTCCTTTGATACCCACCATACCGCGCTCCTTGGCAAACTCCAAGAACTCAGGTGCCAAATCCTCGTTGCCTTCGGTCATCACGAAACAGATATTCATCAACGAACGATCCTCTTTCGCTACGGTTGGACGGAACAACGAGTTGCGCTCGATTTCGTTGTAGAGAATCTCTGCCTTCTCCACGTTGCGACGATACATCTCCTCGACGCCACCGATAGACTTCAACCACTTCAACGTCTCGTTCAACACGAAGATTGGGAATACCGGAGGCGTGTTGAACATCGAGTCGTTCTCGACGTGGGTATTAACATTCATCATTGTTGGCAACGGACGAACCACCTTTTCGAGCATATCCTCACGTACAATTACGAAGGTAACGCCCGCAGGTGCGAGGTTCTTCTGTGCGCCACCATAGATGAGGGCGTACTTCGAAACATCGACAGGACGGCTCAATATATCCGACGACATATCGGCAAACAATGGTACAGGACAATCCATATCCACCTTATATTCAGTACCGTAGATAGTGTTGTTCGAGCAGATATATAAGTAGTCCAAGTCGCTCGGAATCTCAAAGCCCTTCGGAATGTACGAGAAGTTCTTATCCTCGCTCGATGCGACAACCTCTACCTCGCCATAATACTTCGCCTCTTTGATGGCCTTCTTTGTCCAAACGCCCGTATTTACATAACCCGCCTTCTTTCCGAGGAAGTTTGCGGGAATATGGAAGAACTGTGTGCTGGCTCCACCACCTACGAAGTAAATTTTGTAATTCTCAGGGATATTCAGCAACTCGCGGAAGAGAGCCTTTGCCTCTGCCAATACCGCCTCGAACTCCTTGCTGCGGTGTGAATACGAAAGTACCGAAATGCCGGTACCGTTAAAGTCAAAAATCGCTTTTGCTGCGTTTTCGAGTGCAACCTCTGGTAATACAGAAGGTCCCGCGCTGAAATTGTGCTTTTTCATAGCTTTATTGTTTTTATAGTGTAAATAATCATTTACGATGTCAAGTAAAGCAACTATATTAATTCTGCATTTTGAATTTTGCATTCTGCATTTGATATCCCAATAATAAATCGCGTACTGCCATACGTTTTTTGCCTGCCACCTGCAACTCCTCGATTGCAACCAAGCCATCGGCACACGCCACCTTGACGAATGTCTTGTTGTCTGTGAAGATTGTGCCAACCTTTGCCGAGTGAGCCTTCTCCTCGAAACGAGCCCTGAAAATCTTCACCAAAAACTCCTCGTCGCCACGTTGTAGTGTACTCCAAGCTGCGGGATAGGGCGACAGACCGCGTACGAAATTGACAATCTGTGTGCCATTTCCGCTCCAATCCACCTCGCACATATCCTTGAAAATTTTTGGTGCAGGGCGCAAATTTGTATCCTCCTGCGGTTGCTCTATTGGCTCGATATTGCCCGACGCAATTTTTTCGACACTCTCCACTACGAGTTCGGCTCCCATAGTCATTAGGCGGTCATACAACTCGCCCACGCACTCCTCGTCGCCGATAGGTGTACGTTGCTGACCAATTATAGCACCTTTGTCTATTTCGTGGTTAAGGAGAAAGGTGGTGTTGCCACTCTCCTTGTCGCCATTTATGATAGCCCAATTTATAGGTGCTGCGCCACGATATTCGGGCAGTAGTGAGGCGTGAAGATTGAATGTTCCGAAGCGCGGCATTGCCCAGACCACCTCTGGTAACATTCGGAATGCTATGACAATACCCAAATCGGGTTGCAAGGCTTGCAGAGCCTCCAAAAATGCTTCGTCGCGCAACTTTTCGGGCTGGAGAATAGTCTTGATTCCCAACTCCTTGGCGGCGCGTTTTACGTCGCTCTCTTGCAAGTGCATACCGCGTCCTGCCGGCTTGTCAGGCATCGTAACTACGCCCACAACATTGTAGCCACCATCGACCAGTGCTCTCAACGAAGGCACCGCAAATTCGGGGGTGCCCATAAATACTATGCGAATATCTTTTGCTGTCATAAAATGCTAATTCTTAACTTTTTGAGCCTTTCTTGCCTCCCACTTTGCCTTCATCTTGTCGCGGAAGTTCTTTATGCGTCCGGCATACCAATCAAGGTCGAGAAGTGGTGAGTCGCTATTAGCTTTGCCCGACAGATATATTGCCAATGGCGTCAGTATCATTGCCGAAATCCACATTCCGAGCAACGAACTCCACTCTCCCTCCTTGGCATATTTCTCGCCCGATATGGAGATGATGTAGTAGATGATGAAGAAGGCTACCGAAATAACTAACGGCATACCCAAACCTCCCTTACGGATAATCGCTCCGATAGGCGCACCGATAAGGAAGAAAATTAAAATCGAGACGGGTAATGTGAGTTTTCTGTGCCACTCGTTCTTGCTTCGGTAGAGTTGATTCAGAGCCTCCTTCGAGCTACCTTCGTCGAAGGAGAACATATTTCGAGAACTACGCGCCGAGCGAAGTGCATTTTCGTAGACTTTATCCTTGCTGCGAGTGTTTAGTTTAGGAATAGAATCGACGAAATTTGCCTTGCGCACCTTCGCCGAGCGGTCTACAACAATCGAGTCGATTGGTGCTACCCCATCGGGGTCTCGGGCGAATATCTGCTCACGCAACAATGGAGTGTAGGCGGTTGTAGTGAGGTTGCTCACCAACAGGTCCAGCGAGTCGATATTTCGTTGCAAATCGTCGATATCCATAGTCTGGCTATTGTTGCCAAACATCTGCTCGTCGCTACGTTGGAAGTCGAAACCTGTCATCGGAATTTTACCCTCCTGATGCGCAAACTTGTGGCGACGCATCGAACTTTTAGTATACCACTGATAGTTGCGTGATTGTTCGTAGGTCGCACCGTTATAGAGCGATACAAGCAGGTAGCGCTTATCCTCCGATAAACGGATATATCCCGAATCGGCGAGCGTGGTTGTCATATTTCCATTGCGGGAACGGTTATCATAAATAAGGATATTGGTGAGCAGCTTTGTCTCGGGATCTTGCTTATCCACGCGGATACTCATATCCTCGATGCCGTTGAAGAAGAGTCCGTCTTGAAATTCGAGAGCCTGTCGCTGTTGCTTGATGTCGTAAAGCGTGGCAAACATCTTTTTATTGGCGTAAGGCACAAGGTCGTTCACTATGAAGAATGAGCCTATCGACACAATGCCGATAACCCAAAACAGAGGCTTCATAATGCGCATAAGCGACATTCCTGCCGACTTCATCGCCAAAAGTTCGTGATTCTCACCGAGATTTCCCATAGTCATAATCGTTGCCAACAAAATCGCCAACGGTAAACCCATAGGAATCATATTTATTGTGGCGTACACCAAGAGTTCGGCAATTACCCAAGGATCCAAGCCCTTGCCGACCAGCTCATCGATATAGCGCCATACGAAGTTCATCATCAGGATAAACAAGATGATGAAGAAAGTCAGCACGAGTGGCCCGAGGTACGCTTTTAAAACTAACTTATGTATCTTTTTCATTACTGATTATGCAGCCTTTGTTTTTGTGCGTTTCAATCGTTTAACAGACAAAGATAACAATTTTATTGTTAAAAATGCCAAAGTGAGTATGAAAATTATTGCCGGACCCGACGGTGCGTCGGTGTGGTAGCTGAACCAAAGGCCGGCAATGCTTGCCAAAATGGCTATCAATACCGAGGCGGGTATAATGCGCTTGTAATCTTTGAATAAGATGTTGGCGGAAACTACCGGCATCGTGAGCAACGAAATAAGCAGTACGATGCCCATTGTGCGTATCGAAAAGACGATTGTAATTGCCGTAACGACCGCCATTGCGTAGTTTATCAACTTTACCGATATGCCCGACACCTCGGCAAAGTTGCGGTCGAAGGCTACGAACATTATCTGTCGGTGCCAAAGCAAGGCGCCGACTATCAGCACGATAGCGAGTGCAGCAAGTGCGATGATATCACCGTCGGTTACGGTCAGAATGTTTCCGAATAGGAAATTTGCCATATCGCCCGATGTGTAGCCCGGGCGGAGCGAAATGAAGAGCGCACCTATCGCCATACCTACACCCCACACCATACCTATTGCCGAGTCGGGACGAATTTTCGAGCGGGAGTTGCTCCATTCGATGCCGAGGGCTGAGAGAATGGCAAAAATTGTTGCTCCAAGTATGGGGTTGGCGTTTAGGTACAACGCGATGCCCAGACCACCAAACGAAGCGTGCGTAATACCTCCGCAGAGGAACACCATACGCTTTGCGACGATGTATGTGCCAATAATTCCGCAAGTTATGCCCGAAAGAATACACGCAATCAGGGCGTTCGACAGAAACTGATATTGTTGTATGTCAGCTAAAAAATCCATCTCTACCTAAATATAACGCACAAATATAATAAAAAATCGGAAAACGGAAAACGGAAAGCGGAAAACTTTTGTTTTTCGGTTTTCGCTTGGAGGGTGAAAACTTTTGAGTTGTGCTATTATAGGAGGGAATAGGGGTGTTTAATTACCTTTAATAACCCTTAATTATTTTGCGCAATTTTGTGCTTTCTGAATAAATCGCTATATTTGCGATTGAATAACTACAATAGTAAACTTAAACATTCGACAATATGATGCTTTATGCTAAACTTTTGGTGGCGATTGCCGGCCTATTGATGCCACTTTCGCTCTCGGCTCAAAATATCAACGAGTTGAAAGCTCAGGCGGAGCGAGGTGTGGCCGAGGCGCAATACAAATTGGGCAGATGTTACGCAAGTGGTCAGGGTGTAACCAAAGACTATGCCGAGGCAGTAAAATGGTTTCGCAAGGCTGCGGAGCGAGGTGTGGCCGAGGCGCAATACCTATTGGGCAGATGTTACGAAAGTGGTCTTTGGGGTGTAACCAAAGACTATACCGAGGCAGTAAAATGGTTTCGCAAGGCTGCGGAGCAGGGGTTTGCCGAAGCGCAATACGATCTCGGATATTGCTACTACAATGGTAGGGGTGTAACCAGAGACTATGCAGAGGCAGTAAGGTGGTTTCGTAAGGTTGCCGAGGATGATCCCGCCGACGCCAAGATGCAAAATGTTTTAGGCCTGTGCTACCTTACTGGTAAGGGTGTAACCAGGAACTATGCCGAGGCAGTAAAATTCTTTCATAAGGCTGCCGAGCTGGGGCTTGCCGAGGCGCAATATAGATTAGGTTCGTGCTACTACAGTGGCAGCGGTGTAATCAAAGACTATGTTGAGGCAGTAAGATGGTATCGCAAGGCTGCCGAGCAGGGATACGCCTCGGCGCAACACGCTTTAGGAGTGTGTTACTGCGAAGGCCTGGGCTTAACAAAGAATAGTGTTGAGGCTTTAAAGTGGTGGCAAAAGGCTGCTGAAAATGGAAGTTGGAAAGCGCTGAGTCTTTTAGCAAGTTGTTACTATGAAGGAAAGTATGGTATTGCTAAAAATTACACCGAAGCAGTAAAATGGTTTCGCAAGTATGCCGAGCAGGGAGATGCTAAGTCGCAATATATGTTGGGTCAATGTTACGAGAAGGGTCAAGGTGTAACGCCAAATCGCGACGAGGCGATAACGTGGTATCGTAAGGCGGCTGAGCAAAATTATACCGATGCGAAACTAAGACTTAACGATATGGGAGTAGTTTGGTAATCAGCGTTTTATGCGTAGATTAAGCGACCTTCTGGTCGCTTTTTTTTGCTCCCCTCCGCCCTCGTGGGTATCGAAAACGATACCCTGTGTATGGCGTGGCATTAAATGGCATTCGGGCTTCGCCCTTAATGACATAGAATGGCGTTCAATGATAGCGCAGTCTACTGACTGCTTACACCCTCCCTATCAAAATTGTCATTCAATGTCATCAAAAAAGTTTTCCGTTTTAATCCTGCTTCGCAGTCTTTTCCTCCTTCGCACCTCGGCAAAGTGCGCAAGCGCCCTCTGCTCTCGGTTTGTCGTCGGTTCCGCTTTCCACTCCAAACGAAAAACTAAAAGTTTTCCGTTTTCCGCTTTCCGTTTTCCGTTTTATCACTATCTTTGTGCCGAATATGAGAAAGGTTAATTTCCATACGCTCGGTTGCAAGTTGAATTTCTCCGAGAGTTCGACATTGGCTCGTCAATTTGAGGCGGGCGGATTTGTGCGTGTGGGCACAAATGAGGATGCCGATATTTCGATTATAAACTCCTGCTCGGTAACGGCACAAGCGGACAAAAAATGTCGCAATCTTATCCGCAAAATTCATCGCCGAAACCCCGATGCAATTATTGCGGTTACGGGTTGTTATGCGCAGTTGAAACCATACGAAATTGCCGAAATTGATGGTGTGGATATTGTGTTGTGTAACAACGATAAAGGCGAAACATATAAACAAGTGCTTCAACTGACCGAACGAGGCAAAACAAAGGTCTTTTCGTGTGAAACTGACGAGATAACTTCGTTCTTTTCCGCCTTTTCGAGTGGCGACCGTACGCGTGCCTTTTTGAAGGTGCAGGACGGGTGCGATTACTGCTGTTCTTACTGCACTATTCACAATGCTCGCGGAGCAAGTCGAAATACCCCTATTTCCGAGGCGGTAAAGCAGGCGGAGGAGATTGCTCGCGGCGGTCAAAAAGAGATAGTTATCACGGGTGTTAATACGGGCGATTTTGGTCGTACTACTGGCGAAAGCTTTCTTGATTTGTTGAGGGCTTTAAACGAGGTTGAAGGTATCGAGCGATACCGCATCTCTTCGATAGAGCCAAATCTCCTAACTGACGAGATAATAGCGTTTTGCGCCTCGTCGCCAAAGTTTCAGCACCACTTCCATATCCCTATCCAATGCGGTTCGAATAAAGTGCTTGGTTTAATGCGTCGTCGCTATACGGTCGAAAAGTTCGAGGAGCGCATAAATGCGGTACGTCACGCTATGCCCGATGCCTTTATCGGAATTGATGTTATAACCGGTTTTCCGGGCGAGGGCGAGGCGGAGTTTGAGGAGTGCTACAACTTCCTCGCAAAGATCAAGCCGTCATTCTTGCACATATTCCCGTTCTCGGAACGAGAAAACACGCCGGCAGTGAATTTCCCCGATAAGGTGTCGCCCGAGGTTTCGATGGCGCGTGCAAAGCGTTTGGAGGAGTTGAGCAATCGTTGTCACTACGACTTCTGTAAACGCTATGTAGGCTCTACTGAGGAGGTGCTTTTCGAGAGTACAATGCGAGGCGGAATGATGACGGGATTTACGAGTAACTACCTGAAAGTCAAAGTGCCTTACGATAGGAAGTGTATCAATCAGATAGTCAAGGTGCGACTGCTCGATGTTGAGCCTTCGACAGATGTTTTGGGCGAGATAATACGATAAGAAGAGGGGCGATTCAATGTCGCCCCTCTCTATTCTATTGAACTTTGGTGTAGGTAACCGAAGTTACATATTTCCGCTTCATCTTTTCCAACTCCTCGGCGTTGGTCATTTTGAGTGTGTTTTTGCGTATCGAAATTTTGTAGGCAGTTGTGGATTCCTCTTCGGCATCGAAATCTTTGTATGTCAGATAGAGCAGATCGTCGTCGAGGGTGTATGTGCCTCGTAGCCACGACGCGCCTACAATGCCGTCGTCTTCTACGCAACCCTCGCAACGAGTATTGGTGCCATTATCTGTTGCGCTGTTGTTGCTGTCGTTACGAATCTCTTCCGTTTCGATGTAGAATACTCCGTCGTTCTGGAAGATCAGTCTTTCGTATAAGGTGGTGTTTGTTTCTACTCTTACTCTGGACTTCTGCCAAGTGCCGACAAGATCGGCAATTTCGAGGTCATATTTTTCGCAAGATGTAAATCCCAATACTATCGCACATAGCGATAAAAGACGCATAAACTTTTTCATATTGCTCTACCTTTTTGGTTTGTAGTGCAAAAATAAAAAAAAAACTGTTGAAAAACAAGCATTTAAGAGGAAATTATTGGTATATCGTGCTTTTTCTGCTATATTTTTTAATTTTTAATTAAAAATCTACCAAATTTTACTACCTTTGTAAGTTGATACAGAGATAACAATTTTTTATTCAGTATATGAAAGGTCTTGGAAAGAGAGTTACGGTAGCATTTTTGAGCGTTGTGGCGCTGCTTACGGTGTCGGGAGTTATATCGCTGTTCGAGTTGAGCAATTTGAGTGCCGATACAGGCAAAGTGCTTACGATGAGTGGCAGTGAGATGAAAGTTGCAAAGGGGCTGTTGAGTGCCGCCTACAACCATAATAGGGCGATGATTGATGTCGCTATACTTGGCGACGAAGCGCAAAAAATGGCGTGTGGCAAGGCGGCGAAAGCCATTGACTCGCAGATAACGTCGGCGCGTAAGGGAGCCTCGGCTGCGGTGGTCGCGAGCCTCGACTCGTTGGCAAAGGTGGCGGTTCAATTGCAACAACTTGCCGATGGTTATAGCTCGGTAGTGAAGGTGAAGGTCGCGGAGGCAACAATGGGCAATGGAGCGGACTCGCTTGGCGCGAAGCCTGCGGTAAAGTCGGCGGCAACGGCCGTTGTGGAGGTTGTCGAGCAGCCGGTGGATGGCAAAAAATGGTTTAAAGAGAACTATGAGCCTGCGTATAACCACTTTTTAAAGTTGGTGGACCACTACTCTACCGTTGCCGAGACGGAGTTGGCGCCGCATACCGAGCAGTTGTCGAATAATGCCTATCGCTCGGTTATGCCCGTGTTGATTTCGTTGGCGGTGATGATTGCGATTGTGCTGATGCTCTACTACTTCTTGTACATCTACGCCGTGAAGCCGATTGTGGGCATAAATAAGGCGTTGTCGGACTACCTCTCATTCAAACTTCCATACAAAACCAAGGTTACGATGATTGATGAGGTGAAGAGCCTGAACGATAATATCGAGCATCTGATAAATGCCTCGAAGTCTAACTTAAAGCAGGAGTAAGATGCGATTTACTGTTATTTTGAGATATGTGGGTACGGTGATGCTCTGCCTATCTGCCTTTATGGCTGTGTCGGCGGGTATCTCGTTTGTGTCGCACGATGATGGATTCTACCCGTTATTGCTGTCGGCGCTGCTGACGCTGTTGCTCGGCGTCTTTCCGATGATATTTGTCCCCAAGTCGGAGGGTATAACCACCAAAGAGGGCTTTATGATTGTTGTAGGCTCGTGGTTGGTGTCGTGTGTGGTGGGAATGTTCCCCTACCTTATTTGGGGCGGAGAGTTTACCTTCTCGAATGCTTGGTTCGAGAGTGTTTCGGGTTTTACCACTACGGGCGCGTCAATTCTTACCGACGTTGAGGCTCTGCCACAAGGTCTGCTCTTTTGGCGCTCGGCAACCTGCTGGATTGGTGGTGTCGGCGTAGTGATGTTTGCGTTGTTGATTTTGCCCTCGCTCGGAACAAATAAGATGGCGCTGTCGAGTATTGAGATGTCGTCGTTGGCGAGAGATAACTACCGCTACCGTACGCAGATGGTTGTCAAAATTCTGTTGTGCATCTACATCGGTATGACCATAATTTTTACCGTATTACTGAAATTGGCGGGTATGCGCTGGTTCGATGCGCTGAATCACACAATGTCGGCGTGCGCCACGGGTGGATTTTCAACCAAAAATACGAGCGTAGGTTTCTACGATAGCCCTCTTATCGAGTGGATATTGATTGTTGTAATGTTCCTATCGAGCCTCCATTTCGGACTTCTCTATGCGACCATAGCACGCAAGGCGAATAATATCTTCCGTTCGGAGGTGGTGCGTATCTATGTCGTGATAATTACACTTGCAACGCTGTTGATAGGTGCAAGCCTCTACTTATCGGGCACATACACCAATATCCTCACGTCGTTGCGTCAATCGGTATTTCAGGTGGTGTCGCTCATCTCAACTACGGGCTTTGCTACGGCAGATACCACGCAATGGACGCCGTTTGCTGTCATCATACTGATTATAGTGTCTATCATCTGTGGTTGTGCCGGTTCAACATCGGGTGGTATTAAGGTCGATAGAGTTCTACTCTACTTCAAACTATTAATGGCCCGCTTGCGTGGACAACAGCACCCGGGAGCCGTTATTCGTATCCGTTTGGACGGTATGTTGCAAGACGACCGACAGATAAATACCGTAACACTCTTTATGACGACCTACTTCGCGCTGATTTTGTGTGGAACATTGACGAGTACCCTCTTCGGAATGGATTTGCTTACGGCATTCTCTTCGTCGGTGGCATTCGTGGGCAATGTAGGACCCGGATTTGGAGAGGTTGGTTCGATGAGCAACTACGCCGAGATACCAACCATCTTGAAGTTTCAGGGTTCGATACTGATGCTTATGGGCCGTTTGGAGATATTTGGATTTATTCAGTTCTTGTTTATTAGAATGTGGCGATGAAACGAATAGTTGTATTTGTGGCGGCGTTGATGTGTGGCATTGGTGCTCAGGCGCAAACGGTCGAGGAGTTGGAGCGTGCAGGATTTGTACGCGACTCGGTGGCAGATGTGTTGGAGCAGTATCGCAACGATTATGCTCAAAATAGGGATAAACGCAAGGCTCTTACTCCGAAGATATTGGAGTTGGAGAGGCAGTTTGCAACTCTGCAAGCACAGTACGAGGCGGTGGTTGCCAAGTTGTCAAAGCGAGATGCACAGGCGGAGCTGAAAGCCTACGAAGCGGCAGTTAAGGCGGCAGATGAGCATCGCAAGACGAAAGTTGTGGTCGTCGAGAAGAGGGATACCGTTGTTGCGGATAGTATTCCGATAAAGCCTAACCTGGTGGCAAACGGCTACTTTTTGAAGAATTTGATGCACGGAGATTACCTCTTGTTGCAGGAGTCGCAAGAGCAGGAGCAGGAGGTTGTAAAGTTGGTTGATGAGTATCTTGTGGAGTATGCAAAGTTGCTTGCGTTGCACACACGGTATATGGAGGTTCCGACCAAGGCACAAGCAGACAGCGTGGCACTACTCTTTAAGACAAAGCAGACGGAGATGTTGAAGTTGAACGCTGCAATTGCGGCAACGTGGTCGCCAATTTTCAGCAATAAGAGCTATCTCTACCAAAAACTTATGGAGCAGGATGGTAACCATTCGATTTTGAATATGTCTGCCGAGGTATTGGCGCGTGCAAAACGTGAAGTTGAGGAGTCTAACGGCAAGTATAGTTCCGATGCCTTGATGGAGTATGTTGTGCGCAAGAGGGCGCTTACCAAATACGAGATAGAGATCGCTTCGCATCTTCAACTCACTATATCGCGCGACTCGCTGAACGTAGTTGCTGCGGAGTTGGAAGGGGTGAATTATCGCCTTGCGGAGCTTTCGTTGTCGCGTCGCAATTTTATTCGTTACGAGGATGTGAAGATAGAGAGTCCGTCGAGATATAGTTCGAGTAACTCTATACCGAAAACCGAGGTTGAGGATTATGGTACAGTCTATCGTGTCCGCATAGCAAAGCAAAAGAAGAAGATAAGCATATCGTCGTTGCGTGGCGCTGCACCTATCTCCTATATCTACGACAGCGATTCGGGTGAGTACTCCTATTTTGCAGGCGGTTTCCGCACCGAGAAGGAGGCGCAAAAGGCATTGGAGATGCTCAAAGAGAGAGGTATTAGAACACCCGTTGTTGCAGTGTGGGTTGATGGCGACTACTACCCTACGCTCGAAGATATGCTCGAATCTCCAAATCAATACAATATCGAAATTTCGGGCGTTGCAGTGCTTTCGGACGATGTGAAGAGGGTTCTTGCCTTACACAAGAGCGACTACACGATCTCTCGTTCGGGTTCGACGTTTGTGGTAGGAGCATTTGTCGGTATATCGAGTGCCGAGGCTGTTGAGGCTGCTTTGAAGGCGGTTGATGCCGAGATGGAAATCAAAATAACAAAACAACAATAGTATGAAGAGATTATTTATCGCAGTTGCAACGATTTTGTTGCCGATGTTTGCTTTGGCGGAAAACTGCCCGAAGGCAGATGAGAAGGCGCAAGTAGTAGCAGGAAATGCTCGTTTTACGGTGCTTACTCCGCAGATGATTCGTATGGAGTGGAGCGCGGACGGAAAGTTCGAGGATAGAGCGACATTGATCTTCGTAAATCGTAAGTTGGAGGTGCCGCAGTTCAAGGTGCGTCAAACACGCTCGAAGGTAACTATAACAACGTCGAATGTAACACTCACCTACGTTAAGGGCGAAAAGTTCTCGGCAGAGAACCTTTCGGCAGAGATATTAGTTGCAGGAAAGAGGGTTGTATGGCACTATGGCGATAAGGACACACAAAATCTGATGGGTACTACTCGTACGCTCGACCGCTACTACGGCTCGCAGGATAATCCGAGAAGCAACAAACGACGCAGCTCGATGGAGCAGGGTTTGCTTTCGCGCAGTGGTTGGGCGGTTATAGATGATTCCGAACGACATCTCTTTGTGCCGGTCGATTCGCACTGGAAACAGTGGGTTGAGAGTCGTCCTAAGGGCGATAGACTCGATTTGTACCTCTTTGCATACGGCCACGAATATACAAAGGCTTTGAAAGACTATACTCGTGTTGCTGGCGATATTCCGTTGCCTCCGAAGTACTCGTTCGGATATTGGTGGAGTCGCTATTGGCAATACTCGGACAACGAGTTGCGCGACTTGGTTGAGACTATGCGCTCGTTGGACATTCCGCTCGATGTGCTGATTATCGATATGGATTGGAACGAGACGTGGGGATTGACCAGCAAAAACCCTAAGAAAGATGAGTATGGTCAGCGCGTGGGTTGGACAGGCTACACTTGGAAGAAGCAACTATTCCCATCGCCCGAGAACTTCTTTGCGTGGTGCAAGAAACAGAATCTGAAAACATCGCTCAACCTCCACCCTGCTTCGGGTATTCAACCTTACGAGGAGCCATACAAGCGCTTTGTCGAGCGTTATGGCTGGAAAGATGAAGGCAAGAGCGTTCCATATAAGATGTCGGAGCAGAAGTGGGCTGACGCCTATTTTGAGACTGTACTTGGTCCTATCGAGAAACAGGGTGTCGATTTTTGGTGGCTCGATTGGCAACAGTGGCCAACAAGCAAGTACGTAGAGGGGTTGAGCAACACTTTCTGGCTCAATCACACTTTCGACCACCATATGGCAGAGAAGGGCAACGAGCGACCAATGATTTATCATCGTTGGGGAGGTCTTGGTTCGCATCGTTATCAGGTTGGATTTTCGGGCGATACCTACATCTGTTGGGAGTCGTTGCAGTTTATCCATTGGTTTACACCGACGGCATCGAATGTAGGTTATGGTTATTGGGGACACGATATCGGAGGACACTATTTCCACAAAGAGGATAAGAACGAGGTTGATCCGGAGTTATATCTGCGTTGGTTGCAGAATGGCGTGTTTACTCCTATATTTAAGACTCACTGCTCGAAGGACCGTACCATCGAGCGACGTATTTGGCAGTTCCCTAACCATATGCTCGATATGCGTGCTACAATGCACTTGCGTTACGCTCTTGTGCCGTATATCTATGCTGCGGCTCGTCAAACATTCGATACCGGTGTCTCGATGTGCCGTCCGATGTACTACTCCTATCCGGAGCACGATTTAGCCTACTTGTCAAAGTCGCAGTATATGTTTGGCGATAATCTGCTTGTCGCTTCGATTATCACCCCTGCCGATAAGGTTACAGGTTTGGCAACACGAAAGGTCTGGTTACCAGAGGGCGAGATGTGGTACAATATGGTTAGCGGAAAGATGTATAAGGGTAGCGACGCTGAGGTAGAGATTCACTGTACGCTTGGTGAAAACCCATATTTTGCAAAGGCGGGCTCGATTATTCCGATGTATCCGAAGTCGGTGCGCAATCTGCAACAAACTATTAACTCATACGTCCTAACCTTTGTTCCGGGAGGTGATGGCGAAACCACAATCTACGAGGACGACGGCAAGTCGAAGGACTACTCTACCGCCTACGCTACGATAAATGTAAAAAAACGCACAGAGGGCAATAAGGTTGTTATCACTATCGCTCCGCGTCAGGGCTCGTATGAGGGTGCAACAGCAACGACATCGTATGAGTTGCGCCTGCCTGCAAACTACCCTCCAAAGAGCGTTCGTGTCGATGGCCGCGAGTTGAAGTATGCTCGTTATGCCGAGATTGGCGAGTGGGGTTATGATGGTTATACGCTGGCACCATATATCCTCATAGGCGAGATTGACAATAAGAAGGGTTGTACCGTTGAGGTGGAGTTTTTTGAGGGCGATATGGCACAGCAGGATAAGCTGTATGGCGTACAGGGCATAGTAAATCGTTGCGTGTCGCTCACAGCCGAATTTAAGGAGGCTTATGCAAAATATATCGATTCGAGTGCGATGTTACCTGATTTCTATATGAATGTGTCGCAGACTCCAAACTTTATTATGGAGTATCCGCAGAATATCCACGAGAATATAGACACTTACTACAAGGCTCTGTCGGAGTGTATGGCGGAGATTGATAAGATGGAGAAGCTTTCGCCTGAGTTCCGCGCGAGAGTGAAATCATTGCTAACAAAACAGTAAAGAGTATGCTTAAAAATATAGTTTTCGACCTCGGAGGTGTTGTAGTTGCACACAACGAGAGGAGTTTTGCCGAGAAACTTGGCGAGTTTTTTAGTTTCGTTTTTGGGCCCGATATGAAGTGCGTACCATCGTTTTGGGTGGAGTACGACCTCGGCGTTCGTACGATTGACGAAACGGCTGCTGCGGTGGCAAAGTATCGCAATTGTAGTGTCGAAACCGCCAAAGAACATATGCTCTACGCCATCTCGTTGCAGGAGGAGGTGGAGCCTACGGTGCGCCTTATTAAGGAGTTGAAGGAGCGCGGATATAAGTTGTATGTACTTTCGAATATGTCGAGGGAGTATATCGAATTTCTGCGCAAATTGCCGGTATTCGACTATTTCGATTACGAAGTGGTGTCGTGCGAGGTGCATCTTGGCAAGCCCGATAAAAGGGTATATCAATATCTGCTCGACCATTGCAATTTGAATCCTGCCGAAACTATATTTATTGACGACCGCTATGACAACGTTGAGGTTGCCGAGGAGCTCGGTATCACTCCGTTCCACTTCGACCGCCGAAACCCCGAAGAGGCGTGTGAGGCGTTGCGAAAGGTTATTTACGGATAAGAAGAAAAATTGAGATAGATGGAGGAAACAATGGAGATTGGATTGTCGCACCCATACTACGATGTGGTTGTTATAGGAGGCGGTGCAGCAGGATTGATGGCGGCAGGTACGGCGGCTCGCACAGGCAAGAAGGTTCTACTGCTTGAAAAGATGGAGAAGCCTGCGCGTAAGGTGCGTATTACGGGTAAAGGACGTTGTAATTTGACAAATGCCCGCTCCGTAGAGGAGTTTGCAGAGAATGTGCGCACGAATGGCGAGTGGTTGAAGGTTGCGATGTCGGAATTTACCAATCGTGCCACGATGCGTTTCTTTGAGCGTATGGGCGTAAAGCTCGTTACCGAGCGTGGCGAGCGTGTTTTCCCTGAAAGTGGCAAGGCGGCAGATATCGCCAACGCCTTGGAGTTCTATTGCCGCGACTACGAGGTGGATATTCAGTGTCATAGCCGTGTAACTGAGATTTTGGTTTCGGACGGCAAGGTCTATGGTGTGAAGTATATGAACAAGCGAGGCTTCATTCGCAAAATCGAGGTAGCGAATGTGATTATCGCTACGGGTGGAGTGTCTTACCCTGCTACCGGCTCTACGGGCGACGGCTACACATTTGCAGACCGCGTAGGACACACCGTTGAGTCGGTGCGACCTTCGCTGACGCCACTTGTGTCGAACCACCCACAGATTGAGTATATTAAGAATGTATGGCTCAAAAATATAAATGCCCGATTGTTTGTGGCGGGCGAGATGGTGCGCGAGGAGTTCGGCGAGATGTCCTTCTCGGATAGAGGTTTGGAGGGAGCGGTAATCCTTCGTTTAAGTCGCGATGCAGTCGATGCATTGCTCGACGAGAAGAGTGTTAAGATAGAACTCGATTTGAAACCTGCTCTAACCGAGGATATCCTGCGCGAGCGTATCAAACGCGAGGTTGCCGAGATGCGCCCCGAGGACTTCTTTGCCGAGTTGGTACGCCGATTGGTACCGAAGCCGCTTGTGGTGCCTATCTGTAAGGAGTTGGACGTCCATTCACGCCTCTATATCTCGAAGGTGTCGGATAAGGAGTTCGAGCGACTTATCAAGGTGTTGAAGGGTTGGTCATTTCCAATTTCGGACTATGCTCCATTCGAGTACGCGGTGGTTACCGCAGGTGGCGTAAGTTGCTCGGAGGTGAACGAATATACAATGGAGTCGTTGAAAGTTAAAGGTATGTATTTTGCCGGTGAGGTTCTCGACGTAGATGCGAATACGGGTGGTTACAACCTCCAAATCGCCTTCTCGACAGGACACTTGGCGGGATTATTGAAAAAATAGGGCACAATGAAGTATAGTGGTCGTAATCTCGGTCGCAGATTGCTGTTGCTCGGCAACAGACTTTCGCGTATGAAGCACCATAAGGGACACGGTGTTCATTCGCCGTTTGTCTATTCGTTGGTGCGTAAGGTCTTTATGCCGAAGAATCTTATCGAAAATTCGGGCACATCGCTCTATGATAGACTTGTTGGTGAAGGGCTGAAAGAGAAGCGAGCAAGACAATTGCATAACCTCCTCGTCCATATCGAGGGGCATAACTACTCGATAAACGAGGTCGGAGGCGACCTGTCGATACTCTTGGAGGTCTACCCTACCGAGCAACTATGCGCGGCGTACAACGAGGCGAAGGCGAAGGGCGTAACGTTGGCGATTTGCCAGCCATACCTTACGCGCGAACGCCAAAATTGCGTTAAGGAACTTATTGCGATGCATCAATGTACTACGGTCGATAATCGCGGCTACATTCTCTTCTTTAACAACAGATTGCCAAAACAACACTATCGTTTATGAAACTCTATACAAAAGGTGGGGACAAGGGGCGTACATCGCTTATTAGTGGCGAGCGCGTACGCAAAACAGATGTGCGCGTTGAGGCGTACGGAACAGCCGACGAATTGCAGGCGCATATAGCCTATTTGGCGGATAAGATGGCACACGAGGCTGCATTGGTGGCATACGTTGATGATTGTCGTCGTATCTGTTCGATGCTGATGACCACTTGTTCGCTGTTGGCTCTCGGTGAGGATTGCGCAGATAGAGTGCCACACCTAACCGATGAGGATATCGCTTGGTTGGAGGGGCGTATCGATGCGATGCAGGCGGAGTTGAAGCCGATTGAGAATTTCACTATTCCGGGTGGTTGCGAATTGGCGTCGCTTTGTCATATCTGTCGTACAGTGTGCCGACGTGCCGAGCGTAGGGCTATCGAAGCAGCAGAAAACCACGAGATAGATGCACGCCTGTTGATAGTGATGAATCGCCTCTCGGATTACCTCTATGCCCTATGTCGTACAATTTCGGAACGTCTTGATGCAGAGGAAGTTTTGTGGCGTCCGTAAATTTAATACCTAATATGAAAAGATTATTAACTCTTTTGACTCTTATTGTGGTCGTATTTGCAGCCGAGGCGGCAACTGTTCGTGGTAGAGTTGTATGTGATGGACAAGGCATAGAGGGTGTGGTTGTTACCGATGGTATCCGAACAACTCTCACCGACAAGAGTGGTGCTTATAAGTTAAAGACTGATAATCAACGCTCACATTTTGTCTATATCTCGGTACCTTCGGGCTATGAGGTGCCTACATTGCGTGGCTTTATGCCCGATTTCTATCGTCCATTGCACCCAAAGCAGCGCGAGTATAACTTCTCGTTGAAGACGGTGGATCAGTCTAAGTATCATCTTATCGTTTCGGCTGATATCCATGTTCGCAACAGATGTATGACGCGAAATGAGCCTCTGCGCGAGATGCCGCTGAGCAATCCGGTGGGTGAGCTGGACTCAGCAACTTTTGCTCGCACCTATATGGCGACATTGCGCGACTATGTATCGAAACTGCCGTCGGGAACGAAGGTCTATGGACTCAATCTCGGCGATATGAGTAACGAATCGCATTGGAGTCGCTATGGTGGTGACTTGGATAACTTTGTTGAGGTGTGTGAGCGTAGTGGAATGCCTATACAGACATTCACGGCAATCGGTAATCACGAGCACGATATGAAGGCACGAGATATCTTCGATGACGACGACACCGAGGCAGAATTGGAGTATATGAGGGTTTTTGGTCCAACCTACTACTCTTTTAATATTGGAGGTGTGCATTATGTTGTGCTCGATAATGTGAAGTACTGCAACCATAAATCGGAGGGCAAGGATCGCAACTACGAGGTGCGTTTTACGCAAGACCAGATAGATTGGGTAAAGCAGGATGCAGCGTTGATGCCTAAGAATACAAAGCATATCGTATTTGCTTGGCACTGCCCTTCGTATCGTCGATATTTAGGTGGCAAGGCGAAGCATAATGCAGACGAAATCGTGTCGAACTATGCTTCGTACAATTTGCCTATGACAATTCTTTCCGGACACAATCATCAATCCGAAGCGGTGAAGGTTGCAAATTATCCAAATACTACCGAGTATATCCATCCTTCGGTATCGGGCTCGTGGTGGTACTATCCGCTATGTAACGACGGTTCTCCGGCTACATTCACTCGCTATGATTTCAATAATGGTGCTTTGACGGCTCGCGAGAGTGTGAATTTCACCGACCACGCTGAGCAGAAGTTCCGCTTATATAATAAAGGTTTAGTCAATAAGAATGGCGAACAGGTTATCCGCTTGAATGTATGGGATTGGCACCCAGATTGGCGATTCGAAGTATATGAGAATGGCGCAAAGGTGTCTAAACCTCAGTTGTCGAGAATTCGTGCTAAGGACCCACTCTACGACGAGATGCGCGAGAATACTGGTAATGGAATCAAAAAATTCAAATTTTTGAATACTGCAAATACTTATCACTTTTTCGAGTATAAGCCACAACGCGCAGATGCCGAGATTAGAATCGTTGCTACAGACCAATTTGGTAAGGAGTATTTCAGTGTTGCGACTCGTATGGAGTAAGATGAAAATAGTGGGTTTGATAAAAATATATATGCAACTGCTTGTATATTCAAAATTTTTTATACTTTTGCACCCGCAAAACAGCGAACATTAACAAATTAAAATATAATAACTTATGTATTGGACACTTGAACTTGCATCGAAATTGGAAGATGCACCTTGGCCAGCAACCAAAGATGAGTTGATCGACTATGCAACTCGCTCGGGAGCACCGCTCGAAGTAATTGAAAATCTCCAAGAGATTGAGGACGACGGCGAGGCATACGAGAGTATGGAAGAGATTTGGCCCGACTACCCTTCGAAGGAAGATTTCTTCTTTAACGAGGAGGAGTATTAGTTTAATTGGCAATTACAAATTGTCAGTTGGCAATGAAAGCGATTTCTTTAATCGCTTTTATTATTTTAATGATATTGTATAATAGGATATTTACGGAATTTTAATTTGCAAATGGCGTACGCACCCTCACTTAAACCCAACACGCGCATTGATGTTGCCGACATCTTGAGAGGTATAGCAATTGGCGGCATTGTGCTGATTCACTTTATCGAACAACTCAACTTCTACGAGTTCCCCGAGGCGTCGAACAAATTTATGGCGGCACTCAACGACGGAGTCTGGAAAAATACATTCTTCCTCTTGGCGAGCAAGATGTATGCGATATTTTCGATGCTCTTCGGTTTGAGCTTCTTTATCCAGCACGATAATCAGGCGCAACAAGGCAAGGATTTTCGCCTTCGCTTCTTGTGGCGTATGGTGCTGTTGTTCCTCTTCGGACTCTTCGACCTCGTGTTCTACAATGGCGATATCCTCACCGTATATGCTGTGTGCGGAGTGCTTGTAGTGCCGTTCATACGCGCGAATAATAAGGTATTGGTGGCGGCGATGATCTTCTTTGCGCTGCAACCGATAGAGCTGTTTTATATTGTTAAGGGTTTGATTGATCCCACAACCGAGGCGCTAAATCTTGGCTCGAAGGAGCTCTTTGCAGCGATAAAACCTGCACAGTCGAGTGGCTCGTTCATTGATGTAATGCTTGCAAATCTCCGTTATGGCTCGCTTGTGAACTTTACGTGGGCAATCGAGCACGGACGAATGACGCAGACGATATTCCTATTCTTGCTCGGCATCTACCTCGGTCGCAAACGTTTGTTCTACGATGAGGGCAACAATGTCGAGGTTTGGAAAAAGGTGATTGTTGCGGCATTGTGCGCATTCTTCTTCCTTTTGCCACTCTCGCAGGGAGCAAAGGAGTTAAGGGGTGATGGTTGCGCATATAAGAGCCTATACGAGTTGCTCAATATGTGGAAAAATCTCTCGATGACAATGTTCTATGTTTCGGGCGTTGTGCTACTCTACTATCGCACCTCGGCGCGAAATTTCCTCGCTAAAATTGCTCCATACGGCAAGATGAGTCTTACCAACTACCTCTTGCAGTCGATTATAGGTGGTTTCGTGTTCTATAATTGGGGACTCGGAATGTTTCGCCATTCGGGGCACGCATCGAGTTTTCTGATGGGTATGGTGTGTGTAGCGTTGCAGTATGCGTTTAGTCGTTGGTGGCTCTCACGCTACTCGCACGGACCATTCGAGATGGTGTGGCGCAAACTTACGTGGATAGGCAAGAAATAATGAAAATCCCGAGTGATGAGCTCGGGGTTTTTATTAGAGAGTAGTTAGTAATGTTTAGATAGTAATTGGAGATTCTTGCTTGTTTGGGAAATAGTTGCTAACTTTGAGTAAAATAATAATCTAAGTCAGCTATGAAAAAATCATTTTTATTTGCAGCATTGGTGGCATTGCTTGTTGCTACTTCGTGTACAACAGCTCCCGAAAGATTCGGTTGGTATGACGATTTTGATTGCCCTCTATATGGCGATATCGATAGTATTACAATTACCAAATATGATAATCTTACCGAAAAATATGGTGAGATTGTCAAAAAAAGAGTTGCTGATAAAGTGGTATATAAATTCAATATGAATGGCGATGTTGTAGAGGAAGCTAAATACAGCCGTGTCGGCTCGCTGAAAGAGAAAACTATCTACAAATATGACTCGAAAGGCAATGAGATAGAAGAGGCTCATTATAACCACGACGGTACGTTGTTGTTTAAATTACTCGGCGAATACGACTCGCAGGGCAAACTGATAGAGATAGCTGTTTACAACACCGATGGCTCGCTGAGTGGTAGATTGCTCAACAAATACGACTCGCAGGATAAACTGATAGAGATCGCTGAATACAACAGCGACGGCTCGCTGAGTGGTAAATACTTCTACAAATACGACTCGATGGACAATATAATAGAGGAGGCCGAATACAACAGTGACGGCTCGCTGATAGAGAAATATCTCTACACATACGATTCGATGGACAATAAGATAGAGGAGGCGAAATACAACAGTAACGGCTTGTTGAGAGAGAAACGAATAGGAAAATACGATTCGCAGGATAAACTGATAGAGGTAGTTGATTATAATCGCAACGGCTTGCAGAATGGTAAATACCTCTACAAATACGACTCGCAAGGTAATTGGGTCGAACGTGTTAAATATAAGAACGAAAGTGTGATACCAATATCAATGACCGAAAGAATAATCGTCTATCGAAAATAAAACATCAAGCAGCTCCAATCGAAGTGCCCCTAAAAGTTTTTACGAAACTTTTGGGGGCACTTCAAAACTCTCCACTCTAAATTATCAGCTTAGATTTACTCTTTTGCCACTGGATCGCAGGTGAGACCTACGCCCAACTTCTTGAATATCTTGTGATCGACTTCACTCAGCATTACGGTGCAGTGTACCTGACAACCATCGAGCTTAGGTAGCTGCTCGAGCGCCATACGGCAGTTTTCGTCGGTGATGCTCAACATCGACAATGCCACCAAAACCTCGTCGGTGTGAAGACGCGGATTGCCGCCGTGCAACAAGCCAACCTTCGTCTTTTGTATAGGCTTAATCATCTGCTCGGGAATGAGCTTTACGTTGTGTGGAATGCCTGCCAAATGCTTTGCTGCATTGAGCAAAAGAGCTGCGCTTGGACCTAAAAGCGAACTTGTACTTGCCGTAATAATTGTGCCGTCCTGCAATTCGATAGCCGAACAAGGCACACCATCGCGCTCTTTGCGCTCGTTAGCCGCTACGGTAGTCTTGCGATGTGCTGTGGTGAGTTTCGCCTGCTTCATAATAAGCGATAACTTGCTCACCTCGTTCTCGTTTTCGCCCTTCTGAGCAAGGTTGCAGAGCGCGTAGTAGTAGCGACGAATAACCTCGTCCATCGCTGCTGCGCAGCATACCTCCTCGTCGTCAAGGCAGAAACCTATCATATTAACACCCATATCGGTAGGCGACTTGTATGGGCTTTCGCCATAAATCGCCTCGAACAGAGTGTTCAATACGGGGAAAATCTCGATGTCGCGATTGTAGCTCGAAGCCACTGTGCCATACGCCTCCAAGTGGAACGGGTCAATCATATTGACGTCATTCAAATCGGCGGTAGCAGCCTCGTAGGCGATATTTATAGGGTGTTTCAACGGGAGGTTCCAAACCGGAAAGGTCTCGAACTTGGCATACCCCGCCTTGATGTTTCGTTTGTTTTCGTGGTAGAGTTGGCTCAGACATACAGCCATCTTGCCACTGCCCGGACCCGGAGCCGTTACGAATACTAACGGACGTGAAGTCTCGACGTAGTCGTTCTTTCCGAAACCCTCGTCCGAGTCGATAAGAGCCACGTCGTGAGGATATCCTTCGATAGTGTAGTGGTAATACACTTTTATGCCCTGACGCTCCAATCGTTTGCGGTAGGCGTCGGCACTTGCCTGACCGTTGTAGTGGGTTATGACTACTCCACTTACGCAGAGCCCTAAACTCTCGAAGATGCCGCGTAGTCGCAAAACGTCCTCGTCGTAGGTGATACCCAAATCACCTCGCATTTTGTTTTTCTCAATGTCCAATGCGCTGATTACGAGAATCATCTCAGCCTCGTCCTTCAACTGCAAAAGCATCTGCAACTTGCTGTCAGGCTGAAATCCGGGCAAGACGCGACTTGCGTGGTGGTCATCGAACAACTTACCGCCAAACTCCAAGTACAACTTGTCGCCAAACTGTGCAATACGCTTCTTAATCTGCTCAGACTGTATTTTGAGATATTTCTCGTTATCGAATCCCTTCCTCATAGCGAATAAAGGTTTTTTGTCTCTACTCTTCACTCTCGTCGAGGGCCTGCTTTAATGCCGATTGCAGCTTCTGCGGGTCAATCTTCGACATTATCTTTCCGCCCTTTACAATACTTATTGCTCCGGTCTCCTCCGATACTACCAAGACCACGGCGTCGGTCATCTCGCTGAGTCCGATTGCTGCGCGGTGGCGTGTTCCGTAACTCTTTGGAACGTTGCTCTGCGTAACGGGAAGTATGCACTTCGCCGCTATGATGCGGTTGTTCTCAATCACCACTGCACCGTCGTGCAGAGGGGCATTTTTAAAGAAGATGTTCTTGATGAGCGACATCGTGATTGTTGCATCGAGTGCAATTCCACCCTCGATAATAAATTGGAGATCGTCCTTGCGGCGGAAAACTATCAGCGCACCGACTTTATCCTCGCTCAAATCCTTGCAAGCTGATACGATTGGCGAGGTGTTAGTGCTGCTATGTTTGCGCTGTATCGACAAAAATCGGGTGATGAAGTCCAACTCCTTCTGTCGCATACCGAGTGTGAAGAGAAAACGGCGCAACTCGGGTTGGAATATCACGAGTAATGCAATTACTCCTACGCTTATAATCTGTCCAAGAATGGTCGAGAGCAACTCCATATTGAGCGCCTTCACTATCACCCAAACGAGGTAGATCATTACGATACCTACCATAATATACGGAGCATTTGTACCCTTCATTGCCTTGTAAACAATGAATAGTAGCCCCGCTACAAGCAGAATATCGAGAAAGTCTATAAAAGTGAATGGAATAAATCCCATAGTGCTATACTACTTTGACAACCCTATTAATGTCGTGTAGAAAAAACTGCTATTTCTTGTCGGCCTTGTACAACTCGTTCACCTTGGAGAGAACTGCACCGGTGATGTCGTACGACTTGTCGTAATCGAGAACAGCAGAAGAGTTTATAACCATCTTGTATTTCTTGTTGGCGTTGATAGCCTGTACAGCACGCAAGATAAGGTCATTTACGCGGTTGTTGAATACAGCCATCTCCTCTTGGAACTCGCCCATCTCCTTCTGGAATGCAGGCAACTCCTTCTGAGCCTGATTTTGCAAGTATGCCATACGCTTCTGTAACTCCTCCTGCTTAGCTTCGGCATCGCGAGTTGTGATCAATCCCTTCTGATACTTCTCGTTCAACTTCTGCATCTCGTACTGAACGCCCTGTTCGCCCTTTGCGAACTTATCTTGGAGCTTTTGACCCTTCTCTTCGAGAGTCTTGCCCTTCTCTTCGAGCTTCTTGCCCTCGGTCTTTACGATATCGCTCTGGCCGATTACATAGGCTACATCAACGAAAACATATTCACCCTCCGGAGTTTTAACTTCGCTGGTTGTAACCTCTGTAGTTTCGCTGTTGGTGGTCTGCTCAGCCTCGGCTGCTTTCTTCTCCTTGCAGCCTGCAAGTGTCAAAACTGCCAATGCTGCGATAAAAAATTTTCTCATAGTGTTTATAGATTTTTTACGGTTTAACAACATATCGCACAAAGATAATGATTTTTTTCAAAAATCACATATAAAAGTTGTAAAAAGTGTAGGACGACTCAGCCACGCCCCCCCCCCGACTGACCGAGTTCCCTTAGACATAATAAGGGAAGGTTGCCACGTCGCTTTGCTCCTCGCAATGACGATTTACTATTTTTCAACCCACCTAGGATTCGAACGGTCGTCGCAGGTTTGCGCAGAGCAAAAGATGAGAGATAGACATTAAAACCAAGCAAAAAAACGACAGCAAAAACTGTCGTCTGAATTTTGCGATAAGTAAGTCCCCTTCACAGGAGGGGGATTTAGGGGGAGGGTAACACGCTGTACTCTCCGCAAAAAAAAGACAGCAGAAAACTGCTGTCTAATTTTGCGGAGAGTACTGGATTCGAACCAGTGGATACCTTACGATATCGGCAGTTTAGCAAACTGCTGGTTTCAGCCACTCACCCAACTCTCCGTAGTGCTGTAACCCTGAAAAGGTGTGCAAAGGTAACTCTTTTCCGCAATAAAACAAAATTATTTTGATAAAATTTGATAATCTCCGTTACGATGTCCTTTTTTTGTGAGATGATGCCTGTTTCGGTACACTATCTTGCCATATTAAGGAACAATAGCATCGCAATGGGAATATCTCCCTCCACGTGGAATAGCAACTTTTTAGGATCGACCGTTTCGCCTCGGTAATAGTACCCGTCTTTCATTACTCCTATTATTGCGTTCGGATCTACTTTGCTACCGAAGTAGGCGTATGTGCCGTCAAAAAGGGCTATTGGCGTTTCGGTGTCCGATTCATTGAAGATTTCACGACCATTGAAGGTCATCATCAAAACCTCCTCTCCTTTGGAGTTCAATCGATATATCTTGCCATTGTCGTAACGCATTGTCGCCTTCCAGTTGCCCGACTCCTTATCTTCCAAATATAACTTCTTGCCGTCGTATTTATAGATTAATTTATCGTTGTTATTGTAAACCTTTCCCTGCGCCAATGCAAAAAATGGAGCGAGTATAGAGATGAATAATAATAATGACTTTTTCATAGTGTATGAAATTTAGAGTTAGACTTATGCAAATATAAGGAAAATATCGGATATATACGAAAAAATTATCCTCTAAATGTAAAGTATCGTCCTGCAAGGAAACTATATACGGCACAAATTATCGTGGTGAGAATCTTCGCCGGTGTCGCCCAAATATAGCACTGCTCCACCAGTAACTTCATTGATACATAGTTGAGCAATATCGAACCTACTACGGTAAGGGCATATTTAGCTAATTGAGGTAGTGAGCCGATGTGTGTTACTCGGAACGCCACGTTGCGATTGAGCCAAAAACCGGTGAAGAAGGTTATTGGAAACACCACGCAAAGTGCTGCAATGTGTGGTGATATGGCTACGAAACCGAGGTCTATTATACGTTCGCAGACGATATAATGGTAGGTGATATAGTACCATATCGCATCGAGGAGCGCGGTTATTCCACCACACATCAAATAGCGAAACACCTGCTGCGAAAGAAACTTTTGCAGAGGTTTGAAATATAGTAGGTCTATTGCTTTGCCTATAAGTGCAGAGAGCGACATAAAAAACTCCTATGATTGGGTGTGTACCCACACATTTCGGGAACTGTTACGATGCTCTCTCTTCCACGCTGCGACTTTCTGCTGACACTTCGAACGCGAAGGATATTCAAACAACGTAACCATATAGTATCGTTCGCCGTGACGATAGATATTACCCTTCAAATCGGGGAACTTTTCCGATAGCCACTCGATAGCCTCCTCGGCGTTCTTCAACTCTCGATATACTCCCCATACGGCATAACTATAACCCCTCTTTAACTTTGTAATCTCCGCCTTGGCACTCGGTTCGGCCTTAGACTCTGCCGACTCCACTGCCATAGGCTCTGTGGTCTGTTCTGTGGTTTGCTCGACAACATCTTTCGCCCCCTTTTCTACTTCATCGGCAGGTTGCTCTGTGGTGGTTGCAGGCTCGGCTACAACATCTGCCTCGGCAGGTGTTGTCTTCTCGCTCGAAGCCTCTGTCAATACCTCCGAGGTTGGAATTATTGTCTGCCCTTTGAGCATATTGTCGAACGAGCCACTTGCATAGTGGTAGAAACCGTAGGCGCCCAAAATAAGCCCAATAAGCACTCCCAGCAATATATATATAAGGTAGTTTGGACGCGGATTTATCTCGATAACATTGCGTCCCTTCGGATTTGCCATATTCTCAAATGTATTGTCTGTTTCTATCTTGCCATCTTTGATGATGCATACGCCTCCAATGCTTAAAACCTCGTTGCGCATCGACTGCTCGAACCATTCGGTGTAGATGTCGGTGGCACGCTCCTCCGATATGGAGGCTATTTTTGCGATATGCAGAGCGATATTCACGCCTCGCTTCTCGGCTGTGAGTCGTAGTTCTCGGAAGGAGCGTTGCATCTTCGACGAAGAGAGTCTCTTTGTTGCGTGGCGATACAAGATGAGTGTTCCTACCTTTGGTAAAAACACTTCGCCCTCGTCGAGGAGTAAGTTGGCTATGAGATTATCAATCTGCTGTTTCATTACTTCTTGAAGTGTCGCTTGTTTTTAGGGGTTTTGACACTTGGCGCACTCTGTGCTGCTACTGGCTCGCCCTTATAGCGATACCACGACCATATCATTACGGCGGTGCCTACCAGTACGAATGGCACCGAGAGCCATTGTCCCATATTGAGCGTCATACCCTCCTCGAATGCTACCTGGTTAATCTTCACGAACTCGATAAAGAATCGTGGCAGGAAGATGCCTACCAATGCTGCACCAAAGATGAAGCCTTCGCGTTTGGCGATCTTGGTGTTGCGGTATAGTAGGAACAAAACGATGAAGCAGATGATGTAGCACAACGCCTCGTAGAGTTGTGTCGGGTGGCACGCAGGTACTTTGTCTACGGGCCAATTCGGATAGAGACGCATAAACTTAAATCCCCACGGCATAGTTGTCTGATTGCCGATAATCTCCGAGTTGAAGAGGTTGCCAAAGCGAATCATTGCGCCGCTCAATGGGGCGATAATGCCAAGGCGGTCGGCTGTCCACCATACCGAAACTTTGTTCTTGCGCGACGAGAGCCAGATGCCAAGCAAGATGCCTATAGTGGCTCCGTGGCTGGCAAGACCTCCGTCGCGAATACCTGTGATGATTTTCCACGGTTCGCGCAGATACTCCATAGGTTCGTAGAATAGGCAGTGTCCTACGCGGGCGCCAATGATAGTGCCGAGGGCAATATATAAAAATGCCGTATCCGAAACCTCTTGTGGCTTGCCCTCACGCTTGCAGAAATAGGAGAATAACCAACCTCCGAAGAGGAGTGCAGCAACCCAAGTCAATGAGTACCAGCGGATTTCAAACCCACCGATGTTGATGAGTGTGGGGTCGAAATCCCAAACTACCGTCAGAAAATTCATACCTTATAACTCTACTTTTTTAAGTGTAAATGTAAATGTCGAGCCTACGCCCAATTCGCTGCGTACCGATACGCGCTCACCGTGCCCCTCGACAATGTGCTTAACGATAGCCAAGCCGAGTCCGGTGCCACCCTGTTCGCGCGAACGACCTGTGTCGGTGCGGTAGAAGCGCTCGAAGACGCGTGGTGCGTCGCTCTTGGCGATGCCGATGCCGTTGTCTTCCACCTCAATCAAAATTTTGTCGAGCATATCGCGGAAGTCGAGCTTAACCATTCCACCCTCTTTGCCGTAGCGTATAGCGTTGATGATGAGGTTTTCGAGCACCTGACCGATGTAGAACTTATCCGCCGAAACCCAGAAACGCGAAGGTAGATTTTGCGCAAACTTCACAGTGATAGTGATATTCTTCTTTGCAGCCTCCATTTCGCACTGCTCGGCAATCTCCTTGGCGAGAGCCACGATGTCGAAACTCTCCGACTTCATCATCTCCATATCGTTTTCGAGCGACGAGATGGTGTCGAGGTCGCGAATGATGTTTATCATACGATTTACGCTCTTCTCGGCGCGTTCGAGATATTTGCGATTTATAATCTCGTCGTCAATGCCGCCATCGAGCAGGGTCGAAATATAGCCCTGAATGTTGAATACAGGGGTTTTTAACTCGTGAGCAACATTTCCGAGGTACTGTTTGCGGAACTTCTCCACGTCCTTCAAGCGAGCAATCTCCTTGTCGTTATCCTCTGCCCACGATGAGAGCTCCTGCGAGATGTTCTCCACGCGCTTATCCTTCAACTCGTCGAGCAGCTCCGCAGTGTGAACATCGCGCGAAAATACCATCGAGTATACGGGGCGCAACTTGTACGCCACATATTTGGTCATAATGAGTAACGCAAAGAGCGAAACGCCCACAAATGTTCCGACGGTGGCTATAATTACCACCCACCACAACTCTTGGAGATTGAGTGTCAGCAAAGTAATAACCATTGCGCACACTCCTGCCACAGCTCCGATAAGCCACGAACCGGCCTCTTTTGTCTTAATTCTCAACATATTTAGGTTTTGTTTAAGGTTTTACACGCCTTTTATATTTTGCAAATATAACAAAAAAAACGAAAAATTATAATTAAGAGTTGAGAATTTTTGAAAAAAATGACGGCCGGCGTTGAATGATGCCTATTAGCAATAAGGGCTATTAACGGCAAGTAAAGGCCATTAAGGGCGAGTAAAGAATTTATTTGTGTGTTATTGTCGCTTACCTTACTTGCCCTTACTAGCCACTATTAGCCCTTACAAACCATTCCAACAATCTCCCCGCCCTTAAAAACAACCCTCCGCAGAATAGAAACTCTGCCGAGGGTGGTGTCTGTTGTGCGGACTCCGAGGGTTGTCACGGCGCAACAGATTAAGGGTAGCTAATGGCTAGTAACGGCTAGTAAAGAAAAGCGCATACCCTTATTAGCCTTTAATGGCCCTTACTTGCCCTTACTTGCCGTTATTAAATTGCGCAATTTTCTGTTTAAAAGTCGTAGCCAACGATATTGTCTGCATACCATTTCCAATTCTCTGTGGTTTTATATACCGTCACCGATGCTCGTGGCACACAAATCAGTGTCTTTAAGACAAATGTATCATTAAATGGTTCCCATGAATGCCAAATATCATTACGAAATCCGCCTTCGTATTCTGCGAATGCTGCATATGGCGGTGTTAAAGATCGACAATAGAGTTTTTCCATTGAATTACATTGAGAGAATGCGCATTCGCCAATCGAAGTAATACTGTCAGGAATTACAAGGCTCTTCATCTGTTTACAATCAGCGAACGCGTAGGCACCTATAATGCGAGTTCCTTTTCGAATTTTATATGAAGATAGGCTTTTATTAGCAACTTCTACCAAACATACACCGGCATATCTTATATCGTCAATAATGGGCAATGACGAGCAATCAATAAATGCATTAGGCTCAATGTCTGCAACTTTATTGGATATGCTAATAGTGCTTAGTTTCTCGCATTTCGCGAATGCGTATTCTCCAATTTGTTTGACACTATCGGGTATGGTCACATTTGTTAGATTGTAACAATTACAGAATGCTTCATATCCAATCCAAGTAATGCTATCAGAGATTGTTACACTTTTGAGGCTACTACAATTATTAAATGCGCGATCTTTTATCGCTGTAATATCAGAAGGAATAACTAAATCTACAACTTTTTGATTATTTAGGTATAATTCTGCACCATTCGATAGTGGATTGCTATCGTGAAAAAATTCGTCGTACATAAAATCAATTTTGCACCACGATGCTAAATCTGAAATATATACAGATTTGAGATTTGAACAACCCGAAAATGCAGAACTTCCAATCTCGGTAACGCTATCGGAAATTGTAACACTTTTCAGTGAAGTGCAACCCGAAAATGCTTCATATCCAATCCAAGTAACGTTATTAGGAATAGAAATACTTATTAGTGAAGTGCAGCCGTAGAAAGCAACATCTCCAATCGAAATAACGCTATTAGGAATCTTGATACTTGTCAGCGCAGTGCAATCTTGGAATGCATTAGATCCAATAAATCTTGTTCCTTTTCTTATTGAATATGATGTACGTGCTCTGTATACCGCTCCTACCAAATATGTATCAGCGTATTGTAGTCCATCTATTACAGGTAGCGAGGTGCAATCTTCGAATGCAGAACTTTCAATCGAAGTAACGCTATTCGGAATTGTAATACTTGTCAGTGAGGTGCAACCGGAGAATGCCTCAGATCCAATTTTAGTAACACTATTCGGAATTGTAATACTTGTCAGCGAGGTGCAATCTTCGAATGCAGAACTTTCAATCGAAGTAACGCTATTCGGAATTGTAACACTTGTCAGCGAGGTGCATCCCGAGAATGCACCCCCTCCAATCTCAGTAACGCTATTAGGAATTTTAACACTTTTCAGCGAGGTGCAACCGTAGAATACTTTCTCTCCAATCTCAGTAACGCTAGTAGGAATAGTAATACTTGTTAGCGAGGTGCAACCAGAGAATGCCAACTTCCCAATCGAAGTAACGCCATTAGGAATAGTAATACTTTTCAGCGAGGTGCAACCGTCGAATGCATCCTCTCCAATCTCAGCAACACGGTTCGGGATTGTAATGCTTGCTAGCGAAGTGCAACCAGAGAATGCCCACTTCCCAATCGAAGTAACGCCATTAGGAATAGTAATACTTTTCAGCGAGGTGCAACCGTCGAATGCACCCCATCCAATCTTAGTAACACTATTAGGAATTGTATATTCGGTTAATCCACTAGGGGCGAATGCTAACAATACTCCATCCTTTATCAAACAACGATTGTCTTCCGATGCAAATTTTCCATAAAAACTTGACAGCGAGGTGCAACCGGAGAATGCGCTACCTTCAATCGAAGTAACGCCATTCGGAATTTTAATACTTTTTAGCTAGGTGCAGTCGTTGAATGCTCTGTATCCAATCGAAGTAATAGGTTTATCGAGTATCATAATACCTTGTCCATCTGCATAGGTGTTAGAGATTAAGTTCGCATTCCAAACAAACTCCGTATTTAGCACCTCGTTATCGGTAGTTGTGTACCGTATTACATTGTTGTCGGAGGTTGAATTCTGTGCTGACACTATCATCGGCAGCAAAGCGAATAGTAGTAGAAATAGTCTCTTCATAGATATTTGGTATCTTGTTATTTGTTCGACGGATAATCACCGCAAATATAGCAACTTGTTCAGAAAGTCGCAAAAGTTTAAGCGGTTTTGTAATGTTTTCCGTTTTAATCCTGCTGCGCAGGCTTTTGCTCCTTCGCACCTCGGCATAGCGTGCAAGCCCGCTTTGCACTCGGTTTGGCGTCGCTTCCGTTTTCTCACTCCAAGCAAAAACCGAAAAAACTAAAAGTTTTCCGCTTTCCGTTTTCAGTTTTCCGTTTGTATGCGTGTTGAGATTGACGAACATTCGGGGTTTTGCTTTGGCGTAGTGCGGGCAATCAACGAGGCGGAGCAGGCTTTGCAGAGCGGTAGCATGGCCTCGTTGGGCGATATTGTTCACAACCGAATGGAGG
>JAFXFM010000023.1 GCA_017520545.1 Alistipes sp. | reverse complement strand
GGGCGTTAAGACTATAATAATGAGTTTATGGAGTGTTGAAGATGCGGCGACCTCGCTCTTTATGCGCACCTTCTACCGCGAGTGGCTTGGAGGCAAGAGCAAGCGCGATGCCTTTGCCACAGCACAGGCGGTAACCCGCGCTTACAACAATGACGCCTCCTCGTGGGCAGCCTTTGTGATGTTGGACGACTACCAAAAATAGAGATATATGAAGAGATTTCTTTTGATTATAGCACTATTCTGTGTGGCAGTTTGCAGTGCCAAGCAGTATAAAATATCCTCGATACGCGATGCAGTAATTCGTATTAAGGGCAATAAAGTCGAGATAAATCACATCTACGACTCCGAGAAAGATGCGCTCGATGATGTCGAGTGGAAGAGCCCAAAGGGTTATATTATTGTCAATGATTTGTCCGATGGAACTTCAATAGTTTTGCGACCTAATTCGTTGGTTAAATCCGACGAGTCGGTAGGCTTGTTGGAGCGAATTAAAGATATTCTGATAAGCATAAAGAATTGTTCGACACGTGCTGCCGAGAATGAGTTGCTCGGCGGGTTGGATAACTACCTATCGCAAACTTTCTACCTATCGTGCAGCGATGAAAATCTATCGCGTATCTTTGTGGCGTCGGATTTGCAACAGAACGATACCTGCTACTTTAAGTTGAAAGTGCTCAATACAAAGACTCCTATCGAGATAAAGATAACACCGAGTCGGGGGTTTACGCTTCCGCTTTTGAGTTTGCGCGAATATGTGGGGACGGACGAACTTACGAAACTTAGATGCCGAGTATCGTACGTTTCGGGTGATGGTCGAGAGGTTGTTATCACCAATACAATGAATATCGTGTTGCTCCCATAGGCGTTCGACCGGTCTAGGCTGAATCTTCAGCCAAATATACTTTACTGCCTTACCGATAGTGCAAAAAGCCCTGCATATATTGCAAAAGTTGCGATTGTGTCGAGAGGGTGGAGCGTTTGTGTATCTTTGTTAGTAACATTGTGTGTTAAATAGTTGGTAGATAGGAAATTTTTATTATCTTTGCAAAGAATTTGTGCGTGTGTGCATATATGCGCGGGCGCGTACGATAGAAAAACGCAAACACAAAATATATAAAATCAATTACTAAAACTATGGAGAATAAACTAAAAGAGCTAACCGAGCGCCTCTACGGCGAGGGCTTGGAGAAGGGTCGCTTGGAGGCTGACCGTTTGGTAGCTGAGGCAAAGGAGAAAGCGGCTGCTATTTTGGCAGAGGCAAAGTCCGAGGCTGAACAAATCGTTAAAAAGGCGGAGGCAAAGGCTGCCGATACCGAGAAGAACTCAATGACCGAAATTTCGTTGGCGGGTCGTCAGGCCGTTGCCAAAATTAAGAGCGAGTTGGCGGGTGCTATCATAGCGCAGACATCGACCAAGGCTGTTAAGGCTGCTACCGTAGATGCAGAGTTCGTTAAGAAGTTACTTTTGGAGGTTGCCAAAAATTGGTCGGGCGCTGCCGAGCAGGTATCGCTTAAAGCTCTGCTTCCGGCTGCTCTCGAAGCTGAGTTTGCAAAGGTATTCGAGGCTTCGGCAAAGGAGTTGTTGGCTGCCGGTGTCGAGGTGGGCTACTCTAAGGAGGTTAAGTCGGGCTTCAAGGTAGGCGAGAAGGACGGTGGTTACTACATCTCGTTCACCGATGAGTCGTTCGAGGCTTTGCTCGACGAGTATTTGCGTGAGAAGGTTTCACAATTACTCTTCGCTTAAAGCCTATGTTTTCATCTTCGTATTACGCATTAGTAGCGGGCTTCCGCGAGTACGCGCTTGATGGAGAAACAAAGGGTTTCGATATCGAGGCTATCTTGTCGGAGGTGTTCGAGGTGCTCTCGTCTAAGGATAAGAAGACGGTGGAGTTGCTCTACGCCTACTACGACTGCGAGAATCTTATTAGTCGCCACAACGGCTCTTCGACTTACAATCCGCTCGGACGCCTTTCGAGCGAGGAGGTGGAGGAGGAGTTGAGCAATCCACAACACCTTGTTGCACCAATTGCAAAGGTGATACGCGCGTATACTGCTCCCGAGAGTGAGTATGCCGAGGATGTGGATTTTGCGCAGCCGTTTGCGAAGACGCTTATGGCAGCCTACTACAAGGCTTGCGAGGCGTCGGGTTCGCGACTTTTGAGAGAGTGGTCGGCAATGGACCGCACAATCCGTAATATCGTGGCTGCGACATTGGCTCGCCGTCAGGGTATAGCGATTGAGTCTGTTGTTGTGGGCGAGGATTCGGTTACGGAGTCGTTGTCGCGCAGTTCGGCTGCCGACTTCGGATTGCGAGCAGAGTTGCCATTTGTTGAGCAGTTGGTTGCAGCCGTTGCCGATGAGCAGAATATGTTGGAGAAGGAGCGTAAGATTGACAATATCCGTTGGGCGGAGTTGTCGGAACTTTCAACCTTTGATTACTTCGATTTGAATGCCGTTATCGCATACTTGGTAAAGGCAAATATGGTGGCACGTTGGGTTGCACTTGATGCGACGGTAGGTCGTGAGATGTTCGACCGCCTCGTGGCAGAACTCGACGGCAAGGAAATGATAAATAAATTATAACGATACATAATGAAAACTACGGGAAAAGTAAATGGTATCATCTCGAACATCGTTATCGTGAAGGCCGACGGAGCGGTTGGACAGAACGAGATTTGCTATGTTTATGCAGGTGAGACCAAGATGATGGCCGAGGTCATCAAGGTTGTAGGCGATGATGCCTATGTGCAGGTTTTCGACAGCACACGCGGTTTGAAAATCGGCGATAAAGTAGAGTTTGAGGGACATATGCTCGAGGCGACATTGGCTCCGGGTATGTTGTCGCGTAACTATGATGGTTTGCAGAACGACCTCGAAAAGATGGAGGGTCTGTTTATCGCACGCGGTTCGATTACCGAGCCTGTGGACTTCGAGAAGCTTTGGGAGTTCAAACCATTGGCAAAGGTGGGCGATAAGGTTACTGCGGGAGCGTGGCTCGGCGAGGTAAAGGAGCAGTGGGTAGCCCACAAAATTATGGTGCCATTCATTATGACCGGCAACTACACTGTAAAGAGTGTAGCGGAGGCTGGTGAGTACAAGGTAACCGACACTATCGCAGTTGTAGCCGACGGCGATGGTAACGAGTATAAAATTACAATGGTGCAGAAGTGGCCTGTTAAGCAGGCAATTCGCTGCTACACCGAGAAACCACGTCCTTCGCGTGTAATGGAGACGGGTGTGCGTGCAATCGACACCTTCAATCCGTTGGCAGAGGGTGGTACAGGCTTTATTCCTGGTCCGTTCGGTGCAGGTAAAACCGTGTTGCAGCACGCAATTTCGAAGCAGGCGGAGGCTGATATTATCATCATCGTTGCTTGTGGTGAGCGTGCAAACGAGGTGGTGGAGATTTTCAAGGAGTTCCCTGAACTTATCGACCCACACACAGGCCACAAACTTATGGAGCGTACCATCATCATCTGTAACACCTCGAATATGCCGGTTGCAGCACGTGAGGCATCGGTATATACAGGTATGACTATCGGTGAGTACTATCGTTCGATGGGATTGAAGGTGCTCGTAATGGCGGACTCGACTTCGCGTTGGGCTCAGGCGTTGCGTGAGATGTCGAACCGTTTGGAGGAGCTTCCTGGTCAGGACGCCTTCCCTATGGACCTCTCGGCAATTATTTCGAGTTTCTACGCTCGTGCCGGTTTGGTTAAGTTGAACAATGGCGAGACAGGTTCGGTAACCTTCCTCGGAACAGTATCGCCTGCGGGTGGTAACTTGAAGGAGCCTGTAACCGAATCGACCAAGAAGGCTGCACGTTGCTTCTACGCATTGTCGCAGGGCCGTGCCGACTCGAAGCGTTATCCGGCAATCGACCCACTCGATTCGTACTCGAAGTATTTGGAGTATCCTGAGGTTGAGGCTTACCTCGGCGAGAAGATTGAGAAGGATTGGGTATCGCTCGTATATCGCGGAAAGACTATCGTTCAGCGTGGTAAGGAGGCTAACGACCAGATTAATATCTTGGGCGACGACGGTGTACCTGTTGATTATCACGAGCGTTTCTGGAAGAGCGAGTTGATAGACTTCGTAATCTTGCAGCAGGACGCATTCGACGATATCGACGCTAACTGCCCTATGGAGCGACAGCAGATGATGTACAAGAAGGTACTTTCGATTTGCGAGCGCGATTTCGACTTTGTTGATTTTGACGAGTGCTCGAAGTTCTTCAAGGGCCTTATCAACCTCTTCCGTCAGATGAACTATGCGGAGTGGAAGAGCGAGAAGTTCTACGACTACGACAAACAAATTGATGCTTACATCGCTAACCACTAAACCGAGAGAAAAGTTATGACACGAGCATTTCAGAAAATATATACAAAGATTGACAATATCACCAAGGCTACCGTAACGCTCCGTGCTACGGGCGTAGGTAACGATGAGCTGGCTACTGTAGGTGGTCGCCTTGCACAGGTGGTAAAAATTATGGGCGACAACGTTACCTTGCAGGTGTTTGCAGGAACGGAGGGTTTGGCTACCAACTCGGAGGTAATCTTCCAGGGTGAGCCACCAAAGTTACGCGTTTCGGACAATTTGGCAGGTCGCTTCTTCAATGCGTATGGAGAGCCACTCGAAGGTGGTGAGCCTATCGAGGGTGAGGCACGCGAGATTGGTGGTCCTACCGTAAATCCATTCCGCCGTTTGCAGCCTTCGGAGCTTATCGCTACCGGTATTGCGGGTATCGACCTTAACAATACAATCGTAACCGGTCAGAAGATTCCGTTCTTCGCCGATTCGGACCAGCCATACAACGCTGTTATGGCAAATGTGGCTCTGTCGGCAAAGGCGGATAAAATTATCCTCGGAGGTATGGGTCTTACAAACGACGACTTCCTCTACTTCAAGCAGGTGTTCGAGAATGCAGGTGCGTTGGACCGTATCGTTTCGTTCGTAAATACTACGGAGAATCCTCCTGTTGAGCGACTCCTTGTTCCGGATATGGCTTTGACCGCAGCGGAGTACTTCGCGGTGGATAAGGGCGAGAAGGTGTTGGTGCTCTTGACCGATATGACCTTGTATGCCGATGCCTTGGCTATTGTATCGAACCGTATGGACCAGATTCCATCGAAGGACTCTATGCCTGGTTCACTCTATTCGGACTTGGCGAAGATTTACGAGAAGGCGGTACAGTTGCCTAATGGTGGTTCAATTACCATTATCGCCGTAACCACGTTGTCGGGTGGCGATATTACTCACGCTATTCCGGATAATACGGGTTATATTACTGAGGGTCAGCTCTTCTTGCGTAACGACTCCGATACAGGAAAGGTTATTATCGACCCATTCCGTTCGTTGTCGCGTTTGAAGCAGTTGGTTATCGGCAAGAAGACGCGTGAGGACCACCCACAGGTGATGAATGCCTGCGTACGTCTGTATGCCGATGCTGCGAATGCGAAGACCAAATTGGAGAACGGTTTCGACTTGTCGGAGTACGATGAGCGTGCTTTGCAGTTTGCGAAGGACTACTCGGAGAAGTTGCTTGCTATCGACGTAAATATCGACATTACCGAGATGCTCGATACTGCGTGGACTTTGTTCGGCAAGTACTTCACCAAGGAGGAGGTTGCAATCAAGGCAGAACTTATCGAGAAATACTGGAAAGCATAATTAGACGATGGCAATCAAATTTCAATATAATAAGACTTCGCTCGGCGAACTCGGCAAACAGCTGAAAATGCGCCAGAAGGCACTCCCTACCATTAAGAGTAAGGAGTCGGCTCTGCGCTCCGAGGTTAAGCGTGCGAAGGACTCCGCAGCAGAGTATCGTGAGCGCTTGGACGCACTCGTAGCCGAGTACGACTATATGGTGGCTCTGTGGGGAGAGTTTGATTGTACCCTTGTTCGCGTTGCAGATGTCGATTTAACAACACAAAAGATTGCGGGAGTTCGTATTCCTGTACTTAACGAGGTGAAGTTCGAGTGCAAGCCATTCGATCTCTTCTCCTCGCCTGCGTGGTACAGCGATGGAGTGGAGCTCTTGAAGCGGATTGCAAACTTGGGCATTGAGTTCGAGGTATACAATCGCAAGACCGCACTTTTGGACTATGCACGCCGAAAGACTACTCAAAAGGTGAACCTCTACGAAAAGGTGCAGATACCCGGGTATGAGGACGCTATACGAAAAATTAAGCGATTTATGGAGGACGAGGAAAATCTCTCTAAATCGGCACAGAAAATCGTCAAAACTCGCCAGCAGGCTGCCGCGAAGGAGGGCGGAGAGAGATGATTGTAAAGATGATGAAATACAATATCGTGCTGTTCTCGCCAGAGCGTGAGCGTTTTATCGAGCGTTTGCGTGAGTTGGGTATGGTCGATATTACCACTTCGGGTTGGGAGCCAACCGAGGCGGATAGAGAACTTGTTACAGCTATCGAGAGCCGTGTGAAGGCACTCGCTGCGCTCGAGCAGTTTGCTGCGGGCGACGAATACACTGCCGAAGCTCCAAAGATTGAGGCGGGTAAGGTGTTCGAGTCGTACCAGTCGGCACAAGCGGCTATTGCTGCTGCAAAGGCTGACAATGCACGTTTGGAGAAGATACTCGACGAGTGGATTGCTTGGGGAGACTTCGACTGTTCGATACTTGCCAAGTTGGCAGAGAGCGGTTTGGTGTTGCGCTACTTCACGGCACAACGCTCGACATTCGAGAAGAGCAGCGAGGAGTGGGGTGCAAACCTCAATATCGCTGTTGTAGGCGAGGACGATGCGATGGTTCGCTTTGTCGTTATTGGTGATGGCACGGAGGAGATAGCAATCGACGCGCAGGAGCAGAAGGCTCCAACGATGAATACCTCGGAGTTGAAGGCGCAAATCGAGGCGAATGAGGCTATCGTAAAGGCTCAAAACGCTGTAATCAGTGCTGTGGCAGATGCTCGCACGGAGGTTGAGGCGGAGTTGGCTGCGTTGAAGTGCCAGATGCAGGATGTGCGTATCGAGGCTACGGCAGATAAGGCTGCCGAGGGCTTGTTGCTCGTTATGGAGGGCTGGGCCGAGAAGGCAACATCGGAGAAGGTGGATGCAATGCTCAACGAATATCCGAATGTTGTCTATATCAAGGAGAATCCGACTCCCGAGGACGACACTCCGGTTAAGTTGAAGAATGGACCATTCTCGCGTTTGTTCGAGTTGATAGGTGGCTTGTATGCCCTTCCAAAGTATGGAACTTTGGATATGACACCATTCTTCGCACCGTTCTATATGCTCTTCTTCGCTATCTGTTTGAACGATGCCGGCTATGGTGCAATTATCCTTGCACTCGGTCTTTTGATGCGATTTGCGATGGGTGAGAAGATGCGTAAGATGTCGTACCTCACAATGATTTGTGGAGGAGCAACGACACTCTTCGGATTAGCTACCGGTTCGCTCTTCGGTATGTCGATACCTACTGCACTGTTCGATTTTCAGGCGGAGTTCTTCTCGTGGGCATTGGCTCTCGGAGTATTCCAGATATTGTTCGGTATGCTGCTTAACATAATCTTCAAGGCTCGTACCTTTGGCATTACATCGACCTTCTCTATATTAGGCTGGTTTATAGTGCTTGTGTCGGCTTGCCTTGCAGGAGGCTTGCAGTTATTGAACGAGAGTTGGGTAATTCCGGGCTTTACGACCTCGTCGTTGGCATTCTATATCGCTATGGGTGTGGGTATGTTTATGATGCTCTTCCTGAACGATTTGAGCCGTAAGCCTATCGAGTATATCTTGCTCTACGGCTTCTTGAAGAACTTTGCTTCGGGCTTGTGGGATACCTATAATAATATAACGGGATTGTTGAGCGATGTGCTTTCGTATATCCGACTCTTCGCTATCGGCTTGTCGGGCGGTGTGTTGGCGCAGGTGTTCAACTCGTTGGCGTTGGGTCTTACAGGTCTTGATGCAGGAATCGAGCAATTTACAGTAGGTACCATATTCCAGATTTTGGGTGCTACGGCAATTCTGCTTGTAGGACACGCTATCAACCTCTTTATGTCCACCATATCGTCATTCGTTCACCCTATGCGATTGACTTTTGTGGAATTTTACAAAAATGCCGGCTTCGAGATGACAACACGTACATTCGAGCCACTTACAAAAGAACAATAGTAAACAAAATTTAATAACTAATTAAAAACATTACAATTATGACTTCAGCTTTGATTTTGGCCTATGTAGGTGTAGCACTTATGGTAGGCTTGGCAGGTATCGCATCTTCAATCGGTACAGCAATTTGTGGACAGACCGCCGTAGGCGCGATGAAGAAGAATGGTGGAGCTTTCGGTAGCTATATGATTCTTTCGGCGCTTCCTGGTTCGCAGGGTCTCTACGGTTTCGTATGTTTCTTTATGGTTCAGGGACTCTTGACTCCTGAAATTTCGATGTTCCAGGCTGCTGCTGTATTTGGTGCAGGATTGCTCGTAGGTATGGTTAATTTGGCAGCCGCTATCTATCAGGGTAAGGTTTGTGCCAACGGTATTGCAGCAATCGGTAATGGCCACGATGTTATGGGTAAGACTCTTATCCTTGCAGCGTTCCCTGAGTTGTATGCTATCTTGACTGTAGCAGCGACATTCCTTATCTCTAACTTGGTGAAGTAATAAATCGCACATAGCGGGTAATTTATTTCCCTAAAAACCCTTCCTGAAACTCACATACGTTAAGTATGTTGCAGTATAAGGAAGGGTTTATTGCGACTTCTTACAAGAGATTAAATCCCTATTATTCCTGTTGATAATAGTAAAAAATAGGTTGAGAAATTTTCTCAACCTATTTAGTTTTCCGCTTTAATCCTGCTTCGCAGGCTTTTCCTCCTTCTTGCAAGGCATAGTGTGCAAGCACCCTCTGCTCTTGCTTCGTGCGTCGGTTCCGCTTTCCGTTTTCCGTTCTATTTCGCCATCTTTTTCGAGGATATCATCGCCCTCCCAATCGAACATCGGGAACTCTTTGCGTTCGCCCAATTGGAAACGGGTGTAGGTTATTGGTAAGCCTCGCTCGAGGTACATCTGCTCGTAGGCGGTCTTTACCGACAATACCTCGTCGGCATAGCCCGAGCCGTAGATGTCGTTGTTTGCAACCTCACACTTCAAACCGAACTTCTCGATTACTGCCGAGGTGTAGGCAAATAGGTGCTGCGAGTCGGTTTTCAGATTGATCCAACCATCCTTGCGGAGCAACTTGGCGTAATACTCCAAAAAGATAGGAGCTGTTAGACGCTTCTTCGCACGCTTGGTGCGGAGTTGCGGGTCGGGGAATGTGATCCATATCTCATCGACCTCGCCCTCGGCAAATAGCGATGTTATAAACTCGATGCGTGCACGAAGGAAACCTACATTGCTCATCTTGCGCTCTGTTGCGGTCTTTGCACCACGCCAAATACGCGCACCTTTGATATCGACACCTATAAAGTTCTTGTCGGGATTGCGCTCTGCGAGGGCTACCGTATATTCGCCCTTGCCGCAACCGAGTTCGAGGACTATCGGGTTGTCGTTGTGGAAGAACTCCTTGCGCCAATTGCCTTTAAGTGGGTGGTCGGTGCGGAACATCTCCTCGAATGCCGGCTGTACGAAACACTCGAAAGTCAAGTTTTCTGCAAATTTACGGAGTTTATCTTTTCCCATTGCTATTAGCTTTTAGCCGTTGGTTTTATTCTTTTTTTGAAACTATTCCAATTCGATTCCTATTGCCTCCACGCCACGTACCTCGATTAGCGGTTTGAATGCAAAGATGTAGGACCCTTTTTGGTTGAGGAGGACATCTGTACGATATGGTCGGCTCTCGGTTGTCGATATCGCAACTGCCGCTGAAGAACGTTCGAGTTGTAACGATATTGTGTCCTGAAAAATTCTGTTGTCGGGTGTCATAATCGCCAACTTCAAAGGTAGCGAACCCTCCTCAAAATTGCTGTTGTAGCGTATTGCGATATTGAGGTTGCGCAACGAGAGAGTGTCGCTATTCTCATAGACTACGCTTTTAACCTTATCCCACGAGTTGAGATCCACCCCCACCATAACAGCATTTTGCGGCGACAGACAACTATATGTTGCCAGCGCCACCGATATCACTGCCATTATGCGTGCTATAACTCTCATTATGCCTTCTGCTCCTCGTTGTTGCTCTTGTTGTCGCCTTGCTTGTTGTGGTTGTCGCCACCCTTATCGCCTCTGTTGTTGCGGTTCTTTCTCTTTTTGCGCTTCTTCGCCTTGTCGAAGCGTGTGATGCTATCCTCCTCGGTGCGATATGTAGGCTCTTCGACGGTAGGCTCGTAGTCGGCTCCAAGTATTGAATCAACTTTACCTCCATTGCGATTTACTGCCAAAATCTCACGCACGCGCGATACAGGAATGGTTACAAGATTCGACATCGAGTCCTTGCTTGTCGAGAAGGTCATCGTGTGAGCGAGAATATCGCTCTTGACGAGGAAGTATTCGCCATCTATCGCCTGCAATGGCTCACGCAAACGTGGCATTGAACGACGTGCATCGGCATAGACGTCGTATTCGTAGGTCAAACAGCACTTCAACTTCGAGCACTGACCGGCCAACTTTAACGGGTTGAGTGAGAGGTCCTGCACGCGTGCTGCACCTGTTGTTACGCTCGAAAAACTCGATACCCACGAAGCACAACACAACTCACGACCGCAGGCTCCGATGCCGCCGATACGTCCCGCCTCCTGACGAGCACCAATCTGCTTCATCTCGATGCGGATATGGAACTGCTCGGCAAAGACCTTAATGAGTTCGCGGAAATCGACACGGCCATCAGCGATGTAGTAGAATATGGCCTTTATTTTGTCGCCCTGATACTCTACGTCGCCAATTTTCATATCGAGCCCCATATCGGCAGCGATTTGGCGTGAGCGAATCATCGTTTCGTGTTCGAGGGCGATAGCCTCCTGCCACTTCTCGATGTCGTAAGGACGCGCCTTGCGGTAGATTTTTTTGAACTCGCCATTCTGAGGGTTGAAACCCAATCGCTTCATCTGTCGAGCCACCATATCGCCCGTAAGCGAGATGATGCCGATATCGTGTCCCGGCGAAGCCTCTACTGCCACGATATCGCCGACAGCGAGTGGCAAATTATTGACATTCTGATAGAATGAACGTCGCGTATTTTTGAAACGTACCTCGAAAATGTCGGTAGGGAAGTTGTCGGGGTAGTTGCCGAGCCACGGCTCTTCGTGCAGACGGAAGCAACCACGCGCCTCCTTTGCTACGGGCTCACCGGCCTCGTTTACACCAAAGGTGCAACCACGTCCAACTTCGGGTTTGTCATATTTTGTGTAATCCATAATTTACAAAAAGTCCATATTTTGCGTAAAGATAGTACAAAAAAATGAAAAATTGAGAATTGAGAATTAAGAATTGAGAATTATTTCTCAAAATGCTCTAAATTCCCCAGTATCCATAACGCCTCTAACGCCCCTAAAAAGAATCAATGGCTACCGCCCTCGCCCTCACAGGTATCGAAAACGATACCCAAGAAAAATTCTGCCATTATTGCATTATTATTGGAAAGTTTTATTAACTTTGTAGAGGTGTAAGAGTGCAAATTTACAAATCAAAATAAATTTATAACTATGGAGGCTTGGCAGATTTGGGTGATAGTTGCCCTCATTTTTGTAATCGTCGAGATGTTTACAACCGGTTTTGCGGTGATGTGTATCTCGTTTGGCTGTCTGTTCGGAGCGGGTGCGTCGCTGCTCGAATGGGATATCAAGTGGCAGATTTTGGCATTCGCCGTGGGTACGGTTTTGGCATTTGTTACGGTGCGTCCGTTGGTCTATAAATTCTTCTACAAGAAGGAGAACGAAGTGAAGACTAACGCCGAGGCTGTGGTTGGTCGTCGCGCGGTGGTTACCGAGCGTATCGAGGGCGAGTTGTACCCCGGTCGTGTGAAGATTGACGGCGATGATTGGAAGGCAATATCGCTTGACGTAGAGCCAATCGAAGTGGGAGAGGCTGTGGAGGTTGTTGCCATAAACAGCGTTATATTGACCGTTAAAAAGGCATAAATCATCATTAAATAATTACGGCTATGGGAACATTGGTTATTGTTGGAATTATCGCAGGTATTGCGATTCTCTATGTGTTGGTGGGTCTTACCATCGTACAGCAGTCTGAAACCCGCGTTGTGGAGCGACTCGGAAAGTATCACCGCACCTTGCAGTCGGGTATTAACTTTATTTTGCCTATCGTTGATCGCGCTCGTCCGATCTACTCTCGCTACGAGCGTAACTCGATGAATGGCACTATTGTAGTAACAAAACTATCGGAGAAGATTGACCTTCGTGAGCAGGTTTACGACTTCCCGAAGCAGAGCGTTATCACAAAGGATAACGTAACCACAACAATCAACGCCTTGCTCTACTTCCAAATCGTAGAGCCTGTGAAGGCGGTATATGAGATTGACAATCTTCCAAACGCTATCGAGAAACTTACGCAGACCACTCTTCGTAACGTTATCGGTGAGTTGGAGTTGGACGAAACTTTGACCTCGCGCGATACTATCAACTCGAAGTTGCGTGCTGTGTTGGACGACGCTACAAATAAGTGGGGCGTAAAGGTTAATCGTGTTGAGTTGCAGGATATTACACCTCCTGAATCGGTGCGTCGCTCGATGGAGCAGCAGATGCAGGCGGAGCGTGAGCGTCGTGCAAAGGTATTGGAGGCTCGTGGTCAGAAGGAGGCGATGATTCTCAAATCGGAGGGTGAGAAGGAGTCGCAAATCAATCAGGCGGAGGCAGAGCGTCAGACGCAGATTTTGAAGGCGCAGGGCGAGGCAGACGCCCGAGTATTGGAGGCTACTGCCGAGGCGGAGGCTATTCGCAAGGTGGCTGAGGCTATCGCTTCGACCAAGACCGACCCTGCAACATATATGTTGGTGAGTCGCTATATCGAAACATTGAAGGAGATGGCTGTGGGTCAGGACTCGAAGTTAGTATATCTCCCTTATGAGTCGAGCAATCTGATGAGTGCTCTGGGTGCTTTGACCAATATCACAAAGAAGTAGCAAATACTTCATTTGCAAAAAAAAAGAGTTGGGAATCTATTCTCAACTCTTTTTTTGGGTATGTTGTTACGATATTTTTCGCAGGTAGCGCATATAGCGGGCAACTTGCACGCCATACAAAATTGCAGCGGTTGTAAGACCTACTATATATCCCACGATAAGTCCTGTTGCCCCCATTCCAAAATGGAAGGCCACGAGGTAGCCAACAGGTATATTCAGTACGATGTAGGCGATAAACGAAATAATGGCGATGCTTGTAACTTGTTGCAACCCACGCAGAATACCCACCAATATACACTGTATGGCATCGGAAAGTTGGAAAGTGGCATATGCTATAAGCATCTGCGAAGCGAGGGCAGCCACCTCCATATTCTGAGTGAAGAGTAGCGGCATAATATGACGCAGCGATACAAAGGCTATAATAACGCCTATACCCCAAATTGCAGCCATAGCGAGTGCTGAACGTACAACGTCGGCTATTTCATTGATATCGCGGCGGCCGAAGGCGTGCGATACGCAGATTGTGGTTGCCGAGCCGAGCGATAGGATAAGCATAAACGTGCAATTGCCGTAGGTGTTGCCCACCTGATTGGCGCTGATGGCTTCGGCACCAAACCAGCCCATCATAATGCCCGTAACGATAAAGGCCAAAGCCTCCAACACCATCTGTCCGGCAATCGGGAAACCCAATTTCAGCAACCTGACGGAGTTGCGCCACCTCTCGACCTTGCGCGAGAAGAGCGTTATGTATTCGCGGTAGCGCTTCGAGTAGATGAAATAGCCACCGAGAAGTATCGGGTTGAGTATTCGCGATATGAGGGTCGCCAAACCTGCACCATAAGCACCCATAGGTTCGAAACCGCACTTGCCGAAGATGAAGATGTAGTTCAGAATGATATTTACTACATTCGTGATGACGGTAACAATCATTGCCGACTTGGTGTTGCCTACGCCCTCCAAGAACTGCTTGATTGCGCCGTAAAGCATTATAAATGGTAGGCAGTATGCCATCAGTCGGTAGTAGGGCAGTGCAATATCGACCACCTCAACAGGCTGTCCCAACTTGTAGAGCAGAGGTTCGCTCACTATCTGTAACCCCATAAATACCAAACCCAAAATAGGGTAGAGGCTCAGCGATGTTTGCAGGTAGTGCGCCATCTCCTGTTTGCGATTTTGCACAAACAACTCACCAATAACGGGGGTAATGCCCACAGTCAGGCCTATACACAGAAAGAAAAACAGCCACGAAATGCTCGTTCCGAAGGCTACGGCCGCCAGTGGTACAGCATCTTCACCACCGTATGCGCCAACCATTGCGCTATCGGCAACCTGTACGGCTATGTAGCCGAGTTGTGCCAACATCACGGGCAGGGCGAGTCGTAACAACTCTCCGATTTTCGATGTGTATTTGTGTGCAAAAGCCATAAATGGCCACAAAGATAGCAAATTAACCGTATAGTTGTATCTGCACCGTCTGCAAAAACTACTTTTTTAACATAATAAAGAATTTTTGAAATTCGTTCTATTGCCGAAATTTTGTAGAATGAAGATGAAAAGTGTTATTTCGAAAGTGTTGGAGGGGGCAATGGCGCAGGCGGTATTCGATGTATCGAAGGCGGAGGGACGTTGCTCGTTGAAAGATTGTCTGATGTTGCAGATTTTGGGTGCAACCGGCTCGAAGGGCTACCGCGCACTCGCCTCGCAATTGGAGGGCTGGCAACTTTCGCAGCTCCGATTGCGTTTGGAACGATTTGCTTATCGTATGGGACGTGATACGGAAGCTGCTGACGAGTTTTATAGGGCGTATATGGCACACCTTGCCGAACGATTTGGCAAGGTCGAGCAGATTACAACCTTGCACGCCGTAACCGATATCTTGGAGGATAAAACTACGCTCTCGTCGCGACTGTTCGAGATGTATGGAGTAACGCCATTATTTGTAAAGTAGCCACTGCTACTTAACGTTTTTAATTGAGCGAAGCGAAAAGCCCCCTTTACAGAAAGGGGGTTTGGGGGATAGGTAACACCTGGATATTATTCGTAAGGTAGCCACCGCTACTTAACGTTTTTAATTGAGCGAAGCGAAAAGCCCCCTTTACAGAAAGGGGGCTTGGGGGATAGGTAACACCTGGATATTATTCGTAAGGTAGCCACCGCTACTTTACGAATAATATCTCTCTGTATTTTGGTAGCGTCCAAATCTGGTCATCGACCACCTCTTCGAGTTTGTCAATCTCGGTGCGGATACGGTCGAAATAGATTGCCACAGTGTCGTGGTATGTGATAGCCTTCTCGCGTGTATTCTCTATTACATTTGCCTTTTTGCGTGCCTCAATCATCTCGGTTACCAACTGCTGAATTGTTGCGGTGCGTTTCTGAATGAGTTTGATAAGTTCGGTGTCGCTTTTCGACTGCATACCGAGTTGCTTCATCTTCCAAACCTTATCCAGCAAAATATCCTCGTAGCGCGATGCGATAGGCACGATGTTATTCATCGCCAATTCGCCCAATACGCGAGCCTCAATCTGAATTTTTTTGACGTAGGTCTCCCACTTAATCTCTGTACGGGCCTCCAACTCCTTGGCAGTGTATATGCCCATTTTGTCGAAGAGGCTGACGCTCTTCTCGTCGAGGTAACGGTCGAGTACAAGTGGTGCCGACGTTTCGCAGTCCAAGCCACGCTTGGCAGCCTCCTTGCGCCACTCCTCCGAGTAGCCGTTGCCGTCGAAGCGTATAGCCTTACATTCGCGAATCAACTCGCGCAATACATCGTATATAGCTTTATCCTTCTTCTCGCCATTTGCGATACGTGCATCAACCCTCTTGCGGAAGTCGATAAGCGACTCTGCTACAGCAGTGTTGAGCACAATCATAGCGTCGGCGCAGTTGTCCGACGAACCCACTGCACGGAACTCAAAGCGGTTACCCGTAAAGGCAAAAGGCGAGGTGCGGTTGCGGTCGGTATTGTCGAGTAATAATGACGGAATCTGTGTCAAACCACCCATACGGAACACATTCTTCGAGTCGAAACGGATATCTTCGCCTGTGAGCGACTGTTCCATCTTGTCAAGGACCTCCGAAATCTGCGTTCCGAGGAAGGTCGAGATGATTGTCGGAGGAGCCTCGCCGGCACCCAAACGGTGTTCATTCGATGCGCTCATTACCGACGCTTTCAGCAAGCCGTTGTGGCGATGTACGGCGGCAATAACATTTACGAGGAAGGTCATAAACTGCAAGTTCTCGAAGGCGGTACGTCCGGGCTTCAAGAGGTTTATGCCCGTATCTGTTCCGAGCGACCAGTTGTTGTGCTTGCCCGAGCCGTTGATGCCCTTGAATGGCTTCTCGTGCAGAAGTACGCGGAAGTGATGGCGTGTTGCCACCTTACCCATTACGGTCATTAACAGCTGATTGTGGTCGTTTGCAAGGTTGGCCTCCTCGTATATCGGAGCCAACTCGTATTGGTTTGGCGCAACCTCGTTGTGGCGTGTTTTGAGCGGAATTCCGAGTTTCAGACACTCATACTCCAAGTCCTTCATAAAGGCGAGTACGCGCTGTGGGATAGCACCAAAGTAGTGGTCGTCCAATTGCTGATTTTTCGCCGATTCGTGGCCCATCAGGGTGCGACCTGTCTGCACAAGGTCGGGACGTGCCGACCAAAGGGCGTCATCAACCAAGAAGTACTCCTGCTCCCAGCCGAGGAATACTTTTACTCGCTCAACGCTGCGGTCGAAGTAGTGGCATACGTCGGTGGCAGCCTTCGATACGGCAGTTATGGAGCGGAGCAGAGGCGTCTTATAGTCGAGGGCTTCGCCCGTGTACGATATAAATACGGTAGGGACACAGAGCGTTGTATCTACGATAAATGCAGGAGATGTGGGGTCCCACGCCGAGTATCCTCGTGCCTCGAAGGTGTTGCGGATACCTCCGCTCGGGAATGATGAGGCATCAGGCTCCTGCTGTACCAAAACCTTGCCCGAAAACTCCTCCAACATACCTCCCGTGCCATCGGGCTCGGAGAAGGAGTCGTGCTTCTCGGCGGTGCCGCCCGTAAGCGGCTGAAACCAGTGGCAGTAGTGATCGGCACCATTTTCGAGTGCCCATTGGCGCATACCTGCGGCCACAGCATCGGCAATATCTGCCGAGAGTGGGGTGTTGTTCTCGATGGTGTCGAGCAACGCTTCGTAAATCTGCTTGTTGAGGTATTTGCGCATCTGCACACGACCGAATACCATTTCGCCAAAGTAGTCCGACGGATTACGCGATGGGGCCTTTACCTCGACCGGTTTGTGGTCGAGTGCCTTCTCGAACATCTTAAATCGTAGTAACGACATACCTTTTTTCTGTTTTGCTTGTGATGACGCAAAGGTAGGGATAAAAACGGAAAACGGAAAACGGAAAACGGAAAATTTTCATTTCTACTGCTTAAAAATTGGATAAATTATCGAAAAACGATAAGGTGATTTTTGAGTGGCGCCATTTGGGTTATCGAAAAACGATAAAATATGGCAAGATGACTATTAGGGGTTATGGGGTTTACTGGGGTGCGCGCTATACCTTTAACTACTCTCTACTAACTAAATGGAAAGTTTTCCGTTTTCCGCTTTAACCCTGCTTTGCAGGCTTTTCCTCCTTCGCACCTCGGCAAAGTGCGCAAGCGCCCTCTGCCCTCGGTTTGTCGTCGGTTCCGTTTTCCACTCCAAGCGAAAATCGAAAAAACAAAAGTTTTCCGCTTTCCGCTTTCCGTTTTCCGTTTTTTTTACTATCTTTACACGATTTTAGATAGAGAAGAACAAAAAGTAACTAAAAAATACAATTTTTTACCTTAAACTAAATTCTAACAAAAACATTATGGCAACAAACAATCGTGAAAAGTTATTCGCCGAATTTCCACCGGTTTCGACCGAGGCGTGGGAGGCTGCGATAACTGCCGACCTCAAAGGTGCCGATTACGAGCGTAAGTTGGTATGGCGTACAAACGAGGGTTTTAACCTCCGTCCATACTATCGCGCCGAGAACCTCGAAGGTCTTGAAACACTTGGCACAGGTGCCGGTGAGTTCCCTTATTTGCGTGGTGTGTGCACAGACAACACTTGGCTCACTCACCAAACTATCAAAGTAGCTTGCCCTAAGGAGGCTAACGCTACCGCTCTTGCGATGCTCAACTCGGGCGTTGATTCGCTCGGTTTCTGCTTCTGCGAGGCTGAGGTTGAGCCAACTGCGGAGAGCATTGATGTTCTTTTGGCAGGTATCGTTCTTCCTGCAGTTGATGTTACCGTTTGCGGTAAGTACGCTGCAAAGGCCGGCGAGTTGATTATCGCTAAGGCTGAGAAGGAGGGTGTAGCGAAGGCCGACCTTCGTCTTAACATCGCACTCGACCCACTCGTTAAGGGTATGAGCGTGAATGGCGCTTGCTGCGACTGCGAGGCTTTGGTTTCGCTTGTTAAGGCTACTCAGGAGTACAAGAAAGTACGCGTAATCACCGTTTCGGGACACTACTTCTCGGACGGAGGTTCTACTATCGTTGAGGAGTTGGCATTCTCGTTGGCTGCCGCTCACGACTACCTCGTGTGGTTGATGGAGGAGGGTTGCACAATTGATGAGGTGGCTCGCAAGATTCGCTTCTCGTTTGCCGTTACTTCGAACTATTTTATGGAGATGGCGAAGTTCCGTGCTGCTCGTCTTTTGTGGGCGAACATCGTGAAGAAGTATGAGCCTGCTTGCAACTGCTCGTGCAAGTTGTACGCTCACGCTCGCACTTCGGCGTGGAACCAGACCGCCTATGACCCTTATGTAAATATGTTGCGTGGCACAACCGAGGCTATGTCGGCTGCTATCGCAGGTGTTCACTCGTTGGAGGTGCTTCCGTTCGACCATTCGTACGCAGAGCCATCGGAGTTCTCGTATCGTATTGCTCGTAACGAGTCGCTCCTCTTGAAGCACGAGTCGCACTTCGATCAGGTTATCGACCCTGCCGGTGGTTCGTACTACATTGAGAACTTGACCAACTGCATCGCTAACGAGGCGTGGAAACTCTTCCTCGAAGTTGAGGAGAAGGGCGGTTACGAGGAGGCTCTCAAAGCGGGCTTTATCGTTGAGCGCGTGAAGGCTTCGGCTGCTGCAAAGGATAAGGCAGTGGCTACACGCCGTCAGATTTTGCTCGGTGCAAACCAATATCCTAACTTTACCGAGGTTGCCGACGCTGCCGTTACTGCAGAGGCTGTAACCCGCGTCGAGAAGGAGAATGTAATCACTCCATACCGTGGTGCTATGGCATTCGAGGCTATGCGCTTGGGTGTAGATCGCAGCGGCAAGGAGCCAAAGGCATTTATGCTCACTTGTGGCAACTTGGCTATGGCTCGCGCACGCGCACAGTTCTCTTGTAACTTCTTCGCTTGCGCGGGTATCCGCGTAATCGACAACAACTTCTTCAAGTCGGTTGAGGAGGGTGTTGAGGCAGCACTCGCATCGAAGGCTGAAATCGTAGTTGTTTGTGCTTCGGACGACGACTACGCAGAGGTAGCTCCAAAGGTTAAGGAGTTGCTCGGCGACAAGGCTATTCTTGTGGTTGCCGGCGCACCTGCTTGCACCGAGGAGTTGCAGTCGAAGGGTATTAACAACTTTATCAGCGTCAAGAGCAATGTTCTCGAAACATTGAAGGGTTACTTGGCACAGATGGGTATCTAACGAGTAGGAGGAACAAATTATGAGAGCAAAATTTGCAGATTTGAAATACGCAGGCGGCGCAGCTGCTTGCAATGCCGAGGCTAAGGAGCCTTGGCTGACTGCCGAGCAGATACCCGTAAAGGATAACTATACAGCGGCAGATTTGGAGGGTATGGAGCACCTGAACTATGCAGCAGGTCTTGCACCATTCTTGCGTGGTCCTTACTCTACTATGTATGTAATGCGTCCTTGGACAATTCGTCAGTATGCAGGTTTCTCGACTGCCGAGGAGTCGAACGCATTCTATCGTCGTAACCTCGCAGCGGGTCAGAAGGGTCTTTCGGTAGCGTTTGACCTCGCTACTCACCGTGGCTACGATGCAGACCACCCTCGCGTAGTGGGCGATGTTGGTAAGGCAGGTGTATCTATCTGCTCGGTCGAGGATATGAAGGTGTTGTTCAATGGTATTCCACTCGACAAGATGTCGGTGTCGATGACTATGAATGGTGCTGTACTTCCAGTCCTTGCGTTCTACATCGTTACCGGTTTGGAGCAGGGTTGTACACTCGACCAGTTGGCAGGTACTATCCAGAACGACATCTTGAAGGAGTTTATGGTGCGTAACACCTATATCTATCCTCCAAAGTTCTCGATGAAGATTATTGCCGACATCTTCGAGTACACTTCGAAGAATATGCCGAAGTTCAACTCGATTTCTATCTCGGGTTACCATATGCAGGAGGCCGGTGCAACTGCCGACATCGAGTTGGCTTACACCTTGGCAGACGGTTTGGAGTATCTCCGCGCAGGTATCAATGCAGGTATGTCGATTGACGCCTTCGCACCACGTTTGTCGTTCTTCTGGGCTATCGGTATGAACCACTTTATGGAGATTGCCAAGATGCGTGCAGCGCGTATGTTGTGGGCGAAGATCGTAAAGCAGTTCTAGCCAAAGAATCCAAAGTCGCTCGCATTGCGTACTCACTCGCAGACTTCGGGTTGGTCGCTCACCGAGCAGGATCCATTCAACAACGTTGGCCGTACAGCAATCGAGGCTATGGGTGCAGCACTTGGTCATACCCAGTCGCTTCACACCAATGCGCTCGACGAGGCTATCGCCCTCCCAACCGACTTCTCGGCTCGAATTGCTCGTAACACCCAGATATATATTCAGGAGGAGACCAATGTATGCCGTACAGTAGATCCTTGGGCAGGTTCGTACTACGTTGAGAGCCTCACCAACGAGATTGCACACAAGGCGTGGGCACTTATCGAGGAGGTTGAGAAACTCGGTGGTATGGCAAAGGCTATCGAGACAGGTATTCCAAAGATGCGTATCGAGGAGGCTGCTGCTCGTACACAGGCTCGTATCGACTCGGGTGAGCAGAAGATTATCGGTTTGAACGAGTACCGCCTTGCGAAGGAGGCTCCAATCGATATCCTCGCTGTGGATAACACCGCAGTTCGCGAGAGCCAGATTAAGCGTCTTAACGAGTTGAAGGCTAACCGCGATCAGGCAGCCGTGGATAAGGCTTTGGCAGCAATTACAGAGTGCGTGAAGACAGGTAAGGGCAACCTCCTCGAACTCGCAGTTGAGGCTGCAAAGGTGCGTGCTACACTTGGCGAGATTTCGTATGCTTGCGAGGTTGAGGTAGGTCGTTACTCGGCAGTTATTCGTTCAATTTCAGGAGTTTATAGTTCGGCTATGAAGAAAGATGGTAATTTCGAGAAGGCAAAGCAGATGTGCGCCGACTTTGCAAAGAAGGAGGGCCGTCAGCCTCGTATTATGATTGCGAAGCTTGGACAGGACGGACACGACCGTGGTGCCAAGGTTGTAGCAACAGGTTATGCTGATATTGGCTTCGATGTGGATATGGGACCTCTCTTCCAGACCCCTGCCGAGGCTGCAAAGCAGGCTGTGGAGAACGATGTTCACGCAGTAGGTGTATCGTCGCTTGCTGCCGGACACCTTACTCTCGTTCCGCAGATTATTGAGGAACTCGCAAAACTTGGTCGTGAGGATATCATCGTAGTAGTAGGAGGCGTTATCCCTGCACAGGATTACGATCAGCTCTACAAAGATGGTGCAGCAGCTATCTTCGGTCCTGGTACCAAGATTCCTGATGCGGCGATTAAGTTGTTGGAGATCCTCTCCGAGTAGTAAAACGCATTTGTAAGGGGCATTTGCTTCCTTATCTTCAAAAAATGAGATGGTTACATACCTCGTGTATGCGCCCATCTCATTTTTCTTTGATAGCGTTGCAACTACCTCCTTAAAATGCGTTTTTGTTTTTTAGTTGGAAGGTCTGTTTTGCGAAGCAAAATGGCATTCGCTCCCGTTGGTCGCTTAATGGCAAAGAATGACAATCGCTCGTTGCACTCGCTGAATGGCAAAGCGCCTGTCATTAAGCACTCCTATGGAGTGCGCTGTCATTCAATGCCATTCAGGGCCTTGTGCCCGAATGCCATTCAATGCCATAAAAAATGGCGCAAAAAACTACTCTCTACTCTCTACTAACTACTAACTAAAAAAGCCAATGGCTAATGGCCAATAGCAAAAAAAAGAGGGGTTGAACCCTCTTTTATTTTGCTACGATGACTTTCAGTGCCGAAGGTAGAATCTTGATATGTAGTCTTTCCGAGTCGATGAACCAATCGCCATCGGCGTGTGCAGCACCTTCGCTTTGGCGGGTGATACGCACCTCCTTGCCTTTGTAACAGTGCACCTTGCGACTGCGGTGGAGTGTGCCGGTCATAAGTCGTAGCGCCAAGAAAGGCAACTCCAAAATGCCGAATCTCTCAACTATGGTGATGTCGAGAATGCCGTCGCAGCAGTCGGCAAGAGGGGCGATTTTGGCGTTGTTGCCCCATTGGTCGGAGTTTCCGACGGTGATAAAGAGCGCATCGGTCTGAAATATCTTGCCGTCAATCTCCACCTTGTAGTGGTCGGGCGAGTAGGTATTCCACGTTTTTAACCCCTGCTTTACGTAGTTTGAGAGTCCGCGTTTTCCGCTCTGTGCAAATCGCTCACTCACCACAGCATCGAAGCCCACTCCGCATACCGAGAAGAAGAGGCGACCATTTACCTCGGCGGCGTCCATCGCTCGCCACTCCCCCTGCTCGATAGTCTGTATAGCTTTTCGGATATTGTGCGAGAGTCCGAGATGGCGTGCCAAGCCGTCGCCACTTCCACAAGGGATAATGCCGAGAATCTTCTCCGAGCCTATAATGCCTCGTGCTACCTCGTTTACTGTGCCGTCGCCACCAACGGCTACGACGATATCCTCGTCGGCTTCGCGTGCAAGCAGTTCGGCGTGTCCGGCATACTTTGTAAAGGCAACTTTACACCCCCTTGCGTGGAGTATTTCGGCAATTCGCTGCTTCTTGCCCTTGCCCGATATTGGGTTTATTATATAGAGCGTTTTCATTCGAAGATATTTTTTGTTTCGTCGTAGAACGAACTCTTTATTCCGAGGAAGTTCAGCACACTATGATATATATAGTAGTGGTCTGCCTGCTCTATCTCCTTGATTTTAGCGTTGTCCGAAGTCCATACGATAAACGGAATATCCAACTGCTCGGCAGGGGCTACATTCATAGGTACGCCGTGCATATACAAGCCACCCTCGCCCAATGATTCGCCGTGGTCGGAGATAAAAATCACGCACGCACGTCTGTCGGGGAACTCTCGTAGCACCTCGATAACCGAGTGTACAAGGTGGTCGGTATAGAGTATGGTGTTGTCGTAGGCGTTTATCAACTCCTCGCGTTTTGCATTTGCCATCTCTACGGTGCGACACTCCGGCATAAAGCGTTTGAACTCGTCGGGCGTATTGCTGTAATACTCCGGGCCGTGGCTGGTGTAGGTGTGTATGCCGATGAAAATTTTGTCGCTCTTACTCTCCAAAATCTCCTCCTTCAAGCCGTGAAAGAGTATGCCGTCGTGGTTGTTGTCCGCCTCGGGATAGAGCTCCTTCAACTTGCCCTTCGAGAGTATCTTCTCGAAGTGGAGTGGAGGAGTACCCCAATTGCTGCTGCGCCACATCACATCGACGCCGTTGCGTGCGAGGTAGTTAGGCAGTATCTCGTGCAATTCGCGACTTGGCTTATGCTGCAAAATTGCCCTCACCGCATTTAGTGTGTTGGTGTGCGAAGCACGTGCTTTGAGTGCCGTTACTCCGTCTTCCGTCATCAACGGATTGGTGTTGCGGTAGTAGCCATAGAGCGAAAAGTTTGCGCTTCGTGCCGACTCTCCAATGATGAGTACGCAAATATCTTTGCTATCCGAAATTTCCTCGGCGTCGGGCAAAAGAATCTCCTTTTGGTTGGCTCGTTTCCATTGATTGTAGTATCGCACCGAGTTTACGATATACGACCACGGTAGGAGTTTGCTGCCTATTATCGGGGCGTGGCGATCCACCCAAAAGGTGTTTTTGTAGTTGCCGGCGACCACGCTACCCACAACTACGAGCGAGATAGCAAGGTTTCGCAGGAAGAGTCGTATCGAGCCGTAATCAATCCGCTTGCGACAGAGTAGTATGCTCGGCACAACTCCGAGTATCAGCGCGTAGGCTACGGCGCTCCACGAGAAGAAACTCGACGCCTCGGAGAATTGGGTATTGAACACATTCCCCATCATACTCGCATCAATCAATACGTTGTAGGTATTGATAAAGTAGAGAACTACGGCGTTGCCTGTGGTGAGTATGGCAAGCAGATATCTACCCACAACACGACCCATATAGAGGAGTAGGTAAAAGACGAGATAGTTGAGTGCAAGCATCAGTATGAACATACTGCACACAATCCACGTACCATTTAAGTCGTGGCTTACGTTCTCCGCCACGTAACTGAAAAACGGGTAGTGGAAAGCAAATAGCGTATATGCGCTCAACAGTGCGCAGACATACGCCAAACTACGTTTGCGGTTGAGAAACTCGGTACATCGTACCACTATGTCTTTGAAACCTTTCATCGCTTTATAACTCTATATATAAGGTAGCACTCTGCTACACATATAGCAAAGAGCAGAAAATTGAAAAGAATGGTCAAAAAAATGTCTATTTTCGGCGACTCGACGCAGAAAGGGTTCGCCTGCTTCGATGCATCGTATCGGGCAAATGGGTTGGTATAGATAACCTCACCTTCGGCAAAGTATGCCGTTGCTCGGGCGTAGGTGTCCGTCTCTGTCATCTTATAGGCGATAAAGTCGCTATCGTTGCACTCTGCAAGTGTTGTGCCCCCTTGTCCCGTAATTTTGATATGGCTTGCAGGCTCGGAGAGGCGAATGAATATCTCGTCGTCGTGCAGGCGAATATCTTTGATGTAGGGTAGTGTGCGATTTTTTTCGCGTTTCACCTCCCAATCCCCCTTGCCGTAGTCGGGAACACGCATCGAGTAGAAACAACCCTCGCTTAGAGTCTGCAAAATATCTTCGTAGCGAGCCGAAGGGGTGCAGAGGAAGTTGCAACGTACGGCAATTTTACTTGTACGGTCGGGATAGTGTAGGTCGTCGTTTGCTACACCAAAACTATATCTACCTGCGCTCAATGCCCAATCCCAGTATTCGTTTTCGGTCGATTTGCCACTATCCAACTCTATGAGTTTATAGCCCGAAAGTTGTTCCAACTGACTCTTTGTGAGCGTGGGAGTGCGCAAAGGGTGGTTGATTTGAACGATGTCGCCATCGTCGGTAAGTAACTCTATTTGAAACTGCTTTTGCGATGCCCAAATAGGCAGAAGGTGGTCGAAATGCTCCACCTCGTCGGCGCCGAATGTTAGTTTGTGGAATTTGAAGAGATTGTAGCCGTGCTCGTAGCCATTCGACTGATACTCCTCACCCTTTGGGTGCGAGGTCTGCTCGTTATGGTTCGAGAAGGTTACAATGTTGTAACCCAAATTCTCATACGCCTTCAATACCTCGTTGGGTGTGTGGTCGCACTCGTTGGATAAGCCCTCTACTCGTGTGTGAGTGTGAAAGTTTGCTCGCTTCCAACAGTGTGCTGTATCGAGATTTTTGTAGGGGTTGTAGATGTCGGGACCAACAAACTTGTGCGGCGCCGCAAAGTCGTATATCGGACTGACGCTGCTTATAGTTGCATATACGAAAACTACGAGTACGAGCGTAACCACGCCTTTTATAAGGGCACGAACAATTTTTTTGCCTGTTGATGCGAACTTACCCATAGCTGTTTGCGTGGTTTATTCGGGCTGGTAGCCCGTATCTTCGAGTAGGGTAGAGCCGTTGGCAGCAGCTACGGCGAGTTGGTCGCAACGGTTGTTCTCGACCGTATCGGCGTGTCCTTTAACCCATATAAAGCGAACGTGGTGGCGGCGGTAGGCCCTCAAAAAACGTATCCATAGGTCGGGATTTTTCTTGCCGGAAAAACGCTTCTTCTCCCAGCCGAACACCCAGCCTTGCGATACTGCATCGACCACATATTTCGAATCGGAGTAGATTGTAACCTCCGAGCCATCAAACTTCAATGCTTCGAGTGCTACACATACTGCCGTCAGTTCCATACGGTTGTTGGTCGTAAGTCGGTAACCCTGCGAGAGCTCTTTGCGGTGAGGTCCACTTATGAGTACTACGCCATAGCCTCCGGGTCCGGGGTTGCCGAGCGCAGAGCCATCTGTGTATATGGTGATAACAGGAGCCATATATTATCCGAGAACAATCTTTTCGAGTTCAGCGAAGTGTTCAATTATATAGCGTGCCCCCTTCTCTTGCAACATCTCGGGCGAGTGGCTGCCATAGGTTACACCGCAAAGGTGGCAACCCGCCTCACGTCCCATATCCATATCGAAGGTGGAGTCGCCAACCACCAGCACCTCCTCGCCCTTGACGCCGAAGCGACGAATGACCTCCAAAGCGATGTCGGGGGCGGGCTTTACCTCCTCTACGTCCTCCACAGACACGATATCGTCAATATACTTGGCAATGCCGAGATTTGCGGTCAGACGGTCGAGTACGGGGCGTATATTGTTCGAGGCGATAACGATTTTTATGCCTGCGTTTTTGAGGCGGTCGAGCGTATCGACTACGCCGTCGAACAACTCGATAAGGCGCTCACCCTCCTCCTTGTAGATGGCGTTGTACTCAGCTGTCATCTGCTCGATTGTAGCATCGTCAATCGTGTCGTCGCCCGCAAAACAGCGAAATGCAAACGGCAGGGCAAGACCGAAGTTTTTATATACGACCTCCTTCTCAATCTCGTAGCCGTGCATTCCGAGCATTTTGTGTGCTGCGTGGAAAATGGCGGGTACGGTACAAGCGGTGGTGCCATCGAAGTCGAGTGCTACGACTTTATAGTTTGGTTCTGGCATAAATTTCTACTGTGTTATATTTACTAATTGTTCGCGGTAGGCGTCCAAAATTCGAGATTTGGAGATGAAACCGCGATATCGGTTCTCCTTATCGACCACCGGCAACATCCAAGTACGGTTAGCCTCGAAGCGTGGCAAAACCTCCTGCATCATCTCGTGTTCGAGAATTTTATCGGGTGGCTGAATCATATAGTTCATAATCGAGTTTCCTCGCTTCGATGGTTTGAACATATCCTCGCGCAAATCGTCGAGTTGAACGATACCGAGCAGATGTCCAAAGTTGTCGATAACGGGGAATATGTTGCGGCGAGCCGTGGAGATAATATCCAACATATCACCCAAAGTGAAGTGCTCCCTAATGCGTACAAAGTCGGTCTCCATCAACTCGTCGAGGTTAAGGAATACCAACACAGATTGGTCCTTGTCGTGGGTGAGAAGTTCGCCTTTCTGACGCAGATGCTTGGTATATATCGAGTCGGGGTCGAGGTAGCGCCCAACCGCGAAGGCGATGCAAGCCACAATCATCAGCGGAATAAATAATCCGTAGCCGTTCGATAACTCCGCGATAAGGAAGATTGCGGTTAAAGGTGCCTTCATAACTCCCGCCATAACGCCTGCCATACCTACTAAGGTGAAGGTCGCAATCGAGAGCTCCAAACCGCACATATTGCAGATGATAGCCATACTTGCACCTGTGAAAGCACCGACAAACAGCGATGGCGCAAACGTACCGCCAACACCTCCTGCGGCGTTGGTTGTGGCCATTGCGATAACCTTGAAGAAGATAATTGCGATAATGTAGAGTAGAGCCACCCATTCAATCTCGCGGAATGGATAGAAGAGCGAATTTTCGAAGATGGAGAGTTTGTCGCCCTTCATCAACGATACAAAACTCTCGTAACCCTCGCCATACAGCGGTGGGAATACGAAAATCAATACACCCAAGACTACACCTGCAACTGCCCAACGAGCATATTGACTCTTTATCGAACGCACAATTTTGCCCACTCGTGCATTAACGCTTGTGAAGTAGTAGGATATGCCGCCACACACAGCTCCGAGCAAGATGAAGAGTGGAATATGCTTGATTTGAAATACGTCAGCCTCCGTAAGCGTTACCGATATAATCGGGTCGAAACCTCGCAGCACAAGGGCTATGGTTGTAGCCGTAACCGAAGATACGAGCAATGGAATAATTGAGGCCGAGGTGATGTCGAGCATCAATATCTCCAATACGAAGACCACACCCGTCATCGGAGCCTTGAAAATAGAAGCAACTGCAGCACCTGCACCGCAGCAGAGCAACAGAGTGATGTTTTTGTAGTTGAGTTTCGCCAACTTTCCGACATTTGAGCCGAGGGCTGCACCCGTAAGTACAATAGGAGCCTCGGGACCCACCGAACCTCCGAAGCCGATGGTGATTGCGCCTCCTGCCATAGAGGTCCAGCAGTTGTGCCCTGCAATATGCGAACCTCGGCGCGACATCGCATAGAGTACTCGCGTAACGCCCTCCGAGATGTTATCCTTGACGATATATCGTACAAAGAGTGTCGCCAAGACTATACCGATGGCGGGGTAGAGGAGGTACAGGAGGTGGTATGTGTCGGCATCAAACCAATTAACCAAGCCACTCTTTATGAGGTGTAACACCATCTCGAAGAGATAGGTTGCTATACCCGCCAAAGCACCAACCACCACAGCGAGAATGAGCATCATTTGACGCTCGGTCAATCGCTGTGTGATGTCGAGAAACCATTTGTATATCTTCTCTCGATTGGCCTTGTTTATATAGTTTGAGTGCTCAATCATATCCTTTTTTTCAAAAGATAATTAAGAATTAAAAATTAAGAATTAAAAATTGTTTTGTTCTTCTTGATACTTGTTCCAAAACCAACGAAGCAAATCGCCATTTAGCTCATCGTAGGCATCAAGTTCTTCCATAAGTACCTCTGCCCTCTTTATAACATCGCATACAATAGTCAGCTTTTCAGGCTCACTCCAAATGTCTATTTGTTTGTTGAGTTCAAGTTGTATAACTTCCACTTCTTGCTCGGTCAAGATAATCTTTTTTATTCAGTATTACTCATCAAGGGTATTTTTGCTTGTGATTAAAATTTTTGCGATGATATTTGAAATATCCTGATTTTCCGTATAAATACTTTTGAATTCTACATCTGTAATATAGTCAGCTTTGTATAGTAGGCGTAACCAATACTCTGTCTCGTAAGACTCTTTGAGAGCAATATTCATCTTCGCAATGAAATCTTTTCGAGATTGAGCCCGAGTTGCTTCACATATATTCGCTCCGATACCTGTTCCACTACGCAAAACCTGCTTTGACAGGTTGGCTTCGTGATGAGTTTTGAGCATATGTTTATATAGATTGACAATACGAACAGCAAAATCAAAACTCTTAATTTCAACTATATTGTCTCTCTTTATCCCCATAAATCAGGAAAAGTAATTTTTAATTCTTAATTTTTAATCTTTAATTCTGCTTTGCCGATGTTTCTCGGTAGCGAGCAGCCTGCTCGGAGATGAGTTCTTTATCGGCAAAGTAGTTGATTCGCATAGCCTCGCGAACGTCGTTCAGTGTTGCTGCGGCTGTGGCACGAGCCTCGGTTGTGCCCTTTTCGAGAATGGCGTAAACCTCCTCAATCTTCTGCTCCCACTCCTTGCGGCGTGCGCGAATAGGCTCCAATATCTCCTCCAAAACGGCAATTAACAACTTCTTGCACTTTACGTCGCCCAAGCCTCCACGACGATAGTGCTCCTTCATCTCGTCGAGGTTTTTGTAATCAGGTAAGTACTTTTCGAAGTGCTCGTCGCGACAGAATGCGTCCAAGTATATAAACACGCAGTTACCCTCGACCTTGCCCGGGTCCTCAATGCGGAGGTGGTCAGGGTCGGTATACATCGACATAACCTTCTGTTTGAGCTCCTTCGGGGTGTCCGAGAGGTAGATGCAGTTGCCGAGCGACTTGGACATCTTCGCCTTGCCATCGGTTCCAGGAAGGCGCATACAGATGCAGTTCTCCGGAAGAAGAATCTCAGGCTCAACGAGCGTCTTGCCGTATGTAGAGTTGAACTTATGTACTATCTCGCGTGTCTGTTCAATCATAGGCTCTTGATCGGCACCTGCGGGTACGGTTGTCGCACGGAAGGCTGTGATGTCCGATGCCTGCGAAATAGGGTAGGTGAAGAAACCTACCGGAATACCCTGACGTTGTGTGGTGTCGCCCTCGATGGCGCTCTCCGAGAATCCACGCATCTGTATCTCGGCCTTTACCGTCGGGTTGCGCTGCAAACGTTGCACCGTAACAAGGTTCATATAGTAGAATGCCAACTCGGTCAATTCTGCCACTTGCGACTGAATGAAAATTGTCGATTTCTCGGGGTCAAGACCGCACGAAAGGTAGTCTAACGCCACCTCGATAATGTTCTGACGCACCTTCTCCGGGTTGTCGAAGTTGTCGGTCAGAGCCTGTGCATCGGCGATCATAATGAAAATTTTCTCGAACTCGCCCGAGTTCTGCAACTCGACACGACGACGCAGCGAGCCTACATAATGCCCCAAGTGCAAACGGCCCGTAGGTCTGTCGCCCGTAAGTATAATTTTTCCCATACCTATTTCAAAAAAAGTGTTTAATCGCGCAAATATAGTAAAAACAATTGATAATCGACCACCAAAAATGTACAATTAAGGCTATTTTATCAAATTTTTTGTTCTATCGGAAAAAATTTATACATTTGCGGTCAATTTGCAGAATTTAACACTTTGCAAATCAGTTTAACAGGCTTGAATAGAGAGTATATATGAAGAAAATTTTGTTGCTTGTTCCGGCATTGATGATGTTGCTCTTCGTGCAGGGCAATGGCGTTATGAGCGATGCTGTTGCATCGGGCACAGACACTGTGGCAGTGGTGGATACGACTATTGCTGTTGTTGAGCCTCAGATGCCGCAAGATAGCACAAAAAAGGAGTTGGCTATCGTGCGCTACATAATGTCCGACTCGGCAATTAAGAACGACAGTACCGAAATTTTCGAGATACTTGGCGACGGCGTAACCTTCGTTTCGTTGTATAAGCCAAAGGATATGAAGGCTGACTCCATCGCGCGTGCTATTGTGAGAAAGCGCAAGGCAGACACTTTGGCGGCAAGGGAGAAGCGCAGAGCCGACTCGATAGCCTTTGCAATTATGCGTGCGTACGAGCCACCTGCAAAGCCGTATAAGAGCAATATCGTTTGGGGCGGAGGCAGAAATAGATGGGGAAAGTTCTCCGAGGAGTGTGCTGCACACGCAAACTACCGTTTGGCACGATTTGGAATAGCATCGAGCGGACACGCATACCAGATTCCGGCTCACTTCACCTCGCATCTCAATGGCTATTTGCACATTAAACTTCCAAATCTGAAAAAACTCGACTCCTGCAAGCACTTCTCGGCAATTATGGGTGCGCACCGTCGAGCAGCAGACTACGTGAAGGAACATCTCGACCTCAAAACTCTCGACCAGAGAGCGTGCTATGTTGTAAATATGTATTATTGCACAAGCCCTCATATGTTGGAGTTCTATTATGCTGCGCGAAGACAAGGAACAAGAAATTACGGAACTCACGTCGGAGTGCTCTATTTCGACCAAAAGTCGCAACACTGGATTGTTGAGCACAATATCCACGGCAACGTCTATCGCAACGGCCTGCTCTCAGTTCTCGGTGGACGTTCAAATCCTCACAAGTTTGGCGTAACGTCAATCTCTTTGGCAGGAATGCGCAAGCGATAGGATTTTTATACAACTTCTAATAACAAGGGTGTGTCTGACCAAAAAAAGTTAGACACACTCTCTTTTTTGTTGTGGTTTGTGTATTATCAATTATTTTTATATCTTTGCAGTAAGTAATAAGCGAAATCCTATGACAATCATTCAATTGGAGTATTTTTTGGCAGTTGCCAACTTCGGTAGTTTCTCTATCGCTTCGGAACATTGTTTTGTTACGCAACCCTCTCTGTCAATGCAAATTAAAGCGTTGGAGGAGGAGTTGGGCGTAATGCTGCTAGACCGCTCGAAAAAGCCTGTTGTGCCGACCGAGGCGGGCGAGGTGGTTTTGGCGCAGGTGCGCGAAACTTTGCGCGAATTTCACTCGATAAAAGAGGTTGTTCAGCAGCTCAAAGGAGAGGTGTCGGGAAAGATTCGCTTGGGTGTTATTCCGACCATTGCGCCCTACCTCCTGCATAGGTTTGTGCCGGAGTTTGTGCAGCGCTATCCGAAGGTCGAAATCGAGGTGCGCGAGATGAAGACTGCCGACGTGATTGATGCACTCAATCGCGACCAGATAGATGTGGCTTTGGTGGCGGGTGGAACCTGTGGCGACGGCTTTATCGAGTATGAGTTGTTCGACGATAAGTTCTACGCCTATGTGTCGCCTCGTAACTCGCTCTATAACAAGTCGAACGTGCGCTTCGAAGATGTGAAGATGTCGGAGTTGGTGCTCCTCTCGTCGGGCAACTGTATGCGCGATCAGGTTATCGAACTTTGTCAGGCTAAAAACTCGTTGCCGTCGCGCTATACTTTCGAGTCCGGCTCACTCGATACGTTGATGCGAATTGTCGATAACACTTCGCTGATGACCGTCATTCCGAAGATGGCTCTCGACTTTGTGCCCGAGGAGCGTAAGCGGCAGGTTAAAACCCTTTTCAAGGGTGCATCATCGCGAAAAATTGCGCTTGTAACACGTCGCTCGTATGTGAAAAAATCTATTGTCGATGCACTGCGCAGCACGATTTCGGAATACAAGTAATAAACGTAGCGAATTTAGTGAAATTAAGGAGTTTGGGAGGTAATTCTTAGACTCCTTTTTGTTGCAAAAAGTTGATAACTCATCGCTGATGGCTAATGACACAAAATTTTAATTTTGTAGTATCCATTATTTTTGCTATATTTGCTCGATTAAATATATATTGCTTAAAATTTGACTATGGAAAAACTTATTGAAACCATCGTTGAGGGTATTCAGGATAAGAAAGGTAAGGATATTGTATCTCTCGATTTGTCGGGCTTCGATGGAGCGATTTGCTCACATTTTGTAGTTTGCAACGCCGACTCTACGGCGCAGGTTGCGGCTATTGCCGACGGCATTGAGGAGAAGGTCTATGAGGTGCTGAAAGAGAGCCCTTGGCGCGTGGAGGGAAAGCAGACAGGTCTGTGGGTGGCACTCGACTATGTCGATGTTATCGTGCATATATTCCAGAGCGAGTTGCGCGACTACTACCGTTTAGAGGAGTTGTGGGCTGATGCGCCTATGATTCGCTACGAAAGCGAGGATTAATGTCCCGTTTTGGATATACTTTTCGTCGGTAAAAATTCGTTAATACGACGAAAAATTATCTGTAACAATTTAGTTTAGTATGGCAAAAGAGAGAAAGAATATGAGTATGTTGCGTCCAAACATAATGTGGTTTTGGACGGCGATAACGCTCCTGATTGTCGGATATTGGATATTCAGCGACGGAGAGGCGCAGCCTGTAACGACCGATAAGGCTACGGTAGAGCAGCTGGTTAGAAATGGCGACGTCAAGGAGATTGTTGTGGTAAACGACAAGGAGGCGAGAGTTGTTCTCAAAGGGGAGAAGATAGATTCGTTGCGAGGCAGCGACAAGCGATATCTGAATGTGCCCGAGCACGGTTATCAATTGCAGTTCCGACTCGGCTCGTTGGAGAAGTTCGAGAACGACTTCGAGAAGGCAAACAAGGAGGGCGGCGAGCAGGCTAAACTCATAAATGCCGAGGAGAAGGAGTGGTACGACTCGTGGCTTGTGGGTCTGCTTCCGTGGCTTGTTATGTTCGGATTATGGTTCTTCCTTATGCGTGGAATGTCGCCCGGGGGAGGCTCCGGAGGCGGTGGCATAATGAACGTAGGAAAGGCGCGTGCGCAGGAGTTCGACCAGAGCGACCCCAACAAGCGAGTAACTTTCAAAGATGTTGCCGGCTTGGAGGAGGCGAAGGTCGAGATTATGGAGATTGTCGATTTTCTGAAAAATGCCCCTAAATATCGCGAACTCGGAGCGAAAATTCCGAAGGGAGCTTTGTTGGTAGGCCCTCCGGGAACGGGTAAGACGCTGTTGGCAAAGGCCGTTGCGGGAGAGGCGAATGTCCCATTCCTCTCAATTTCGGGTTCAGACTTTGTAGAGATGTTCGTAGGTGTGGGTGCTTCGCGTGTGCGAGACTTGTTCGACCAAGCGAAGAAGAAGGCTCCGTGTATTGTCTTTATCGACGAGATTGATGCCATTGGTCGTGCTCGTGGAAAGAATGCAGGCTTCTCGGGCAACGATGAGCGCGAAAACACCCTAAATCAGCTGCTTACCGAGATGGACGGTTTTCAGACAAATGCAGGTGTTATAATTCTTGCAGCGACAAACCGTGCCGATATTTTGGATAAGGCGTTGATGCGTGCCGGTCGCTTCGACCGCCAGATTGAGGTGGGTTTGCCGGAGTTGAACGAGCGCAAGGAGATTTTTGAAGTGCATCTTCGCAAGTTGAAGTTGGATAAGGATTTGGACCGCGACTTCTTGGCAAAGCAGACGCCGGGATTCTCGGGTGCCGATATTGCCAATGTCTGCAACGAGGCGGCACTTATCGCGGCACGTCATAACAAGGACTTTGTAGGCAAGGAGGATTTCCTTGCAGCGGTGGATAGAATTATCGGCGGCTTGGAGCGCAAGAATAAGGTGATTACTCCGCAGGAGAAGAAGACTATCGCCTACCACGAGGCAGGACACGCTACGGTAAGTTGGCTGTTGAAGCACGCCAATCCACTCGTTAAGGTTACGATTATTCCGCGTGGCAAGGCTTTGGGTGCTGCGTGGTACTTGCCGGAGGAGCGTCAAATAACCACTCGTGAGCAGATGATGGAGGAGTTGGCTTCGTTATTGGCAGGACGTGTGGCGGAGGAGAAGTTCTTCGGACACCTATCGACGGGTGCATTGAACGATTTGGAGCGAGTAACCAAGCAGTGCTACGCAATGGTGGCGTACTACGGTATGAGCGACGAGGTGGGCTCGATGAGCTACTACGACTCTACCGGTCAGAGCGATATGGCATTTACTAAGCCTTACTCGGAGCGCACGGCACAGCAGATTGACGACGAGGTGCGCGTCTTGATTGCGAAGGCTCGAAAGATGGCAGAGGATATCATTGATGAACACCGTGAAGGTCTTGTGCAGTTGGCGGAGTTGCTCTTGGAGCGCGAGGTTGTCTTTACCGAGGACGTGGAGAATATCTTTGGACCGCGAGAGAAGAAAGAGTAGCGAAAAGATGCCGATGATTGCTTTGTGAAGAGAATAAACTAACCTGAAGGAGATGACTAATAAAGTGAAGGAATTGATAATTCGCACCGCAAGTGGAGCTGTAATGTTGCTTGTTGTCGTCGGTGCGCTTATGTTGTCGAAGTGGAGCGCAGGAGCACTCTTTGCGGTGATTATGCTCGGCGGCTTGGTGGAGTTCTACAAACTCTGCCAAAAACGTGGATATAAACCGATGTGTTGGGTAGGTATCTCGACCTCGCTCGCGATATTTGTGGGTGTATTTTCGCTGTTTATAGACGATGTGCTGTCGGATACGGCATTTCTCATTGCAGCAATGTGCCTGCTATACATTGTTGTGATGATTCCTACGACATTCGTTTTGGAGTTGTGGCACAAGAGCCCTACGCCGATTGAGAATATGGCAACAACATTTATGGGCGTGATATATCTCGCCTTACCGATGGCTATTGTCTATTATATTCCAGAGGCGCTGGTCGGAGAGTGGAATGCTTGGGCGATGTTGGCGTTTATGGCTATTATTTGGGCGAACGACGTCTTTGCCTACCTTGTAGGGGTGTCGATTGGTAAGCATCGCTTGTGCGAGCGTATCTCGCCAAAGAAATCGTGGGAAGGTTTTGTTGGTGGTTTGGTTGGTGCAATCGGCATCGCCATTCTCTTCGGATATCTCTTCAAGGGTAATCTCTACATCTGGGGAGGTTTGGGACTTGTTACAGCACTTGCAGGTGTTGCGGGCGACTTGGTGGAGTCGTTGATGAAGCGCGAGGCCGATGTGAAGGATTCGGGCAAGATGATGCCCGGGCACGGAGGTTTCCTCGACCGCTTCGATGCACTCTATATTTCGGTGCCATTCGTTATGATATATCTGATAATTGCAAAATTCGTAGAAGTTGCAGTAGAGGCGGCGTAGGCGCATAAATTACAAGAATAGAACCTTAAAATACAGAAATAAAATGAAGATTAGCAGAGAGGGTTTCAAGATTATCGGAGTGTCGGGCGCGACGATGTTGGCGATTTGGCTCCTTATATTCTACCTGTTGAAGGCGGAGGATATGCTTTGGCTACATATCTCGTTGGCGGTGGTGTTGCTACTGTTCTGGATATTTATAATCTCGTTCTTCCGTGCTCCACGCCGTGTGCGTATCCACGATGACAACCTCGTATTCTCGCCTTGCGATGGCAGAGTGGTTGTTACCGAGATTGTGAAAGACGACGAGTATTTCGACGGTGAGGAGGTTATGCAGGTGTCGATATTTATGTCGGTAACCAACGTACATATCAATTGGTTTCCGGTGGGCGGTCTTGTGAAGTACTTCAAGTATCACCCGGGACGCTTTTTGGTCGCTTGGCACCCTAAATCATCGACCGATAACGAGCGCACAACTACCGTAGTAGAGACCGCTGACGGCAAGGAGATTCTCTTTCGCCAGATTGCGGGTGCGGTGGCACGACGCATCGTTTCGTATATGAAGGTTGGCGAGCAGGTGGAGCAGAATAGTATCTGCGGATTTATCAAGTTTGGCTCGCGTATTGATATATTGCTACCCAAAGATTCTAAACTCCTCGTTGAGATTGGCGACTCGGTTGTAGGAACGCAGACACCTATTGCTCGTATTGGTGGCGAGGCAGAGGAGTCGCTCGAAACGCCGGAGGAGGAGTCGCTCGAAATTCCGGAGGAGCAGCAGTAGTAAGCCGTAAATATATTTTGACGAGTATGGGAAATAGTGGAGCAAATAGCAATCTGACCGTTCAGAATGTATTGCATTGGGTTGTAGGACTCGCTGTTACGGTGGCAGTGGGTGCTTTGTTGTGGTACTTTCGCGAGGTTGTGGCGTATATCCTTATCTCGGCAGTACTTGCCATTATTGGTAGACCGTTGGTAACGCTCTTTTGTCGGATTAAAATCAAGGAGTGCGCAGTGCCGCGCTGGTTGGGTGCAGCGGTTACGTTAATGTTACTGTGGTTGGTATTCGGAGGTCTGTTATCGTTGATTTTGCCACTTGTAGCGGGTAAGGTTCAGGAGCTGTTGTCGCTCGATTTGAGCGCCGCTATGCAGAGTGTAGAGAAGATTTTTGCTTCGCTGCAAAACTATATAGCGACGATTTTTGCACTGCCCGAGAGCCACACTTCGATATCGGAACAGATAGTGGAGTTTATGCAGAAGTTCTTGAGCGACTATGCGACAAATTCGATGGTGTCGTCTATGGTTAATAGTGTGATGTCTATCGTTATCGTATTGTTTTCGGTATCGTTCATCACATTCTTCTTCTTGAAGGAGGATGGACTCTTCTCGAAGATGGTTTCGGCTCTCTTCCCCGACAAATACACCGATAATGTTCATAGGGCAATTGAGAAGGTGTCTATGCTCTTGTCGCGCTACTTCACAGGTCTGCTTACCGAGAGTGTTATTATCGCAACGATTATTTCGGTGGTGTTGATGCTCTTCGGTATGGACCTCAAAGATGCCTGCTTTATCGCAACCATAATGGGCTTGTTCAACGTAGTGCCTTATGCGGGACCTGCGGTGGGTGCTTTGGTGTCGTTGTTTGTGGGCATCGTGTCGCCAATCGAGGGTTGTACCATATCCTACACTCTTGGCGTGATTGTTGGAACATTGGGCTTGGTGAAGTTGATGGACGACTTTATTTTGCAGCCATTTATCTACTCTTCGAAGGTGCAGGCTCACCCTCTCGAGATATTTATTGTGATACTTATGGCGGGCTCCATAGGGGGCGTTCTCGGTTTGCTTATCGCGGTGCCATCGTACACCGTATTCCGAGTTTTTGCCAAGGAGTTCTTCTCAGAGGTGTCGTTGGTGCGCAAACTCACAGATAAGATATAGGTGTATGGATATTATCGAGGGTGTCGTTATAGGTGGTAATAGGTTGGGACGCAGATTGGGCTTTCCGACAGCCAATATAGCTATTGATGACAATCTAACCATCGATAACGGTGTCTATTGCTCGAAGGTCTATGTCGAGGGAGAGGAGTACTCAGCAATGACAAATGTGGGCGTTCGTCCATCGGTTGATGGCTCGAAGCGCTTGCTCGAAACTCACCTCTTTGGCTTCAAAGGTCTGCTCTATGGTTTGAAGTTGAGAGTGGAACTCTACGAGAAAATTCGCGACGAAAAACGCTTTGACTCGGTTGAGGAGTTGCGCCAACAGATAGAACAAGATTCCAAGAAAATAAAAGAACTAATGGCTAATGGCTAATGGCTAAAAGCCCTATTTCCAATATGAAGAATATCCTGATAGTTGCGCCAACCGAGCGCGAGAATAAGAATATACGCCTTGCCATTGAGCGCAAGGGCGAGCAGTTGAGAAATCGCTATACTGTGGCGTTTAGCGGTATCGGCAAAGCTGCCGCTGCTGCAACACTTACGCGACATCTGATGCAGGCAGAGCAGCCTTACGACCTTGTGGCAGTTATAGGCTATGCGGCTGGAACACTCGGCTTCAAGCAGGGCGAGGTTGTTATGCCCAACCGTGTGCAATACCACGATGCCGATATCCCCGAGGGCTTTATTCCCGAGATATCTGACCCTCGCAACCTTCTTGGCACCGACAATATCACAGTCTTCACCGGCGACTCCTTTGTAAATGCTCGCTCCGTAGCCGATATTAAGGCTCGTTTTGGTGTCGAAAAGGCGATTTTCGATATGGAGATAGGTGCTATTGCAATCGCTTGCGAGATGTGCGGAAACACTCCTCTCGTTGCTGTAAAGGTTATCTCCGACGTTCCGGAAGATGGACACACCGAACTTTCCTACGACGAGTTCGCAAATACTTGGACTGATTTTACGCCAATCTTGGACAAGGTGGAAAAATCGTTCTGATGAGTTCTTTTTGCACGAGTGTGTCGGTCGCCAAAATGCTCACATAGGTTTACTATGCTGCGCTTCTGTCGCCTAACATCGCACAAAAATAATCTCATCATTGACGATTTTCGTGTTGGCAGAGTTCTGATGAGTTCTTATTGCACCGCACCTCGGTAACGAAATGCTCACATACATTTTACTATGCTGCGCTTTCGTCTACTCGCTTGGCACAAAAATAATCTCATCATTTACGATTTTTTAAGTAGGCAGAGTTCTGATGAGTTCTTTTTGCACGAGTGTGTCGGTCGCCAAAATGCTCATATAGGTTTACTATGCTGCGCTTTCGTCGCCTCGTTTAGCACAAATGTCGTTAGTGCCGTTAGTATTTTAATATCTACTAACTACTAACTACTAACTAAAAAAAGCCAATGGCTAATAGCCAAGGAATAACTGCTCTATCTATTTGTGTCCAACTCGTGGCCATTCGCCGAGTTCCATATCTTTGATGTCGTCGCCATCGATGGTGAAGCGCAGTGCTGTGCGAACTTTGTGGAAGCCGTAGCACCCCGCAGCACCCGGGTTGAGGTGGAGTAGGTTGTAGACCTTGTCGTACTCAACACGCAAGATGTGAGAATGTCCCGAAACGAATATCTTTGGCCGGCAAGCCTGAATCTTTGCCAATGCCTGCGGTGAGTAGTGGCGAGGATATCCGCCGATATGGGTCATCAGTACCTCGACGCCCTCGACCTTGAAGTGCGCAAAGGGCTGATAGGTGTAGCGGGTATCGCCACCGTCGATATTGCCATAGACGGCACGCAGAGGTTTGAATTGCGCAATTTTGTCCGCCAACTCGATTGAACCGATATCGCCCGCGTGCCAAATCTCATCAACGTCGCGTAAAAAATCGCACAGCACCTCATCGAAGGTGCCGTGCGTGTCAGATATAACTCCAATTCTACGCATTGAAGACTATTTCAACAAATTGTCCAAACGCTCGTAGATGCTGGTACGAAGGTCGCGCAACTTGTTGATAACAGGTCGGTTGCGACGGTCGAGATAGATGCAGGTTCCGATGAATTTCCAGAACAGACGCATATAGTTCCAAGCCAGTACGAACATAAATGGGAAGGCTACCATATAGCCCAAAGCCCACCAGAAGTTGAGGAATACCCACAACAGAATGGTTGGAAGAATGAAGCATATAGGCACCGATACGAATACGCTCACGCCAACGTGGAACGAAGAGTAGAACATCTCGTCCTTAATCCACGCTTTGAGGAAAATTTTCGGTATGAGGAACAACAGTCCTGTCGGTATAATCGAAACGATGAATAGTGGCAGCAAAATCAAAAGGCCCAAAGCACGGAGGAGTGCCGAAGTCCAACGTGTCTTGCGAATAAAGAGCCAGTCGCGGATATGCAACTTCTTCAAGCCATCAGCGTACTCGGCAGTATCGGCATACACCTGCTCCATCTCCTCGGGGTGCTCCTTTGTTGCCTCCTGCAATGCCGATACCAACTTCTGGTCGGAGAGCAATCGCGAAGGGAGGTAGTTGAAATTGAAGCCGTGCTCGATAGCGTACTTGCGACCATAGCCCGTCTCGCGGAGGAAGTCGATTTGGTCGTAGTGTTCCAAATCGTCGATATGAAGCATCAACTCCTTAATCTTCTCGCGCACAATCTCGTTGATTTTCAACATTGTAACACGTGGCTCTGCCTTATACTCCTCGTAGAAAGGCTTCAACGAAATAGGGTCGCCGAAGCGAATTAACATATCGGTACGCGCGTGGAAGTAGTTCGAGTAGTGGTTGCACGAAGGCAGAATCATCACGTCGTGCTCGAAATTAAACTTCTCGGCAGCATCGAAAGCGATTTTCAGATATGCAATTTTGAATGTTCCGAGCCAACGCTTATCTTGGTGTCCCGCCTCAGGGAAGAGCATTACGCTCTCGCCGTCGCACAACGCCTGACCCGCAGCATCGAGGGTTGCGCGGTTCTTTGCTACCGAAGCATAGCCATCGTAAGACATACGATAAGCAGGTAGGAGGCCCAACTTGCGCAAGAAACGGCCTGCGATAGGGTTCTTGAATACGTTGGCACGAGCGATGAAGTTGATGCGACGGTCGGTCAAATTCATTGCAACCGAAAGAGGGTCGTTCATACAGTTCTGGTGATTCGAGACAATTACGAGTGGCGTACCATCAATAGGCACCTTCTCGACACCTACCATATGCTCCCTACGGAAATATAGACCTGAATTTACGAATTGTAGATAGACACGAAATGCCTTCAATAAGAGGTTGTGATCTCTTGGTTTACCTTCTTTTTTCATAAAAATGTAAATGTTTTCAACACAAAAGTAGTAAAAATATTCTATATGACAATAGAAATGTTGTATTTGGGTATAAATACCTATTAATTTGATGCAAAGATAAAAATATGCGAAAAGAGGGGTGAGTGATAACTATGTTATCAATTTATTTTCGTATATTTGCGTGGAATATATTATCAATACTTATTATGCCAAAAATTTCAGAACGCGCCGTGCTGATGCCGGCATCGCCGATACGCCGATTGGCTCCGCTTGCCGAAGAGGCAAAAAAACGAGGTACAAAGGTCTATCATCTCAATATCGGTCAGCCCGATATCAAGACTCCGCAGGTGGCACTCGATGCCATTCGCAATATAGATCGCGAGATTTTGGAGTATAGCCCGAGCGATGGATTTCTCTCTTTGCGCGAGAAGTTGGTCGGCTACTACGACCAATACCAAATTAAACTCTCACCCGACGATATTATCGTTACAGCAGGAGGTTCGGAGGCTGTGTTGTTCGCCTTTATGTCGTGTCTGAATCCGGGCGACGAAATTATCGTTCCCGAGCCTGCGTATGCCAACTATATGGCTTTTGCGGTATCGGCAGGTGCTGTGATTCGTCCTATAACATCGACCATCGAGAATGGCTTTGCATTGCCTTCGATAGAGCAGTTCGAGGCGTTGATAAATGAACGTACGCGAGGCATTCTGATATGCAATCCTAATAACCCAACGGGTTACCTTTACACTCGTAAGGAGATGAATCGTATTCGCGACTTGGTGAAGAAATACGATCTGTTCCTCTTCTCGGACGAGGTCTATCGCGAGTTTATCTATACCGGCTCGCCATATATCTCGGCGTGCCACTTGGAGGGTATCGAGGAGAACGTGGTGTTGATCGACTCGGTGTCGAAGCGATACTCGGAGTGTGGTATCCGTATCGGTGCATTCATCACAAAGAATAAGGCTCTGCGTGCTGCGGTGATGAAGTTCTGTCAGGCGCGACTTTCGCCACCATTGCTCGGACAAATTGCGGCGGAGGCGTCGTTGGACGCTCCACGCGAGTACGCCATCCACACCTACGAGGAGTACATCGAGCGCCGTAACTGTCTGGTCGATGAGTTGAATAAAATCGAAGGTGTCTACTCGCCAATTCCTATGGGCGCATTCTACACCATTGCCCGTTTGCCGATAGACGACAGCGATAAGTTCTGCGAGTGGTGCTTGCGTGAATTTGAGTACGAGGGCGCAACCGTAATGTTGGCTCCTGCATCGGGATTTTATTCCGAGGAGGGCTTGGGTAAGAACGAGGTCCGCATCGCCTACATTCTCGAAAAGGAGGAACTCCGAAAAGCAATCCGCATTTTGGGAAAAGCAATCGAAGAGTACAATAAAATTAAGAAATAAGAGAGCCAATGGCCATTGGCTAATGGCTAAAAGCAAATGAATTTATGTCTGCACCGTTAGCAGAGAGGCTTCGTCCTCAGACACTCGAAGATTATATCGGCCAGCAACATCTGGTCGGGGAGGGTGGCGTGTTCCGTCGCTTTATTGAGGCGGGAAATGTGCCGTCGTTCATCTTGTGGGGACCTCCGGGGGTGGGTAAGACTACACTTGCCCGTATTGTAGCAAATACCCTCGACCGACCTTTCTACACGCTCTCGGCCGTAACTTCCGGTGTGAAGGAGGTGCGCGAAGTTATTGAGTCTGCGAAGAACCAAAAATTCTTCTCGGCAAAGACTCCGTTGCTATTTATCGACGAGATTCACCGTTTCAACAAGTCGCAGCAAGATTCTCTGCTCGGCGCGGTAGAACAGGGCGTTATAACCCTTATAGGCGCGACGACCGAGAATCCGTCATTCGAGGTTATCTCGCCACTTTTGAGCCGCTGTCAGGTCTATACACTGCGACCAATGCAGGACGAAGATTTACAGAAGTTACTCGACCGTGCGCTAACCTCCGACGAGGAGTTAAAACAGCGAAAAATCGAGGTTGAGGAGAGTGCCGCATTATTCCGCTTTGCAGGTGGCGACGCCCGAAAATTGTTAAATATCCTCGATATTATAACCTCCTCGCGTGAGGGCGATTTGACGATTACCGACGACCTCGTAACGGAGGTGTTGCAGCAGAATATCGCGCTCTACGACAAGAATGGCGAACAACATTACGACGTCATATCCGCCTTCATAAAGAGCGTGCGAGGTAGCGACCCAAATGCTGCAATCTACTATTTGGCACGAATGTTGGCAGGAGGTGAGGAGCCGAGATTTATTGCGCGACGCCTGGTGATTCTTGCATCTGAGGATATCGGCTTGGCAAACCCTAACGCGCTGTTGTTGGCAAATGCCTGCTTCGATACTGTACATAAAATCGGTATGCCCGAGGCGCGTATTACGCTCGCCGAGACGACCATATATCTCGCCACCTCGCAGAAGAGCAATTCGGCATATATGGCTATAAACGAGGCACTTGCCTTTGTGCAAAAGGATACCAATCTGCGCCCTGTGCCGTTGCATCTGCGCAATGCCGTAACCGAGCTGATGAAGGACGAAGGGTATGGCGATGGCTACAAATATGCTCACGACTACGAGGGCAACTTTGTCGAGCAAGAGTTCCTGCCCGAGTCGCTCAAAGGCACGCAGTTTTATCGCCCGAACACCGGAAACCAGACCGAACAGCGCATAGCTGAACGTATGCAGCAACTCTGGAACGATAAATATAAGTAGGATGAAAAAAATTTTACTATCTACAATTTTTATTTTGGCTATGGCGACACTCTCTGCACAGACAAAACCAACAACCTATTGCTTTGTAGAGGGCGCAGAGCCGCTATATCTCGACCACTATCGCGCCGAGGGCGAGGGCGCACACCCTTGCTTGTTATTCGCCTTTGGAGGTGGTTTTTCGCACGGAGATCGAGCCCACGAGTGGTATATTCCATATTTCGAGAAGTTGATGTCGAGTGGCTTCGACGTGGTATCGATAGATTACCGCCTCGGTATGGCGTATACGGAGGGTAGCGATAAGGAGGTCGGCACTTTGGAGGGGGCACGAATGATGTATCGCGCAGTGAATTTCGCTGCCGAGGATGTGTTGCGTGCAACAAAATTCCTGCTTGATAACGCCGAAAAGTTGGGTATCAACCCGTCGCTTATTGTGGCGAGTGGTTCGAGTGCCGGAGCGATAGCGGTGTTGCAGGCGGAAAACTACTTGGCAAACCACTCGAAATATGCCAAGATTCTCCCCAAAAATTTCAATTTTGCAGGCGTTGTAGCCTTTGCAGGTGCGATATACTCGGTGCTTAGTAAACCTCATTGGCACAATAAACCGTGTCCAATAATGCTCTTTCACGGCAACGCCGACCGTAATGTTCCATATCGCAAGGCGACCATTCTCTCAACCGGATTTTATGGCTCGGACTTCATTGCCGACCAACTCCATAAGAAGGGTGCAACCTACTATTTCCACTCTGCGCACTATCGCGACCATATTCTTGCCGTCTCGCCGATGTACGACAACTACGATGAGATATTCTCTTTCCTCAATCGTTGTGTCCTCAATAAGGAGCACATTCAGCACACCAACGAGTTCCTCGCCGATGGTATCGAGCCGTGTCAGACGGAATTTACCATTAGAGAGTATCTTAATTCGAATTACTCCAAGTAAAAAATCGTTCTGAGCGGCATATTTTGCACGATAACGTCGGATAGCGAAATGCTCACATAGGTTTACTATGCTGCGCTTTCGCTACCTTGCCTCGCACAAAATCTGCTCGCTCATAAGCGATTTTTTTTTGTAGGCAGGGTTCTGATTGGTAAATTTTGCACCAATCTTTAATAACCGAAATGCTCACATAGGTTTATATGCTGCACTTTCGCTACCTTGCCTCGCACAAAACACCCTCAATCATTTATGAACTTCTATAAACAAGATGGGTATCGAAAACGATACCCATCTTGTTGCTTTTAGCCCTTAGCTTTTCTGATTCTGCATTTTATCCCTTTTCGCTACCTTTCTTGGCACAAAATACCCTCAATAATTGACGATATTTTTTACTCCAACTCGATTGCCGTGAAGAACTCAGGGCAGTGGAAGCAAGGTTGCGGAAGTGCGATTGGTTGCCACGAGAGGAAGTGTGGTTTCGAGAGGTTATCGCCACATTTGTAGAGATTAACCTTCAACTTCAAGCCGTCCCAACTCTCAACCTTGTGCTGGTGCATAATCGAGGTTGGAAGTCCCAACATCAACGACCACTTATTCTCGCCCACGCGCTCCTCGAAAGGCTCCGAGCCGAGTGAAGTGATGCGCTCAACTTGCGAAAGTACAGTGTCGTCGGCGTGAATAACATCCTGACCCTTTGCTCGATAGCCAATCAACATCTTGCCAATGCAGGTAGTCTCGACGTTGTAGTATGCCTCGCCGTCCAACGATAGGAAGAACTCGCAGCACGAGTCGGTCCAAACCTCGCCATTATCCTCGGCTACACGAGCCGCCGTATAGCCCTCCTCGACATCGAAGCGAACGTACAACTTCTCGCCCGTATGGAACATCTTAAACGATACATTTGGCGCGTAAGGGTACTCCTCGGCCCAATTACAGCAGGCAATCCTCTCGGGAGCGATACCCTCGAAAATCTCTTCGAGGGTGTGTCCCGACAAATCTATCTTCGCAATTTTCATATTAAGCGCGATATTTAGCAGTTGTAGCCTTAATCACCTCGCACATCTCTGCGTACTGCGACTCGATGCTCTGCAACAATGCATACTGAGCGTGGGTACGTACGAGGTTGTGGTTAGGCGACTTAATTTTATAATAGGTATCACCATTGATGTAGTCCATCAAGAATCGCAACACCTGCTCGAATGTGATGTAACGAGCCGAGAATGCGAGGTGATCCAACTCTGCCTGTGTAAGAGTCTTTGCCTGCTGCGAGAGGTAGCCATCGGCATAAGCGGCAAACATAGGCAACGAGAGCGATACGGTAGAGAGATCCTCTGCGTCCTCTGCGCCTGTGTTTGCATAGGTGCGGATAGCATCGCCAAAGTCGTTCAATGCAGGTGCCGACATCACGGTATCCAAGTCGATAACGCAAAGCACATTGCCCTGCTTGTCGAAGAGGATATTGTTAATTTTGGTGTCGTTGTGAGTTACGCGCATTGGAATCTCGCCACTCTCAACCTTTGCCCAAAATGCGAGCATCTCCTCACGACGCGACTCAATCCACGAAATCTCCTCCGCAATAGAGGCCTTGCGACCTGCCAAGTCCTGTGCCAAAGCCTCGTCCCACTGTACGAAACGGTGCTTGATGTTGTGGAAGCCCTTGATAACCTCTGCCAATGGCTCGGTGAAGTCTGCCAACTGCGACTGGAACTTACCGATACCCATACCGCCCATACGTGCCAAAGCCTCGCTATTTGCCGCATCGTAGGCGATAGTGTCGGCGATAAACTCGCAAACTGCCCAATACTCGCCATCCTCGTCGATGTGGTAGAACTTGCCATCGTGGGTGTGGTTGATAGTCATAACCTCGCGACGAACGTCGCCTCCCTCGGCTGCCACCTTCTTGCGAATGTGTGCAGTTACGCGGTCGATGTTGTCCATCATTGCAGGCACGTCAGGGAATACAATCTGATTCTTGCGCTGCAAAATGTAGTTCGGAGCATCACCCTCGGTGTGGATAATAAAGGTATCGTTGATGAAACCCTGTCCCAGCGGAGTAATCTCTTTGATTGCGCCTTCGAGAACGAACTCAGAGGCAATTTTAAGAAGTTTTTCGGTCATAGTAGTATCTGTTTTTTTTACAAATTATCCTTCTCGATATCTTTGAAGTAGCGGTAGGTGCCCACCTTCAACTCTACGGTTGCAGCCTCGTCGCAGACAATCATTCCGTGAGGGTGAGTCTGGATAGCCGAAGCTGTGCAGGTGTGCGAATAAGCACCCTCTACTGCATTGTGCAATGCAACAGCCTTCTTGTGGCCAAACGCGAGGATAATAACCTCCTTAGCCGAGAGAACGGTGCCGATACCAACGGTCAAAGCCAACTTCGGAACCTTATTCACGTCGTTGTCGAAGAAGCGCGAATTTACGAGCAGGGTGTCGTAGGTCAAAGTCTTGATACGTGTGCGCGAGTGGAGCGACGAGAATGGCTCGTTGAATGCCAAATGTCCGTCCTCGCCAATACCGCCCAAGAACAAATCAATACCGCCTGCGGCTACAATCTTCGCCTCGTACTCCTCGCACTCCTTTGCCAAATCGGCTGCGTTGCCGTTGAGGATATTTACGTTTGCTGGGTTGATGTCGATGTGCTTGAAGAAGTTGTTACACATAAACGAATGGTAGCTCTCAGGGTGCTCCTGTGGCAAACCTACATACTCGTCCATATTGAATGTTACAACATTCTTGAACGATACCTTACCCTCCTTGTACAACTCGATGAGTCGTGCGTAGGTGATAAGTGGGGTAGAGCCGGTTGGCAAACCGAGAACAAAGCGACCGCCTGCCGCCTCCTTCTCATTGATGCGCTTTACGATGTACTCCGCAGCCCAACGACCTGCTGTCTGTGCGTTATCCTGAATAATAAGTCTCATAATATCTTCATTTTACTTTGTTACTTGTTAAAACATTCGTACAAACACCTCAATAGCCTGATACTCTGCCATTCCGAGAGCGTCATACTGCTTTGCGGTGGTTTGGGTTCTATCCTCGCTACGCTGCCAGAACTCGCGTGGGTCCTCGCCAGGGAATGGTACGATATCCTTCTGCGAGAGGTGGCGATAGATGGCGTGGCGCTTTGCAATCATCTCGTTTGGCGAGAGTGGCACTGCCATATCCACCGAGCCGAGATCCCACTCCATCCAAGCACCACGATAGAGCCACAAGTGGCAACCCTTGAACCATTCGTCGTTGCGAACCATCTCGATTGCCTCCAACACAATCTCGATGCAGGTGCGGTGTGTTCCGTGTGGGTCCGACAAGTCGCCCGCAGCGTAAATCTGATGAGGCTTAACCTCGCGCAACAACTTCGCTACGATGTCGATATCAGCCTGTGTGAATGGGCTCTTGCTGATACCTCCTGTTTCGTAGAATGGAAGGTTGAGGAAGTGGGCATTGGTGTCGGCATTCAAACCGAATGAACGCACCGCCGCGCGTGCCTCGGCGCGACGCAATGCACCCTTCAAATTGAGCAATGGACGTGGCTCAGGCTCACCCGGTTTCTTGCTCTTGATGATAGCCTCGACAGTTGCATACTCATCGGCAAAGCCCAACTCGTGTGCTGCGTCGATATTCTGCAATACCACGTCGTCGTGAACTGCTACGTTACCCGAAGTCTCGTATGCTACGTGGACGTTGTGTCCCTGCTGCACGAGGCGGATAAATGTTCCACCCATCGAGATAACGTCATCATCAGGGTGTGGCGAGAAAATCAATACATTCTTTGGGAATGGAGTAGATTTTACAGGACGTGTCGTGTCGTCTGCATTTGGCTTGCCACCCGGCCAACCGGTGATGGTGTGCTGCAAGTCGTTGAAGACGTCGATGTTAATCTGGTCGTAGGTGCGACCCTGCTCCAACAGCTCGCCGAGCGAATTTTCGATATAATCCTTGTGTGTAAGCTTCAAAATAGGCTTGTTTACAACACCGCACAACCAAACCACAGCCTTGCGGGTGAACTTTGGTGTCCATTGGCACGAGCCTACCAACCAAGGAGTCTGTACGCGAGTGAGCTGCGATGCTGCACCCTCGTCGATAACCACCTCGATATTGTTGTGAGCCTGCAAGTACGACGCCGGAACCAACTCCGAAACCTCGCCCTCAATAATCTGCTTGGCAACATTTGCCTTATCCTCGCCCCAAGCCATCACGATAATGCGCTCTGCCTTCATTACGGTATCTATACCCATCGTGATAGCCATCTTCGGAGTGCAATCGAGGCTGCCGAATGCGCCCGACTGCACCTTGCGCGACTGGTACGACAACTGCACAAGACGAGTGCCCGACTTGGCGTGAGAGCCCGGCTCGTTGAAGCCAATCTGTCCGTCCTTACCTACGCCGATAATCATCAAATCGATGTGAGCCTTACCATAGTTGGCGCAGAAGGCCGACAACTTCTCGCGTGGAAGTGTTCCGTCAGGGAAATTGATATTCTCGGGACAAATGTCGATGTGGTCGAGTAACTCCTCGTGAATACGGTGGTTGCGACTCTGCTTCTCGGTTGGCTTGATAGGGTAGAACTCGTCGAGGCTGTATACTGCAACATTTGCAAAACTTACCTCGCCATTCTTATAACGCTTAACCAACTCGCGGTACAAGCCGATAGGGGTCTTTCCTGTGGTTAGTCCGAGTACAAAAGGCTTGTCGCCCTTGTGTGCCTTGATTGCGGCAACGATATTGTCGGCAATGTACTGCACACCCTCATACTCACTCTCGTAGGCTTGTGTTGCGATACGCTCGTAACGCTGTGTAAGGTCCTTGAAAGCCTCATCGGCGATCAAACCGCCATCTTTTGGCAATGCATACTTGTTGTTCATAGTTATAGTTTTTATGGTTTCTGTTTCTCTATCTCTTACTCCTCGCCGTCGGCCTCCGCCATAGTGTGATATACATTTACTACGTCGTCGTCCTCCTCCAACTTCTCAACCAACTTCTCAACAGCCTCGCGACCCTCAGCGTCGAGCTCCTTGGTATCGGTTGGGATACGTACCGACTCTCCCGATACAATCTCGTAGCCTTGGTCGTCCAACCACTTCTGAATAGCACCGAATGACTCGTATGGAGCGTATACGTTGATGCCGTCCTCCTCTACGTAGAACTCATCTACGCCAAGGTCAATCATTTCGAGCTCCAACTCCTCAGGGTCTGCCCCCTCCGCCTTGAACTTGAATACACACTTGTGCTCAAACATAAAGCCTACCGAGCCCGAGTTGCCGAGCGTACCACCGCACTTGTTGTAGTACATACGGATATTCGCTACGGTGCGGTTTGTGTTGTCGGTGGCAGTCTCCACGAGGAATGCTACACCATTAGGGCCATATCCCTCATATACTACCTCCTTGTAATCTGCTGCGTCCTTCTCCGTTGCACGCTTAATTGCTCTCTCCACATTCTCCTTCGGCATATTCTCTGCCTTGGCATTCTGCATTAAGATACGCAATCGTGTATTAGCCGATGGGTCGCTACCACCCGCCTTAACCGCAATCTCAATCTCCTTTCCAATCTTCGTAAAGACACGAGCCATATGACCCCATCTCTTCATCTTTCTCGCTTTGCGATACTCAAATGCTCTTCCCATACTTTTTTCTTTTATTTTGTTTGTAAACTTATTGCTTCCTGTTCTGTAAATCGTTCCGATTTTTGGGGCTATTAGCCATTAGCTATTAGCCATTAGCCTTTTTAGTTGTGCGAACTCCGACCCTTGTCAAGGCGCAAGCATTAATAACGGCTAGTAACGGCTATTAAGGGCTAATAACGGCTAGTAAAGAAAGCGCGCACCCTTACTGGCCCTTACTGGCCTTTACTTGCCTTTACTCACCCTTATCTCTCGCGCCAACTCTCGACTCTCGTCTAAATTTTCATTATTTTCACATTTTCACATTTTCAGTGGTGTAAAAAGTGAAAAAACTGAAAATTGAAAAAATAAAAGTTTTCCGCTTTCCGCTTTCCGTTTTCCGTTTAATTGTTCTCTCGTCTAAAATTCAGTTCTCTGCCCTCCGCTTTTTGGGCGTGGTGAAATTACATTTCACCTTCCAACCTACAAAGTTATAAAATATCGCTCTAAAATTCAACTTTTCGAGAAAAATTTTGCAAAATAGAAAAAAGGTCGTACCTTTGCGCTCGGAAAGATGGCAGAGTGGTCGAATGCGCCGGTCTTGAAAACCGATGACCTGAGAGGGTCCGGGGGTTCGAATCCCTCTCTTTCCGCTCCAAGAGAGAAGCGATTATTCGCTTCTCTTTTTTCGCTTCAATCGAGGGCTTCGTTCAGTCGGTGGCGGTGTGGCAGAGTAGTCTGCGATAGTGCGCGTAGGCGTATTGCTGCGCAATATCGAGCCTGTTGCTGACAAATAAAAGTATATAAATATCCTTTTATCTATCAGCCACATCCTCGCAACAAAGTTGTCCGCCCACGCTCACATATCTTGCTCTGCTCAAACCTGCTACGACCGGTCGAATCGTATTGCTATGGTGAATCGTATTGCTGTGGTGCGCAATAGGGGGTTACTGGGGATTACTGGGGATTACTGGGGTGCGCGGTATATCTTTAACTACTCTCTACTCTCTACTAACTACTATCTAAACAAAAGTTTTCCGTTTTCCGTTTTAATCCTGCTTCGCAGGCTTTTCCTCCTTCGCGTCAAGGCAGAGTCTGCAAGCAGCCTCTGCGCTAGACTTGGCGTCGGTTCCGTTTTCCGTTTTGCATTCTGTACTCACTAACAAAAAAAAAGCACGACCCGTAATCGAATCGTGCTTGGTTATCAAATTGCGAAATACTATTTCATCGCCTGCTCGACAGCAACGGCAACTGCAACAGTAGCACCTACCATTGGGTTGTTACCCATACCGAGGAAGCCCATCATCTCAACGTGTGCCGGTACTGACGACGAACCTGCGAACTGAGCGTCAGAGTGCATACGACCAAGGGTATCGGTCATACCATACGATGCAGGACCTGCGCCCATATTATCTGGGTGCAATGTACGACCTGTACCACCTCCCGAAGCTACCGAGAAGTACTTCTTACCTGCCAATACGCGCTCCTTCTTGTATGTTCCTGCTACCGGGTGCTGGAAACGGGTTGGGTTTGTCGAGTTACCGGTAATCGATACGTCAACATCCTCACGCCACATCACTGCTACGCCCTCGCGAACGTCATCAACACCATAGCAACGTACCTTTGCACGAAGACCGTCCGAATATGGAGTTGCCGATACCTCGTGTACCTCGCCTGTGTAGTAGTCGAACTGTGTCTGAACATAGGTAAAGCCGTTGATACGCGAGATAATCTTCGCTGCGTCCTTACCCAAACCATTCAAAATAACGCGGAGTGGGTTCTTACGAACCTTGTTTGCCATCTCTGCGATTTTGATTGCGCCCTCGGCAGCAGCGAACGACTCGTGGCCTGCCAAGAATGCGAAGCACTGTGTCTCCTCGCGGAGCAAACGTGCTGCCAAGTTACCGTGGCCGATACCTACCTTGCGGTCCTCGGCTACTGAACCATTGATGCAGAATGCCTGCAAGCCCTCGCCGATAGCCTCGGCTGCGTCGGCTGCAACGGTGCAACCCTTCTTAATTGCGATAGCAGCGCCTACTACGTAAGCCCACTTTGCATTCTCGAAACAGATTGGCTGAGTCTCCTCACACATCTTGTAAGGATCCAAACCCTTCTCATCGCAGATAGCCTTTGCCTCCTCGATGCTCTTGATACCATATTGTGCAAGCACAGCGTTAATTTTATCAATTCTGCGCTCATAGCTCTCAAATAATGCCATAATCTTCTCTGATTTTATAGGTTTAACAATATGGTTTATTACTCGTGGCGTGGGTCAATGTACTTAACTGCGTCCTTGAAGCGGCCATACGAACCCTTAGCCTTCTCCAAAGCCTCAACAGGCTCTACGCCCTTCTTTACGAAGTCCATAAACTTGCCGAGGTGAACAAACTCGTAGCCGATAACCTCGTCGTTAGCGTCGAGGCCCATACGAGTACAGTAACCCTCAGCCATTTCGAGGTAGCGAGTACCCTTAGCCAAAGTACCGAACATAGTACCTACCTGCGAACGCAAGCCCTTACCGAGGTCTTCGAGCGAAGCACCGATAACGAGACCACCCTCCGAGAAAGCCGACTGTGTACGACCGTAAACAATCTGCTTGAACAACTCGCGCATTGCGGTGTTGATAGCGTCGCAAACGAGGTCGGTGTTCAACGCCTCCAAGATAGTCTTGCCGGGGAGAATTTCCGAAGCCATAGCTGCCGAGTGAGTCATACCCGAGCAACCGATAGTCTCGACCAAAGCCTCCTGAATGATACCCTCCTTAACGTTGAGAGTAAGTTTGCACGCACCCTGCTGTGGAGCGCACCAACCAATACCGTGAGTAAGACCGGAGATATCCTTAATCTCCTTGGCACGCACCCACTTGCCCTCCTCAGGAATTGGAGCAGACTCGTGATTCGCACCCTTCTTAACGCAGCACATTTGCTGCACTTCGTGTGAATAAATCATAGTTGTTTAGTTTGTTTTAATGTATCTGTTTATAGATATAGTTACACTTTTCGCACCAAAGATAGTAAAAAAAACGGAAAACGGAAAGCGGAAAGCGGAAAACTTTTATTTTTTTTTAGCCGAGAGTATATAGGAATGCAAAATGGAGAATTACCCCAGTAACCCCCAGTAAGCACCGAAGGTGCGCCCCCAGTAAAGGCCAGTAAAGGCCAGTAAGGGTGCGCGCTTTCTTTACTAGCCCTTAATAGCCCTTACTAGCCGTTACTAGCCGCTACTCCGCAAAATACTTATAGAATAAAGGTATCGTCTGTAAGCCTTTGTCGAATTGGTCGAGACCGTAACTCTCGTTTGGTGAGTGGATTGCGTCCTCCGAAAGTCCAAAGCCGATAAGGATAGACTTCGTGCCCAAGATGCGCTCAAAGCCGCTTACGATAGGGATAGAGCCACCCGAATAGAACGGCAACGGCTTGCGTCCGAACGACTCCTCAACAGCCTTTTCGGCAGCCTTATACGCCTCCATATCGGTAGGCGAAACGTAAGGCGCACCACCGTGCAGGAACTTCACATTCACCTTCACGCTCTTTGGTGCGATGTTGCGGAAATGCTCCTCGAACAGGCGTCCAATCTCCTCGAAATCTTGGTCGGGAACAAGGCGCATCGAGATTTTGGCGTAGGCACGCGACGGGATAACGGTCTTTGTGCCCTCCTCGGTGTAGCCGCCCCAAATGCCATTCACGTCGAGCGATGGGCGGATACCCGTACGCTCAATGGTGGTGTAACCAGCCTCGCCCTCAACGTCGTCAATATCGAGGGCTTGCTTGTAGCTGTCGAGCGAGAATGGAGCCTCGTTGAACGCCTTGCGCTCCTCGGCAGTAAGCTCGCGCACCTTGTCGTAGAAGTGGGGTATGGTGATGTGTCCCTCCTCATCGACGAGCGACGCCACAAGGAGAGTCAGCACGTTGGCAGGGTTAGCCACAGCACCGCCAAAAAGGCCCGAATGGAGGTCTTTGTTAGGTCCTATGACCTCCACCTCCATATAGGTCAAACCGCGCAATCCGCACGTTATAGATGGCGTATCGAGCGAAATCATCGAGGTATCCGATACAAGGATAATATCCGCCTTCAACTTCTCCTTGTACTCCTCGCAGAAGCCGTAGAGTGAAGGGGAGCCAATCTCCTCCTCGCCTTCGAGCATAAACTTGACGTTGCAAGGGAGGGAGTCGGTGGCACACATCGCCTCGAAGGCCTTGATGTGCATAAACGACTGACCTTTGTCGTCGTCGGCACCACGTCCGTAGATGCGGTTGTTGATGATTGTAGGCTCGAAAGGGTCGGTGTTCCACTCCTCGCGAGGGTCCACAGGCATAACGTCGTAGTGGCCATAAACGAGTACGGTCTTTGCCTCGGGCGAGATGATTTTCTCGGCATATACAACGGGGTTACCCTCGGTAGGAATAACCTCGGTAGAGTCAGCACCTGCCACAGCCAACGCCTTGGCGAGATGCTCGGCACACCTAATCATATCCTCCTTGTGCGACGATTGCGCACTTATCGAGGGGATACGCAACACCTCGAATAACTCGTCGAGAAATCGATCTCTATTCTTTGAAATATAGTCTTGAACGCGTTTCACAATTAAAAATTAAAAATTAAGAATTAAAAATTGAGAATTAGTTTTTGCGCACCCCGAACTCCAACCCTTGTCAAGGCGCAGGCTATTCTGGGGTTTACTGGGGGTGCACCTTCGGTGCTTACTGGGGGCGGGCGTTCCGCCCTTTACTGGGGTGCGCTACCAACTTATTTTGTGTCGCTCTCTGTACTCTATCAAAAAAAGTTTTCCGTTTTAATCCTGCTTCGCAGGCTTTTCCTCCTCGCGGCTCGGCATAGTGCAAACAAGCTTGCCCTCTGCTCTCGCTCCGCAGCGTCGGTTCCGTTTTCAGTTTTCCGTTTTCCGTTTTCAGTTTTCCGTTTTAGAGATTGCAAATCTCCTTAATCTCGGCAATGAACTTCTCGGCTACCTCGTCGGCTATCTCCTGAGTCTTTGCCTCGGTGTAGATGCGGATAATAGGCTCGGTGTTCGACTTGCGAAGGTGCACCCAATATGGGAGGAAGTCAATCTTCACACCATCAATATCATTCACGCGCTCGTGTGCGTAACGCTCCTTGATTGTAGCCAGCACCTTGTCCACGTCAATCGCAGGTGTAAGCTCAATCTTATTCTTCGAAGCGAAGTATGCAGGGTAGCGCAAACGCAACTGAGTCATCGTGCAACCCAAGTCGGCAAGGTAGGTGAGGAACAATGCTACGCCAACCAACGCATCGCGACCGTAGTGCAATTCAGGGTAGATAACTCCGCCATTGCCCTCGCCACCGATAACTGCGCCTGTCTCCTTCATCTTGGTAACCACGTTCACCTCGCCCACAGCCGAAGCCGCATACGAAGCACCGTGCGCTACGGTAACGTCGCACAACGCACGCGAAGAGGAGAGGTTCGAGCAGGTGTTACCCTTGGTGTGGGTGAGGATATAGTCCGCAACCGCAACCAAAGTGTACTCCTCACCAAACATTGTGCCGTCCTCATTTACAAGTGCCAAGCGGTCCACGTCAGGATCGACTACGACACCGAGGTCAGCCTTCTCGCGAACGATAACCTCCGAAATCTCGGTGAGGTTTTGCGGAAGTGGCTCAGGGTTGTGTGCAAATTGTCCGTTAGGCTCGCAGTTGAGCTTTACAACCTCGCAACCGAGCTTCTCCAAGAGTGCGGGAATTACAACACCGCCAATCGAATTTACGGCGTCTACTACGACCTTGAACTTGCGTGCCTTAACCTTCTCAACATCAACGAGGTTAAGAGCAAGTACTTGGTCGATATGCGTAGGGTTGAAGTCCTCGCGCGAAATCACCTTTCCGATGTTCTCTACGTCAGGGAAGATGAAGTCCTCCTGCTCTGCCAAAGCGAGCACCTGCTGACCCTCGGCAGCGTTGAGGAACTCGCCCTTCTCGTTGAGGAGCTTCAATGCGTTCCACTGCTTTGGATTGTGCGATGCGGTGATGATGATACCGCCGTCAGCCTTGTGAGTGATAACCGCCATTTCGGTACCCGGGGTGGTGCAAAGACCAACATTGATAACATCGACACCACAGCCGAGGAGCGTTCCTTCGATGATATCGTTCACCATCTCGCCCGAGATGCGGGCGTCGCGACCTACGACGATGCGCAAACGTTTGGCGCTATTCTTGCCTGCAATAAAACGGGTGTAGGCAATAGTGAATTTTACGATGTCGATAGGGGTTAGGTTCTCACCCACTTCGCCGCCTATCGTTCCGCGAATACCGGAGATAGATTTAATGAGTGTCATAGTAGTAGTTTTTATTTTTAATAAAAAAATTGTTGTTTTGTTTTGAAAATCGATGTAAATATACTATTTTTATGCCAAATATCCAAGAGTATAACTGCTAAAAAGAAAAATTATGAGCGAAAAGAGAGTTATTCCGGCATCGGAACTTATTATAAATGAGGACGGTTCGATATTCCATCTTCATCTTCGCCCCGAGCAAATTTCGGATATTGTGATTTTGGTGGGCGACCCCGGACGTGTAGAGCTGATAGCCTCGTTCTTCGATAATATCGAGTGCGACGTGGCAAGCCGCGAGTTCAAGACTATAACGGGAACCTACAAGGGTCGTCGTATGACTGCGCTCTCTACGGGTATCGGTACCGACAATATCGACATCGTGGTTACCGAGTTGGACGCCTTGGCGAATATCGACTTTGCCACACGTCAGGTCAAGGAGGAGTTTAAGCAGCTTACACTCGTGCGCCTCGGTACTTCGGGAGCGTTGCAGGAGGATATAAATGTTGGCGAGCGAGTATTTGCCCGCACTTCGGTGGGCTTCGACGGCTTGCTCAACTACTACGCAGGACGTAACGATGTGTGCGACCTCGCCATTGAGAAGGCTTTTGTGGCGCATACGGGTTGGAATCCGCAACTCACAGCACCATACTTCATCGACGCTGACGAGTCGTTATTTGAGCTCTTTAAAGACGTTACACGCGAGGGTATTACCATTGCAGCACCGGGCTTCTATGCTCCGCAGGGACGTTGGGTGCGCCTTCAACCGCAGGATTTGAAGTTGAACGAGAAGATTGAGTCGTTCCGCTTCGAAGGACGACGTATCACGAACTTCGAGATGGAGTCGTCGGCATTGGCAGGCTTGGCAGCGCTTATGGGCCACAAGGCGGGTACGATTTGCACTATAATCGCCCAGCGCATTGCGAAGGACGCCTGCACCGACTACAAGCCATTCGTCCGCGAGATGGTGGTCGATGCCCTTAACAAGTTAGCAACGATTTAAACGGAAAACGGAAAACGGAAAGCGGAAAACTGAAAGCGGAAAACGCTCCCTATAAAGCGAACGGAGTGAGCGCCCCCATAAAGGGCGGAACGCCCGCCCCCAGTAATCCCCAGTAACCCCTATAAAAAAAGCAAACACAAACAAAATAGTACAAACATAAAAAATAGCAGAAATCTTAACGGAGTGAGGGACACCGAACGACAAGTCCCCCTTTGCCAAAGGGGGATTTAGGGGGAATGTCAAGATGGAATAATTTCATAATTCCTCCCACTCTGTAAGAGATTGTAGGTAACCAGAAACTTAAAGTATTATTAACAAACATAAAAAGTAACAGAAATTATGAAATTTACAGTATCAAGTTCGGCTTTGTTGTCGTTATTGGCGACAACCGGCAAGGTTATCAACAGCAAGAACACACTTCCGATTCTCGACTACTTCTTGATGGAGTTGGAGGGTGATGTTTTGAAGGTTACCACATCGGACCTCGAAACAACACTCGTAGGCACCATCAATGTCGATAATGTCGAGAAAGAGGGCACTGTGGCAGCACCTGCAAAGTTGATGCTCGACGTGTTGAAGGAGTGTTCGGAGATGCCTCTTACGTTTGAGGTGAACGAGGAGAATTGGGAGATTTGCATCGCTTGGAACAGCGGTCAGTCGTCGGTTCCGGGAGCAAACCCGGTAAGCTACCCTCAGACTCACGAGTTGTCGGAGGAGAAGACCGAGGTATCGCTCGATGTAGATGTTTTGGTAAACGGTATCAACAAGACCATCTTCGCGACGGCAGACGATGAGTTGCGTCCGGTGATGAATGGTGTATATTTCAACCTCGACGAGACTGAACTTACCTGTGTGGCTACCGATGCTCACAAGTTGGTTAAGCACACCGTAGAGTGCGCTTGTGGCGTTAAGGCTGCGTTTATCTTGCCAAAGAAGCCTGCAAACTTGTTGAAGAATATCCTCTTGAAGGAGGAGGGCGAGGTGAAGATGACCTTCGACCAGAAGAATGTAGTATTCGAGTTGTCGTCGAGCACTTTGGTTTGCCGCCTTATCGAGGGAGCATACCCTAACTACAACGTAGTTATACCGCAGGAGAACCCTAACAAGTTGTTGGTGGACCGTGTAGGATTGTTGAACGCAATCAAGCGTGTGGCTGTCTGCTCGAACCCAAGCACCAACCTTATCCGCTTGGATATTAAGAATAACAAGGTTGTGCTTGCAGCGCAGGATGTAAACTTCTCGATTTCGGCTAACGAGTCGTTGTCGTGCAGCTACGAGGGCGACCCTATCACAATCGGCTTCAAATCGACATTCCTCGTGGAGATTCTCTCGAACATCGAAACCCCTACAATTCTCGTAGAGTTGGCAGATTCGAGCCGTGCAGGTGTCTACAAGCCTGTATACGATGACGTTCAGAGCTCTTCGACATTGATGTTGCTGATGCCGATGATGATTAATGCATAAAAAACGGAAAACGGAAAACGGAACCGACGCTGCGGAGCGAGAGCAGAGGGCAAACTTGTTTGCACTATGCCGAGCCGCGAGGAGGAAAAGCCTGCGAAGCAGGATTAAAACGGAAAACTGAAAGCGGAAAACTAAAAAGCTAATGGCTAATGGCTAATAGCTAATGGCTAACAATATGAAACTAAATTTGAAGCGCCCGATGGTCTTCTTCGACTTGGAGACCACGGGCACCAATATATCCACAGACCGCATTGTCGAGATATCGGTTGTAAAGGTTATGCCCGATGGTTCGATAGATGGTGGCGAGGCGAAGACCAAGCGTATAAATCCCGAGATGCCTATTCCGGCGGAGGCTACTGCGGTGCATCACATCACCGATGATGATGTGAAGGATTGCCCGACGTTCCGTCAATATGCCAAGTCGTTGAGGGCATACTTGGAGGGTTGCGACTTCTGCGGCTTCAACTCCAACCGCTTCGACCTTCCAATGTTGGCGGAGGAGTTTATGCGAGCAGGAGTAGATGTCGATTTCTTCAAGAGGGCGAAGTATGTCGATGTGCAGAACATCTTCCACAAGAAGGAGGAGCGCACGTTGGTTGCAGCCTATCGCTTCTACTGTGGTAAGGAGTTGGAGGCGGCACATAGCGCCGATGCCGACACGATGGCAACATACGAGGTGCTGTGTTCGCAGTTGGACCGCTATGGCGACCTCGAAAATAGCGTGGATTTCCTCTCGGAGTTCTCCTCGCGTGGCAAGACGGCAGACTTTGCAGGTCGCATAGGTTACGACGAGAAGGGGAGAGAGCTCTTTACCTTTGGCAAGTACAAGGGACAGGCGGTGGAGGATATCTTTCGCCGAGAGCCGAGTTACTACGATTGGATTATGAATGGAGATTTTCCAAACTATACCAAAAAGATTTTTACCGAGATAAAGTTACGACTTAAATAGATTTACACTACAAGAAGATGCGCAGTTTGATAATAACCCTAATGTTCTTGCTCGTTACAGCTGTGGTACCGGCCTCGGCAGAGAGTACTGTTCACACTGACGGAAAGCGATATTTCACCTACAAAGTGGAGAAGGGCGATACAATCTACTCGTTGGCTCGTGAGAACGGAATCACTGTGGAGGAGTTGAGAGCAGCAAATGACGACCTTTCGGATATCCTCTCGGTGGGTCAGAAACTCCGAATACCAAAGACGGAGCGAGTAGCTGAGGAGCGACGTGAGCGACGTGCAAATGTGGATAAGGCTGAGAACAAGGCAGAGAGGTCGGAGGAGGTAGTTGTTGCCTCTACCGCCGAGAGTGTTGCCGAGGAGCGGAAGCTGGCGACAATGGTTGAGAAGGCTACCCGAATTTTGGAGCAATTCATCACCGAGAACAAACTCCCTGCATCGGCAAATAACCCGGTACCTTTACAGGTGAAACTTCGCACGTTGAAGCGTGGTGAGAGAGCCAACGTCGTGCTGATGTTGCCATTTGGCGCAGAGGATAGACCTGCGAAGAACTATATCGACTTCTATCGCGGTTTCCTGATGGGCGTGGATAGTGTGCGCCTTTCGGGGCACTCGGTCAATCTCGATGTTTATAATACTGCGCGTGATTCGGTGCGCATAGCCGAGATTATTGCGTCGGGCGCACTCGACAAAGCCGACTTGGTTGTGGGACCTGTCTATGAGGAGGATATGAAACCTGTGCTTGCCGCATTGGAGGGCAAGGGTATTCCGGTGGTGTCGCCATTGGCTACTCTTACCGATACGAAGAGCAATTCGCTCTTCCAAATGGCACCTACGCCGGATACCAGAATGACGAAACTGCGCGAGTTGTTCAACGGAGATAGAAGGGTGATTATCATCTCGACACAGAATGTGGATGAAAAGTTCGATAAGGCTATACGTGCGATGTTGCCCGATAGTTCGAAGGTGGTGGAGAAGCGCTACCTCACCGAGCAGCCGCACCAAGTGGGACGAAATGTGAACGAGTTGGTGGCGTTGATACGTGGTAACGACCAACCTGTAGTTGTTGTTACCTCCAACAACGAGGTCGAGGTGGACCGTCTTTTGAACGCTTTGCATACGGTACGTCAATCTCTCACTCGCTACAATGGTGCACAGCCGTTTATTCTTCTTGGAAGCCATAGCTGGACCCGATTTGCAAGTTTGGAGAAGATATCTCTCTACAAGAGTGGTGTAACAATGGTGTCAAACTACTTCTCGCACACCATAAATCCGACGATTAGAACCTTCGAGAAGCGTTTTATCCGCTCGTATGGTATGATACCTTCACTCTTTGCATTCCGTGGCTACGATGCCGCTACATTGTTTATACGAGCGCTCTACAACGATAAGTTGTCAGAGGGCTTGGTGGGAGAGTATTTTGTGCCTTTGTGTACGCCATACCGCTTCAAAAAGGATAGCGAAACGGGCATCTATGTAAATCAAGAGTGGGTGAAGCAGAGCTACAATAAGGACTATACCGTAACTTTCGAATAAGAGTTTATATGCCAAATATCCAAACCCCGATACCGGAGAAGACCATCGAGCGACTTAGTGAGTATCGCCGTACACTCTTGGCGTGTCATCGCCGAGGTATAACCCACGTGTTTTCGCATATCTTGGCGGGTATGCACGGCATTACGGCTGTGCAGGTGCGTCGCGACTTGATGCTCATAGGCTTTTCGAGCGATACGAAGAAGGGCTACGACGTGAAGGTGCTTATTGACTTTATCGACTCGATACTATATAGCGAGAATACAATGAAGGTGGCGGTTATGGGTATGGGCCACCTCGGTCAGGCGATTACCAAGTACTTCAATTCAAAGCAGTTGAATATACGCATCACAGCCTCCTTTGATGTTGATGAGGCGAAAGTGGGGCAGACCATTATGGATATCCCGTGCTACCACATAAACGACTTCGAGGAGGTGGTCGAGAATAACGATATCAGTATTGTGATTATCTCGTTGCCGTCGTCGTTGGCTGCTCAATATACCGTGCCAATTATCAATGCGGGTATCAAGGGTGTGCTGAACTTTACCTCGGTGCCGATGAACTTCCCACAGGGAATTGTGGTGGAGAACTACGATATTACAACCATTCTCGAAAAGGTTGCCTACTTTGTGAAGGCTGCCGAGGAGAATAACAATCAATAGCGATGAAGGTCGTTTGGGGTTTCGACAATCCTCCTGCACTCAGCAATGGTGTGGCTACGGTAGGCTCCTATGATGGGGTGCATCGCGGACACCGAATTTTGCTCGATGAGGTAGTGCGCCAAGCCAAGGCGTGCGGTGGCGAGAGCGTTGTGCTGACCTTCGAACCCCATCCGCGCATCACCCTCGGTAACGATGAGGGGCTACGACTGCTCACGTCGTTCGAGGAGAAGTGTGCGCTATTGGAGCAGGCGGGTGTGGATTATGTCGTTGTTATACCATTTGACGAGGCGTTTAGTCGCCTTTCGCGTGAGGAGTTTATCGACGACTACCTGATAGGTAAACTCCGAATAAAGCGACTTATTGTGGGCTATAACCACCATTTCGGACACAATAAGGAGGGCGACCATTCGTTTTTGTTGCGACACGGAGCATTGGAGGTTGTCGAGATAGCGCAATACACCGACAATGGCAATAAGATATCCTCGACCACCATACGCAAGGCTCTTGCCAAGGGCGATGTGGCACTTGCGCGTCAGTTGCTCGGTCATACCTATATTATAATAGGCGAGGCGGACGAGCAGGGTAGAGTAGCAACCTCGCAATACAAACTGCTACCTACCGATGGCGAGTACGACTGCCTGATTGACGGAGAGAAGGGACGTTGCCGGATATGCGGTGGCGTGGTGGAGCAGAAGAGTAAGTTTTCACAGAAGATAGAGATAGCGTTATGATTTTTCACGATGAGAAGATAAGGGTGCGCTACAAGGATACCGACCAGATGGGTATTGTGCACCACTCAAACTATATAGTCTATTACGAGGCAGCTCGTGTTGCAGCGTTACGTGCGTGGGGTATGCCATACGACGAGATGGAGAAGAACGGTATCATATCGCCGATTTTGGAGGTAGGCTCCAAGTATATTCTTCCGGCTCATTTCGACGAGGAGATTATTGTGCGAGTGATTGTCGAGGAGATGCCTATGGTGCGCCTAAAAGTGCGATACGAGTTGTATAACGAGGAGGGTGTGTTGATTAATACAGGTCATACGTGGCTTGGCTTCCTAAATGGCGAGACCCGTCGTCCGTGCCGAGTACCACAGTATGTGGTCGAAAAGATGAAGGCATTAGGGTTGGAATAGAAAAAGCGGTGCATCTCTGCACCGCTTTCTTCTTACTCTTTGCTCTCTATCAGCGAGATTGAGCGTTGTATAAAGTCCGAAAGATTCTTGCCCTTCAACATTCCGTTCGAGAGGAGTGCCAAATCAATTATCTGTCGTACCAAGGCGTTCTCCTTACCAATCTCTTTGAGGCGGAGGTTGCGTTCGTCGCGAAGCGTTACAACCTTTTTCGACAACTCCTCGCGCATATCCTTCTCCTCCTGCGAGAAATCCTCCTCTTTCTTATCTTTGGTCATCTCCTCGAAGCGACTCTCCTCGGCAACTGCCGCATCAATCTTCTTGGTGATGCTCTTCAACTTGTCGCCATAAGCCCTCTCCACCGAGGCGAGAATATCTATCACGATAGGGTGGTTGCCATTCACCGCAATAGTGAAGTTGTCGGGCATTTGACCGTAGAATTGGCTCATCTGTCCGCCCGACATCTTAGCCATATCCTTCATTCGACGCATAAACTCATTCTGCGTAATCACAATCGGAGCATCGTCTGCCGACATAGCCTCGAACGAAATGTTGTAGCGAATATCGTCGTCGGTAGGTAGCTGACTCTCGAATACGGGACGCATAATCTCCTGCTGCGCCTCGCTTAGCGATATCTTCTGCTCCTCCTTCTTGCGAATGAGGTGGTCGATAATATCGCTATCTACGCGCACAAAGCGAACACCCTCATTCTTCTGCTCGTACCAATTAATGTAGTGGCTGTCGAGCTGTCCGTTCATCTCCAACACGTCGTAGCCCTTCGCTTTTGCACTCTGCAAGAATGCGTGCTTGCCAACGATATCGTCGGTGTAGAGGATAATCAGCTTGTCGTCCTTGTCGGTCTGCAAATCCTTTATGGCCGCTGTGTACTCCTCGGCTGTAAAGTATTTGCCCTCGGTGTTCTTCCACAACATACAGCCCTGTGCCTTCTCGGCGAACTTCTCGTCGGTGAGGATTCCGTACTGAATGAAAATTTTCAGGTCGTCCCACTTCTGCTCGTACTCCTCGCGCATAGTGGTGAACAACTCGTTCAAACGCTCGGCAACCTTGCGGGTGATGTAACCCGAAATTTTCTTCACATTGCTATCGCTCTGCAAGTACGAACGCGACACGTTCAACGGAATATCCGGCGAGTCGATAACGCCGTGCAAGAGTGTGAGGTATTCGGGAACAATGCCCTGCACCTCGTCGGTAACGAATACTTGGTTGCAGTACAACTGTATCTTGTTCTTCTGAATCTCGAAATTGTTGTGAATGCGAGGGAAGTACAATATACCTGTGAGGTGGAACGGGTAGTCGATGTTCAAATGGATATAGAACAACGGCTCCTCGCTTATAGGGTAGAGCGCCTGATAGAACGACTTGTACTGCTCCTCGGTGATGTCCGCTGGCTTGCGTGTCCAAAGTGGCTCGGTGTCGTTGATGCGGTTCTCCTTGTCCGTATCGACGTATTTGCCCTCCTTCCACTCCTTGACCTTGCCGAAGATGATCGGTACAGGCAGAAAGCGGCAATACTTGTTGAGCAACTCGTTGATTTTGCTCTCCTCGGCATACTCGGCGCACTCCTCCGAGAGGTGAAGAACGATGCTTGTGCCTCGCTCGCGCTGCTCTGCCAACTCCTCCATCGAATACTCGGGCGAGCCATCGCATACCCAATGTACCGAAGGCTTTGCACTGTCGTACGATTGGGTGAAAATCTCAACCTTGTCCGACACCATAAATGCCGAGTAGAAGCCCAAACCAAAATGACCTATGATAGCCTGATTTTGGTACTTTGCCAAAAACTCCTCGGCACCCGAGAAGGCGATTTGGTTGATGTATCGCTCGACCTCGTCTGCCGACATTCCTATTCCGTTGTCGGTTACGGTGAGCGTGCGTGCCTCCTTGTCTACGGCGATATTGACAGCTAACTCGCCGGTTTCGCCTGCGAAAACTCCTGTCGAGGCGAGGGTGCGCAACTTCTGAGTAGCATCTACTGCATTCGAAACCAACTCACGCAGGAATATCTCGTGGTCGGAGTACAAGAACTTCTTAATTACGGGGAAGATGTTTTCGGTCGTTACCCCAATTTTTCCGTTTTTCATATCTGTTCTATATTTGTTTAATGTTTCTTGCTTTCGGAAAATCTCTTGCTCAAACCTTGTGCCATACCTATTTATTACGTGTTGGTCTGCCATTTTGACAGATAAAACAGATGGGTAACATTTTATTTGTCACCCATCTGCCGTATTAGTAAGTTGAAAAACTTCTACAAGAAGCCCTCCTGTACGAGCCATTCGCGGACCTTAACCCAATCAACGTATGGGCGCGAGGTTGTCATCGAATGGATAAGCGGCACACCAAGGGCACCGTCGTCAATATATACGTCGGCGTGCACCTTTGGCGATTTGGTCCACTTCTTCTGCGTAGGGTTGGTGTTCACAGCATACAAAGGAATATCGTTATCCTTGAACCACTGAACGGCCTCCTTTTCGAGTTTGCCGCTGCGCATAGTGTAGAGAATAAGGTAGTGGCCCTGCTCAACCAACTCTCGCAATACCGGCACAGCACCCACATCTTGCCCGATGTAGGGATACTCGTGCGTTACGCAAGTGCCGTCGAAATCGACTGCTATGTACAATCCTGTGTATGACATAATTTCAATTACTATTTAAGTAATCCCAACTTCTTCAGCCACTTACGCCAACCTCGGTTGTTCTTGTCCGAACCCGAAGTGTACTGATAACGATAGCTGTATCCGTACGACTGGCGTGTCTCGCTTGCACCGTTGAGAATAATGCACATATTGTTCAACTTCTTCTCGGCGTGCAAAGCGTTGATATCAGGTACCTGCTGACGCTCCAACAGACCTTCACGAACAACGTAGATGCTCAAATCGGCTATGCGGCTTGTGATCATTGCATCGGCAATGATAAGAGCCGGAACGCTGTCGATGATGATGTAGTCGTAGTGTTTACGGCACTCTGCGATGAGGTCGTCCAAACGCTGCGACATCAACAACTCGGCAGGGTTTGGCGGCTGCAAACCTGCGTAGATAAAGTCGAAGTTCTCGTGCAAACCGCTCTGCGAGATAATGTCGTTGAGGCTGGTGTCTGCCGAACTCAAATACTTGGTAGCACCATTAGGATTGCTGCGCTGACCCATATGCTTCGACAATGTACGACGGCGAAGGTCGAGGTCAATCATCAACACCTTGTTGCCCGAGAAGGCAAGTGTCATACCAAGGTTCATCGATACGAAGGTCTTACCGGCGTGAGCATTCGATGAGGTGGTGAGGATAACCTGCTGCTTCTTGCCACTCGACATAAAGCCCATATTGGTACGCAAAATTTTGAACGCCTCCGAAACCTTGTCGCGACCGCTTTCGCGCACTGCAATCGAGCGTGTGAGGTGTCCCTCGTACAATGGAATATCGCCGAGGTAAGGTACCGAACAGAGCTTAACGAGGTCGTGCTTGCCACGAACTTTCGAGTCGGTGAGAATACGCAAGTAGATGATTGCAAGTGGGAAGCCTACGCCCAAAATCAACATCGCCAACAAGATAAGCATTCTATTTGGTGATACAGGGGTGTTCGGTCCGAATGCGTTATCCACAATACGTGCCGGACGCTCGGTGATAGCCAACGAGATGGCGTTCTCCTCGCTCTTGGTCAGGAGATATAGGTACAACTCCTCCTTAATTTTCTGCTGACGTGCAATCGAGAGATACTCCTGCTCCTGCTTTGGTACAGCACCGATGCGGCTGTTGATTTTGCGCTCCTCAGCCTCCAAGTTCGAGAGCTTAATCTCCAATGCCTTGATATTCGATGCGAGAGATGCAAGGATAGCTCCCTTGGTCGAAGATATGCTCTCGTCCAACTGAATAACGAGTGGGTTATTCTCGCTGTTGTTGCCAAGTCGCAAGCGACGAGTAACCAAATCGTTGTAGTTTACAATCTGCGCTACAATAGCCGAATTGCCGTCAAATGTTGTGGCAGGGATAATTTTAACCTCCTGCGAGTTGTCGGAGAGATAGTCGCGGATATACTTCGAAATGGCGAGTTGTGCGCTGGTTGATGCAATCTCCTGCTCGTAGCGAATTGCACCCTCGGTGCGGTGTGTCGCCTCGGTCTTGATATCGACGATACGGTTTCTCGACTTGAAGTGCTTGATGTCGCCGTCGATGCCGCTCAACTCCTCACCGATAACTGCCAAACGCTCGGTGATAAACTCTGCGGTAGCCTCCGCTACAATCTGCTTGTCGTATACTGCATCGTCGTTATATACATCAATCAATGTGTTGAGGACATCCTCGGCACGCTGTGGCACTACGTCGTTGAGCGATAGATTAACCACCGACGACATTTTGCTTGGCACAGAGGTTTGTACTTTGGTGCGGTAAGCCGTTGCAATAGCCTCGCGGTTACCCTTCGACACGAAGATCTCCTTGCCCACAATCTCCTCGTTGTAGTGATTTGTTGTAGCCACAACGATTGGTCCGGTCGGGAGATACAAGGTGTCGCCCAACTTGCCGGTTACGGTGAAGGTCTCGTCGCTCTCGGGCTTGATTGGAGCCACGCGCTCGAACTTCGAAATTGTAACCTCGTCGGCATCGTTCAATACAGCGGTGAATTTGCAAGGCTTAACGGCTCCTGCAACACCGGTAGAGTCGATAGGTGCAATGAAAGTTACTTCAATTGGCGATGTTTTGTAGAGTGTGTTGGTGCGAAGTCCCGACTTCATAGCATAGCCTATGGTGAGGTTAAGTCTATCGACAACCTCGACCATAAGGCGACGAGCCTGCAATACGTACAACTCGTTGTCTACGCTTCGACGAGTCGAGATACCTGCGATATCGGCAAATGCCGACAACTCGCTGGCAGCACTACCACGACGAGCATCTTTAATCAATACGGCAGCCTCGCGGTGGTATACGGGCGAGGTGGAGAGTAGGTAGAATACTCCAAGACCCAAGAAAAGGACAATCGAGATGCCAAACCAATACCACTTTCTCAACGCCTTGTCGAAAAGTTCTCCAAGCGACACTGTGCGCTTGAACAGAGTTTCGCTCTCCGAGAAAGAGGTGTTATTCTTTGAAATGTTCTCCATAATGGTCTACTTTTGTCTTTGTGCGAAGTTAATAATTGTGAGAGTCAATGATGTCGCAGTGATAAGTGTGCTGACAATCGAGAGCCAGAAAGTTCTGTTCTGGTTGATCTCCGATGTAGCAGCCTTGTACTTGTTCGGCTGAACATATATTACATCACCCTGCTGCAAGAAGAATGCAGGCGACGACATCTGATTGCCTTCGAGGAAGTCCAACTCGTAAACCTCGTGGCTCTTACCGTCGGCACTGCGACGAATAACCGCTACGTTGGAACGGTTACCGTAGATAGTCATATCGCCCGCCATAGCCAAAGCTTCCAGAATGGTGATTTTGTCGCGGGAGATATCGAACTGTCCCGGACGAGCAACCTCGCCAAGCACGAAGAACTTCAAATCGGCAAACTGGATATTCACCAACGCATCGCTGATATATCCGCCATCGATAATTTTCTTCGCAATCTCCTTTGCGAGTTCGTCGCGGGTCTTGCCCTGACACTGGATTTTTCCAATCATCGGAAATTCGAGCATACCATTCTCGTCTACCGTACGCACCTGCAATGCCTGCGGACCATTGACCGAAGATCCAACCATTGGGTTAAAGGTGAGTGAATTGTACGATGTCGGAGTGTTGAATGGTGCTGCCAACTCCGGATTTTGGCTCGATACGACAATGGTGAGTCGGTCGTGTGGCTTGATGCGGATAAGTCCGTCGCCAAGAACACTCTTGACAGCCTCCTCATTCTTGAAATCGTAAACGACACGCTGCGAGACATTACAGCCAACGAAGAGTGTCGTGAGCAAAATCATCGTGAGAAATTTTACTGATTTTTTCATCTCTAAATGTTTATTAAATTAAAAATTTCACAACTTAATTTCAGAGGGTATTTGCAAATAGCGCACAAAGTTACTACTTATAATTGTAAAAAACAAAGTTTTTTCCTCCAAAAGCCGCTTTCTCTTCGTTATTTGCATTTTTGAATTGTTTTTTCTACTTTTGAGGTCGGAAAACAAACGAAAAATAGAGGAAACAGAGATATGCGACACGCAGTTTGGAGTTACGACGGAGTGGTGTACGAAATGAATGTACGACAACTTACCGAGGAGGGTACGTTTGTTGCGGCAATGCGCCATTTACGACATTTAAAGAGTATGGGCGTAGATGCTATATGGTTGATGCCGATATATCCTATCGGTAAGGTTGAACGCAAGGGCTCGTTGGGCTCGTATTACTCCATATCCGACTACTGTGATGTCAATCCCGAATTTGGTACTATGGCAGAGTTTGATGCCTTTGTTGCGGAGGCGCACAAACTCGAAATGAAGGTGCTTCTCGACTGGGTTGCCAATCATACAGCGCGTGATGCCAAGTGGTTGAAAAATAAGCCGATGAATTGGTATGAGCGCGACGAGAACGGAGTTGCCAAGGTGCCTTGGGACTGGAGCGATACGGCAAAGCTGAACTACGCCGAGAAAGAGGTGTGGCAAGGTCAGATTGATGCGATGAAATTCTGGGTTACACGTCATAGTGTTGATGGCTTCCGATGCGATATGGCAATGCTCGTTCCGTTGGAGTTTTGGCAGGCTGCGCGTCAAGAGCTGAAAAGCGTAAAAAAGGATATTTTTATGCTTGCGGAGGCAGAGGGTGCCGAGTTCTATAACGAAGCGTTCGATGCGTGCTACGGTTGGGAGTTGCACCATACGATGGTCGATGTTGCGCAGGGTAAATCGCGCGTTTGGGCTCTGCGCGACAAGGTATATTCACTGCTCAATAACTATCCGCAGACCTCGATGCACCTCTCGTTTACCTCGAACCACGATGAAAATTCGTGGAGTGGTAGCGAGCAGAGTCGCTTTGGCAAGGCGTTGGAGGCGATGACAGCACTTACATTCGTTCTGCCAAAGACGTTTCCTCTGATTTACACGGGACAGGAGATTGGTTACGATCACTCGTTTGCCTTTTTCGATAAAGATGCGATGCCTAAATTCGAGCCGAACGATGCAACCAAACGTTATAGCCGTTTGTGCGAGATGAAGCACACCTTCTCGGCACTCTTCTCGGCAGACCTTGGTGGCTCGTTTATTGAGATAAACAATAATGCACCCGATTGCCTTTTTACCTTTGTGCGTGAGAATCAGCAGGGTAGAGTAGTCTATGTGGCAAACCTCTCGCCATATAAAATCTTCTCAGACTTCCATACAGGCGTATATGCCGGTGAGTATACCGATGTGCTTACGGGCGAGAAATCAACTCTCTACGAACACACTTGGGGTGATATGGAGCCGTGGTCATTTCGTCTTTTGACTCAAAAACGTTAAAATCGGGAAAAAAGAGAGCGAAAAGTTTATAATTTATAAAATTATAATTACCTTTGCCCTCAAAGAAAAATAATCCCGATTTTAGCAATGAAAATAGCTCTTGCACAATTAAACTACACAATTGGAGATATTGCCGGCAATACCGCGAAAATCATTATTGCGGTGGAGCGAGCAAAGGCTGCTGAGGCAGATGTCGTTATCTTTGCCGAGCAGGCTTTGAGTGGTACTCCGGCATTCGACCTTCTCCGAAAAACCACATTCTTGGAGCTTTGCGATGAGGCTCTCGATGAGATAGCCTCCTACTGTAACGGTATAACCGCTGTGGTGGGTGCACCTGTCCTTATGCAGAACGGTACGCAGAGTGCTGCCGTAGTTATCGAGAATGGAAAAATCAAGCGATATATCACCAAGGCAAATATCACTGCACGTCGTGAGATGGGCTTCCTGACCAACGGTGAGGGCGCCAAGGTGGTGCGCATTGCGGGCGAGAAGGTCGCTATTGTCGTGGGCGACGATTTCAGTTTGTTGAAGGATGTTGATCGCGATGTAGATATAATTTTCAGTATCAATGCACGTCGCTACGGCAAGGGTTTGATGTCGTATCGTTACGAAACGATGCACCAAATGGCGTTTGTGGAGTCGAAAACTATTGTGCTGATTAACCACGTTGGAGGTTCGGGTGAGATTGTTTACGACGGCACGTCGTGCGTAATAAACGATAAGGGCGATATCGCATTGCTGATGAAATCTTTCGAGGAGGACTTCGCTATTTATGATACCTTGGCGGATAACAAGCCTTGCGAATTGCCGCAGGAGCTCTATCGCCACGAGCGAACAGGCTATATATACAAGGCTGCGGTTATGGGCTTGCGCGACTACTTCTTTAAGAATGGATACAAGAAGGCTTGTGTGGGTTTGTCGGGAGGTATCGACTCTGCGGTTGTGGCTTGCTTGGCGGTGGAGGCGCTCGGCAAGGAGAATGTTATGGCTCTGTTGATGCCGTCGCAGTTCTCTACCACTCACTCGGTAACCGATGCTACGGCTTTGGCGGAGAGTATCGGCATAGAGTATAGCGTATTGCCCATTTCGGAGGCGTATACCTCAATCGTAAATACCTTGAAACCGGCCATTGGCGGTTACGAGTTTGATGCTACCGAGGAGAACATTCAGGCGCGTCTGCGTACCATTATGTTGATGGCATTGCAGAATAAGAAGGGCTACGTGGTGCTGAACTCTTCGAATAAGAGCGAAAATGCGCTCGGTATGTGTACGCTCTATGGCGATACGGCGGGAGCTTTCAGTGTTACGGGCGACTTGTATAAGACCGAGATGTTCGACTTGGCGCGTTATATCAATAAAATCAAGGGTGGCATTATACCGGAGAATATCTTGGAGAAGGAGCCATCATCGGAGTTGCGCCCCGGACAGAAGGATAGCGACGAGTTGCCGTCGTACAACGTTGTCGATGCGATATTGATGCGAATGATTGAACAGGGACAGCATCGTGAGGAGATTATCAATGCTGGCTTCGACTCGGAGGTTGTCGAGAAGATTCACTCGATGGTTATGCAGAATGAGAAGAAGCGTTATCAATTCCCTCCTGTTTTGCGATTGTCGGCTTGTGCGTTCGGCCACGAGCGATTGATGCCGTTGATTAACAAGTACGGTGATTAGTTTGCGAAGAGCGTGAAACAAGCGGAACAAATAGAACATAGAGGCACGGTCGCGTTCGTCGGACGCGATTTCGTGCGTGTTAATATAGAGGTGATGGAGGCGTGCGGCTCGTGTGCATCGCGTAAGGCGTGCGCTATGGGCTCTTCCGACAAACGTGAAATAACAATTTTTACCGACGATGCCGATGCGTACATCGTGGGTGAGGCTGTGAATGTTTCGGCTCGTCGAAGTATGGGCATTATGGCGGTGGTGCTATGTTATGTAGTGCCATTGGTGGTGCTTGTGGCGGCACTTGCGATATTGATTGCTTTGGGCTGCAACGAGGGCGTGGCGGCGATGATTTCGCTCGGCATAACGGCTCTGTATTATGGCATACTCGGTCTGTTCCACCGAAAAATCTCTCGAAAAATAGTATTTACAATTAACAAAATATAAAGGTAGAAAGATGAATACTCTGATTTTTACAGTTGTTACCCTTTGCGTTGTAGGCGTAGTAGCGGCATTGATTCTCTACTTCGTGGCGCAAAAGTTCAAGGTTGAGGAGGATCCTCGCATCGACGATGTCGAGAAGATGCTCCCGGGAGCCAATTGCGGCGGTTGCGGTTATCCGGGCTGTCGCGGTTTGGCGTGTGCTTTGGTCGAGCAAGAGGATATCTCGTCGCTCTATTGCTCGGTTGGAGGCGCCGATTGTATGAAGGCTGTTGCCGACTATCTCGGCAAGGCTGCACCGGTTAAGGAGCCACAAGTGGCAACCGTGCGTTGCGGTGGTACTTGCGAGAAACGACCTCGCACTACGACCTATGCAGGCACTCATTCGTGCGCTATTGCTCATTCGCTCTATACGGGCGAAACAAATTGCGCCTATGGCTGTTTGGGCTATGGCGATTGTGTTGAGGCGTGTGCTTTCGATGCTATTCACATCAACCCCGAAACGGGTTTGGCAGAGGTCGATGCCGACAAGTGTACCGCTTGTGGCGCCTGCGTAGCGGCTTGTCCGAAGGGCATTATCGAGTTGCGCAAGCGTTGGCCAAAGAACCGCGCTATCTACGTTTCGTGCGTATCGAAGGATAAGGGACCTGCTACGATGAAGGCTTGTAAGGCTGGTTGTATCGGTTGCGGCAAGTGCTTGAAGGTTTGCGAGTTTGGTGCTATCACCATCGAAAACAACTTGGCATTTATCGACTCTACTAAGTGTCGTTTGTGCCGTAAGTGCGTGGCTGAGTGTCCTACGGGGGCAATTAAGATGATAGGTCTTGCGCCACTACCTCCAAAAGAGAAACCAACAACTGAAACTAAATAAAAAGCTAATGGCTAATTGCCAATGGCTAAAAGTTAATAAGATATGAAAACATTTCCGATTGGCGGAGTTCATCCGTCAGACAATAAGAAGTGGAGCAAGGCGAAGGCAATCGAAACGATGGAGTTGCCCGATGTCGTGATGATTCCACTTGCACAGCACATCGGTGCACCTGCTACGGCTGTTGTTGCCAAGGGCGACACGGTGAAGGTGGGTGAGAAGATTGCCGAGGCTACGGGCTTTATGTCGGCAAATATCCACGCTCCGATTTCGGGTACTGTAACGGCTGTTGATATGCAACCGAATGGTCAGGGCTTGCGCCAGATGATGATTACAATCAAGCGCGAGGGTGATGAGTGGGCAGAGGGTATCGACCTCTCGACCGACCTTGTTAAGGAGTGCAACCTCTCCTCGGCAGAGATTATCGCCCGCATCAAGGAGGCGGGTATTGTGGGTATGGGTGGTGCAACCTTCCCAACTCACGTGAAGTTGTCTATCCCCGAGGGCAAGAGGGCCGAAATTTTGATTATCAACGGCGTGGAGTGCGAGCCATACCTTACCTCGGACTACCGCACAATGTTGGAGCGTGGCGAGGAGTTGCTCGTCGGTACTTCGATTTTGATGAAAGCTGTATCGGTTGAAAAGGCTGTGATAGGTGTCGAGAACAATAAACCCGATGCAATCAAGCACCTCAAAGAGTTGGCTAAGGGCTACAATGGCATCGAGGTTAAGGCGTTGAAGACGATGTATCCGCAGGGTGGCGAGAAGCAACTCATTGCAGCGGTTACGGGTCGTGAGGTACCTGCACCTCCGGCACTGCCTATCGACGTGGGTGCGGTGGTTTGCAACGCTTCGACGGCTGTTGCTGTCTATGAGGCGGTACAGAAGAACAAACCGCTCGTTCAGCGTGTGGTAACCGTAACGGGCAAGAGCATTAAGGATACGAAAAATCTCCTAACTCGCTTTGGAACACCTGTTTCGGCACTTATCGAGAAGTGTGGAGGTCTGCCCGAGGGTGATAACCGCGTTTTGAACGGAGGTCCTATGATGGGACGTCCGATGTCGAACTTGCAGTCGCCCGTGATGAAGGGCTGCTCGGGTATCACCGTGTTGAGTGGCGCAGAGGCGTTGCGTGGCGAGCCATCGGCTTGTATCAAGTGCGCCAAGTGTGTCGAGGCTTGTCCTATGGGCTTGGAGCCTTATCTCCTCGCAAAGCAGGCAAAGAAGAAGGCTTGGGAGGCTATGGAGAAGAATGATATTGTAAGTTGTATTGAGTGTGGTTGCTGCCAATTTACCTGTCCTGCAAACATAGCATTACTCGACTATGTACGCCTTGGCAAGCAGACTGTAATGGGTATTATCCGCGCTCGTAACGCAAAGAAATAAAGGAGAACAAGATATGGCAAATAGAACAATTGTAGCCTCTGCTCCGCATATTCACGGCTCGCTCTCGACGACGAAATTGATGAGTGATGTAATTATTGCACTCATTCCGGCGTTGGCAGTGTCGGTCTATGTTTATGGCTGGGGCGTTTTGGCGGTAACGGCGGTTTCGATTGGCTGCTGTGTGCTTTTCGAAGCGTTGATTCAGAAATTTTTGGTACGTGGCAAGCAGACCATAACAAACCTCTCGGCGGTAGTTACGGGTCTGTTGTTGGCGATGAATATGCCGGCTAACATTCCGTTGTGGATTGTGGCTGTCGGCGCATTGATTGCTATCGGTGTGGCGAAGATGCCTTTCGGCGGACTTGGTAAGAACCCATTCAATCCCGCTATCGTGGCACGTATTTTCCTCTTGATTGCATATCCGGTGCAGATGACATCGTTTGCATTGCCTTCGACCGAGGGCTTTGTCGATGCCTACTCGGGTGCTACACCTTTGGCAGCGATAAAGGGTGCTATGTATAGTGGCAACGTTGGAGAGCTGGTGGCAAACTTCGATATCTTGGGAATGTTTGCCGGAAATATGGCGGGCTCGTTCGGTGAGGTGGCGACTTTGGCATTGTTGCTCGGCTTTGCTTACCTCTTGGTTCGTCGCGTTATCACTTGGCATATTCCGGTTTCGATTTTCGTTACAGTAGCGGCTTTCGCTGCTATCTATGGTGCAGTATCGTTCGACGACCCACATCTCGTGTCGAACTTTACTCTGTTCCACCTATTGAGCGGTGGAGTAGTGCTGGGTGCGGTGTTTATGGCTACCGACTACGTAACCTCACCTATGACTACCAAGGGTATGGTTATCTACGGTGTCGGCATCGGACTCCTCACTATGATTATCCGTTTGTGGGGCTCCTATCCTGAGGGAATGTCGTTCGCTATACTTATTATGAATAGCGTTGTACCTCTTATCAACAAGTATGTAAAACCACGTCGTTTCGGCTCAAAAAGATAGGAGGGTAGAGTATGAAGAGTTCATTGAAAAATATGGTATTGGTACTTTTCACCATCTCCCTTGTAGCATCGCTCTGCTTGGGTGTGGTGAATATGATTACCATCGACCCGATCGCAGCAGCCAAGGAGGCGGCAAAGCAGGAGGCGTTGAAGCAGGTGTTGCCGGAGTTCGATGATGTGAAGTTGGATAGCACCTATGCAGTTGATAAGTTCGAGATACCTGCCTACAAGGCGACAAAGGGTGGCGAAATTGTTGGCTACGCTATCGAGAGTACTACCAAGAGTGGTTTCAGCGGAGAGGTTAAGTTGATGGTGGGCTTCGATACGAAGGGCACTATTCTTAATGTCAATGTGTTGGAGCAGGCGGAGACTCCGGGACTCGGTGCGAAGATGGTCGAGGACGGAAATCCTATTTTGGCAAGTATCAAGGGTAAGGAGGCGTCGAAAATCAAACTTACGGTTAAGAAAGATGGTGGCGATGTCGATGCCTTGACCGCGGCTACTATTTCGTCGCGTGCGTATGCCGATGCTGTGGCTCGTGCATATAATGTGTTTAAGAGTGCTGCCGGTTGGACCGATAAGGTTGAGGCAACCACAGGTGCAACTAAAAAGAAGGAGGAGTAACTATGGCAAATAAAGTAACACAGTTTCTGAAAGATAAGCTACTCCTTGTATGGCGTGGCGTGATTAAGGAGAATCCGACTTTTGTGTTGGTTCTTGGTATGTGTCCGACACTCGGAACAACCACCTCGGCAGAGAATGGTTTCGGTATGGGCGTTGCGACGATGGCGGTATTGATAATGTCGAATATAGTGATTGCACTTATCAAAAACTTTATACCCGACAAGGTGCGTATACCTGCCTTTATCGTGGTTATCGCTTCGTTCGTTACGGTTATTGATATGCTTATGCAGGCGTTTGTACCGGCGTTGTACGAGTCGCTCGGTCTGTTTATTCCGTTGATTGTAGTGAACTGTATTATCCTTGGTCGTGCCGAGGCTTTTGCATCGAAAAACGGAGTCTTCGATTCGGCTCTCGATGGCGTAGGTATAGGCTTGGGCTTCACACTCTCCTTGACCATTATCGGTGCAGTGCGCGAGGTGCTTGGCAGTGGCGCAATCTTCGGTTATTCGCTCGGTTGTGCCGACTATATGCCGTTGGTATTTGTCTTGGCACCGGGTGGATTTATGGTACTCGGCTTCTTGATGGTATTGTTCAACAAATTCTTAAAGAAATAGGGCTATGGAGACAACATATTTTGCAATTATTATAGGTTCGATATTCGTAAATAATGTCGTTCTGGCACAGTTCCTCGGCATCTGTCCGTTCCTCGGAGTATCGTCGAAGGTCGAGACCTCGATGGGTATGGGTGCAGCTGTAACCTTCGTTATGGCGTTGTCGGCAGTGGTTACGTGGCTTATTCAAACCTATATTCTTGTACCACTCGGCATTGAGTATATGCAGACCATTGTCTTTATCTTGGTTATTGCGGCGTTGGTGCAGATGGTGGAGATTGTTTTGAAGAAGGTGTCGCCGTCGTTATATCAGGCGTTGGGAATCTTCCTGCCGCTGATTACTACAAACTGCGCAGTGTTGGGTGTAGCAATCTCGATGATACAGAAGGAGTTCTCATTATTGCAGGGCGTTACCTATAACGTTGCTACGGCGTTGGGCTTTGCATTGGCACTCGTAATTTTTGCGGGCTTGCGCGAGCGCATCGAGTTCGAGGAGGCTCCAAAGGCGTTCCAGGGTGTACCTATCGCCTTGATTACTGCCTCAATTCTCGCAATGGCATTTATGGGATTTTCTGGTTTGGTCTAAACCAAACCAGAAAATCGTGTGTGTTACCCACCCCCTAAATCCCCCTCCTGTGAGGGGGACTTTTGCTCTTGTTGGCAAAAGTCCAGCGTGTTACCCACCCCCTAAATCCCCCTCCTGTGAGGGGGACTTTTGTTGCTTTTGCACAAAAGTCAAGTGTGTTACCCACCCCCTAAATCCCCCTCCTGTGAGGGGGACTTTTGTTGCTTTTGCACAAAAGTCCAGCGTGTTACCCACCCCCTAAATCCCCCTCCTGTGAGGGGGACTTTTGCTTTTGTTGCAAAAGTCCTGCGTGTTACTCTTCCCCTAAATTCGTGAATTTCCTATCCACCCACTAAATTTCATAATCTCTCATTATTTGTTTTTAACGAAAATCGTTAAATTTTTATCGAAAAAGATTGCAGAATTAAAATCTTTGCTCTATATTTGCAACGAGAAACATTAAAAGTTTAATCTTAATCATTAAAAACTATGAAACTGAGCAAGAAAAGTAAATTGTTGCTTACCACTTCATTTGTGGTAACGAGTTTATTGGGTGCATTGGTAATTGTGCATACTGCGGTGCAAATTCTCGGAGGAATGAGAGATGCGGGCGATAACTACAAAAATGCAATCGGAATTATGGATACGGGCAACTCCTTGCACAATGATGGTAGGACCACCGAGCCTATCGTTGTCGTTGAGGGTAGCGATACCGAGCCACAAATCTTGGCAAAGCCTACTGAGGTACTTTTATATTCGGAGGCAGAGAACTTTGTGATGCCAAATCATTGGGGATTCAAGGCGTGGAAGGCTATGTTTTATCTTCGCACTCTACTGCTTGTTGTTATGATTGTGCTATTGCTTTACTTTTCTCTTGTTACCCTGCGTGGCTCTCGTACGGGAAAACTCTTTACGCGTGGTAACCTATATGTTATATATGCATTAGCTCCGATATCGTTTCTCTATCTGCTTGCCAATGATAATTTCTATACATTCAAGCAGTATGCAATAAGCGAACTATATGCTGATAAGGCATCAATTGCCCTAAACGGCTCGTTTACTCTGAATGCCGAAACATTGGTTGTGCCATTGTTGCTCATAATTGTGGCGCAGCTCTATAAGGTGGCTATTGTAATGAACGAAGATGAGGTGATGACCGTATAGAAGTAGAGTAGTATGGCTATTATAATAAATCTCGATATGATGCTTGCTAAGCGCAAGATGACGCTTTCGGAGTTGTCCGAGCGTGTAGATATTTCGATTGTTAATCTTTCAATCCTAAAAACCGGCAAGGCACGAGCTGTGCGACTATCGACACTCGATGCTATCTGTGATGTGCTCGATTGCCAACCCGGAGATATTTTAGAGTTTAGGAAGGAATAGAAAATGCGGTGAAGTAACTCACCGCATTTTCTATTGCATTGCTTTAATTAAATTAAAGCAATGAGTCAATTTTTGCTTTGAGGTCAGCTTTGTTGATCGCGCCTACGTGCTTATCTACAACCTCGCCACCCTTGATAAATACGAGGGTAGGGATATTGCGCACGCGGTATGCAGCGGTGATATCGTCGCACGAATCAACATCGCACTTGCCGATATTTACCTTGCCGGCATACTCCTCTGCCAACTCCTCTACGATTGGGGCAACCGCACGGCAAGGACCGCACCACTCTGCCCAGAAATCAATTACCAACGGCTTGCTGTCTGCCAACAGAGCCTCATAGTTCTCATTTGTAATGTTTAATGCCATAATTTTTTGTGTTTTATAGGTTTACTGTTATTGTATGTGCTATATTGTGATTCTCTATAAACTGCGCAAGTTCAGGAGTCAGTGCCACGTGGTATTTGCGCGAGTAGGACGATACATACACATCCTCCGCCAAGTCGCGCAATACAAACTTCAACTGCGCCTTGCCCTTCGACACCTTTGCTACGCTTATCAACTCGTCGATAAACTCCTTGGTGAGCATATCGGTCGATAGGTACAACTTCACCTCGCGCACAGCATCGCGTACATCAGGCAACTGCGTAACGCTGCTAACCTTGAACTCCAACTCTTCGGGATTGGAGTATGGGCGTACCTGCACTCGACCCTGAATAAGAAGGAAGTAGTCCTTAAACATTCGCGTACGGAACTCCTCGTAGTCCTTACGGAAGAAACGGAACTCGCGTGTGCCGTTGTAGTCCATCACAGTCATCGAACCCGCAGCCGTTCCATTTTTGAGGTAAAATTCGCGCGTGTCGGTAACGATACCCGCCACCGCAATCTCCTTGCCACGATAATTTTCGAGGTTTGTGAGCTCCGAGAGCGTGCAATTGCATACCGAGTTGAGCAGTAGCTTGTACTCGTCGAGAGGGTGTGCCGAGAGGTACATACCAATCAGCTCCTTCTCCTTGTTAAGCAGTTCGAGCGGTACGGCATCGCCTCGCACAGGTATTGCGGGCTTCTGAATATCCGATATACCGCTGTCGCCACCAAATAGACTCTGCTGAGCGTTGTTCTTCTCCGCCTGAATACGCGAACCGTAGCGTACCAATGCATCTACAAAACTCTCCTCCTTATCGTCCATTGCGAGGAACTTTCCTCGTGAGAAATCTATTATCGAGTCGAAACCTCCCGACATCGCTATATTCTCGAAGCACTTGCGGTTGATAGCCGAGTAGTTGGCACGTTCACAGAAGTCGAAGATGTCTTTGAACGCTCCATTCTTCTCGCGTTCGGCAATAATCGAATTTACAGCACCCTCACCAACACCCTTAATTGCCGCTAAGCCGAAGCGAATATCTCCAGCTGCATTTGACGAGAAGCGCATCTGCGACTCGTTTATATCCGGCGACAGCACCTTGATACCCATTCGCTTACATTCGCTCATATATAGCTCCAACTTCTCGATATTGCCAAGGTTGGCACTGAGCAATGCCGCCATATACTCGGACGGATAGTTGGCTTTGAGGTAGGCGGTTTGGTAGGCAACCCACGAGTAACAAGTGGCGTGCGACTTGTTGAAGGCGTAGGAGGCAAACTTCTCCCAGTCCTCCCATATCTTCTCCAAAACCTTCTTGTCGTGTCCGTTCTCGGTGCCACCTTTCAGGAATTTGGGCTTCAACTCCATCAACTTCGACAGAATTTTCTTACCCATCGCCTTACGCAGCGTGTCCGCCTCGCCTCGGGTAAAGTTGCCGAGCAATCGCGAAAGCAACATCACCTGCTCCTGATAGACCGTAATGCCGTAGGTATCCTTCAAATACTTCTCCATAATAGGGATATCGTATTCGATAGGAGCGCGTCCGTGTTTACGGTTGATGAAGTCCGGAATGTAGTCCATAGGTCCCGGACGATAGAGGGCATTCATCGCGATAAGATCCTCGAATACCGTAGGCTTCAACTCGCGGAGATACTTCTGCATACCGTCCGACTCGAACTGGAATGTTCCGAGTGTATGACCTGCGCAATAGAGGTCGTAAGTCTTCTTGTCGTCAATCGGAATGTTGTCGATATCAACCTCCACGCCCTTTATTCGGCGGATATTCTCCACCGCATCCTTCATAATAGAGAGGTTCTTCAAACCGAGGAAGTCCATCTTGATAAGACCTGTGTCCTCAATTACCGAGCCCTCGTATTGTGTTACGAGCATCTTTTCGCCCGTCTCCTTGTCATCGGCTGTCGATACGGGCACCCAATCGGTGATGTCGTCGCGGCAGATGATAGTTCCGCAGGCGTGAACACCCGTACCGCGAACATTGCCTTCGAGCTGTCGCGCATACTTTATCGTATCGCGCATTATTGGGTCGTCCGAATTTTCTGCCTCCTGCAACTCAGGAACGGCATTTATGGCGTTCGCGAGGTTTATCTTCAACTGCTTATCCTTATCCTTCGGGTCGGTGATGCGGTCGGGAACGAGCTTGCACAGGCGATCCGACTCGGGTAGTGGCAACTTCTGCACTCGCGCCACATCTTTCAACGCCATCTTGGTAGCCATTGTGCCGTAGGTGATGATGTGTGCCACCTTCTCCTTGCCGTACTTCTTGGTTACCCAATCGAGTACTCGTCCACGTCCCTCGTCATCGAAGTCGATATCAATATCGGGTAACGATATACGATCGGGGTTGAGGAATCGCTCGAACAGCAGGTCGTATTTGATAGGGTCAATCTGCGTAATTCCGAGGCAGTATGCCACAGCCGAACCCGCAGCCGAGCCACGACCCGGTCCTACCCATACGCCCAACTCTTCGCGTGCTGCGCGGATAAAGTCCTGCACGATAAGGAAGTAACCCGGAAAACCCATAGTCTTCATAATGTAGAGCTCGAAGCGTAAACGCTCCTCAACCTCCTCCGAGAGAGGTGAGCCGTAGCGTTTCTCTGCGCCCTCCATAGTGAGTTTTGTGAGGTAGTCTGCTTCGAACTTTATACGATACAGCTTGTCGTAGCCACCCAGCTTCTCAATCTTCTTCTTTGCGGCCTCTTCGTCCATCACTACCTCGCCATTCTCGTTGCGGGTAAATTCGTTAAAGAGGTCCTCCTCTGTTAGTCGTGCGCGATACTCCTCCTCGGTGCCAAACTCGGCAGGGATAGGGAATACAGGCATAATTGGAGCGTGGTCAATAGAGTAGCGCTCCACCTTGTCGCATACGGCAACCGTATTTTCGAGAGCCTCTGGATAGGCTGCAAAAATTTGCGACATCTCCGCTGTGGTCTTCATCCACTCCTGCTTCGAGTAGAGCAATCGCTTCGGGTCATCGAGGTCCTTGCCTGTGCTCAAACAGATAAGGCGGTCGTGTGCCTCGGCATCGCTCTCCTCCACAAAGTGAACATCGTTAGTGCAGACCAACTCGATATTGTGCTTACGCGAGAACTCCACCAACTGCTCGTTTACCTTGCACTGCATAGGGTACGCCTCGTGGTTGGCACGCTCGACGGTCGCTTTGTGCAGCTGCAACTCCAAGTAGTAGTCCTCGCCAAAGAGGTTCTTAAACCACAATACCGACTCCTCCGCCTCTTGTATACGGTCGTCCTGTATAAGTCGCGGAATCTCGCCACCCAGACACGCCGAGCAGCAGATAAGTCCTTCGTGGTACTTTTCGAGCTCCTTGCGGTCGGTACGGGGACGACCATAGAAACCGTCTGTCCACGCCTTCGACACTATCTTGATAAGGTTTTTGTAACCCTTGAAGTTCTTTGCCAAGAGTATGAGGTGATAGCCACCGAGGTCTGTTTTGTCGCTCTTTTGATCGAGCGAACGACGTGCTACATAGACCTCACAACCGATAATAGGCTTGAATGGGGGAGTATTTTCCATCTCGACGATTATCTCGCGAGCCTTCACAGCATCGAATCCGAACTCCTTCTCCATATTGGCAAGGTCGGCAATGAGCGATGCGATATCGGCGAGTTGCTTTGTCTGCTCTTCGCTCGGCTCGAAATCCTTATTTGCCCTCTTCGCCTTGTCGATTTCCGCCTTCAATGCCTCCTCCTCCGCCTTTTTATCGGCGAGTAACGAGGCGAGCGAAGGGTATTCGCCTTGTAGCGTTAGCATCTTGTCGAGCAACTTTTTCAGATCCTTCTCACGTCCCGCTTTTGCACCATTCACCTTGCCGACATAGTTCATAAACTCCTTGATGGCGAACATATTACCGTGATCGGTAATGGCGATGCCAGGCATACCGTCCTTGATAGCTTTATCGACGAGTTTTTTTACACTCGCCTGACCATCGAGGAGAGAGTATTGGGTGTGGGTGTGAAGATGTACGAAACCGCTCATAATATAGTCCTTCTTTGCTACCTACAAAGATAAGAAATAAAACGGAAATTGACAATCGAAAAATGATAATTAAAGAATTTTTTTGAACATTCGAAATATTTTGTTAAATTTGCAATGGTGGGGGGGTAGTTACGAATACTCTTCGGTGAGGATGTGGAGCATTCGTAGATGATATATGAATATACATTATATTAATTCTAAATATCTACAATTATGAAACGTTTAAGCATTTTTAGACATTTCGCCATTGTCGTTGTTGCAATTACTTCGATTTTGGCATTTAGTTCGTTTACAACCTCTACAAAGGTTGAGGAGAGCCCTAACAAAGACTTTATCCACGCAATTGTTGATCAGATGAAGAAGGACTTGCCTATGGACGCAGGTGGAGGCTTGGTTATGACAGATGTTTATATTACAAGTTCTTACATTGTTTTTGAGTATACTTGCTCTGACACTGTTATTGATTTAACACGCGAGGGAATGAAGCAGTTGAGTAAGGGTGAGATGATACAGTCATCGTTCTCTGATGAGTCATCTGTGCTTCTCGCTAAGTTGTGTATGGAATCCAATTATGGTATGCGTATGATATTTGTCAATAAAGAACGCAGCAATGTTTTAGAGATGAGCTTCTCTTTGTCGGATTTGAAAACTTATCTTAATAAGTAAGCACTTATTGCTAATTCGTATAGGTCTGTCTAACTGCGGTTAGGCAGACTTTTTTTGTGATATTTTACCTTCAACCTCTGTTTGTTTGGGCTTGGTTTTTGTATTTGATGTTATCGGAAAAAGTTATAACTTTGTATTATCAAAAGGGCTGAACTTATGCAGACAGAGGAGTTTGTGGTGCTGGCGGAGTACGCTTCGGCAGTGGAGGCAGAGATGGCGAAGAGTATCCTCGCGTGCGCGGGTATACGCGCACAAATAGAGAATGAGTATATGACTACGCTCTATCCGGGTGTTATTCGTGCCAAGTTGGTGGTGTTTGAAAAAGATTACAAGCAGGCAAAAACGCTACTGCGGATAAGAGATTAGATTTTTTATTAGAGTCGTTAGAGGTTTTTAAAAAAACTACTCTGTACTCTCTCAGTTTTCCGCTTTCCGTTTTCAGTTTTCAGTTTCCCAGATTTCCCACGCCTTCTCGGCTTGGGCGTAGAGCATTGTCAGTCCGTCGATAGTACGGGCACCTTGTTCGGCTCCGAGTTGCAAGAACTTGGTTTGGCGAGGGTTATAAACGCAGTCGAAAAGGGTGTGTTTTGACGATATTGCCGAGTAGGGTAGTGCCGGTGCGCTATCCACATTGGGGAACATTCCCAGAGGGGTGGCATTTACTATGATGTCGCACTCAGCGATGCGCTCCTCGTTCAAATCTTCGTAGGTGAAATCTGCTGCGCCTTGCGTACGCGAAACAGCCGCCACCTCGGCGCCACCCTCACGCAGAGCATATTGCACCGCCTTCGATGCGCCACCCGTGCCGAGAACAATTGCCTTTGCCCCCTTCAACTCTACACCTTCCAACGACTTGCGAATACCCACTACATCGGTGTTGTAGCCCTCCAAGCCGTTCGGTGTAACCTTTACGCAATTCACTGCGCCTATTGCACGAGCCTCCTCGCTGATATTGGCGAGCAGCGGTATAATCGTCTGTTTGTGGGGTATGGTTACGTTGAAACCCACAAGATTTGCGCAGTGGGGTAGAATATCCTCTACTCGCTCCATTGGCAACAATGAGTACTCCGCATCGATACCCTCCGTCAAGAATTTTTCGGCAAAGTATTTGGCAGACAACGAGTGTTCGAGTGGATAGCCTATCAGCGCAAAATGTTTCATTGGTTTTCCCTTTGAGTAAAAAATCGTTCTGATTGACTCTTTTTGCACCTTACTTGCGGCGTAAATGCTCACATAGGTTTACTATGCTGTGCTTTCCGCCACTGCGTAACGCACAAAAACAGCCTAATCATCGACGATTTTGAAGTTGTGGAAAAATTTTAATTCTTAATTCTCAATTCTCAATTCTCAATTTGAAATAGCTTTGGCTATTTCTTCACGCCTTTGTAGATGATTATGCCGAGTGCAATGGCAACCACAGCAATAATGCAGTAGCCAATTTCGTGGCTGTATTCTGTTACGGTGGCGATAAGTTGATCCTCCGGAACTACCGATTCGAGGAGGTAGCCCAACGCTGCAAGTACTGAATTCCACGCACCTGCACCAATTGCCGTATAGAGCGTGAATTTGGCAAGGTTCATACGCGAAAGACCCGCAGGTATGGAGATAAGCTGACGTACTGCCGGCACAAGGCGACCGACGAGTGTCGCTGCCACGCCGTAGCGCACAAAGAACTCCTCCGCCTTAGCAACCTTCTGCTCGTCGAGTAGGCACATATGACCTATGCGGCTGTTTGCGAACTTATATACAATGGGTCTGCCGAGCCATACTGCAAGGAAGTAGTTGATGTAAGCACCAATCACCGCACCAAGTGTAGCGAAGAAAATCACCAACCATATATTCAACTCGCCCGTAGCAGCAGCCTTGTATGCTGCCGGCGGTACGACCACCTCGCTTGGAAAAGGAATAAACGAACTCTCGATAGCCATCAACAATGTAATGGTCCAATAGTTCAGATTATCCAAACACCACTGTATAAATCCTAATGACTCCATAACTTAAAATTCAAAATGCAAAATGCAAAATTCAACTTTTATTTGTTATTGATAAAACGCTTTGTGAGCCAGCGACGTACAGGCTCGTCGTAGAGTTTCAGGCAGGCGTACGCAAGTGCAATGTTTATCGCAAATACCATTATCACAACCGGCCAAGTCTCGCCCAACGAGTAGTACTTGTTCTCGATAAGCCACGCATAGAATAGGTACATCACCGGATAGTGAACAATATAGAGCGGATAGGAGATATCGCCCAAGAACTTGCATACCGCAGACGAGAATTTGTTTGTCGTTTCGCCCGAAGCGGTAAACCATACGATAGCAGGGAATACAAACATTACGCACGCCAACTCGTACAAGCCGTTGATGCTTATCGTGCCACACTTTGCAAATGCAGGTGCCGAGAACAAGCCAAATAGCACAGCCCACGCAATCCAGAAAATACCCTTAATCTTCACAGGCTTGAAGTTGCGTGCCAAGAGCATACCCAACGAGAATGGGAACATCATTCGCAGCAGACCTCCGCAGAAATTGGCGGTGTCGAGTGTCCAGCCAACACCCAGCATATCGTAACCCGATACATCTGTTATAGCAAACCAACTCCACGCTGCGCCCAATGCGACGGTCAAAACTGCCAATGCACGATTACTCAAACGACGAATAAAGAGCGCGTAGAGCAAGTTGCCTATATACTCAAAGAAGAGCGACCAACTTGGGCCATTGAGCGAGAACATCTCGCCATTGCCACGCAAGTCGTATGGCGCACCCGGGTAGGCAGGAATAAACAACATCGTGAGCACCAGCGCCACCAACGACCACGACATAGGTGTAGGTGTGCCGTCCCACTTTACGCCACCTTGCAAGCAGAAGGTTATCAAACCGATAACAGCGCCCATAATCAACATCGGGTGCAGACGGATAAGTCGTCGCTTGAAGAAGTCTTTGAGCGTGAGGCGGTTATGTGCGCTCTGCCAACGGTCGTCGTATGCGTAACTGATTACGAAACCCGAGAGCATAAAGAATAAATCTACGCCAATATGGCCGTGGTTGAAGGTTGTGATTGCGGTACCCTCGGCAAAGGCAAAGCCCTCGAAGAAGTGATACCAAACAACCATCAAAGCCGCTGCTCCTCGCAAGCCGTCGAGTAGTGCGTAGTGAGGTTTGCTGTCGGCAAATGTTGCCGATGGGGTAGTGGTTAGGTTAGCCATATTCTCTGCGATTTATCTGCTTAAAATTACAAAATGTGGTGTCTTAACTCCTCGACAGGCACGCAAATCTGCTCACCACTCTCCATTTTTTTGAGTGTAGCCTTGCCCTCAGCCAACTCGTTGCTGCCGATAATTACGACATACGGAATCTGACGGCGGTTGGCGTACTCCATCTGCTTCTTCATCTTTGCAGCGTCGGGATATACCTCGCACGACCAGCCATCGCGGAAACTCTCTGCAATGCGGAGCGACTCCAATACCTCCTTCTCGCCAAGATTGAGGAAGAGAATCTTCGTGGTGCGATCGACATACTCTGGGAAGAGATTGAGTCCCGACATAACATCGTAGATGCGGTCTGCACCAAACGAGATGCCCACACCCGATACATCAGGCATACCGAAGATGCCCGTCAGGTTGTCGTAGCGACCACCTCCGCAGATTGAGCCGATGGCAAAGTCCTTCGCCTTCACCTCGAATATCGCGCCGGTGTAGTAGTTCAAACCACGCGCCAACGAGAGGTCCAACTCCACCTCCAACTTAATGCCGAGTGCCTCCACCGCAGAGAATACGGTGCGCAACTCCTCAACACCCTTCAATCCGGTCTCGCTCGCAGCGAGAATAGTTTCGAGTTGAGCCAACTTCTCTGCTGTCGAGCCGCTCAAAGTGAGGATAGGCTCCAACTTCGCAACAGCCTCCGCCTCGATGCCGCGCTCTGCCAACTCTGCCTTGACGTTATCCAAGCCAATTTTTTCGAGCTTGTCGATGGCTACCGTTATCTCTATCATCTTGTCGGCGTGGCCCATAACCTCGGCGATGCCGTAGAGTACTTTGCGGTTATTCAACTTCAACACTACATTTATTCCAAGATTGCGGAATACACGCTCCACAATCGAAATCAACTCCACCTCGTTGAGCAATGAGCGTGAGCCGATAATATCGACGTCGCACTGGTAGAACTCGCGATAGCGGCCCTTCTGTGGGCGGTCAGCACGCCATACAGGCTGAATCTGATAACGCTTGAATGGGAATGTAATCTCGTTCTGGTGCTGCACAACGTAGCGGGCAAACGGAACGGTCAAATCGTAGCGCAAGCCCTTCTCGCAGATGCGATGTGCTTGGCGTACCTCCTCGTCGTTCAATCCCGAGCCGAAGTCGCCCGAGTTGAGAATCTTGAAGAGGAGTTTGTCGCCCTCCTCGCCATACTTACCCATAAGGGTAGAGAGATTCTCCATCGAAGGCGTTTCGATAGAGGCAAAGCCGTAGTTGCGGAAAACCTCGGCAATAGTGTCGAAAATATATGAGCGACGAGCCGTTTCGATAGGCGAGAAGTCGCGTGTTCCCTTTGGAATAGATGGTTTCTGTGCCATAATTTTTTTTGAGGCTATTAGCTGTTAGCTTTTAGCCATTAGCTTTGTTTAATTTGTAATATCTATTTAAGCCAATGGCTAACGGCCAATGGCTAATGGCTGTTTATTGGTTCTCAACCAATTTGCGGTACTTTACTCGGTGTGGGGTGGTGTCCATACCCTGATTCTTCTTCCACTCCTCGTACTCCGAATATGAACCCTCGTAGAACACTACCTTCGAGTCGCCCTCGAACGAGAGAATATGCGTAGCAATACGGTCCAAGAACCAACGGTCGTGCGAGATAACCACAGCGCAACCTGCGAAGTGCTCCAAGCCCTCCTCCAATGCACGCAATGTGTTTACATCGATATCGTTGGTAGGCTCATCGAGCAAGATTACGTTGCCCTCCTCCTTCAATGCCAACGCAAGGTGCAAGCGGTTACGCTCTCCACCCGACAAAACGCCACACTTCTTCTCTTGGTCTGCGCCCGTAAAGTTGAAGCGTGCTACATAGGCACGAGCCGGCACCTGACGGTTGCCCAACTGCACCCACTCGCTATTCTGTGAGATAACCTCGTAGACAGTCTTCTCGGGGTCAATAGACTTGTGCTGCTGATCGACGTATGCAAGTTTTACGGTCTGACCTACGGTGAAAGTTCCGCTTGTTGGCTCCTCCAAGCCCATAATCATACGGAACAATGTGGTCTTACCCGTTCCGTTAGGACCAATTACACCCACAATACCGGCAGGTGGCAACTTGAAGTCCAAGCCCTCGTATAGTACGCGGTCGCCAAACGCCTTCGATACACCGTGAGCCTCGATAACAACATCGCCCAAGCGAGGTCCGTTCGGGATGTAGATTTCGAGCTTCTCCTCCTTCTGCTTTGTATCCTCGTTGAGCATCTTGTCGTAGGCTGACAGACGAGCCTTACTCTTGGCACGGCGTCCCGATGGGTTCATATTAACCCACTCCAACTCGCGCTCCAAAGTCTTGCGACGCTTCGACTCCTGCTTCTCCTCCATAGCCATACGCTTGGTCTTCTGGTCGAGCCAACCCGAGTAGTTGCCCTTCCAAGGTATGCCCTCGCCACGGTCGAGTTCGAGAATCCAACCCGCTACGTTGTCCAAGAAGTAACGGTCGTGGGTTACGGCAATTACCGTACCCTTATACTGCTGCAAGTGCTGCTCCAACCAGTCGATAGACTCGGCATCGAGGTGGTTGGTAGGCTCGTCGAGCAACAATACATCGGGCTGCTGCAACAACAGACGGCACAACGCCACACGACGGCGTTCTCCACCCGAAAGGTGGGCGACATTCTCGTCGGGTGCAGGGCATCGCAGAGCGTCCATAGCACGCTCCAATACGCTATCCAACTCCCAACCATTCACGTGGTCAATCTTCTCGTATAGTTCGCCCTGACGCTCAATAAGACGAGCCATCTCGTCGTCGTCCATCGGCTCGCAGAGTTTCATATTAATCTCCTCGTACTCTTTGAGCAAAGCGGCTGTTTCGGCGCAGCCCTCCTCAACAACCTCCTTTACGGTCTTGTTGTTGTCGAGTTGCGGCTCCTGCTCCAAGTAACCTACGGTGTAACCCGGCGAAAATACAACCTCGCCCTGGTAGTTTTTGTCGATACCTGCGATAATTTTCATCAGGGTAGATTTACCGGAGCCGTTCAAACCGATAATACCGATTTTCGCTCCATAGAAGAACGATAGGTAGATGTTGTTCAAGACCTTCTTTTGATTTTGAAAGGTCTTGCTCACACCCACCATCGAGAAGATGATTTTTTCGTCTGCCATAATATATTTAGTTTTTATTTTATTGTCGTTTTGACCATAATCGCACAAAGATAGTGAAATAATTCCAAATAATCGTTATCTTTGTAAAAGATAAATTGAAAAGTATGGCACAACGAAAGAAAAAAAGAGTGGCGCTTGCCCTGTCGAGTGGCGGGCCACGAGGATTTGCATATATTGGCGCATTGGAGGTGCTTGCCGAGCGCGGATATGAGGTTTCGGCTGTTGCAGGAACTTCGGTGGGAGCGTTGATTGGCGGAGTCTATGCTGCCGGTCATCTTGCAGAGTTCAAAAAGTGGCTCTTTTCGCTCGATACGCGCAAAGTGTTTTCGCTGATGGATTTCTCGTTCTCGATGAGCCATATCGTTAAGGGTGAAAAAATTATCGAGGCGATGAAGCAGGTTGTCCCCGATGTACAAATCGAGGATATGCCACTGCCATTCTCCGCTATTGCTACCGACCTCTATACGGGCGAGGAGGTGGTGCTCGACAAGGGCGATTTGTTCGCTGCAATTCGTGCTTCGATGTCTATTCCGTCGCTATTCAAACCCATTCCGTATGGCAATACGGTGCTGATTGACGGACACTCCACCAACTGCCTGCCGCTGAATAGGGTAGTGCGCACCAAGGGCGATATATTGGTGGGTTTCGACGTGAACTATTTTGATGTTGCTGCCATACGCACAACCATTGCCGATGCCGAGAAGAAAAGTGCCGACTATGCGCAGTTGCAAGTTACAAAGCGCGAGGAGGTTAAGGCGTTGGCTACCACGATGACCAACGATGCCGAAGTGTCGCTTTTCGCCAAGTTGAAAGCGCTCGGAGCCAAAGGGTTGGAGGTCGTTCGCGAAGTGCGCACATTTCGCGAGGAGAATATCGACACCCTGCCCGAACTCGATTGGGACGGCAACTTCTACGGCATTATCGACCGCACATTTTCGATTATGAATCAGCGCAATTCGCAACTTATGGTGGAGTTGTGTAAGCCCGAGATTTTGGTGCAGATGCCGTTCGACGCCTATGGCGATATCTCGGACTACGCTTTGGCGAAGGAGATAGTAGAAAAAGGGCGCGAACTAATGTCCGCAGCCCTTGATAAGTATGAGTCAGAGCCTAAAAGTCTTTGGCAAAAGTTGCGAGCCAAGTAGCCTCTATTCGCCAATAATCTGGTCGGCAAAGTCACTCCAAGCCGCTTTGTACGCCTCGACCGAGTCGTGCGGAACGTATATTTTACGCCCCGTAACTACATCCTCAAAGGCGTATTGTTCCAATGTCGGTGGGGTAGTCGCCTTGCAGTGAATCTCAACAAGCGCATTGCACTCATCGAACGAATGATATCCGATGTTTGTGATTGTTGTCGGAAGTGTCAGGCTTGTGAGCTTTTGGCAGTTGTAGCACATATCTTGCGAGGTAACAGTGACGCCTTCGGGCAGAACTAACGAGAGCAATCCCGTAGCGGCAAAGGCGTTTCTACCGATTGTTTCAATGCTCTGCGGAAGAGTGATTTCGGCGAGTTGCAAATCGCCGGCAAAGGCGTAACTGCCAATGCTTTTTACCCCATCTGGTATATTGATAGAGGCGAGCTTTGGGCAGTTGTGAAAGGCATCCCCCTCAATTGTTTCGATAGTCGAAGGAAGTATCACACTCTCCAAGCCGTGGCACTTGTAGAGTGCTTGTTCCTTGATTGTTCGCAGATTTGTATTTTTGGAGAGGTCGAGGGTGCGCAGTGCAATTGCATTATACGCCTGAAAACTCTCCAAATTGACAAAATGCTCAATGCCCTTTACCGAGTAGATATTCTGCTTTGAGTCGATGTTAATGGCACGAATGGCCTTCGCCTCACTCTCGGAGAGAACCTTGTCGCCATTGATATCGAACTTTTCGTAGCAATAGCGCATAAACTCTACATCCTCCAACTTCTCGCAGTAGTCGGTTGGGGGCGGAATGGTACCCTTCGGAATGGTGATTGTGCTACCGTCAGAGAGGGTAATAACAACCTCTGTTTCGCTATCGGTGATACCAACAATAATGCACTCCTCGTCCTCTTTGCAGTCGCAGTTGTTTATGGTTATAGGGTCGCTCTTGGCAAAAGTTATTGTGTAGCCGACAACCTCCTCGCCATTCATAATGGGCGTAACAGAAGTTACGTAGTCCCTGCTCTGCAATACCTCTATAATGGCTCGCAGAGCAGCTATATCTTCGTCAGCCTTGTCGCATTGAGCTTCCAATTCATCTATACGTTGCTCCAACTCGTCGAGTCTATCCCGAACCGACGAGTCATCGTATGAGGGAGCACACGATGCAAAGAGCAACATTAAAGCGCTGACTATGTAGGCGTAGAGCATCATAAAACTACTATTTTACACGTTACCAAGCAAAGAGAGGGTACTGCTCCATCAACGCATTTACGTCTTTGCGAACAGCAGCGATATTCTCCTCGTTCTCGGCGTCGGACAATACGCGGTCAATCAACTCGGCGATATACTCCATCTTATCCTCCTTCAAACCACGAGTGGTGATGGCAGGTGTTCCGAAGCGCAATCCCGAAGTCTGGAAAGCCGAACGAGAGTCGAATGGTACCATATTCTTGTTTGTGGTGATGTCTGCTGCTACGAGAGCCTTCTCGGCAACCTTACCCGTCAATTCAGGGAACTTGGTGCGCAAATCAACCAAGATGAGGTGGTTGTCCGTGCCGCCCGAAACAATCTTGTAACCACGAGCTGTGAGTGCTGCCGACAACGCCTGTGCATTGCGAACAACCTGCTGCTGATACTCCTTATACTCCGGAGTCAAAGCCTCACCAAATGCGACAGCCTTCGCTGCAATTACGTGTTCGAGTGGTCCGCCCTGAATACCGGGGAATACGGCAGAGTTGAGTATCTGCGACATCTTCTTTACTACGCCCTTCGGAGTGGTCAAACCCCACGGATTGTCGAAATCCTTGCCGAGCAAGATGATACCGCCACGAGGACCACGCAAGGTCTTGTGGGTGGTCGAAGTTACGATATGCGCATACTTAACAGGGTTTTCGAGCAAGCCCGCAGCGATAAGACCTGCGGTGTGAGCCATATCGATCATCAACAAAGCACCAACCTTATCGGCAATCTCGCGCATACGCTTGTAATCCCACTCGCGCGAATACGCCGAAGCACCGCCCACGATAAGCTTTGGCTTGCATTCCAACGCCTTTTGCTCCATCTCTTCGTAATCAACACGTCCGTCCTCCTCGCGTACCGAGTAGCTTACAGCGTTGAAGTAGGTTCCCGACATATTTACTGCCGAACCGTGTGAGAGGTGGCCGCCGTGTGAGAGGTTAAGTCCGAGGAATGTATCTCCCGGCTTCAATACCGCAAAGAATACCGCCATATTTGCCTGTGCGCCCGAGTGTGGCTGTACGTTGGCATACTCGGCGCCATAGATTTTGCAGAGTCGCTCAATAGCAAGGCTCTCCACCTTATCCACAACCTCGCAGCCGCCATAGTAACGAGCCGCAGGGTAGCCCTCAGCATACTTGTTTGTCAATACCGAGCCCATAGCGTTCATCACCTGCTCGCTAACAAAGTTCTCCGATGCGATAAGTTCAATGCCTCGCATTTGGCGAGCACGCTCCTCGGAGATAAGGTCGAAAATTTGTGCGTCTAACTTCATAACTCTATATATTTATTTGTTGTTGTCTCAAAATTGAGCATCTTCGCTTTGCGAAGTTACGAGTTTTTTCAAATAAAAATACTATCTTTGCACTAAACTTATAAACAAATTATAGTATGAAACTGCTTGAAGGAAAGGTTGCGCTCATTACAGGAGCCACACGTGGTATTGGTCGTGCCATTGCTTTGCGATTTGCCGAAAATGGTGCAAACATCGCCTTTACATATCTTTCGTCGGTCGCCGCTGCCGAGTCGCTCGTTGCCGAAGTTGAGGCATTGGGTGTGAGCGCCGTGGGTTTTGCATCGAATGCCGCCGACTTTGCCGATGCGCACAATGTTGTCGAGAAGGTCATTGCCGAGTTCGGACAGATTGATATACTTGTGAATAACGCAGGTCAGACCAAGGACGGCTTGATGATGCGAATGGGCGAGGAGCAGTGGGATTCGATTATCGATACCAATCTCAAATCGGCATTCAATTTCACTCACGCCGTAACCCCTGCTATGGCGCGTCGTCGTGCGGGCTCTATTATAAATATGTCGTCGGTAGTGGGCACTAACGGAAATGCCGGACAGTGTAACTACGCTGCATCGAAGGCGGGACTCATAGGTCTTACGATGTCATTCGCCAAGGAGATGGGTGCACGAGGTATCCGCTGCAACGCTATCGCCCCGGGCTTTATCGAAACCGATATGACCGACAAACTCAATGATGCAACCAAGCAAGCGATTATCTCCTCCGTGTCGCTCGGACGTATGGGTACAGCCGACGAGATAGCCAATGTTGCCCTCTTCCTCGCAAGCGATATGTCCTCATATATCAGCGGCGAGGTAGTAAAAGTAACAGGTTGTATGAGGTAATAGTGCCATAGCCATATACAAAAAAGAGCAGTCGAAAGGCTGCTCTTTTTTGCTATCAATAGGTTGTTATCGTATCTGTGCGCCGTGCTTGTGCTCAAATGCTGACTGCAATGCCGCCATTGTACGCTCGATAGTCTTGTCGTTGAGGGTCTGGTTTTTGTCCTCCAAGATAAACGACAATGCATACGATTTCTTACCCTCAGGCAACTTGTCGCCCTCATATACGTCGAACAACGATACGCTCTTCAAGAGTTTCTTCTCGGTAGCGAATGCCGTAGCACGCAGCTGCGAGAACGAAACATTCTTATCGACGAGGAGTGCCAAATCGCGCTTAACCTCAGGGTATTTCGACAGCTCGGTGGCTGCAACCTTATGTTTGCGTGTAGCCTTCAACAAGAGGTCGAAGTCGATCTCGGCGAAGAATACCTCCTGCTTCAAGTCGAATGTCTTGCAAATTTTGGTATTAACCTGTCCCAACTGCGCAAATGGCTTGTTGTTGAGGTACAACTCCACTGCATCGCCAAACAAATCGCTATCCAAAGACTCGGTGCGCAAGGCGTAGATGTCCAATCCGAAGCGACGGAGCAGCAACTCAACCGTAGCACGCAGAGTGTAGAACGACGCAGGCTCCGCCTTCTGGTTCCACGACTGCGGTGTAGCCAAGCCTGTTACGGCAATAGCCAAGCGGTAGTTCTCGGAGTACGATGCAAGTGGTGCAACCTCCTCACCCTCCTTCGCCTCTGCTTTGTTGTAGAAGTAGCAGTTTCCGAACTCGTAAATCTTCAAGTCGCCGTTGCGGTGGTTGGCGTTGAGCTGCACAGCCTCCATTGTGTTGAACAGAAGGGTCTGTCGCATTACGCCCAAGTCTGCCGAGAGTGGGTTCATAATCTTCACACACTGCTCCGCAGGGTAAGCCTTCAATCCCTCATAGTAAGCGGTCTTGGTGAGTGAGTTCGACATTATCTCGGTGTAACCACGTGCGGTGAGCATATCGGCTACAAGGTTTGTCAATCGAGTCTTATCGGGCTTCTGAACGTACGAAAGGGTGGAATTAACCTTCTCCGAAACCTCGACGTTGTTGTAACCGTAGATTCGCAAAATATCCTCGATAAGGTCCGCCTCGCGCTGAACATCAACGCGGTAAGCAGGTACGGCAACGCTCCATACATCGCCCTCCTCCTTCTCTATCTTTACCTCCAAGGCGTCGATGATGGTACGGAAAGTCTCGGTCGGGATATCCTTGCCTATAAGCGACTTCGCACGTGCTACCGAGAAGTCGAAACGGAATGGTTCGACAGCCTCGGTGTTCGAATCGAAAATATCGCTCGATATTGTTCCGCCAGCCAACTCCTTAAAGAGAAGTGCAGCACGTTTCAAAGCATAAATCTGAATGTTAGGGTCGATACCTCGCTCGAAACGGAACGAAGAGTCGGTGTTCAAACCGAAACGCTTTGCGGTCTTACGCACCGATACAGGGTTGAAATATGCCGACTCGATGAAGATGTCGGTGGTGGTGTCGCTTACACCCGAGTCCAAGCCGCCGTAAACACCTGCGATGCACATTGGACGTTCAGCCGAGCAAATCATCAAATCGTCGGCGGTGAGTTTGCGCTCTACGCCGTCGAGCGTAACAAACGGAGTACCCTCGGCGCACTTCTTAACCACAATTTTTCCGCCCTCAATCTTTTCGGCATCGAAGGCGTGAAGTGGCTGTCCCAACTCGAAGAGTATGTAGTTTGTGATATCCACCAAGTTATTTTTAGGGTTGATGCCCGCAGCGCGGAGCGAGTTCTGCATCCAATCCGGCGATGGTGCAATTTTGCAACCCTTAACCGTAACGCCCGTGTAGTGAGGGCAAGCAGCGGAGTCTTCCACCTCGACCTCAATCTTCAAATCGTGGTTGTCCACGGCAAAAGCCTCTACGCTTGGTAGGCGCAACTCTGCCTGCTCGCCACGAGCGCGAAGATATGCTACGAGGTCGCGTGCTACGCCGATGTGCGAAGCAGCGTCGATACGGTTTGGTGTCAAACCAATCTCGATAAGATAGTCGTCCGAGATGTTGTAGTACTCCTTTGCGGGAGTTCCGACCACAGCCTCGGCAGGCAACTCGATAATTCCTGCGTGTGATGAGCCTATGCCCAACTCGTCCTCGGCACACAACATTCCAAGCGACTCTACACCACGAATCTTCGAACGCTTAATCTTGAACTCCTCGTCGCCACCATCAGGGTAGAGTACTGCTCCCACCGTGGCACACATAACCTTCAAACCTTTGCGGCAGTTTGCTGCACCGCAAACAATCTGCAATGGAGCCTCGCCGCCTACATCGACCGTAGTGATGTGCAAGTGGTCTGAGTCGGGGTGGTCCTCGCAAGTGAGAACCTCGCCAACAACTACGCCGGCCAAGCCACCGCGTATTGTTTCAATCTTCTCGAAGCCCTCAACCTCCAAACCAATGTCAGTCAAAACTGTTGCTACCTCCTCAGCTGTCAGAGTGGTATCAACATAGTTCTTCAACCAATTAAATGAAATGTTCATACTCTATATTTTTTAATCTTGCTTTTCGTTTCAAATACCTGAAATCGTTCTGATTGGTAAATTTTGCACCTTGCGTCGGTCGCCAAACTCCTCACATACGATTAGTATGCTGCGGATTTGCCGCCTAACAACGCACAAAATTTCCTCAATCATTTACGATTTTCCCCTTTTCTTGGGTTTCTGATTGGTAAATTTTGCACAACAAAGCACATAATCGCACAAAGATAGTGAAAATAACGTAAAACGGAAAGCGGAAAACGGAAAACTTTTAGTTTTTCGGTTTTTGCTTGTAGTGTAAAAACGGAACCGACGCCAACTGACGCACGAAGTAAGGGCAGAAGCAAAGTTTACTTTGATTATGCCTTGCAAGAAGGAAGAAAATGGAACATTAAGCCTAGCGCAGAGGCTGCTTGCAGACTTTGCCTTGGCGCGAAGGAGGAAAAGC
>JAFXFM010000022.1 GCA_017520545.1 Alistipes sp. | reverse complement strand
GACCTGCACGAATGGTGTAATGATCCGGACACTGTCTCAACCGTGAGCCCAGTGAAATTGTAGTATCGGTGAAGATGCCGATTACCCGCGATGGGACGAAAAGACCCCGTGAACCTTTACTATAGCTTAGCGTTGGAACCGGGCATCCGATGTGTAGGATAGGCCGGAGGCTTTGAAGCGGGTACGCCAGTATTCGTGGAGCCGCTGTTGAAATACGGCCCTTTGGCTGTCTGGTTCCTAACCCGTGGTATTCGGGGACCGCGCTTGGTGGGTAGTTTGACTGGGGTGGTCGCCTCCAAAAGCGTAACGGAGGCTCCTAAAGGTGCCCTCAGGCCGATTGGTAACCGGCCGTAGAGTGTAATGGCAGAAGGGCGCTTGACTGAGAGGCCGACAGGCCGCCCAGGCAGGAAACTGGAGCATAGTGATCCGGCGGTTCCGTATGGAAGGGCCGTCGCTCAAAGGATAAAAGGTACTCCGGGGATAACAGGCTGATCGCTCCCAAGAGCTCAAATCGACGGAGCGGTTTGGCACCTCGATGTCGGCTCGTCACATCCTGGGGCTGGAGCAGGTTCCAAGGGTTCGGCTGTTCGCCGATTAAAGTGGCACGCGAGCTGGGTTCAGAACGTCGTGAGACAGTTCGGTCTCTATCTGTTGCGGGCGTAGGAAGATTGAGGGGTCCTGACTTTAGTACGAGAGGACCGAGTTGGACGAACCTCCGGTGTATCGGTTATGCTGCCAAGTGTACCGCCGAGTAGCCGCGTTCGGATTAGATAAGCGCTGAAAGCATCTAAGCGCGAAGCTAGCCCCAAGATAAGTCTTCCCTTGAGGGGCGTAGGAGACTACTACGTTGATAGGCTGCAGATGTAAAGACAGTGATGTCAAAGTCGAGCAGTACTAATTACCCGAACGGCTTTTTTATACAAATCTTTATCTCATTTCCTGTTGAGTGTCAAAATTAGCAGATAGGCAACTGCTTCAAAAAAGAGCCGGGGTTCTAAAAGTTATTAAGAATAACAAAGACCTAAACATAATTTAGGTGGTTATAGCGGTGAGGTTCCACCTCTTCCCATTCCGAACAGAGAAGTTAAGCTCACTCGCGCCGATGGTACTGCGGTTTTCCCGTGGGAGAGTAGGTAGCCGCCTCTTTAAGCCAAACCAAATAGGTTTGGTTTTTTTTTGTGCTATGCACAAGCCAAACCTATTTGGATAGCCCGACAAGTGTCGGGCTTTTTGGCTTAAAGAGGCGGCAGGCCGCCACCATTTGTGTTACCCACCCCCTAAATCCCCCTCCTGTGAGGGGGACTTAATTTTTTCTATATGTGAGCGTATTACACAAATAGGGCAATCCTCGGCAAGTTAAGTTCGCTTGCTGGGGTTTACTGGGGGCGCACCTTCGGTGCTTACTGGGGTTAGTGGGAGTTACTCATATAGTTCGACAGCAGCACAGGTATTGTTTTCGATACCTATCGGGGAGGTGGGTGTTACTGTGCGTTACTGTGCATTATTGGGGGCGCATCATAGCGTGATAACAGTGCAGAGCCAGCGCTCTGCACTGTTTGTTTATTGGGTTATAGTAATATTTCCAATATCTCGGCTGGGGTGGTGGCGATATGGTCGGCGCCGAACTCCTCCAACTCGGTGCGAGGGCGGAAGCCCCACGTGCAGCCGATGGAGTGGACGCCTGCATTCTTGGCACACTGGATATCCACGCCCGAATCGCCTATCATATAGGTTGTCTCGGCAGTCGCTCCGCACTCCTTCATAATAAGTTCGAGCAGTGCTGCATCGGGTTTTAGCGGAAAGCCCTCACGATTGCCATAAACTACCTCAAAATGAACGTCAGGGAACATTCCGCGCACCAACTTCTGCGTTCCCTCGTCGAATTTATTTGATGCCACGGCCATTGCCCAACCCTCGTCCTGCAAAGTGCGCAGCACCTCGCAAATGCCCTCGTAGGGGTGGGTATAGCGGTCGATATGTTCGGTATAGTAGGCGACGAAATCGCGGCGAGCTTCGGCTACATACTCCGCCGAGCGCAACTCCTCAGGTAGGGCTCGCTCCACAAGGCGCAATATGCCGTTGCCAACCATAAAGCGGTACTCCTCGAGGCTATGCGGAGCGAGTCCGCGCAGAGCCAACATATAATTACACCCCTCGGCAAGGTCGCCAATGGTGTTGAGCAGCGTACCATCAAGGTCGAAAATAGCCAACTTCTTCATTATCTCTTCGCCTTCTGCTTACCCTGCTTCAACTCCTTGCGCAGGGTCGAGCCCTTAACTGTCCAACCGAATGTGCCAATCTTCTCACCCATAGTGAAATAGGCCCCGTGGGCATAGGTCAAAAGGTGCATCTTCTCGACATCGAGTTTGCCCGTTTTGGCATCGAGGTACTGTTCATCGACCGCCACATTTACAACCTCGCCAATAAACATATCGTGCGAGCCGAGCGGTATGATTTGCTTGACGCGGCACTCAATGGAGATGGGCGATTCGGCAATCGAAGGTGCTGCCACAACAGCCGATTTCTCTGCCGTAAGTCCACACTCTTTGAACTTGTCGAAGTTGCGACCCGAGCGTACTCCGCACCAATCGGTCGCCTCTGCCAACGCCTCGGTTGTAAGGTTTATGACGAACTCGCCCGTTTGCTTGATAATCTCGTAGGAGTGGCGTTCCGGGCGTATTGATACATACGCCATTGCCGGCTCGGAGCATATTGTGCCCGTCCAAGCAACGGTCAGCATATTGTAGTTTTCGGGCTTGTCGCCACAACTTACCAGCACCGCAGGTACGGGATTTACTATTGCGCAGGGTTTCCAATTTTGTTTCATAATTGTCTGATAATTATTCTGTTGCGCCGACCTTGTTGATGGCGATATTGTCGCCGGACCATTGATTGACCTTGAAAGCCTGATTTATGACCTCCTCTTTTTTGTCATCAACAACCTTCACGAAAAGTGGAAAGGGTTTAGTTTTGAACACGTCGTTAGTGGTCGGCAAGGTGTGGGGTACGACATATACCAAGATATTGATGTAATCGCCCTTTTTGGTGGTCAGCGTGAGTGCTCGATCGACCGAATAGTCGATGGGTGCAGCATCGAGGTTGCTGCCTACGGGTGCGATGTAACTCTCCTTTGAGAGGTATTCGATGCGTTCGCCCCGGGCAGAGCATAGTTCGCAAACCAAGACGATATTATATCGCCACAACTCCTCGAAATTGCTCGCAACCGATACCTTGAACGTACTCATAATCTATATCTTACCCTCTATTTTCTCTCTTTTGGAACTTATTTCTTGCAAATATAGCAACTTTCGCGAGAAAACTTTGCACAATTTGCAATTTTGTAGTACATTTGCACGCTAATTACGCTAATATGGGAGTTGGTAACAAGTATTCTATCGACTATATGTCGTTGCCGAGCGGTCTGCACACCTTCGATTTCGAGGTGGACGATGCATTGTTTGGCGAGATGGAGTCGAATGAAATTAAAGGTGGTAACTGCAAAGTTCACGCCTGTGTAAACTGCTCCGATGCGAAGCTCGACGTCAATGTTGTGATTTCGGGTAGCGTAGTTGTGGAGTGCGACCGATGCTTGGAGGATTGCAATATACCTGTCGAGTTTTCGGGATTGCTTACAGTCCGTTTCTCGGATTTGCAGCACGATTACGACGGTGATGTGATGTGGATTGCCAAGGGCGACCAGTTGTCGTTGAAGCAGTATATCTACGAGAGTATCGTGATATCGTTGCCATATCGCCGAGTACACGAAGAGGGCGGTTGCAACCCCGAGATGATGGCTCGCTTTACTACGGCAGAGGATATCGAAGAGTAAATTTGATATAGAAATAGATAAATAAAATAAGTAAAACTTAAAAAATAGAGTACAGTTATGGCACATCCAAAACACAAAGTCTCGTCAACTCGCCGAGACAAGCGTAGAACTCACTACAAGGCTGTTGTTCCAACAGTTGTAACTTGCTCGAACTGTGGTTCGGCAGTTCTCTATCACCGCGTATGCCCAGAGTGCGGTTTTTACCGTGGCAAGTTGGCTATCGAGAAGAAGGTAGAGGCATAAAGAAATTGATTAAAGCGATTTCTTGACAATAAAAGTAGCCTGCTTGCCGTTTAGGTAGCAGGCTTTTTGTTATTCAACAACCATTTTACTATGATTAGAATCGGATTGGACGCTATGGGAGGCGATCTCGCCCCCGAGGTTGTGGTCAAGGGTGCGGTGATGGCGCTCGGCTCCATAGACAGTGATAGTCGCATTGTCCTATATGGTGATGCAGATGCAATTCGTGCACTGCTTGCCAAGGAGGGGTGCGTCGAGGAGCAATTCGAGATAGTTGCCACTTCGGAGGTTGTTGAGATGGGCGATCATCCGGTTCGAGCGTTTCAGCAGAAGCGCGACTCAAGCATCGTGGTTGGCTTTCAACACCTTGCCGAGGGCAAGATTGACGGCCTCGCAAGCGCCGGCTCTACGGGAGCTATAATGGTGGGTTCGACACAGGTTGTAAAGGTTATCGAGGGGGTTATTCGTCCTGCGATATCGACAGTTGTGCCGACCGTTATGGGTACGCCGGTGATGATTTTGGACGTTGGTTTGAATGTAGATTGCAGGCCCGACATTTTGGAGCAGTATGCTCTTATCGGCTCGATATATGCCGAGTCGGTGTTAGGTGTAAAGAGCCCTCGCGTAGCGCTGCTGAATATCGGTACCGAGGCGACAAAGGGAAACTTTCAATCGAAGGAGGCGTACGAGCTTTTACAGGTGGGAAGCGAATCGGGACGTTACAACTTTGTGGGTAATGTCGAGGCATCGCATATATTCACCTCGAAGGTTGCTGACGTTGTGGTTTGCGACGGCTTTGTTGGCAACACCATATTGAAGTTGTGCGAGGGTTTGTATGCCATAAACGATACGATTGGTACGACAAACAGCTTCTTGGAGGGCTTCAACTACGAGAGTATCGGAGGAACACCGGTATTGGGTGTTAATGCTCCTGTGATTATAGGCCACGGTAAATCGACGGCAAAGGCGGTTAAGAGTATGATCCTTTCGACCGAGCAGGCTATTCGAGCGAAAATATCGGAGCGACTGAGTGAGGCGTTTAAATAGAGGTTCTCGCAGCACAAATATAGAGAGTTGGGGGTAGTGATACTCTCAACTATTCTCTTTGCTACCCTCTATAAAATTCGCTTGGCTTGCGATTGAGGTGTGAGAGAGAAGTCTTCTAAATTGACACCCGAGATATTTACGATGCCGCTGAGTTTGCCTACTTCAATAGAGCCATATCTATCATCTATGCCGAGGGCTTTGGCTCCATTTAAGGTTGCCCACTTCAGTAGCTCGGCAAGTGGAATATCGTGGAACATCTTCAACTCCTCGATAATGGATAACGACCAATTCGAGGCGAGCGAATCGGTACCTATACATATATTTATATTGCGTTCTGCTGCGCGTAGTAATGCCACACTGCGAGGCTCGATGCGCGAAATATAGGAGTTTGAACGAGGGCACAACACCCAATATACGGAAGCCGAGAAGTGCTCCGTTATGGCGTTGATATCGTGCTCCGATATTGCGCAGTTATGTACCAGCAAAATGTTGCGCGTCTTTGGTGTACACGCGATAATTCGTTGAGTGGGCGAGCCGTAGTGGAGGAAATCGCACTTGAATCCCACCTTTTTGTACCACGAGTGGAGGTTTCCGCTTCCGAGGTAAAGACTCTTTTCGTCCTCCGTTTCGAGGAGGTGAATAGAGAGTGGTTGTTCGATGTTGCTACTGCACACCTCGCGGAATGGAGTGTCTGGTACGGAGTATGTCGAATGTGGAGTTAGCGAGGTGTGAGGGTAGCGTAGAAGTGCGTGCTGACGCTCCAAGTTGCACTCTCGCAAACCGAATACTTCGGCAAAGGAGTGGTAGTATATCGGACTCTTTAACTTCGTGTCGAATGACGTTGAGCCATTCACGATATCGCCAACGGCATCTACGCCCTCCTGCCACATTGCTTGGTCTGCCTCGGTGATGGCAGATAGCTGCTCTGCTTCCGAAAGTGTGCCGCGCACCTTCCCTATGCTCTCGGCAAAGGCCGCGAAACCTCCGCCCTCGGCGATTTTACCGTGGAGGTATGACAACTCGATATGTGAGTGGGCATTTACGAATCCGGCGCAGATAATTCCTGCATAAAATTCGACCCCTGCCATAGAGTCCAGTCCTTTGTCGTACTGCTCTACGGCTACGATTTCGTGGCTATTGTCGCCAAAGCACTTAATTGTTATCAGTGGTCGAGGTTGAAACCCCTGCGGCGTCAGAAGATAGTGCGAGGCTATCTTTCTTAATGAGAAATCCATCGACAAAGATTTTTACATCAACATATCTCTTGAAGAGCGAATCTACGGCGTCCTCCTCGCGAAGTTTGTGAAAAACCTTCAGGTTTCGAATCGTAAGGTTTTGCTCCTTCGGAAGACTCTTAATTTTGCTGCCTTTTTTGCCAACCGATGAGTAGTTAGCCAAATTTATCACCAAGTTGCGATTGTTCTCCTTGGATATGAGAGTTCGATTTATTGCACCCCTATCTCGCAGAGATACCGATGTGCGGTTCTTAGCATAACCATTTTCGTCCGTGAAATAGAATTCGGCAATTCGACCATACTTCTCCAAGTCGTCGCCACACGTATAACCATAGACGATGGTGTACTCTCCGCGCGGAGCCGGAGCAATCTCGATGTGCAAGCGGGTGGAATCTGCCCTCTTTTTCGCCACGATGAGAGAGTCTTGGTATACTATTCGCTTGAATGAGCGCATTGCCACATTGCGAATGGTGTCGAGAATTATGACCTGCTTCTCGTATTGCTTGCTCTCCTCCGCCAATCGCTCTATTGCCTGTTCAACGATTGAGCCGAGTCGTACACTTTTGCGGCGGGAGAAGTTTCCTATGGTATGCAACACGTCCTCTGCCGTATAACCGTAGCGGTTGAATACGGGTTCGTATATGCGCAACGAGTCGATATTAGGGTGCTTCTCGCCGATGTAGGCATTCACAAGAAATGCATCGTGAAATATATCGGCAAGGGTGTCGTCCGGAATAGTCTCCTTCTCCTTACACCCCACAACGCCCAATGTCGCTACTAAAAGCAATATGTATAAAGCTCTCTTTATCATCTCTTTTTACTCTTTATCATTGCCGATGTTGCAACTACCGACACCACAAGTGCCACCGCCACAAACACCACAAAAATCACCAATAAATCCGTCGCCTGCAACTCTACAGGGTAGTTCTCTATAAGGAAGTTGCCGTTTGGCATCTTCACGAAGCCAAAGTGTTGTTGCGCTAAGGTTATTGCCACACCTATCACCAATCCTATCGCTCCTCCGATACCTGCAATAAGAAGACCTTCGCGCACGAAGATTCCGCGGATGAAGTTGTTGTCGGCTCCTATTGAGAGGAGTGTTGTGCGCTCCTCCTGCTTCTCGATAACGAGCATTATAACCGTGCCTATTATCGAGAGCGACGCCACTACCAATACCAGTAGCGATACAAAGAATATAGCCCACTTCTCGTAGCGCATTATGGCGTAAAAACTCTCGTTCTTCTCCTCGCGGAGAGTTACTTTATATCCATCACCCAGCGCCTCTTGCAATCGGTCGGCAACTTTTGGGTGCGATACACCATCTGCAACCTTTACGAGCAGTATATCGCCACCGCTCTCCACGCCGAATATGCGGTTCGCGGCACGCAACGATGTTATGGCAAACGATGCGGCGTGCTGTCTGTCGATGAGGAATGTTCCGCAGATGGGCAACTTCTCACTGTGCATTGCTACGGTCGGCAGAATGGAGCCAATATGCCCACCACCGAGCGAATATACCTCTATATTGCCCATCGTCATCGAGTAGAGCCCCAAACGATATGCGACCTCCTCGCCAAGCATCAACCTATCCTCGTTGCCACTCTGCACCATTGCTACGCCCTGCGAAGTGAACTCCTCTATGGGTACCACTTTGTTGTAGTTCTCATCTACGCCTCGCAAGCGTACTGCCACTCTGTTATCGTGATACGAGAAGAGTGCCTGACGCTCTGTAATAAGCGATGTCGCTTCGACCCCTTTCGCTGCATCAACCCTCTGACGCAATGCCTCGTCTACACCGCCGAAACCATCTCTTACCGAGATTTCGATGTCGGCATCGACAACCTTGTAGAGGTCGCGTACCAACGACTCGAAACCGTTGAATACAGAGAGCAGAATGACCATGGCAGCAACCGGCACAACTACCGCCAGCAGGCTGACCGTAGCGATGACGTTTATCACCGAGTGCGACTTACGCGAGGTGAGGTACTTTATGGCAAATCTCCACTGCATCGTAGGTGTAGGGCGTAACTATCTCTTCAACAACGAGTCGATGTTCTCGATATACTCTAACGAGTCGTCGATAAAGAACTGCAACTCCGGAATAACCTTCACCTGAAAGCGCATACGACGACCGAGCGCACCGCGAATAAGTTTGTTCTGCTGCTCGATGATGGCGAGTGTAGCCTCTGCCTTATCGAACGGGAAGACACTCACATATATCTTGGCGTAGCCCAAGTCGGGCGATACGCGCACCGCTGTAACAGTTGTGAGTACCCCTCGCAACGACTCGGCAATATCGCGCTGAAAAATCTCGGCAATATCGCGCTGAATCTGTTTTGCAATCTTCTCCTGACGTGTATTTTCCATAATGTATATCTTATTGTCGTTCAATTATAATGCGTATTTAAATACCTCCTTATGCTTTGGGTGGTCGGAGCGTTTCCACTCCCACTCCTTAAAGCCAGCCTTGCCAATGCGATATCCCAACTTTATTGATATGGTCAAGTTGTCGAGTGGCGAACGCAGTGGGGTGTAGTAGAATGGATTCTCGCCCGGCTTGGTAATGCAGTCGAGGTTGTTACCGTAGTATTTATTTCGGTTTCTCAGGATATCCGAGTAGCCGAAGTCGTACATTGCTCGCACACCCACCTCGAACTGTCCGAAGAGAAGGTCGAAACCTAAGCCTCCTCGCAATCCGTAGGAGAAGCGATTATCTCGCTCGGAGCGAAATTCGTACTTTCCGCTTATCGGAGCATCTACCGAGCCATCGATATTGATACTATACCTCTCGTCGTTGTAGAACTTCGAGCCGAAGTTGAACGAGAAGGTCGGTGCCGCCTCCAAATATATTCGCAGATGATTTTTTATGAGGTAGAAGTGCGGCTGCCATACAATCGGTATCACTATAGAGTTGAGCGTTCGCGTGTAGTATTTGTAATCCTTCTTATCTTCGTACAGGTATGGATATGGTGCGAACGAGAAGCCTCGCTTCAACAACTCGACATCGATGCCGAAGCAGGCGAGAATACGAGGCATCGAGTAGTATCGCCACGAGAAACCTGCCTGATATGTTCCCCACATAATCTTCATCTCCTGCGCAGGGTATGGGCGTGCCGTAGCGAAGCCCGTACCTCCCGTTATGGCTATGGTGTGCTGTGCAGAACTGCGGGAAATCATTGCAACCGAGAGCGCAAGCGCAAGTGTCAATATCGTGAAAAATCTCCTCATTTTTACTCTTCAATTAAAAGGTGTTAGCAGCATTCTTTATGCTACCGGCCATACCGCCGAAGCCCATACCGCCACCGCTGTTTTGGTGCTGATGCTGGTGGTCCTTGTTGTTCTTATCCTTGCTCTTTTTCAGCCACTCCTCATACAGCTTCTTCAATCGCGACTCCTCCTTGTCGTCGAGCATCTTTATCAGATTCTCCATAGTCATCGGTACAAACACCTTGTCCATATCGATATTTATCTCGAAGTCCCAATTCATCTTCGTAGCGAAGAGGTCCTCGCCACGATCATTGAAGTATGCCTCGGCACGCTCGGGTTGCAGACCCTGAATAACATCGCCTGCGTCCCACTTACCGTTCCTGTTCTTGTCTTCGATTATTCGCAAACGAATCTCGCCGGGAGCTACATAGTTGAAGCGGTATTTTCCGCTTGTAACATTCTTTCTTTCCTGCAAGGTTTTGCCGGAGGCGTCGGTGAGCAACAGTATGTAGTTGTTATTTCCACTTCCCTGTACGTTCAGTGATACGGTTGCAAACTTCTCTGGGTCGTAAGTCGCAAACTCCACAACCGTTGAGTCGTTCTCGTATCCCATAACGTCGGTAATGGACTTTTTAGGGATATATAGACTGTAATTTGTCTTCTCCTTCCAGTCGGCAACTACACGCCAGCGACACATATTGAGCGAATCTCTCTCCAAGTGCCACTTTATAGGGCTCTTTTTCTTCTGTTCATCAACCACGCACAACTCTATTGCTGCTGTATCCAACTTCACGGCAGGTGTTCCGAATGTTATGTCAAATCCGCGCTCCGGATTTACCTCCTTGCCTGCCGAAGTCTTTAATGAGAATGGATTCTTGGCGGTCGGGTCTTTATATTCGCGCCCCTCTGCCTTCGCCTTCTCTTTCTCCTTTTCGATGCGCTCACGCTCCTTCTCCTGCTCCTTGGTCTCTATCAATTTCCACGCGAGTTTCAGCGGCTCACGGGTCTTGGAGAGTTGGCGCAAAGAGTCGTGGCGGTAATAGACTATTTTACCCTTGATGGTATCGGGCAATTGTTCTGCCGGAACATTGAACCACAACGCCACCGTATCCCGACCATTGGTCTGTGGGTCAATCAGGACCTTCTCGCTTGGAATGTTGTCGAATATCAATGAGTCGATACGTGGATAGTCGGCATTGAAAAAGAGCATCGCCTTTTTCTGCTCGGGACGTTGAGCATCTACCAATCGCTGATTTACAAACGCCTTGTCGGTGAACATTCTGAAATAGAGTTGAGGCTCGGCACTCGGATACATACGTAGCGAGTCGAACCAAATGGCGAACTCCGGCATCTTGGCAGGGTTATAAACCGTATCGAGCAGACCCACCATATCGGTCCCCGCCTCGTAGAGTTGATTGTCGTTCTTGTCGCCTATAGCGTAGATGCGGTAGTTCACAGGTTTGAGGTTCTGTGCAATGAAGATACCATTGTTCTGTGCTCGGGCAATAACATCGGGCTTGCGATTGAAAATCGTGGAGTCGTAGCCCGGCGTTTGCGGTAGCGAGTCGGCGATGTAGAACCATATAAACGTGCGGCTTACGCTATCCGCCTTGTAGGAGTCGGCGGTATAGCCCGAACACATCATCGAATCGACCTTGTCGCCTGTTGAGAAGACGTAGCGCATAGCGTTGATAGGGTTACCCTCGTTGTTATCTCGAATTGCCGAACCGAGGTCTATTGCGTAGGTGGTATTCTCCTTCAACGTGTCGCGTATGGTGATAACAATGCCCTTGCCGCGTATGGAGAGTAGTGGCAACTTCTTCATTGCGGGCGAGGTGAACAACTCCTTGTTTTGGTCCTTAATCTGCACAAACTCGTTGAACTCAATATAGACCTTCTTGGCTTTGAAGTTTGTTGCAAAATTGCCCGGCTCAAGTTTTACGATAACGGGCGGAATGGTATCCTTTGGACCTCCGTCGGGAGTCATTATATTGGCACATCGCGAGAAGAATGCCCCTCCGAAGAGCAGCAACACCGCAGCACGTAGAACTATTTTTATCTTTTTTGTCATCACTTTCACTAATTGTTGGTTGAATCGTCTGTTGCGCCACCTGTCGTGTCGTCGGCTGGTGGTGTAACCGGTGCTTCGGGAGCAACAACAGTCCACCTATATCCCTCTTTTGAGCCTTCGTAGTATGTTCCCGTCTTCCATTTGTGGAAGATGAGTGTCAGGTAGGTGTAGGGCAAGTTCTCTGCCTCGGCCTTGCGATAGTTGTAGGCGTACATCTGTGCCGCAGGATAGACCACTACAACCAATGCAGGAGCCTTATCCTGAAATAACGATAGATACTGCGGCGAGGTTGTCTCCTCCTTTGTCCAAATCTCGGCTTCGCCATCGGGCTCGGTGAGTTTTTCACCCGTTTCGGGGTGAGTTATAATTTTTGCAGCAGCGTCGTCGTACGATGCAATGGTCCAATCCTCCTTCTCGGTGTAATAGACATAGGCGTAGCACCCTTCGGCCTCTACTGTACCGCCACCCGAAACCTCCTCGGAGAGCACCTTTATTCGCAGAGTGGTATAGGTGGTAACCTTCTTAAAACACCCCGTAAGGGCGAGCAGAGCCACCGCTACAACGGCGATATTTCGTAAAAACTTAACCATAAATCTTCTCTATCTTTCGTGCCAGCTGTGCCTTGTCGCACTGCAACAATTCGCACAGCGGCGTAATCACAAACTCACGCTCCATAATCAGCGGGTGCGGCACCTCCAATCGCTCGGTCGAGATGTGCTCCTCGTCGTAGAAGAGGATATCCAAGTCGAGAGTCCTCGAACAGTACCTTGCCCCCCTCTGCGCCTTCTCCTCCGCTTCGAGTACTCGGTTGCGTCCTAACAGAGCCTCAACCTTCTGCAACACATCGAGAAACGCCTCCGCCTCCAACTCGGTCGCAACCTCCCAGACGCAATTCACAAAGAGCATCTCGCTCTCAAAGCCCCAAGCCCTACTTTCGTAGTTCTGCGACCTCGCCGTTATCGCCACTCCCCGTTCTGCCAGCAGTCGTTCCGCCTCGACAAAGCGCATCGCCACATCGCCAATGTTGCCCCCTGCAAGTATTATCGCTCGGTGCATCATTTTCCGAAGTTTATATAGCGGCTCGTTGCCAACGCAAAGTAGGAGAATACAATGCGTGGGTCGCCATTCTGTCGCAAGCGTCGCAATGCCTCCTCCAATAACTCCAAAATAGGCTCGATGTTCTCCGAACCGATATATGGCGAGAACTTCGAGCAGAAATCCGCCTCCTCGCCCCAGAGGTACGAAGCCTCAATGACGCCGGCGTGGGTAATATACGCCTCACGCAATAGTCGTGCGAAGTCCGCCATAAGTCCCATTTGTCGTTCACGCGAGAGAGCTGCAACTTCGTCTGCCCACGCCAAGAGTTCGAGGTGCTTATTGAGGTAGCAATGGCGCATCATCGTACGGAAGAGGTTGAAATTTTCACTCTTTAATTCGTCCTCCTCGCCCGAGAGCATCTGTCGCAACTGCAACAAATCGCCACACGCCAAGCGAGCCATCTGGCGCACCTCCACCTCGTCGGTGATGCCGTTTGCACGAATCTCCTCCATCAAATCCTCTGCCGAAAGGCGTGGTACGGTAACCTCCTGTGTGCGCGAGAGAATAGTACCGAGAATTTTGTCGGGCTGTTCCGTTACGAGAATGAAAATTGTATCCTCCCACGGCTCCTCCAAAATCTTCAATATCATATTTGCCGCCCTTTCGTTCATCGTTTCGGGCAGCCAAACGAGCATAGTCTTGTACTTCGAGGCAAACGATTTGAACGAGAGTTTGCGAATCATCTCCTCTGCCTCGCGTACAGCGATAGCTCCCTTTAAGGTTTTACCCAAGTCGAGCGAGTCGTACCACTGTTGCGCCGAGAAGTAACCGCCTGTGCGCTCAAAGAGTGCGCGGAATTCGTCGATAAAGTCGGTAGCAACCAAACCGTTTGTCGGCTTTTTACCCTGCTTGTTCACCGGAAATACCAAGTGAAGGTCGGGGTGTGCCAGCTTCTCGATTTGACGACACGAAGGACACTCTCCGCACGAGTCCCCGTTGTGGCGATTGGTGCAGTGGAGATACTGCGTATACGCCAAGGCCAAGGCGAGAGTCCCCGAACCAGCTGCACCCACAAAGAGCTGTGCGTGGCTGATGCGTCCTCCGTCAATACCTGCGGCAAGTCGCCTTTTCAACTCGGTATGCCCCTTTATATCACAAAATCTCATCGCTTACCTCTCCTTAAAAAATGTTTCATCATCGCCACCACATCTATCTTCTCGCGCCATACGGCATAGCCCAAGTAGAGAACGATAAGCAGTGTCGAAAGCGTATATTGCAGTGCGATATTCGGCAGTTGCACCCACTCGGTAACAAAGAATATCGCCAATGCCAATGCTATATACTCCACCATACGACCAAATTGGTATGGAGTAGGGTAGTATATCTTGTTTAGTATGATGCTTACTATAACCATCAGCACCTCGGCTGCGAAACGACTCCAAGCTGCACCATAGTAGCCGAATTGCGGTATCAAAAGTGCACCAAAGCCTATCGAACCGAGTAGGCCTGTGAGGGTGATCCACAGTGCAAATTTGGTCTTCTCCTCACGCTTGTACCAAAATGAGAGATTGAGCCAAACGCCACCCAAGATGTTTGCACCGAGTACTACCGGCAGAATATGTATGCCCTCGCGGAAGTCGCGACCTACGATCAATGCAAATACATCGCGATAGAGCGCAATGCCGAGGAAGATGAACATCGATACCATAATAAAGTATTTCAGTGCTGCTGCGTTCATCTCCTTGAACTCCGATTTACTGAAATTCGAGAGGAAGAATGGCTCTGCCGCCAAGCGATACATCTGCGTAAAGAGTGTCATCACAACGGCAATTTTGGTAATTGCACCGTAGATGCCGAGTTGCGCCATTGCAGCCTCGGGAACGAGATACTTTATAAGTTGTCTATCTATAAATTCATTTGCCGTACCCGCAATGCCCGAAAGTAGCAGAGGTAACGAGTATCCGAATATGGCAAGCAATAGCGCTCCGTCAATTCGCAATGAGATACGTCCCGATGCAATGACCACTGATAAAAGCGTTATTGCGCTCGCCACGAGATTGGCAACAAATGCCCAGCCTACGCCAAACTCGGAGTCGAACAGCCCCACGCCCCAGAATGCGAAAGCCAAACCTACCTGCAAGACGATATTGAAAAGTTTGAGCAGCACAAACGTCAAGGCTTTCCCCTGCTCGCGCAGACGGGCGAATGGGATACACGCCATAACGTCCAGCATCACAATTGCTGCCACGATAACCACGTAGAGCGGGTTGGCAACATAGTCGGCACCCATTAGAGCCGATACGTCGTTGCGGAAGATTGCAATCAACACAAAGAAGAGCAACGACGCCAGCGATGTGATGCCCCAAGTTGTTGCAAAGAGTTTGCGCTTACTCTGCGCTACATCGCCACCTTGCTGTTCAGCCTTGGTGGCAAAACGGAAATAGCTCGACTCCATACCCATAGTGAGCACCACCAATGCAAACGGAATCAGAGCGTATACATCGGTGATGACGCCATACGACTCGACCCCGAAGATGCGGGTGTAGAATGGTGTCAGCAGATAACTCAACATTCTGCCGATGATGGTGCTGATACCGTAAATAGCCGTCTGCTTAGCGAGTTTTTCGAGCATCTTTTTCTCTTTGTTTTGCTTCCGCGTACGCACGCACGCCATACGCGAGCGCACACTCAGAGTGCAAATATAGTAAATAATTGCGAAACGGAGATATTTTTTGCCGACCTATTTAGATGTTTATCTTTTTTTTGTATCTTTGTAGAAAATTAAACAATCTAAAATAATCTGATATGAAGAAAGTTATCCTTTGTTGCTTTGCAACAATGCTAGCCTTTTCGGCAAGTGCCAAGGAGTTGAAACTCACGGCGAAGAACATCGACAAGGTCATCAAGGAGCTGACTCTCCAAGAGAAAGCCCATCTTGTTGTAGGTGCCCGACTCCAAGACAACAAAGACGCTGCCGGCGAGATAGGTTATACCAAGAAACTTGTTCCGGGCGTTGCCGGCACCACCTATCCTATCGAGCGACTGGGTATCGCCCCCGTAGTTATGGCGGACGGTCCTTCGCGAGTTTGCCTCTCGCCATTCCGTGAGGGCGATAAGAAACGCTATTTTACGACAAATGTTCCGTCGGCAGTTCTTCTCTCCTCGTCGTTCAATACCGATGCAACATACCGTATTGGTGAGATTCTCGGTAACGAAACACGTGAATATGGTATTGATGTGTTGCTTGCTCCGGGCGTAAACATTATGCGTAACCCACTCTGCGGTCGCAACTACGAGTACTATTCGGAGGATCCACTGCTTGCGGGTAAAATCGGCGCAGCGTTTGTAAATGGCGTTGAGAGTCAGGGCGTTGGAACAAGTGTTAAGCACTTTGCCGTAAATAATCAGGAGCTGAACCGACTTAACAACGATGCACGTGTATCGTTGCGAGCATTGCGCGAGATTTATCTGAAAAACTTCGAGATTATCGTTAAGGAGTCGCAGCCTTGGACCATTATGACATCGTACAATAACATCAATGGTCGCCACGCATCGGAGGATCGTGGCTTGCTCGAAACGATTCTTCGCGACGAGTGGGGCTTTGAAGGCTTGGTCGTTTCGGATTGGGGCGGTGGTTACGATGCTGCAAAGCAGATTTGGGCAGGTAACGACCTTATCGAGCCCGGTCGCTACGCCGAGGTTAAGCGCATTATGAACGCAGTAGAGAGTGGCGAGCTCTCTATGGCAGACCTCGACCGTTGCGTACGCCGAGTGCTCGAGTTGGTGGTTAAGTCGATTCGTCATAATGGTTATACATTCTCGAATAACCCGCCGCTCGAAGAGCACGCAAAAATTACGCGCGAGATTGAGCCCGAGGGCTTCGTTTTGTTGAAGAACGAGCAGAATGTTCTCCCATTTGCAAAGGAGCAAAAGGTCGCTTTGTTCGGTACGGGTGCTTATAATCTTATTGTGTCGAACAGTGTGTCGGTGCGTTCGTTGAATGGACGCAGAGTGAACCTTAACGAGGGACTTGCAAATGCGGGCGTGCAGCTAAACGAGACATTGGATAAAATTTACACCAAGCACCTGAACAGTGAAATGAAGCGATTAGCTCCATTCTGGAAACTGCGCCGTTGGTGTACATACGATCTTCGCCCTGTGGAGTTGAGAGATATTCGCAACCATACGGCGCGTGCTGCCGAAGAGTCGGATATAGCAGTTATCACCATTTGTCGTAACTCGTCGGAGGCCTTCGACCGCCACGTCGAGCGCGACTTCAACTTGAATATGATGGAGCAGGCGATGATTTCAGCAGTATCGCGCGACTTTCATAGCAAGGGTAAGAAGGTGGTTGTTGTCCTCAACATCTGCAACCCTATCGAGGTTGCTTCGTGGCGCGACAAAGTCGATGGTATTATCGTAACTTGGTTGCCGGGTCAGGAGGCAGGAAATTCGATTGCAGACGCACTCTTGGGCAAGAGCTCCCCCTCGGGGCATCTCCCAATCTCGTTCCCTATCAGATATGCCGATGTGCCGTCGCAGAACTTCCCTCACAACGAGGTTGAATGGTGTGCCGAGTCGGGTAAGAATTTGTCCAGAATGTTTAACCAGCCAAAACCGCTCTATTACGACATTCCGAACATTGACTATACCAACTACGAAGAGGATATATACATTGGTTATCGCCACTATGCAACTCGCAATGTTGAGGTGGCATATCCTTTTGGATATGGTTTGACCTATTCGCAGTTCGAAATGAGCAATATGCAGGTTAAGGAGAGTAAGGAGGGCTATGCTGTATCGTGCGAGGTTAAGAACATTGGCAAGGTTGCAGCAAAACAGGTTGTTCAGCTATACTCTACGGAGTTGCAGCCGGAGGTTGATCGCCCTGCAATAGAGTTGCGAGGCTTCAAGAAGACTCCGCTCTTGCAGGCTGGCGAGAAGTGTGTGGTTGAGATAGTCATCAAGAGGGAGGATTTGATGACCTACAACGAGAAGGCTGCGGCGTGGAAGCTCACTAAGGGCGACTATACACTCTCGCTCGGTTTCGATTCGCAAACACGACCATTGAGCCATAAGGTAACCATCACGAAGGAGGTTTTGCAGCCTGTTTCGACGCTGATGAAACCCGAAGGCGAACTATTTATTAAATAGCAAGTTGCACCCTTTGTGGGGCGATATCGAAGGTTGTTAGGGTTGCTCTAACAACCTTTTTTTGTGCTGAAAATCAAAGATTTTGCATTTTGCATTTTGCATTTTACATTTTAATTTTTACCTTTGCAGTCCGTATCGTGCACACGTATGTGGGCGTATACGCGTAATTCACTAATTATTAACTTTTTAACGAGCGATTGTATCGCAAAATTTAATTGTATGGAGAATACAAAAGTAGCAGTCGAGAATTTCGATTGGGCAGCGTTTGAGAATGAGTCGGGTCTTTACGATCAGCCAAAAGAGCAGATTGAGGCTCTCTATGGTCAGTCGATGTCGAACATCGCAGTAGGCGAGACCGTTGAGGGTACTGTAACCGAGATTAACAAGCGCGAGGTAATCGTAAACATCGGCTACAAGAGCGAGGGTGTTATTGCAGCAACCGAGTTCCGTTATGATGCAGACCTTAAAGTTGGCGACAAGGTTGAGGTTTATGTTGAGTCGGTTGAGGATAAGGGCGGTCAGCTCATTCTCTCGCACAAGAAGGCTCGTCAGCTCAAATCGTGGGATCGTGTTAACGAGGCGTTGGAGAACGACGAGATCATTAAGGGTTATGTTAAGTGCCGCACTAAGGGCGGTATGATTGTCGATGTATTCGGCATCGAGGCGTTCTTGCCAGGTTCGCAGATTGACGTTAAGCCTATCCGCGACTACGATGTATATGTTGACAAGACAATGGAGTTCAAGGTTGTTAAGATCAATCAGGAGTACCGCAATGTTGTCGTTTCGCACAAGGCTCTTATCGAGGCTGAGTTGGAGGCACAGAAGCAGGTTATTATGTCGAAGTTGGAGAAGGGCCAGATCTTGGAGGGTGTTGTTAAGAACATCACTTCGTATGGCGCATTCCTCGACCTCGGTGGCGTTGATGGTCTTATCCACATCACAGACCTCTCGTGGGGTCGCGTAAATCACCCGGAGGAGATCGTATCGCTCGATCAGAAGTTGCAGGTTGTTATCATCGACTTCGATGAGACCAAGAAGCGTATCGCTCTCGGTTTGAAGCAGCTTACAGCTCATCCTTGGGAGTCGCTCGACGAGAACTTGAAGGTTGGCGACACTGTTAAGGGTAAGGTAGTTGTTATGGCCGACTACGGTGCATTCGTTGAGATTGCTCCGGGTATCGAGGGCTTGATTCACGTATCGGAGATGTCGTGGAGCCAGCACTTGCGTTCGGCACAGGACTTTATGAAGGTTGGCGACGAGATCGAGGCTGTTGTATTGACACTCGACCGCGAGGAGCGCAAGATGTCGCTCGGTATCAAGCAGCTCTCTGCTGATCCTTGGGAGGCAATCGAGACCAAGTATCCTGTTGGCACAAAGTGCACTGCAAAGGTTCGCAACTTCACCAACTTTGGTGTGTTTGTTGAGATCGAGGAGGGTATCGATGGTTTGATTCACATTTCGGACCTCTCTTGGACCAAGAAGGTTAAGCACCCGGGTGAGTTTACTCAGGTAGGTGCCGATATCGAGGTTGTAGTTCTCGAGATCGACAAGGAGAACCGTCGTTTGAGCCTTGGCCACAAGCAGTTGGAGGAGAATCCTTGGAACGAGTTCGAGCAGCAGTACACTGTTGATTCGGTTCACGCAGGTACCGTTGTTGAATTGACCGAGAAGGGCGCTATCGTTTCGCTCGGCGAGAACATCGAGGGCTTCGCACCGGCTCGTCAGTTGGTTAAGGAGGACGGCTCGACCATTAAGAAGGGTGAGACCGCAGACTTCAAGGTTATCGAGTTCTCGAAGGCAACCAAGCGCGTAACTTTGTCGCACACTCGTATCTTCGAGGAGGCAAAGCGTGCTGAGGTAGCAGCAGAGAAGGCAGAGCGTAAGGCAGCAGCCGAGGCGACAAAGTCTTCTGTAAAGAAGATTCAGCAGTCGGTTGAAAAGACCACTTTGGGCGATATCGCAGGTCTTGCAGAGTTGAAGGCTCAGTTGGAGAAGAAATAATCTGACAAATGTCTAAATGTAGAGAGGCTGTCCGCTTGGACAGCCTCTCGTCTTTTGTGCAATATCAAAAAGATAGCGAAAATGCTACTTCGTCTTGTAGGAGCAACTGAATTGCCCCTTGGCGAGTTTCAGAATTTTGCTCTTCAACAGATTACGACGCAGTGGAGATAGATGATCGGTAAAGACCTTGCCTTCGAGGTGGTCGTACTCGTGCTGAATAACTCGTGCAGGGTAGCCTGTAAACTCCTCGTCGTGCTCCACGAAGTTCTCGTCGAGGTAGCGCATACGGATAGAAACGGGGCGCACTACGTCCTCGTGAATACCCGGAATCGAAAGACACCCCTCCTCGAAGTGCGACACCTCCTCAGAGCGCTCATAAATTTCGGCATTTACAAATACTTTGCGGAAGTTTGCCAACTCGGGGACCTCCTCTGCCCACGGCGTGCAATCGACGATAAATAGGCGGATATTCTTGCCAATCTGCGGTGCTGCCAAACCTACGCCACTCGCCTCGCCAAGCGTAATCCACATATCCTCGACCAACTTCTGGAAGTTAGGATACGAGGCATCGATATTCTCGCTCGCCTTCCTCAAAGTCGGATTACCGTAAATGACTATTGGGTAAATCATTTTTAACTCTTAATTTTTAATTTTTAATTTTTAATTACAGCTTTGCGGAGTCCATATAGGACTGCAAAATTATCGTTGCTGCGACCTTATCGACCAGCGCCTTATCACGACGAGCCATCTTGCCGATGCCGCTCTCGCGAATGGTGCGTTGCGCCAAAACCGAGGTAAATCGCTCATCGTATAGAACGATCTCCTTGTCGGGGAAATTGTGTCGCAGACGACCAACCAACGGCTCGATAAAGCGCATTGTTTCGCTATTCTCGCCATTCATCTGCGTAGGCTTGCCCACGACAATCGTCGTAACGTCCTCCTTAGCGCAGTAGTCGGCAATATATCGCTCCAACTGCTTGGTTTCGACCGTTTCGAGCGCACCGGCAATAATCTGCAACGGGTCGCTAACTGCTAAACCCGTGCGGCGTGTGCCGTAGTCTATTGCCAAGATTCGCCCCATCTGAACCTCGATTACTTCAACTTCTTGTACAACTCGCGGAACGAAGTCTCCTTCTCGACCATAGAGTACAAATCGTCGATAGCGATACGCTCCTGCTGCATCGAATCACGATGACGTACGGTTACGGTGTTGTCCTCCAAAGTCTGGTGATCGACGGTTACGCAGAATGGAGTACCTACAGCGTCCTGACGGCGGTAACGCTTGCCGATAGAGTCCTTCTCGTCGTATGCTACATTGAAGTCGAACTTCAACGCATCGATTATCTCGCGAGCCTTCTCCGGAAGTCCATCCTTCTTTACGAGTGGCATAACGGCAACCTTCGTAGGAGCCAAGCAAGCAGGAATACGCAACACAACGCGCTCCTCGCCATTTTCGAGTTTCTCCTCGCAGTATGCTGCCGACATAATCTGCAAGAACATACGATCCACGCCAATCGAGGTCTCGACAACGTAAGGAACATAGTTCTCGCCACGTTCAGGGTCGAAGTATTGAATCTTCTTGCCTGAGAACTCCTGATGACGACCAAGGTCAAAATCGGTACGAGAGTGAATACCCTCAACCTCCTTGAAGCCGAATGGGAAGTTATACTCGATATCGGTAGCGGCATTTGCGTAGTGAGCCAACTTGTCGTGGTCGTGGAAGCGGTAGTTCTCGTCGCCGAAGCCCAAAGCACGATGCCAAGCCATACGGGTATTCTTCCACTCGTTCCACCACTTCATCTCGGTGCCCGGCTGTACGAAGAACTGCATCTCCATCTGCTCGAACTCGCGCATACGGAAAATAAACTGGCGGGCAACAATCTCGTTACGGAAAGCCTTACCAATTTGTGCGATACCGAATGGCAACTTCATACGACCTGTCTTCTGCACGTTGAGGTAGTTTACGAAGATACCCTGTGCAGTCTCGGGACGGAGGTAGATGGTGTTTGCGCCCTCGGCAGTCGAACCCATCTGTGTCGAGAACATAAGGTTGAACTGACGAACATCGGTCCAGTTGCGAGTGCCGGAGATGGGGCAAACAACCTCGCAGTCGAGGATAATCTGCTTCAACTCGGCGAGGTCGTTGTTATTCAACGCCTCGGCAAAGCGGTTGTGAACGCTGTCGCGCTTTTCGGAAATCTCCTTCACGCGAGGCGAGGTTGCACGATACTGCTCTTCGTCGAAAGCTTCGCCAAAACGCTTGCGAGCCTTCTCAACCTCCTTCTCGATCTTCTCATCGAGCTTTGCGAGGTAGTCCTCGATAAGCACATCGGCACGATAACGCTTCTTTGAATCCTTATTGTCGATAAGCGGGTCGTTGAATGCTGCAACGTGGCCCGAGGCCTCCCAAGTGCGTGGGTGCATAAAAATTGCGGCGTCGATACCCACGATATTCTCGTGCAATTTAACCATCGAATCCCACCAATAACGCTTGATGTTATTCTTCAACTCAACACCATTCTGACCATAGTCATAAACTGCGCCAAGACCATCATAGATCTCGCTTGAAGGGAATATAAAGCCATACTCCTTGCAGTGCGCAATTAATTTCTTAAACAATTCCTCCTGTGTCATATTGTATAATTTTTCTATGTTTTTTCCTTTTTAACGCACAAAGATACTAAAAAACTGATAGACTTTTCATTTAACAATGAAAATTTAGGGATTACACTCCAACATTCACTCCGTTTTGGTCCTCTTCGGCGAGAACAGTGCGCTTAATAAGATCGCCATCGTAGTCGAAAAGGTAGCGAAAGCGGTCGTTTGTGGCGGTGAAAATGCCCGTCTCGATGTCGAACTCGATATGTTTGTATATCACGGAGATGACTTTGCGTCCCTTACTGTTGATTACGCCCATTTTGTTGTTCTTTGCCACTATGGCACGGCCTTCACAGAAGTCGCTCGCCCACGAATAGATGTACGGCGTGATTTGGCGTCCGTCGCTATCGACAAAGCCGTAGCGATGACCTTTGCATAGGCGCGTTATGCCGTTGTGTTTGGTCGGTTTGGCTCTATATTCGCCCTCGCAATCCTGCACGGAGAGGTGAGATAGCGCCTCATCCGATTTATTGAAGCAGTTTTGCTCGATGAAATCGAGTAGTTGCGATATGTCGTTATCGGAGTAGAGTTCCCATTCGGCATACCAATATCGCAGTGGGCGGGCAATGCCGCTGTCGCAAATTACGATGTTTGTCGGAATGAGGTTGTTGTGTCGGAAACCGATAGCGTCCATTCGCTCTTTCATCTTACGTATTGCCGCCTTCAAATCGTCGGCGCGATAGTGGTTTACTGCCTCTTTCAGCATCATACCCGAAGGCACCTCTTGCAATATAACGTCAAGATGTTGTTTGTGTCCGAGTGAGGAGTATAGTGTCAGCTCCTCTCCCAAGATGTGATTCTCGATAAGCGGCCCGCGACTACGCTCTTGTGCCGTTATCTCCAACTGCTCGATGTTGTACTGATACTCCTGCTTCAATGGCAAATATAGCAGGAAGTGTCGCCCCTCAACCTTAATCTCGCTCTCTATTGCCGAGAATGTGCGGCGGACAACAATCTCGCCGTTGCAAAGAACAGGCTCTGCCAGCCTTAGACGCTTGAAGTGAAGCGCGGGAGCTGACAGAGCTGTCTTAAAATATGTCATCGTAGGTATCATAACCTACCCGCTTATTTTGCAAAGGTTATACCTTTGAGTCGGTTCCATTCGCCACGAGTGAAATCGGGAATTGCTACAGGCATAGAGTTGTTTTCGATAGATGCACGCGATAACTCACCAATGCACGACCACTCGGCTGCATCATATACATCTTGGTCGAGAGGTAAGCCGTGATTTAGACAGTAGATAAGGCGGTAATCCATAATGAAGTCCATACCTCCGTGGCCACCAACCTTCTTCGCCTTCTCCATCAACTCTTTCTGGATAGGGTGGCGATACTTCTCCATCAACGCATTGTAAACATCTTCCGGCAGGAATTTGTGCGACGAGAGATTCTCGTGGTCGGGTGCGACATTGTTCTTCTTTATCACATCACCCTCCAAGAGAATACCCGTAGTCGGATACTTGTTTGCGAACCCCTTTGTTCCGGTGAGCTGATGCAAGCGGTCGTATGGGCGTGGTGTATATACGTTGTGTTGCAACTCGATGGTTTTACCCTTGTGTGTGCGGATAAGGGTTGAGGTGTGGTCGCCATTTGCAAACTCCTCTGAGCCCAACTGCTCCTTTGCAACCTTCTTGCCTACCCACGAATCGGTATCCATAGATACGAGGAAGGTCATACGGTCGCCTCGGTGGATATTCATTGCTTGGCAGATTGGACCAAGACCGTGAGTCGCATAGACGTCGCCACGATGTTTCTGGTTGAACTTCAATCGCCAATTCTCGTGATATCGGTCCCAGAAGATGTCCAAGTTGTGGATATAGCCACCTTCACCGTGGATAATCTCGCCAAAAAGACCCTGCTGAGCCATATTCAGTGTGGTGAGTTCAAAGTGGTCGTATATGCAGTTTTCGAGCATCATACAGTGCTGACGTGTGCGCTCCGATGTATCAACCAACTGCCAGCACTCCTCGACGGTCATTGCGGCAGGGACCTCAATAGCAACGTGCTTGCCACACTCCATTGCATATACAGCCATTGGGGTATGCAACTCCCACGGTGTAACGATATATACGAGGTCGATATCTTTGCGCTCGCACAACTTTGTCCAAGTATCGGCGCCAACGTACTCGACAGCAGGCTTTCCACCCGCCTTCTTGATGATTGCTTGTGTCTTGTTCAAGTTCTCCTGAACTATATCGCAAATGGCTACGACCTCCGAACCCTCAATCAAAGTGAGGCGACGGGCGAAGCCCTTGCCGCGCATACCTAAACCGATGATTCCTACACGCACCTTCTCGATTGGCTTCGCTGCGAAACCGAGCATCGAGGTCTGACCCTTGGCACGGGCAGGCTCCTTGAAATGAATCATTCCCTTTTTTACAGAGTAGTTTTTCGAACGGACTTTTCCGTAGGATGGGGTTGTTGTGCCTACCATAAGTGCTGCGAGTAGGAGTACAACACAAAGAAGTTTTTTCATAATTAGTTGAAGTTTAGTTGCTTTTCTATTCACAAAGATAAAAATAAAAAAGATAAATAGCAAAATAAAAAAAGGTAGAAACAAATCTACCTTTACAACTTTCCGCTACTTTTGAACGAATAACTCTCGGTTGAACTTATTATAATGTGGTCGAGCAACTGAATGTCAAATAGAGAAGTAGCCTCCTTGATGCGCTTTGTGATGTCGAAGTCGGCGCCACTTGGCGTTGCTGTGCCCGATGGGTGGTTGTGCACTATAATAATTCTGGTGGAGAGCAACTCCAAGGCTCTCTTTACGATAAGTCGATGATCTACGACCGTAGCCTGAACACCACCTTGACTTATGCGTGAACGCTCGATTATGCGGTTAGAGTTTGTGAGGTATATAGCCCAGCACTCCTCGTGCTTCAACTCTTGGAGTTGCGGACGCATTATGCGCACCACATCGTCGCTCGACGAGATAACATCCTCAACAGCCTTGCTTGCAGAGGCGATACGACGTCCTACCTCTATGGCACATTGAATACGTTCAGCGCGTTTGCTTCCCAATCCGGCTACCATTCGCAGGCGCGACGCAGGCATATTTGCGATATTTGCCAGCGAGCCACACTCGCTCAACACCTCGTTGGCGAGAGCTCTATCCTCCAATAGTATGGTGAGCAACTCATCCTCGGTGAGCGATTCGATGCCTCGTAACGATATCTTTTCGCGAATAACCTGCATAGCTGCGACTATTTACTCATCTTGTCCAACTTGTCGAGCATACGTGCAATATCCTCGTCGCTTGGCTCGTGGGTTGCCGACTGTGCGGCCTTCTGCTCCGCCTCTTTCTTTGAAGAGCCAATGCCGTGTCCGACCTCCAAATTATCGACCAATACGGTGCAATGGAACGAACGCGTTGCCCCTGCGCCGGTAGGATTGCCCTTGGTGCGGAAAACTACGGTGTGGTGATTCTTCTGTCCCCACTCGATAAGGCGGCTCTTGAAGTCGGTTTCGGTCTCATCAACCTCTTCGAGCGAGAGCTTCGTGGCATATATCTGGTTTATAAGCAGGCGGTTAGCAAAGTTGTAGCCTTGGTCGAGATAGATGGCGCCCATCATCGCTTCGAAGGCGTCGCCAAAGATGTGCTTCTGCGTGGCGTTTATCGAATGACAGCAGATAATCTGCTTGTCCAGCCCCAACTTGCAGGCTATGGCGTTGAGCGATTGGCGCGATACCAACTTCGAACGCAACTTCGTAAGTTCTCCCTCGTTGTAGTCCGGGTACTCGATAAATAGATAGTCCGAAGTGATGCTCTCGATTACGGCATCGCCCAAAAATTCGAGTCGCTCGTTGTTTATGCTATGACCTCCGACATCAATCGAAGCCGATTTGTGAACAAGAGCCAACTTATATAGTTCGATATTGTTCGGTATGAAGCCGAACATATCGTCAATGAGTCGATAGTATGATTTGTTGCGTCCGAAGTTACGGCGTATCGGACGGAGTATAAAGTCAATCATCTTTGGAATTTAGATTTTGCGGAATACTACGGTCGAGTTGTGTCCTCCGAAGCCGAATGTGTTGCTCATAGCGCACTTCACCTCGCGTTTCTGCGCAGTGCCGAGTGTGAGATTCAGTTTCGGGTCGATTTGTGGGTCCAACTCCTCGACATTGATAGTTGGTGGCACCACACCTCGCTCTATCGCCATAATGCAGGCCAATGCCTCCACCGCAGCAGTAGCACCAAGCAGGTGTCCCGTCATAGATTTTGTAGATGAGATGTTCATCTTGTAGGCGTGGTCGCCAAAGAGTGCCTTAACTGCTGTCAATTCTGCGATATCACCAAGCGGAGTGGATGTGCCGTGAGTGTTGAGGTAGTCGATATCCTCCACCTTCAACTCGGCGTCCTCCAACGCTTCGCGCATCGAGATTATAGCACCCTTACCATCGGGGTGCGGTGCGGTCATATGGTAAGCGTCGGCAGACATTCCTCCTCCGACAACTTCGCAATAGATTTTTGCACCTCGAGCCTTGGCGTGTTCGTACTCCTCGAAGATAAGCGCTCCTGCACCCTCGGCAATAACAAAACCGTCGCGACCAACGTCGAATGGACGTGAGGCGGTCGATGGACTGTCGTTGCGAGTCGAAAGTGCGTGCATCGAGGCGAAACCACCGAGAGCATCAATGGTGATTGGAGCCTCCGAGCCACCCGTAACGATAACGTCCGCTTTGCCCCAGCGAATGAGGTTTAGCGCGTCAATCATTGCGTGGTTCGACGAGGCGCAGGCCGATGTTACGCTGTAATTCGGGCCCATAAAGTTGTACTTTATAGAGATGTGGCCCGCTGCAATATCGGTGATAAGACGAGGTACAAAAAATGGGCTGTGGCGAGGGATACCATCACCCTCGACCCAGCCCACTACTTCATCGTGAAAAGATTGGATACCACCGATTCCCGAACTCCAAATTACGCCTACGCGCTCTTTGTTGAGGGTATCGAAGTCGAAATTTGCATTCTCGACAGCCTCCGTAGCCGCTATGAGGGCAAATTGACAGAAACGGTCATATTTGCGTGCCTCTTTACGGTCGAAGTATTTCGTCCAATCGTAATTTTTGACCTCGCAAGCGATCTGAGATTTGAATTTAGCGGCATCGAAAAGAGTTATTGCGGCTGCGCCGGAAACTCCTTTTTCGAGATTAGAAAAATACTCTTCGATGTTGTTGCCGATGGCGTTGATTGTTCCGATACCTGTTACAACAACTCTCCTCGCCTCTTTCATTATCCTTTTTCGCTTGTGAGATGTTTTTCAAATAGATATAAAATTATTTGTGCTCCTCGATGTAGTTGATAACATCGCCTACAGTCTGGAACTTCTCTGCATCCTCGTCAGCAACCTCAACACCAAATGCCTTCTCGAACTCCATAACGAGCTCTACGGTATCCAACGAGTCAGCGCCGAGGTCGCCTGTGAAGGTAGCTTCTGGAGTAACCTCAGTCTCCTTAACGCCCAACTTGTCAACGATAATTTTAACAACTTTTTCTTGAATCTCTGACATAACTTTCAGTTTTTAATTTAACAATAGTTTAGTTGTGTATAAAATTCTTTTTCAGTTTCTTCCGTTAAAAACGCAACTGTACTGCGCTCTGTGAGTATATTCCTACTGAACGAGTTTAAAAATATACTGACTCAACGGTGCAAATGTAACACTTTTTTATTATCTTTGGCATAAATTTATAAAAAATTTACCAACAATCGGCTAAACTCGATTTGTAAACAACTAAAAATCAAAGGTATATATGAAACTACTTCTTATCTCGAACTCGACAAACGCAGGTGAACCCTATTTGAAGTACCCGATTGCCCATATTGGCGAGCATTTGCAGGGCATAAGCGAAGTTATCTTTGTGCCATACGCCGCCGTAACATTCTCATACGACGAGTACGAGCGTAAGGTGCAGGAGCGTTTCAATGAGATTGGCGTGAAGGTTCGCTCGATACATCGCGAGAAGTCTCCTCGTAAAGCTATTAAGGAGGCGCAAGCAATCTGCGTAGGTGGCGGCAATACCTTTGCCCTTGCGAAGAAGATGCAGGAGCAGGGGCTTATGACTGCCATTTTGAAGCGAGTGAAGGAGGGTGTGCCGTATGTGGGTTGGTCGGCAGGTAGCAACGTGTGTTGTCCGACAATCTGCACCACAAACGATATGCCTATCGTCGAGCCGCACTCTTTCAAGGCTATTGGTGCGGTGAAGTTCCAGATAAATCCGCACTATCTCGATGCAAATCCCGAGGGACACGCCGGAGAGACTCGTGAGCAGCGCATCGAGGAGTATATCGAGGCTAATCCACGTCGCTATGTTGTAGGTTTGCGCGAGGGTTGTATGCTTCGCTATATCAATGGAGAGTTGGAACTTATAGGCTCGCGCCCGATGCGCATTTTCAAGAAGGGTGTTGCGGCGTACGAGGTGAATGCCGGCGACGATTTGTCCTTCTTGTTGTAATAGGGTTGTAATAGGTATATATATAAAAGGCTGACAGCTAAAATAATGACCGAAAAGCAGGAGCGAGGAGCGTTGGGAGAGCAGGCGGCGGTGGATTACCTTCGCCGTAACGGCTTTATGATAGTCGAGCGCAACTACCGCATAGGAAGGAGCGAGGTTGATATTATCGCTTCGCGCTACGACGAGTTGCACTTCGTGGAGGTGAAGACTCGCAAAGCCGGTTCGATGACGGCTCCCGAGGAGGCTCTGACCGAGCAGAAACTGCGTGCTATGCGTCGTGCTGCCTCGGCATATATGGCACAACACTGCTCGATGCTTGAACCTCGATTTTCGCTGGTAGCGATAGATGTAATAGGCAATCAGGTCGTATCGTTGCGCTTTGTGGAAGATGCGTTGCAATATAGTTGGTAGAAATAGATAGATAATGAAGTTGCTTTACACTCTCTGTATGGCGGTGTACGCCGCACTTATCCGCTTTGCGTCGCTTTTCAATCGAAAGGCGAAGCAGTGGTGTGATGGTCGCAGGGGTATGGTGGAACGTATGCGCGAGACGATAGGCAACGAACATAATATCGTCTGGATACACGTCGCATCGCTGGGCGACTTCGAGCAGGGACGACCGCTTGTCGATTATATAAAGGAGAATTATCCCGACTACAAAATTTTATTAACCTTCTTCTCGCCTTCGGGCTACGAGGTGCGCAAAAACTATCCGAATGCCGACTACGTCTTCTACATCCCGCAGGATACCAAACGCGAGGTTGTGCAATTCCTCGATGCGGCAAGACCTAAAATTGCGATATTTGTGAAATATGAGTTTTGGCTCAATATGCTCACCGAGTTGGGCAAGCGCAATATACGCACCTTTATTGTGTCATCAATTTTTCGTCGTAACTCCATATTTTTCAATCGCCCATTTGGTGGTATTTGGCGCAAGGCACTCGGGGTTTTCGAGACGATTTTCGTGCAGGACGAGGCGTCGAAAAAGTTGCTTGCCGAAATTGGTGTGGAGAATGTTGTGGTGGCAGGAGATACCCGCTTCGACAGGGTGCAGACCATTGCCGACAGCGCCGAGAAGGTGGAGGTTGTGGAGCAATTTAAAGGCGATAGCCGCCTCTTTGTTGCAGGCTCTACGTGGGCTCCCGACGAGGAGATTCTATTGCCGCTGATTAAGGCCAATCCCGATGTGAAATTTGTTATTGCACCGCACGAGATGGACGGGCATCGGATAGAGCGTATTTTGCACGAAACAAAGGCGGTGCGATATACGCAGTGTGAGGGTGTGGAAATGTCTGATAAGCAGGTGCTTGTGCTCGATACTATGGGCTTGCTGTCGAGGGTTTATGGCTCGGCAGAGTGGGCGTATGTGGGTGGCGGTTTTGGTGCAGGTATTCACAATACGTTGGAGGCGGCGGTTTATGGCATTCCGGTCGCCTTTGGCAAGCGATATCACAAGTTTAAGGAGGCCCGCGATTTAATAGCTCTGGGCGTAGGTCGCTCGGTCAAAAACGAGAGGGAGTTGCAGTCGTGGTTCGATGAGTTAAAGAGCGATGCCGACTATCTCGCACGACTATCTGTCGTTGCCAAACTCTATGTCGAGCAGCATCGTGGCACGACCGAACGAATCGTCAAAAAGATAGCGTTATAGGGTCAATGAACAACTTTTAATTCTTAATTTTTAATTTTTAATTAAAAGTCTGCGACTTTTTTACTATCTTTGCCGCGATTATGAAGAAGATAAGAAATTTTTGTATTATTGCCCATATCGACCACGGTAAATCTACCTTGGCGGACCGCTTGTTAGAGGCTACCAACACACTCAATCAGCGCGAGATGCAGTCGCAGGTGTTGGACGATATGGACCTCGAACGCGAGAAGGGTATTACGATTAAGTCGCACGCCATTCAGATGAACTATGTGGCGCGTGATGGCGAACAATATACACTCAATTTGATTGATACCCCGGGACACGTCGATTTTTCGTATGAGGTGTCGCGTGCTATCGCTTCGTGCGAGGGTGCGTTGCTGGTTGTCGATGCTACGCAGGGTATTCAGGCGCAGACAATCTCGAACCTCTATCTCGCATTCGGTAACGACTTGGAGATTATTCCGGTACTCAATAAGATAGATATGCCGTCGGCAATGATTGACGAGGTGAAAGACCAAATCGTCGATTTGCTCGGTTGCGATCACGATGATATACTCTGCGCCTCGGGTAAGACGGGCGAGGGTGTCGAGGAGGTGTTGGAGGCGATTGTAAGTCGTGTTCCGGCTCCGAAGGGCGACGAGAATGCTCCATTGCAGGCGTTGATTTTCGACTCGGTGTTCAATCCATTCCGAGGCATTATCGCCTACTTCCGTATCTTTAACGGCTCGATTCGTAAGGGCGAGCACGTTAAGTTTTTCAATACGGGCGAGGAGTACGATGCCGATGAGATTGGTGTTTTGAAGTTGAAGAGGCAACCTTGCGCCGAGTTGAAGGCGGGCAATGTGGGCTATATCTGCTCGGGTATTAAGGATTCGAAAGATGTGAAGGTGGGCGATACTATTACCTCGGTTGCCAAGCCTTGTACGGAGGCTATTGCCGGCTTCGAGGACGTTAAGCCTATGGTATTTGCGGGTGTCTATCCTGTTGAGGCGGACCAGTATGAGGATTTGCGTGCATCGCTCGAAAAGTTGCAACTGAATGACGCCTCGCTGACCTTCGAGCCCGAGAGTTCGTTGGCGCTCGGCTTCGGTTTCCGTTGCGGTTTCCTCGGTCTGTTGCATATGGAGATTATTCAGGAGCGACTCTACCGCGAGTTCGATATGGACGTTATTACAACTGTGCCTAACGTGTCGTACAAAATTACGACCACAATGGGCGATGTTGTCGAGGTGCACAACCCATCGGGCTTGCCTGAGGTAACCAAGATTGAGAAGATTGAAGAGCCATATATTCTTGCGCAGATTATCACCAAGGCGGACTTCCTCGGCCCGGTGATGAAGCTCTGCATCGACAAGCGCGGTGTGCTGAAAAATCAGACTTACATTACACAGGACCGTGTGGAGGTCAATTTCGAGATGCCGTTGTCGGAGATAGTCTTCGACTTCTACGATAAGTTGAAGAGTATCTCGAAGGGTTACGCTTCGTTCGACTACCATCGTACGGGCTACGAGGTTAGTAAGTTGGCAAAGTTGGATATTTTATTAAATGGCGATCCGGTTGATGCGCTGTCGTCGCTGATATATGCCGACCACGCCTACGACTTTGGTCGCAAGATGTGCGAGAAGTTGAAGGAGCTGATACCGCGCCAGCAGTTCGATATCGCTATTCAGGCGGCTATCGGTGCGAAGATTATCGCTCGCGAGACCGTCAAGGCGGTGCGTAAGGATGTTACGGCGAAGTGCTATGGTGGTGATATTTCGCGTAAGCGTAAGTTGCTCGAAAAGCAGAAGGCGGGAAAGAAGCGTATGCGCCAGATTGGTCAGGTGCAGGTGCCGCAGACAGCCTTCCTTGCAGTGTTAAAAATGGATTAAATTATGGTGAAACGAACAATTATAGATCTTTTCGAGGGTGCTGTTGCCGAGTATGGTAACAAGGAGTTCCTCGTTGAGAAGCACGGTAAAGTTTGGGAATCGACCACCTATGCCGAAGCGAAACGTGAGGTTTTGCGCGTCGGTGCGGGTTTGGTGGCTCTCGGAATCGAGCCAAAGCAGACCATTTCGATTTTGGCAGAGGGTTGCAACAACTGGATTATCTCGGAGTTGGGACTCCTCTATGCGGGTGCAATCAGCGTTCCGCTGTCGATAAAGTTGGAGGAGTCGAACGACCTCCTCTTTCGTCTTCGCCACGCCGATGTGGTGGCTATATTCGTGTCGAAGTATCAGTTGCCAAAGATTCGCCGTATCAAGAAGCAGTTGCCGTTATTGAAGCATATCATTGTCTACGACGAGGTAGAGCTCGAAAAGAACGAGATGTCGTTGGAGGCGTTGAAGCAGTTGGGCGATAAGCATCTTGCCGAGCACGAGGAGGAGTTTTTGGCTATTGGTCGTGCTATCGAGAACGACGACTACGCCACAATCACCTACACCTCGGGAACTACGGCAGATCCAAAGGGTGTGGTGCTTACTCACCGCAACTATACGGCAAATGTCGAACAGGCGCAGTCGCGAATCACCGTGCCGTCGGATAAGCGTACGTTGATTATCCTTCCGCTCGACCACTGCTTCGCTCACGTCTGCGGCTTCTACATCATTATCGCTTGTGGTGCATCGGTGGCTACCGTGCAGGTGGGCAAAACCGCACTCGAAACACTCCGTAACGTGCCGGGTAATATCCGCGAGGTGAAACCTTACTATCTCCTCTCGGTGCCTGCGTTGGCAAAGAGTTTCCGCAAGAATATCGAGGCGTCGATTCACGCCAAAGGTGCAACGACCGAGAAGTTGTTCCGCTTTGCGTTGAAGACAGCATACGAGTATAACCAAGACGGCTACACCAAGGGTAAGGGTTGGCGTTTTATTCTGAAACCGCTCGTGGCGTTGTTCGATAAAATTTTGTTCAGCAAGGTGCGTGAGGCTTTTGGTGGCGAGTTGCGATTCTTCGTTGGTGGTGGTGCGTTGCTCGATGCCGAGTTGCAGCGATTCTTCTACGCGATCGGTATTCCGATGTATCAGGGTTATGGCCTTTCGGAGGCTACGCCTATCATCTCGACCAATACATACGGCAAGAAGCAGCATCGCTTCGGCTCGTCGGGACAGTTGATTCAGCCACTCGACTTGCGTATTCTCGACGACGAGGGCAACGAAATGCCTGTGGGCGAGAAGGGCGAAATCGTCATCAAGGGCGAAAATGTTATGGCGGGCTATTGGAAGAACCAGTCTGCCACTGCCGAGACGGTCATTGACGGTTGGCTCCATACGGGCGATATGGGATATATGGGTAAGGACGGTTTCCTCTACGTGTTGGGTCGCTTCAAGAGTTTGTTGATTTCGAGCGATGGAGAGAAGTATAGCCCCGAGGGTATGGAGGAGGCGATGGTGGATAAGTCGCCATATATCGACCAGATTATTCTTCACAACAACCAAAATCCATACACTATAGCTATTGTAGTACCTAACAAGGAGGCTTTGCGCCGTGCTGTGGCAGATGCCGAGGATAAGGCGACGGCAGCGGCGGATATGCTCGATGCCGAGATTCGTAAGTATCGTACGGGTGGCGAGTTCGGCGAAGAGTTCCCTGATAGATGGCTGCCTGCGGCTTTGGCGATTGTCGATGAGCCGTTCACCGAGCAAAATGGTTTGGTAAACAGCACAATGAAGGTTGTTCGCAACAAGGTTGAGGCGTATTTTAAGGAGCGTATCGACTATGCTTACACCGCCGAGGGTAAGCAACTCCTTAACGAGAAAAACTTGGAGTCGCTCTCTAAATTGCTATAAAAGTAAAAAACCAAAGGCTAATAGCCCCAAATAAATAAGGACTTCACACGCGGAAGTCCTTATTTATTATATATTATATAAGGTATAGACCTATCGGTACTGCAAGCCCTGAACCTCGGTCCAACGACCATCTGCGCCCACCTCGACAGGTGAGAACGAAACGTACCAGAATGGGGTCTTGTAGTGAAGTGGAGCCTCGATAAGGAGGGTGTTCCAGCCCTTCTTCAACTTAATCTTCGCAGGCTCACGCATCCAGAACAACTGCTCGTTTGTCCAAGCCAAGTTCTGAATATCTGCATACTTGTAGGTGCTGAAATGGTACGAATACATTCCCGGCTCCTTCCAAGGTGTAGGAGGCACAACAGGTTCGCCATTGATAGTTACTTTGCCGCCGGTCTCCCACTCGCCCTGCTCACCAACGCCTGCCGAACGACGAGTCGAACGCGATGGAGTTTCGAGGCTTACCCAAGCGCGAATCTCACGGTCTGTCTCCGAGTAGATTTCGGTTTTGAGCCAAGCAACTCGCTTCTCGCCTGTGTAGCCGTCGTGGGCACTTGCAAAGGCGTGGAGATTTACCGAGCCTCCGTAAGCCTTTTCCCACTTCATATCCTCCATCTTTGCGCCCTGCGCCTGAGGAATTGTTACCTGCCAAGGAATATGTGCATTTGCAACCCAGTGGCAGTCTACATCCTTGAATTGGTGGTCGCGATGATATATCATCTTCTTCTCGAAAGCTACGAGGTCGTGGTATCCCTGATTCTCAGGTCCTGGAACGAGCATATCGTATGTAAGGCCGTAACCGGCACCACCTACCCAGGCACGCTCTGCGAATGGGAGCATTACGAGTGGCATACCGTTGATTGGGAAGAGCTGCTCCTCCGAAGCAAGGCGTACGTCGTTCCACAAACAGAGAATACCTCCCAAAGCACGATCGTTGCCGCTGTCAGCAGCACACATCTGGTGAAGGAAGTGGCGGTGCATATTGTTTACAGGGTTACTGTGGTTGAGGTAGCCCATATATGAGTCGAGATAAGGGTTTTTGTAGGTCTTATTCTCGGCGATGCTATTTTTGATAGCCTCGTTCCAAATCTGGCAAATGGTGGTCGATGACGGCTTGATACCAGGATCCCAAACCAGAGGAATACGGTTGTGCTTTGCCAGCATCTGCTCGTAGTGGCGAACAAAACCCTCTGCATCCTTCATCTTACGACGTACCTCGTCCGAGCCGAGGTGGATATAAGGGCAATCCTCAGCAGGAATCTCGGCGAAGAACTCGGCAAAGAGTTTGTCCAAAATTTTCATACCCTTTTCGCTCTCCATTTGGCAGCCGAATATGGTCCAGAAGTATTGGCTATGGCCGGGGATATCGAGCTCAGGGATAATCATTACACCACGCTCCTTGGCATACTTGATAACCTCGCGAATGTCGTTGTAGGTGTAGAACTTGCCCGGATTACGCGCTGCTGGGCAGTACTTAGGGTCGTTGAGTTGTGGGTAGCAATGGCTCTCGACACGCCAAGCGGGGGTGTCGGTGAGGTGCCAGTGGAAAACGTTGAGCTTGTATGCCGAGAAGAGGTCGATATCCTTTTTGAGGTTCTCCACCGAGCGGAAGTTACGACCTGTATCGTGCATAAAGCCACGAATTGGGAAAGCGGGGTAGTCCTTAATTTTTGCGATGCGTACCAAACCCTCGCTGTCGTGGAGTTGTGCAAGGGTAGCCTTTGCCCAAACCAAACCCTGTGCAGTCTTGGCACGGAGTACAGCGGTCGTACCCTTAATTTCGAGGGTGTAACCCTCCTCCGGAAGATTGAGCGACGCATCAACTTGCGCATCTACGTTCTCGATCTTCACCTTTTTCTTGCCCTTGTACGAAACCTCTACCGGAGTAGGAATCAACTCCTGTGCGACAAGTACACCTGCGCTGCAAACCATTACGAGGCAGCACAATAAAAATTTAATACTCTTCATATCTCTAAATTGTTATTTGGTTGTAGTTTCACTATTGATGTTGTGGACGGAGCAGGTCCTGTACCACCTTTACAGGCGAGAAGGTCGAAATAGGCACGTCTACGAATATGGTGTTCCACTTCGCCATTGCACCATTCCACAATCCCGGTAACTCCTGCGCACGCAACTCGCGACCACCGCTCGACTTCGACGATATGAAGCCCGTCTTTGGGTCGGTGTAGCCCATCAAATCGAACTTCGAGCCGTCGGCACGACGTACACCGCAGACCAAATCGACAGGGTTGAAGTGAGTCGCCTCCTTCATAAGCGGCATATCCTCGGCAGAGATCTGGCTCGACTCGGCAATCTGCAACGATTGAGTGCCATCGTTGTTCTTAACCCAGAACGGTCCACCACCAGGCTCTCCCTCGTTGCGTACCATACCGCAGACGCGAATTGGGCGGTTGAGCAACGACTCCAACAGCGCCGCATCGTACTCGGCAGGGAGTTTGGTGCAGAGTTTTTTCTCTACAAACTCGGCAACTTCGGCAAGGTTTGCAGTGCCCTCGCGTAACGCCTCCAAATGGGCGAAGGTCTGCGCTTGGAGGTCGAGAAGTATGCCGGCCAACGCCTTCTTGTAGCGAATGGTGTCGCCACGCAGAGCGTCGGTTGTTACGTTGTCTATATTCTTTACAAAAATTACATCTGCCTCAATATCGTTCAAATTCGAGAGCAATGCCCCGTGTCCCGCAGGGCGGAACAACAACTTGCCCTCGTCGGTTAGGAATGGGGTGTTGTCGGGATTTACTGCGATAGTGTCGGTCGAGGACTTCTGCTCCGAGAAGGAGATATCGTACTTGATGCCGAACTTCGTCTCGTACTTTGCTACACGCTCGTCGAGCAACGCTTTGAATGCCGACTTATGCTCAGGCGAAACGGTAAAGTGAAGGCGCGAAACACCCTTCGATGCAGCGTACTGCGCACCCTCCATCAGATGCTCTTCGATGGCCTTGCGGGCACCATCTTCGTAGTTGTGGAAGGTTACCAATCCCTTTGGTTTTGCACCGTAGTTCAGTCCTGCCTTGATAATTGCCGAGACAACAGCCTTGTCGTCGCTGAAATCCACGCCCGTAGCCTTCAACTCCTCGTAGAAGGCAAACTTTTCAATATCCTGCAATAGGGTGTCAATGCCCTTACCGCGTTTGTTGTCGTTTACAAACTCGAACAACTCCTTAAACATTCGTGTTGCTGCGCCCGATGCAGGGACAAATTTTACCACTTCGAGTTGCTCCGACACTTTGTCGTAGTGCTTTACAGCCGCCTCGCAAGCCTCCTCCGAGAGACAGGTGATACCATCTTCTGGCGATGCCGCCTTTACCACTTCGAGCGAAGGAAAACCTCGTTTAAAGGCTTCGATTTGAGCCTCAACCTGTGCTACGGTCAAGCCGTGAGCTTCAATCTCGTGAATCTGATTTTTAGTAAACATACTAGTTGTAGTTTTAAGACTTCTTCAATATCATTCAAAGGTAACAATAATTTTGTGAAATGGCAATTTTAAAGGGACTTTTTTACCAAAAGTCCCTCGTTATATTGCGGTATGCGATGCTATCCCACGTATTCGAAATCCAAAAGTCGGCGTCGCAGGTCGGCGCTTTTAACGCGAATACGCACCTTGTCGCCTATGGTAAAGACTTTACCCGTGGAGTGTCCATAGACTTCGTATCGCTCTTCGTCGAATTGGTAGTAATCGCCCGGAATGTCGCGCATAAGCATCATTCCCTCTACAATCGAGTTCTCCAATTCAACAAAAATTCCCCATTCGCTCATACCTGAGATATGGCCGTCGAACTCTTCACCGATTTTATCCGCCATAAACTCCACCATCTTGTACTTTATCGAAGCTCGTTCCGCTTCGGCAGCCACAACCTCGCGCTCGGAACAGTGGGTGCAACGTGTTTCGTAGAAGTCGCGGTCGGCAGAGCGTTTACCATCGAGGTAGCGTTGCAACAGACGATGTACCATCATATCGGGGTAGCGTCGAATTGGCGATGTGAAGTGGGTGTAGTATGGGAATGCCAAGCCATAGTGCCCTATGTTATCGGTGGTATATACCGCCTTCGCCATCGAACGAATAGCGAGTGTCGAAACCACATTTTCCTCGGGCTTGCCCTTTATCGAGGCGAGCAACTTGTTCAACTCTTTTGCTGCGGCATTACCCTTGTCGAGTGGCGATTTAAAGATATGTCCGAAGCGAAGTATAAAGGTGCGGAAACGCTCAAACTTGTCGCTGTTTGGTGTGTCGTGAACACGGAAAATCATCGTGCGCTCCTTGCCGTGAGCTCGTGCGCAGAACTCCGCCACACGACGGTTGGCGAGAAGCATAAACTCCTCGATAAGTTGGTTCGCCTCCTTCTGTACCTTGAAATATACGCCCGTAGGGTGTCCCTGCTCGTCGAGGTGGAACTTGGCTTCGCGGCGCGAGAAGGCTATCGCTCCCTTACGGTAACGCTCCTTGCGGAGAGTCTGCGCTATGCGGTGCATTGTCAAAATCTCCTCCCTCATCTCGCCTTCGCCCGACTCGATAATCTGTTGTGCCTCCTCGTATGTGAAGCGACGGTCGGAGTGAATTATGGTGCGACCAAACCACTCCTGCGAGATTTTACCCTTCTCGTCGATGTGGAATATGGCGGAGAAACAGAGCTTGTCTTCGTGCGGACGGAGCGAACACAACTCGTTGCAGAGTCGCTCCGGCAACATCGGAATTGTTCTATCCACGAGATATACCGATGTGCCTCGTTCTATCGCCTCGTCGTCAATCGTGGTATCGGGCTTAACGTAGTGTGTAACGTCGGCAATATGCACGCCTACCTCCCACTGCTCCTTGCCGATCGGACGAATCGAGAGTGCATCGTCGAAGTCCTTCGCATCGGCAGGGTCGATGGTGAGCGTAGGTACATTGCGCATATCCCTGCGCTCGGCAATATCGCGCTCGGTGATGCGCCCGTCAATCTTCTCGGCAGCACGCTCCACCTGCTCCTCGAAGCGATATGGTAGGTCGTATTCGAGCAAAATGGCGTGCATCTCGGCATCGTTGTCGCCCGAAATTCCGAGTACATCGACCAGCTCTCCCTGTGGTAGTCGGTCGCCATTGCGCCAATCTGCGATACGTACAGCAACCTTGTCATCTTGTTTGAGGTGTGGGTATTTTTTGAGCGAAATGGCGATATCGACAGGCATCTTTCGTGAGTCGGGTACTACGATGGCCGTAGTGCGTGAAGCAATCTCCATGCGACCTGCATAGCAACGCTGTGAGCGTGCCAAAATTTTTGAAATCTCGCCCTCCTTGGCACCATTGCGCGAAGTGTGGGTTACGATAACCTCCACGCGGTCGCCGTCCAAGGCGTTGCGGGTGTTGCGCTGATGCACAAATACATCGCTCTCCAACTCCTCGCACTGCACATACATCGCACCCGAGGCGGACATATCGACTACACCCTCGTAACGAGGCATCTTGCTGCGGCTCAGGTGGTATTTGCCCTTGCCCTCCATCTCGATATAGCCCTGTTCGAGCAGAGTTTCGAGAATGCTCATTGTGAGGTTGCGACCATCGCGGTCGGCACCGCCCGATGCTGCGGCGAGATATTTTAGTGAGAACCGCTTTTCGGGCAATTCGCGAAATATATTCACGATAAATCCCGCACGGTCGTTAAATGAAATCTTCTTCCCTTTCTTCGTTGTTCGCTTTGTCTTTCTCTCTTTCATCTTAGTCATCTTTTTTAGTTTTTGAACTCCTAACCTTGTCACGGCGCAGGCTATGATAGGGGTTATGGGGGTTATAGGGGTAGTGGGGTGCGCTGAAAGTTTTTAACTACTCACTAATTAGAACCTTCTTGCTAACTCTTCCATAAAGCCTATGCCTACCTCTATGGCTCGTTCGTCGGGAGCGAAGGTCGAGGTGTGGCTGCGACCCGCTTCTGTTCCAACTCCTAAACGGTAGAACAACGACGGATATTTTACGCAGTAGTGTCCGAAATCCTCCGCCGTATATCGCTTTTCGAGCATCTTTACCAAAAGACGCCTCTCGATGGCAAACGCAACTGCTTTATCGACAAGCGCATCGTCGCACACTACGGCAGGGTAGCCCTCGTTGATATCCATCTCGGTTGTCGTGCCGTAGTGGTTGTCGAGCGTTATTGCGATATCGTGAATGTAGCACTTTGTCGCATAGCGATTCTGCTCGTCAAAAGTGCGCAATGTACCCTCCATATATACCTCGTCGGGGATAACGTTTGTTGCGCCATCTGCGATGAAACGACCTATCGAAACTACTGTCTTGTCGTCGTTCGCGCAGATGATTGCCGTAGTGAGATCGGCTGCTGCTCCTACCGTATCGTTCAACTGCTCGCGCATAGCTGCGTGTCCGCCCTTACCTCGCACCCAAAAGCGCAACTCGTCGTTGGCAGCCATAAATTCCCCCTTGCAGAAACCCAACTCGCCAACCTCCAAGCTGCTATCGGTGTGCTCGCCAATCACAGCAACGACATTGTAGCCCTCGAATGGCTCCTCTGCCAGCACCTTCGATGCTCCACCCGGGTTGCACTCTTCGCCCGGCTGGAAAATGCCGAAGATAGTACCCTCGAAGTCGCGTTTCTCGGCAAGACGTACCAACACGCCGTACAGCACCGCAGCGTGGATATCGTGTCCGCAGGCGTGCATTACGCCGCAATTCTCCGATGCGTACTCCAAGTCGGTGTGCTCCTCAATCGGGAGAGCGTCGATGTCGGCTCGCAAAACCACCGCTTTCGATAAATCGCCCTTGCCCTCAATCTTTGCCAAAACACCCGTTTCGGCTATGCGGGAGTGTGATATACCCGCCTCATCGAGGCACTGCTCTATATATTCTGCGGTATGCACCTCCTCGAACGAAAGTTCGGGGTGGCGATGTAGATGTCTGCGAAATTCAATTGCCGTAATCATTTCTGTATAAGTTCGATTTCGTAAAGTTTGCTCCAATTTTTACCCGTTACAAAGATGCGTTTTGTTGCTGCATCGTAGGCTATGCCGTTCAATACGTCGGTCTTACTGTCGCGCTCATTTTCGGGGAGTATGCCTGCGAGTTCGATGACGCCCTCGACAACGCCACTTTTCGGGTCGATGATGATAATTTGGTCGGTGGTATATACGTTTGCCCAAATTTTGCCGTCAATCCACTCTAACTCATTGAGATACAATACCGACTCACCGCGCACGGTTACTCCGATATATCGCTCAACTTTGAGGCTCTCGGGGTCGAGTACGCGAATGTTGCTCGTGCCGTCCGACATATACAATTTTACGCCGTCCGAAGTCAGTCCCCAACCCTCGCCTTTGTAGTTGTGAGTGGCGAGTTGTCTCAACGTTTTACGGTCGTAGATGTGCATCTTGCCATTGAGCCACGTGAGCTGATAAATTTTGTCGCCTAAGATGGTTATCCCCTCGCCAAACTCCTCCTTCGGAAGGCTTACGCTCTCCACGATTTTTCCCGTTGCGAGGTCGGTGCGCATAAGGCGCGAACGGCCATTTTCGCCCGTACCTTCCCACATTTCACCGTCGATAAACTGCAATCCCTGAGTGTAACTTGTGCGCGAGTGGGGGTACTCCGCCACCACCTTGTAGGTGTAAAATTGTGGCTCAACCTGCTGTGTTGTTGCGCTTTTTGGCGCAGTTCCACCACACGCTGCAAGCGTGGCAATGGCTACAAATATGATCGTAAATTGCTTCATCTCTCCGCAAAGTTAATAAAACAAACGGAAAACGGAAAGCGGAAAACGGAAAACTTTTGGCTTTTAGTGAGATTAGAGAAATTAGTGAGTTTAACGATGCGCCAACCCCTAAATTCATTAGATTTCCTATGCCCCCTATGTCGTAGGTATTATTTTTAATACCCGTGAGGGCGTGGGGTGTGTGTCTCTTGTGGGGTGGGTATCGTTTTCGATACCCGATATTACATTGCGGTCTTTTCGGCTTGTTTGAGGATAAAAAATCCGCCCCGAAAGGCGGATTTTTATTTCTACCACTCTTTCCGATTATGGTATAAGGTTGATAGTATAGGTCTGGGTGTGTTCGCCACACTTATAGGTCAGCGTTACCGCTGCAAGGTCGGTAGTGTTCAAGCGCTCAATCTCCCACGATTCGCCGTCTGCGCTCTTTGTAACCTTAACCTTGCTTGGGTCGCTAGAAGTAAGAGTATATTCCGATGTAGGGATATAATACTCTTTGTAGTATTGAGGCCTTGCATTTTCATTTCCAGAAGAACGATAATATGCAATAAATGCCAACTTATTCGATTCTTTGTTATCCCAATTACACTTGTAATCAAAATCTTCACCAAATGGGTATAGACCTTCGTAGTTTATGGCATTTCCAGAGTAACGAAGCAACCACGCAAAAGTTTGGAAATAGACATCTGCCTCCGCATATACCGTATTTCCATCGCCATAAAAGGCTCGAACATTAACGCCTCTGAGTTTCGATGTTTGGCTTGGCCAAGTGTAGGTCAATGTCGCCTTATCATCTGTTACATTATATTTCAAGCCATCGGGGTTTGAAGAAGCATTTGGATCATTCCATAGCCAAGTAAGTGTTTTTAACGAGGCTCCCTCCGGAGTAACCTTTGCCTTCAAATCAACCTCTTTGCCCCACCAAGTATAGATTTCTTGGTCTGTTTTGCCGTCGAATGTTACAGAGGTTGGAGGTACGATAACAGTAATAGTTGCCGAGCCCTTCACTCCGCTGCCATCTTTTGCAGTTGCGGTAATTGTTGCTTCGCCCTTTGCTACACCCGTTACCAAACCGTTAGCATCAATGGTTGCAACCGATGTGTCGCTACTACTCCACTCTATCGCTTTGTTATCGGCATCGCTCGGGCTTATTGCTGCGGCAAACTGCTTTGTGGCGCCCACCTCGATTTTTGCATCTTTAGGAGTAACATCGATTTCTGTAACCTTAACAATAGGAAGTATTGTCATTGTTTTGGTAAGAGTAAAACCTCCGTCTTCGCTCACTGCGGTAAATTCAACTTCGCCTGCTTTAATAGCTGTTATGGTGTATGTCATAAAGCCATTGTCAAGAGATGAAGCATCTTCCTGAATAGATACAAGTTCGGGTTTATCGCAAGTAAATGTAAGATTCTTGTTTGTTGCATTTTCAGGTGTAAACATTACAAATGTATAACTAAACTTACCTTCCTTTAATGTAGGATTGCCCCCTGAGAGGAAACCAGCAAATGAAATTCCTGTTACCGCCACCTTCTCGGTAACCACCTTTACGGGGATAGTTGCAGTGAAGCCGCCATCTGCGGTGGTTGCAGTAAGGGTGGTTTCGCCTACGGCTACGCCCGTAACTACACCATTGGACACGGTGGCTACTGCGGTATCGGCAACGCTCCACTCTACCGCCTTGTTGGTGGCATTCTCTGGAGCAATGATAGCCTTTACTGTTGCGCTCTCGTCAATCTCCAAAGCAACCATTGTCTTATCGAGCGATATGCCCGTAACTGCAACAGGCGTTGGCTCCGGATTATCCTTTTTGCAAGCAGTGAAGCACAATGCCACTGCTGCGAGTGCTAAAAGTAGATAGTTTTTCATAATAGTTAAATATTTGGGGTTAAACATCTATTGAGCGATACGATAAAAAACAGCAAGGCAGGAGAGATGCTCTCGGACACTCTCCCGCCTATAATTTGTAACTATTTGATTTACAGCGCTATACCCCCCCCTAAAAGAAGTTGTCGAAGCCGACAACGGCAAAGATATGTTGGTGAGGTTACGCATAATACATCATATTATCTATCGCAAATGTACGAAAACCTTTCAAAAATTGCAAATAAATGGCGATTTTTTAATTTTTAGGGGCGTTAGGGTGGCGCAAAGGATAATGGCATAGAATGGCATTCGGGCATTCTACCCTTAATGGCATTCGCAGTCTAACGACTGCTGAATGGCAGGCGCGAGAATGTTTTTGCCATTAAATGCCATTCAGCGAACACAGTGAGCGATTGTCATTCAGTGAGCATTGCGAATGAATGCCATTCGTTGCAATAAAATTAAACAAATGGCTAATGGCTAAAAGCCAAAATAATGGAGATTGCCACGCTCATTGCACTCGCTCGCAATGACAATTTTATGATTTATTCAAGTTTTCCGTTTTCCGCTTTCCGTTTTCCGTTATTTTTTATTATCTTTGCGCGGAATTTTGAGAGGAAATAAGTACAAACAAAATAATAGACAAACACTATGAACATTACAAAGGTTGAGAAAGAACAGGGTGCGGCATTGCTTCGCATCGTTGTTGAGGAGGCAGATTATGCAGCCGAGGTTGAGAAGATGCTTCGCGACTACAAGCGCAAGGCTAACATTCCGGGATTCCGTCAGGGTATGGTACCTATGGGCGTTATCAAGAAGATGTATGGCAAGGGTGTAGTTGCAGAGCAGTCGTATCGTGTAGCGTCGAACGCTGCATTTGAGTACTTGCAGAAGGAGAAGATCGACTATATCGGCGACGTTATTCCTGCGGAGGAGCAGGGCGATTTCGACTTTGATAACAACACTACTCACGAGTTCGTATTCGAGTATGGCGTTGCACCAAAGTATGATGTAGCACTCACTGCAAAGGATAAAATTACCTACAACAAGATCAATATCGACAAGAAGATGCACGAGTCGTTCCTCGATAACTACCTCCGTCGTTATGGTTCGTTGAAGGACGTTGATAAGGTGAAGAAGGACGAGGCATTGAATGTAACTCTCGACAATGGCGATATCCGTATCGAGGAGGCTTATGTCGGCCTTATTTCGATGTCGGACGAGGAGCGCAAGCCATTCATCGGCAAGAAGGTCGGCTACAAGACCGAGGTTGATATCAATGAGTTGTACAAGAACCCTGCACAGCGTGCTTCGATTCTTGGAGTTAAGGAGAACGAGTTGGAGGGTATCAACCCTAAGTTCTCGTTGGAGATTACCAAGATTCGTCAGTTTGCAAATCCTGAGTTGAACGAGGAGTTCTTTAAGATGGCATTCCCTGAGGGTAATGTAACCAATGAGAAGGAGCTCGATGCATTTATCGATGCACAGATTGAGGCGGAGTTGAAGCGCGAAAGCGACTACCTCTTCACATTCGCTGTTCGCGACTTCCTGATTGAGAAGGCTAACCTCTCGATGCCAACCGAGTTTATGAAGCGTTGGCTCTACACTATCAACGAGGGTAAGTTTACAATGGAGGATATCGAGAAGGATTTCGATGCCTTCCTCAAAATGTTCACTTGGAACTATATTCAGCGTCGCGTAATCGAGGCTGAGGAGATTAAGGTTTCGGCAGACGAGGCTAAGGCTGAGGCAAAGGCTTTGGCTGCGGCACAGTTCGCACAGTACGGTATGCCTAATGCTCCTGAGGAGATGCTCGAGAACTTCACAAAGAACATTCTCGACAACAAGGAGCAGAACCAGAAGATCTACGAGAAGCTCTACGAGCAGAAGGTTGTGGAGTCGGTTCGTTCGAAGGTTAAGGTTACCGAGAAGGCTGTGTCGGCAGAGGAGTTTGCAGAGTTGGCAAAAAACCTCTAAAAGCCGTCTAAAAGGGTATTTTCTGCGTTACGCTTGTGCTCGAAATCCTCACATACGCCGAGTATGCTGCGGTTTCCCGCGCTTCGCGAGCCTTGAAAATCCTCCTTTTATACAACTTTTAGGTGCTGATAATATGGAATAAACAAAAACTCTGCAAGTTGGTATCGGACTTGCAGAGTTTTTAATCTCTACGAAACAGGTAAAACAGATGAAAGATATGAAAGAGTTTGAAAAGTTTGCCCACGCTCATTGCGGCATCTCGTCGTTGCGTTTGCACGACTACAAGGCGATACATTCCGCCTATATCAATCCGATGATTTTGGAGGAGCGTCAGTTGAATGTTACACAACTCGATGTATTCAGCCGATTGATGATGGATCGTATTCTCTTCCTCGGCGCCCCTGTAACCGATGATGTTGCGAATATCATTCAGGCACAACTCCTCTTCTTGGAGTCCACAGACCCGTTGAAGGATATTCAACTCTACATCAACTCTCCGGGTGGCAGTGTCTCGGCCGGATTGGGTATTTACGATACAATGCAGCTCGTGAACTGCGACGTTGCGACTATCTGTACAGGTATGGCAGCGTCGATGGGTGCGGTGCTTTTGACTGCAGGAGCTGCGGGTAAGCGTCAGGCACTACCACACTCGCGTGTGATGATTCATCAACCGCTTGGTGGAGTGCAGGGGCAGGCTTCGGATATCGAGATTACGGCTCGCGAGATTGCTCGTACCAAGCGCGAGTTGTACGAGATTTTGTCGGAGCATTCGGGTAAGAGCATTGACGATATCGAGCGCGATGCCGACCGCGATTATTGGCTCTCGGCGGCTGAGGCGCAGGAGTACGGTTTAATTGACAGTGTTCTCACAAAACATTCTAAATAGTTATGACTCAGAAGAGTAGTAAGAGGGGAAATCAGCGCCACGAAGATTGCTGTTCGTTCTGCGGTCGTCGTCGCAACGAGGTCGATATTATGTTTCAGGGCATCGATGGCTCGAATATCTGCGGAGCGTGCATAGAGGTCGGACACAAATCTCTCTCGGAGGCGGGCTTGGCGATAGCCTCGCCAAAAGCGAAGCAGCAGGGTGTATCGATGAATGATGTCCCCAAACCAAAGGAGATAAAGGAGTTCTTGGATAAGTACGTTATCGGGCAGGACGAGGCAAAGAGATCTATTGCTGTTGCGGTGTATAACCACTACAAACGTCTTTCGGTGGCGCGGAGTAACGACGATGTCGAGTTGGATAAGTCGAATATCGTGCTTGTAGGCCCTACGGGTACGGGAAAGACACTGATTGCTCGTACTATTGCACGTCTGTTGAAGGTGCCCTTTACTATTGTCGATGCAACGGTATTGACACAGGCCGGCTATGTTGGTGAGGATGTCGAGAGTATTCTTTCGCGTCTGCTGCAAGCGGCTGATTACGATGTTAAGGCGGCAGAGCAGGGTATCGTATTTATCGACGAGATAGATAAAATTGCCCGCAAGGGCGACAATCCGAGCATCACTCGCGATGTTTCGGGCGAAGGAGTGCAACAGGCGCTCTTGAAAATTTTGGAGGGTACAATCGTAAACGTTCCGCCGCAGGGTGGGCGTAAACACCCCGAGCAGCAGTTCGTGCAGGTTAATACCAAGAACATTCTGTTCGTCTGCGGAGGAGCATTTGATGGTATCGAGAAGCGCATTGCGCAGCGATTGAATACCCGAGCAATGGGCTACGGACGAGTTGATACCGAGAGTATCGACCGCGATAATATGCTGAAATATGTGCAGCCGCAGGATATTCGTTCGTTTGGACTTATTCCGGAGTTGGTGGGTCGTATGCCTGTGCTTACGCACCTCGAACCACTCTCGCGTGAGGCGTTGCGAAATATCCTCACCGAGCCGAAAAATGCTATCGTCAGCCAATATAAGGCGATGTTGGCGATGGACGGCGTGGAGTTGGAGTTTACGGCGGATGCGCTGGACTACATTGTGGATAAAGCGGTGGAGTTTAAGTTGGGTGCACGAGGTTTGCGCTCGATCTGCGAGGCGGTGATGAAGGAGCTGATGTATGAGGCTCCATCGTCGTCGGAGAAGAGCATTACAGTTACTCGTGAGTATGCCGAGGAGCATATCAGTCGCGCTCCTATGACCAAAATGTGTCAAACGGAGTAAGAAAAATCAAAAAAGGACTACAAGATTGAAAAATTTTTGCTAAATTTGTGGTTAGGAAATTTAAAAAACACAAATATAGTTATGGCAACTAATTCAACTTTGTTAAAAGCGGCGGATAACATTCGTATCCTCGCAGCCTCTATGGTGGAGAAGGCGAAGTCGGGACACCCCGGCGGTGCAATGGGCGGTGCAGACTTTGTGAGCGTGTTGTTCGCAGAGTTTTTGCGCTACGATCCCGATAATATGCTCTATCCTTTCCGCGATAGGTTCTTCCTCGACCCGGGCCATATGTCGCCGATGCTCTATTCGGTGTTGGCTTTGGCAGGGCACTATTCGATGGAGGAGTTGCAGCAGTTCCGTCAGTGGGGTAGTGTAACCCCCGGACACCCCGAGGTCGATTTCTTGCGAGGTGTAGAGAATACATCGGGTCCACTCGGTCAGGGACACGCAATGGGACTTGGTGCCGCTATTGCCGAGCGATTTATGGTTGCCCGTTTTGGCGAGTGGCAGGCCCACAAAACCTATATTTATATCTCGGACGGCGCAGTTCAGGAGGAGGTGTCGCAAGGTGTTGGTCGTATTGCAGGCGACCTCGGCTTGTCGAATATCATAATGTACTACGATTCGAACAATGTTCAGCTCTCTACCAAGGTTGATGAGGTGGATAGAGAGGATGTTGCTGCGAAGTATCGCGCTTGGGGCTGGCAGGTGTTGGATATTGATGGACACAATATCGATGAAATTCGTGAGGCTTTGACTACCGCTAATGCCTCGACCGAGGCTCCGACACTCATTATCGGTCATACCGTTATGGGAAAGGGCTTGGTAACAGCCGAGGGCGAGTCGTTCGAGGATAAGGTTTCGACTCACGGACAGCCTGTTACGGCTGCCGGTGCAAGCATCGAGGCTACAATCAAAAACCTCGGTGGCGATCCCGAAAATCCATTCCAGATATTCCCTGAGGTTAAGGAGTTGTTTGCAGCTCGTGCTACTGCACTCCGTGCCGAGATGGTTGAACGTAAGGCTGTTGAGGCGAAGTGGCGTCATTCGAATCAGGCGCTCTCGCTCAAACTCGATAGCTTCCTTTCGGGTAAATTGCCAAAGATTGATTATCGCAGAATAGCCATTAAGTCGGGTTCGGCAACTCGTGCTGCATCATCGGCTGTGTTGGGCGTATATGCCGAGCAGGTGGAGAATATGGTGGTAGCATCGGCCGATTTGAGTAACTCGGATAAGACCGACGGCTTCTTGAAGAAGACCAAGGCGTTCAAACGCGGCGACTTCTCGGGTAAGTTCTTCCAAGCGGGTGTTTCGGAGTTTACGATGGCTTGCGTGATGAATGGTATGGCTCTGCACGGAGGTATTATTCCTGCTTGCGGAACATTCTTCGTATTCTCGGATTATATGAAGCCTGTGGTGCGAATGTCGGCGCTTATGGGCCTGCACGTGATATATGTATGGTCGCACGACTCATTCCGCGTGGGCGAGGACGGACCTACTCACCAACCAATTGAGCAGGAGGCTCAAATTCGTTTGATGGAGCACCTCCACAACCATAAGGGCGAGCGTTCGATGGTGGTGTTGCGTCCGGCAGATGCAGAGGAGACAGTTGCTGCGTGGAAGATTGCTCTCGAAGAGCATCGTCCTGTGGCGTTGGTGTTGTCGCGTCAGGATATTCCGTCGTTGCCAAGTCATCAGGCTCGTATCGACGAGGCTATGCAGGCATCGAAGGGTGCTTATACCGTACTCGATTCGGCAAAACCTGAGGTTATAATGATCGCTTCGGGTTCGGAGGTCTCGACTCTGGTTTCGGGAGCCGAGTTGTTGATGAAGGAGGGCGTTGCGGTACGCGTAGTGAGCGTGCCGAGTGAGGGCTTGTTCCGCGACCAGCCAAAGTCGTATCAGAAGAGCCTTCTGCCTGCGGGAGTATTGCGCTATGGTATGACTTCGGGCTTGCCTGTAACGTTGCTCGGATTGGTGGGTTCGATAGAGAATATCCACGGACTCGACCACTTCGGCCACTCTGCGCCATTCAAGGTTCTCAACGAGAAGTTTGGCTATAACGGCGAAACCGTATACAACGAGGTGAAAAAACTGCTTGGTAAGTAGTTTGCTCGTTGCGATATTTTAGCATAACACTCTTATTACGAGGAGTCGTATGAAGAGAACTACAACTTTAATTGTGATATCTGCATTGATGGGGCTTTTGTGCCCTGTCAATGCAGTTTCTTGTGATAAGGAGCGTGCACAGAGTTGAGTTGGAAAGTTGCTTACCGTAGAGAATTTCTAAACGAGGCGTCGCTATGTGATGATATTGAGGTGTGAACCTTTCAATATCTTGATTGAGAGCCAACAGAGAGATTAAGTGCAAATAGAGAGACAATAAAACTATAAAACTATGAAGAGATTAACACTTTTTTTGGTGGCATTGACTGCCGCAGTAGTTGTTTCAGCGCAGTACTACACAGATGCTGTAAACAAGGATATGTTGCACATTCGCCAAGCGAGAACCTTGCAGCGTGTGCATATCAATCTGCCTGAAATAGATGGCTACACCCCTTACAAGGCGGACCTTCACACCCACACTATCTTCTCGGACGGTCATACCTCGATGGAGTCTCGTATTCGTGAGGCTTGGGCTGATGGTTTGGACGTTATGGCAGTAACCGAGCACCTCGAACATCGCCCTCACGAGAAGAATCTTGTGAAGTATCTCAAAGGTTACACCAAGGGTGCCGAGGCGGAGAACTATAACTTCGTGTCGAAGAATCGCCCTGCATCGGGAGCCGATATTAAGGTGGATTTGAACTATCCTGTTGAAGTGGCTTGCAAGGAGGCGAAAAAGTACGACCTTACTATAATTCCGGGTATCGAGATTACACGTAAGGAGGGTGAGTACAGCCATTTCAATGCGCTCTTTACGACCGATAACAATGCGGTGTATGCACCCGAAACTATCGAGTCGATTCGTAACGCCAAGAAACAGGGTGCACTCGTTATGCACAACCACCCGGGTTGGACTCACAAGGATATGAAAATTACCAAGTTCGAGAAGACGGTCTATGATGCAGGCTTGCTCGACGGTATCGAGATTATGAATGGCGAGGAGTTTTATCCGCAGGCTATTGACCGCGCAACAAAGTATAACCTTTTTGTATCGTCGAATACCGACGTGCACTACGCATCGAGCGAGACATACGGGCTACACAATTCGCTCCGTAATATGACCATTATCTACGCCAAGGATAAGAGTTTGGCTTCGTTGCGCGAGGCTGTTGAGGCTCGTCGTACCCTTGCCTACTCGTTCGGAACGTTGGCAGGCGATAAGGAGTTGCTCCGCAAGTTCTTCGAGGCAGCGGTTTCGGCACGTAAGACTATCGTCGATTATAAGGGCCGCACCGAGGTTATCATCACAAATAACAGCTCTATTGACTGGTTGCTCTGCCGCGAGGGAGAGAAGATGGTTGAGTTGAAGGCGAACTCGTCGATAATTATTCGTTTCAGTCCGTCGAAACCGACAACCTTTACCATTTTGAATACTTGGTGTGGTGAGAATGAGCATCTTACTCACGATTTTAAACTATAAAAGATATGAAGAGGGTAATTATACTTTTGGCTATTGTGTGTGCCGCTTTCAATGTATCGGCACAGTACTATCAGGATTCGAATAATCCCGATATCCTTCATATTCGTCAGCCCCGTAATCTCACTCGTACGGAGTTCCTTATTCCTAACATTGATGGTTACACCGGTTATAAGGCGGATCTTCACACCCACTCTATCTATTCGGACGGTTCGGTTGCAATGGACGCCCGCGTACGCGATGCGTGGAAAGATGGTTTGGATATTATGGCAGTAACAGAGCACCTCGAATATCGCGCCAACGAGCCTCATCTGGTGAAGTGGATGAAGGGGTATGTAAAGAAGGACGCCAAGGCGGAGAATTGGTACATTACCCGCTACCCTGTTATGCCCGAGCGCAAGGATCTGCATACCGACTTCCAATACCCTGTCGAGCACGCTCAAAAGGTGGCGCAGTCGTACGATATTACGATTATTCCGGGAATTGAGATTACTCGTGAGCCACTCGTGTATGGACACTTCAACTGCCTCTTTACAACCGATAATAACGCTATTCACGGTGCAACGTGCGATGAATCTATCCGTAATGCGAGGGCACAAGGAGCTCTTATTCTGCACAACCACCCGGGTTGGCGTCGCAAGAGTATGGAGATGCTCGAATTTGACAAGAAAATATACGAGGAGAAGTTGATAGACGGTATCGAGATTATGAATGGTGCGGAGTTCTATCCAAAAGCAATTACACGCGCTTTGGAGCACAATCTCTTTATGACATCGAATAGCGATATACACGTGGTTTCGGAGCGAGAGGGTGGTCAGCCACAGCGCAATATGACCTTTATATTTGCCAAGGATAAGTCGTTGGCATCAATTCGTGAGGCGATCGAGGCTCATCGCACTATCGCCTACTCGTTTGGCACCATAGCGGGAGAGGAGTCGTTGTTGCGAAAGTTCGTTGTGGCGTCGTTGGAGATTCGCACCGCCGGTATTGACAAGAAGGGTAAGGCGCAGTATGTTATAAAGAACAACTCGTCGGTGGAGTATCTCGTTCGTTTCGAGGGCGGTAACCTTGTAACCGTTGGCGGATTATCTTCGACCTTTATCAAGGAACAGAAGGCGGGACAGAAGATACTCGTCATCGAGAGCGCTTGGTGTGGAGAGGATAAACACCTCCACGTCGATATTGCATCGTTGCTGAAATAGTGTCGATTTACGCCTTGTAGAGTTGGTTTTTACCTTTTGGCACTCCTGTTTGTAATTTTTTGCCTATATTTGCAGTTGATTATATAAAGATATTGCAGATGTATTGGAGAGCGTTTTGGGACTTTGTAAGGCGTAATATACTCACGATAGTTATATTGGCTGTCGTGGCGGTGGCATTGCCGTGGACCCTCGTCTTTATCATTCCGTTGGCATTCATCGTTCTGCGTTTTCAGATGATGGTGTGGAAAATGCAGGGTACGCATCAGAACACGCACCATAGGAGTAACCGTACAGCCGGCAGCGAAAGCAGAGGGCAGAATCGTCCGGGCAAGGTTACGATAATACGCACCGAGCATACCGAACAACGCGTAAATGACAATGTTGGCGAGTATGTCGATTTTAAAGAGATAAAAGAGGACGAAACCAAATAATAACCACCGATTTAAACGGTCGCTGAGTGGTATAGTATACAATGAAGATATTACGTGATTTTTTTGGAGCAATTGGCCGATATGTAATGCTGATGGGAAAGGTCTTTTCCCGTCCGGAGAAGGCTGGCATATACTATCGTCGCATATTGGTAGAGATTGAGGCGCTCGGTATCAATTCAATACCGCTCGTGGCGATTATCTCGGTATTTATCGGTGCTGTTATCACATTGCAGATGGCACTCACCTTGGAGTCGCCATTTATCCCGAAGTTTATGATTGGCTACGCAACGCGCGAAACGATGTTTTTGGAGTTCTCCTCCACAGTCATCGCCATTATTTTGGCGGGTAAGGTTGGCTCTAATATCGCGTCGGAGATTGGTACAATGCGTATCACCGAGCAGATTGATGCCCTCGAAATTATGGGTGTAAACTCCGCCTCGTACCTTATCCTGCCAAAGATTGTTGCAACGGTGTTTTCATTCCCGTTGTTGGCACTGTTCAGTATGATAATCGGAACGGTCGGTGGCTACGTTATAGCGATGACGGGTGTTGTGTTGCCTTCTGAATACATTGAAGGCCTGCACTACTGCTTTGTTAAGGGCGAGATAACATACTCACTGATTAAGATGGCTGTTTTTGCCTTCCTCGTAACCTCCATCTCGGCATTTTTCGGCTACTACGCTGCGGGCAACTCGTTGGAGGTGGGACGTGCATCAACACGCGCTGTTGTGGTTAGTTCGATTGCCATTATGATATCTAACCTTATCATCACGCAGTTGATGAGAACATAGTATGACTAAAAAGTATGATTAAAGGAGAACACATATATAAATCTTTCGATGGTCGTACCATCTTGGAGGATATATCGGTCGAGTTTGAATCGGGCAAGACAAACCTTATCATTGGTCGAAGTGGCTCGGGTAAGACTGTATTGCTGAAAACCCTTGTCGGACTTCACGAACCGGATAGCGGTAGCGTCTTCTATGATGATAAGAATTACACTTTACTCTCTTTTGCCGACCGTAAGTCGGTGCGTCGTGAGGTAGGTATGATTTTTCAGGGCGGAGCGCTGCTCGACTCATCAACCGTGTATGAGAATGTACGACTTCCTCTCGATATGTTTACCAAAAGGAGTGCAGCCGAGAAGGATAGGCGTGTGAAGGAGTGTTTGGAGCGTGTGGAGCTTTCGCACGCAGGACACCTCTATCCGTCGGAGTTGTCGGGTGGTATGATTAAGCGTGCCGCTATTGCACGAGCCATAGTGCTTAATCCGAAGTATCTCTTCTGCGATGAGCCTAACTCGGGACTTGACCCGCAGACCTCTATCGTTATCGATAACCTTATTCACGATATTACGGTTGAGTACAACATCACCACTATTATCAATACTCACGATATGAATTCGGTGATGGAGATTGGCGAGAAGATTGTCTATATCCATCAGGGCAAGAAGTGGTGGGAAGGTACCAAGGAGGATATTCTTCACGCCGAGAACAAGGAGTTGAACGACTTTGTCTTCGCCTCGGCTATGGCAAAACGCGCTAAGAAATCGTTCTAAGCGCATAGATAGTTGGGTGTCAGCTGTACTTCAATCTTGTTAGATTAGAATTAGCTGTGATATGTGTGCATACCTAATAAATAACCGGCAGAAACTTTGTCGGTTATTATTTTTTAGCTATATTTGTAATATAAAATGGTCTTAGGTACAGTTATGTATCGACCCAAACTTAACTTTTTTAATTTTAAATTTTATCACTATGTTACCACAAAATTTTCCAAATCAGTTGCTCGATGCGCTTATGCAGGTGCTGTTAGCGCTCCTCAAAATTGTGCTTTTGCCATTCAACCTTTGGGTTAGGGCTATCACAAATCTCGCCGAGCAGAAGCAGAATGGCGATCTCAATGTGCAGAACATCAAGGGTCTGTGGCCATTCTTCTCGTTCGTGAAGCGTTTGTTTCTCGACTTCCTTCTCGATTCGATTGCGTTGCTCTCTTACCCTATCGGTGTTATCTCGGCGTTTGGCGCATTTATCGCAGCCTTTGTTGATGCACCTAAGTTTATGCGTCCTGCCGATATGATTGTTAGCGCTATCGGAGCATTTGTTGGCGTCTTGTTCGCTAGCTACTTGGTTCCGGTAATTACTGCATATATCCACAATACCTTGCAGTTCTTGTTGCTCCCTGTATATAAATTTGTTGATTGGCTCAAAAAGCCGGCACAGCATTTGGATCTCAATACGGTTCAACCTATGAAGGTTAAGAAGGAGGAGTAATTTTTTACTTTTTGAATGAAAAATGGGACGAGAAAAAATCTCTCGTCCCATTTTTCTATCTCTGTATCATCTGCTGCTTTAAGCCCATCTGCTTGATTTTGCGTATCTGCCAGATGAAGAGCACGAAGGCCAATATAATCGAAGCCGTATCGGCTATCGGCATCGATATCCATACACCATAGGCGCCGAGCGAACGTGGCAGAATCCATAGTAGCGGCAATAGGAATAGAAGCTGGCGTGTCAGCGAAATGAAAATTGCAAGCGGAGCCTTGCCAATATATTGGAAAAAGCCGCCCACAACAATCTGGAAACCGACAAGTGGGAACATTAGTAGCACAAGTCGCATACCTTGCACGGCTGCGTTTACGAGCAGTTGCTCGTCGCCACCATTCGACGAATCGACAAAAGCACGAGCGATAGTGTGAGGGATTGTTTCACCCAAAATAAATCCGAGTGATGCGATAGCCACGCCACAGCCGATAGTCATAAATACCACCTTGCGAACACGGTCGTAGTTCTTTGCGCCGTAGTTGTAGCCCACAATCGGCTGCATACCCTGGTTTAAGCCCTGCACCACCATTACAAAGAGCAGAGCCACACGATTGACAATGCCATAGGCTCCGACATACAGATCGGCACCACCTTGTTCGCGAGGGATTACATCGTTTATGCCCGTACCGCCATAGTGCAACATTGCCGTATTGACAAATGCGGCAACGGTCGAGGCGCAGAGGTTCATCAGAAATGGCGCCAAACCGATAGAGAGAATGTTGCCGATAATTCGCCAATCGATGCGAAAGGCTTCTCGTTTAAATCGCAGGAAGGTGCTCTTCGAGCAGAAGTGCGACAGTGTAAGCAAGAAGCATATAAATTGCGAAATTACGGTCGCTGCTGCCGAGCCTTTGATGCCCCAATGGAATACGAAGATAAAGAGAGGATTCAGCACCAAATTTACCGCCACCGACGTCAGCATTATAGCCATCGACTTGCGCGGATTGCCCGATGCACGAATCATATCGTTCATACCTAAGTAGAGGTGCGCCGTAACGTTGCCAAGCAGAATTATCTGCATAAAGTCCTTGGCGTAAGCCAACGTTTCAGCCGAAGCACGTCCGCCGCTAAATAGCTCCAGAATCTCGTCCAAGAAGGAGAGCATCAGCACCATAATCGTCAGGCCGATTACGATGTTCAGAATTACGGCGTTGCACAAAGTTCTCTCCGCCGCCGCCTTGTTGCCCTCGCCCAAGCGCAACGATATGCGAGCACCTGCGCCTACGCCTACCATTGCTCCAAAGGCAGAGCCTATGTTCATAATGGGCATTGTGATGGCCATACCGGCAATTGCAGCACCGCCAACTCCGTGTCCGACGAAAGCACTATCAATAAGATGATATAGCGATGACGATGCCATTGCTATAATCGCCGGAGTTGCATAGTTGAAGAGCAACTTTCCGATATTGTCGGTTCCTAATGATAGTGTTGCCGATTTAGACATAGTGTAGAATCTTTTGAAAAACTCTCTCTGTCCACCCGAGAGGTACAGAGAGAGTATAATCATTAACGATTCGTGAGTTATTACCTCTTTTCGCCCATCTCCTTCTCTGCGACTTCGCGTTCAGCCTTACGCTTGGCTCTCTTCTCGCATCGGAAGATAGGATTTTTATCAAAAGCAGGCTCGAATGACGCATCTGTTCCTCCACCCAAAGCGCGATAGAGGTTAATTACACCCTGAATACCCTCGAAACGGTCGGAAATCTGCTGTAGCTGAGCCGAAAGTAGAGCCTGTTGTGCAGTCAATACCTCCAAGTAGGTCGCCTCGGAGTGGCTCATCAGCTGACGTGTGCTATATACCGAACGTTTCAAAGTCTCGACCTGACGAATACGCAACTCGGTCTTGCTGCGTGCAGTGTGGCACTGTGCTAAATAGGTGTTCACCTCATTGCCCGCTTCCAACAATTTGTGTTGGAAGTTCATAACCGCTTCACGCTGTTTCGACTGCGCGATTTTGTAGTTTGCGCGGTTGGCTCCGGCGTTGAAAATCGGTTGTACCAACTTTCCCACAAAACCCAATGCCCACGTTGCGGGATTGCCCTTGAATGCACCATCGCCTGTAATGGTGAGAGAAGGGTATAGCTCAGCGTGTGCGATGTTGGTGTTGTAGAATGCGAGTTGCAACTCGTACTCTGCCTGCTTAACGTCCGGACGTCGCGAAAGCATCTGCGCCGGAATACCAACAAATAACTCCTGCTTGAAATCTACATTGTTCATCTCTCCTCGTGGGAAGTCTTGTGGTGTTACTCCCAGCAAGAGTGCAAATGAGTTCTGCGCCTGAATGAGTTTGAGTTCCAAATCGAATACCGAAGCGTCCACCGAGCAACTATTTGCCTCGGTACGCGAGATGCCCGCCTCGTTGGTCATACCCGCCTCCTTCATAGCCTTCATTGTGCGAACATTGTCCTTCCACGACTTCGATGTGGCACGCGAAACACGAAGCTGTGCATCAATCATCAACAACGTGTAGTAGTTGTTGGCAATTGCCGATACGAGAGCCGTCTGAACGCTGCGGTAGTAGAGTCGGTTGTACTCCGCATTGGCCTCGGCACGACGCTTGGCGTTGATGTTGCGAGCCATAATATCAATCTCCCAACTCGCCTTTATAGGAACTGCGTAACTGAACTTTACGTCCAAGCTCGAACCAATCTGTGGCTCGAAACTGAAAGACGGAATGAATGCCAACTTCGCACTCTGCAATGCCAATTCCGCCTGCGAAATACGCTCTACGGCAAGGGCGATATCGATGTTATTCTTCAAACCCTGCTCGATGTAGCCCTGTAAGTGTGGGTCGGTGAAGAACTCGCGCCACGAAATATCGGCCATAGTGGTAGTGTCCGCCTTCTCGATGTCGCCATAGAGCTGGTTGGTAGAGATGCTCTCGGGACGACTATACTTCTTATAGATGGAGCAACTTGTAAACAGTGTTACAATGCTCAAAATCAAAACTATCTTTCTCATTATTTCACCTCCTCTACTTCTGCAACCTCTGTGTCGGTCTGTTTTGGTTTAATAGGCTTAACCTTCTCTTGTAACCATTGGAAGATCATAAAGAGGGCCGGCAACACGAACAAAAGTGCCAATGTTCCGATAATCATACCTCCTACGACACCCGAACCGATGGTGGTGTTACCGTTTGCACCTACACCTGTAGAGAACATCAGCGGAACCATACCGATAACCATCGTAAGTACGGTCATAAGGATAGGGCGGAAACGCTCCTTCGCTGCAGAGTAGGTAGCCATTGCAATAGACATACCCTGTGCACGCTTCTCTCCTGCATACTCGGTAATCAGAATTGCCGTCTTGGATAACAGACCAATAAGCATAATCAAACCTGTCTGCAAGTATATGTTGTTCTCAACGTCCATCATCTGAGCAAAGAGGAACGAGCCCATCAATCCGAATGGAACTGAAAGAATTACAGCCAACGGAACTAAATAGCTCTCGTAGAGTCCCGCCAAGATGAGGTAGATAAGCAAGATACAGATGGCGAAGATAATCGCAGTATTGTTGCTACTAGCCAACTCCTCACGAGCGATACCGGCGTAGTCGTAGCCATAGCCCGGAGGCAATACATCTTTTGCGACCTCTGCAACAGCCTGCAAAGCCTCACCCGAAGAGCAACCCTCGGCAGCACGACCTGTGATACTGATTGCAGGGAACATATTGAATCGGGCAAGACGCTCAGGTCCGCGAATCTCCTTGATTGTTACGAACTGTGTGATAGGAGCCATCTCCTCGCCAATACGAACGTAGATGTTGTTCAAACTCTGCTTGTCGGTACGATAGGTCGGGTGAGCCTGGATACGCACCTGGTAGAGCTTGGTGAATTTATTGATACGGGTGGACATCGTACCACCGTAGTAACCACCCAATACGCTCAATACCTCCTTGGTTGAGGTGCCAGCACGCTTACACTTTACCTCGTCCACCGATACCTCAAACTGCTTCAATGTGTTCTTAAATGCAGTTGTCGCCATACCGATTTTAGGATGAGCCTTCAAAGCGCTCAACATATCATATCCCACATCGTAGAGCTCGTCGGTAGTGCCTCCCTTGCGGTCTTGGAGGTAGAGCGTAAATCCACCCGCAGCACCGAAACCCGGAATCATTGCAGGGGTTGATGTGGTGATAGTAGCATCGTTGAACTTGCTTGCATACTTCTTGATTCGCTCCTGTACGTTGCTTACACTGTGCTTCTTGCCCGGACGATCGTCCCAGTGTTTGAGTCGGAGGTTGAAACTACCATACGAAGAGCCTGTCGAAGCACCCGCACCTGCCATCTTACTATATACACGAATCTCCTCGATGCCGCGAATCATCTCGTAATCGACAGAGTCGAGCAAGAGTTTGGTCTGTGCAAGGGCTGTTCCCGGGTTATCGGCAGTAACGCTGACGTTGATAGTACCCAAGTCCTCGCGAGGAACAAGACCTGTCTTGGTCGTTGTCATATAGTAGTAGAGCAGACCGCAAGCGCCAACGAGTAAGATGCAACTGATCCAGCGGTGGCGCAAGAAGAATGTTACGCCACGCAGGTAGCGCTTACGAACAGCTTCGAACGATGTGTCCATTGCCATACCGATGCGACGGCCCAACGACATCTCCACCTCGTTGCCGTGCTCATCTTTCGGTTTGAGCATTATGGCACACAATGCCGGCGATAGGGTCAAGGCGTTCAATGCAGAGATAGCCACCGCTACTGCCATTGTGATACCGAACTGCGTGTAGAAGACACCCGATGTACCGCCCATAAACGATACGGGGATAAACACCGCCATAAACACGAGGGTACAGGTGATAATCGCTGAGGTGATACCCTCCATAGCATCGACCGTAGCGTGATATGTTGAGCGATAACCTGCATCCAACTTGGTGTGTACCGCCTCTACCACGATAATCGCATCGTCCACAACCACACCGATAGACAACACCAACGCAAAGAGAGTAAGAAGGTTGATACTGTAATCAAAGAGGAAGAGGAAGAGGAATGTTCCGATAATCGACACGATAGTCGCGATGAGTGGCACCATTGTCGAACGGAAATCTCGCAAGAAGAGGAATACCACGAGGGTTACCAATATAATCGCCTCGATGAGTGTACGAATTACGTTGTAAATTGACGCATAGAGGAAGTCGTTGGTACTCTCCAAAATCTCCATCTCCAAATCTATAGGGAAATCTTTACGAACCTCTTCGAGGAACTTGTCGATATTGTTGATGACCTCGGTAGCGTTCGAGTCGGGAGTCTGATAGATTACAAACTCGGTTCCCGGGCAACCGTTAATCTCACCGATGTATTGATAAGACTGCTGGCCAAACTCGATATCTGCAATATCCTTCAATCGCAACACCTCGCCATTAGGAAGCGAGCGTATTACGATATTTTCGAACTCATCTACATCCTCCAAGCGTCCTTTGTATCGCATAGCGTATTGGAAGGTGTGGTCCGAACTCTCACCGAGAGAACCCGCTGCCGCCTCGATATTCTGCTCACCGATTGCGGTAGAGATATCCTTCGGAACGAGTTTATACTGCTTCATTACGTCCGGTTTAAGCCAGATACGCATAGAGTAGTCGGAACCACGTACTTCGATGTCTCCCACACCCGGAATACGGGAAATTGCAGGGACGAGGTTGATTTTGATGTAGTTTACGATAAATGTTCTGTCGTACGAGCCTTGTGGGCTGTAAAGAGCCACACGCTCCAAGATACTCGTCTGTCGTTTTTTAACGGTAATACCCGCCTCGACAACCTCCGAAGGGAGCTGTCGTGTAGCTCGCGACACACAGTTCTGTACATTCACTGCCGCCATATCGGCACTTGTTCCGTGCTTGAAATATACGTTTACGCTACCACTACCATTGTTGGTGCACGACGAGGACATATAGGTCATATTCTCCACACCATTGATAGCCTCTTCGAGCGGCACGATAACACTCTTTTGCATAGTCTCGGCACTCGCACCAGGATAGGATACCGACACGAAAATTGTCGGTGGAGCGATGTTTGGATATCGCTCGATAGGCAGAGCCACCAATCCGATAAGTCCTCCGATTACGACAATAATCGAAATGACGGTCGAAAGTACCGGACGATCGATAAATGTTTTGATATTCATCTCTTGATACCTTTTTCGGGTTGTTATTTAATTGGCTCTGCGAACTCTCTAATTCTTACAGGTGCGTTGTCGCGTACGCTACCAATACCATTAACAATGATGGTATCGCCGGCCATAAGACCCGACTCAACGATATACTCCTTACCATCGGTAAGCTCAAATACGCCGATGATTTTGGTCTTTGCGATGCCGTTCTCAATCTTATATGCGTAGGTCTTGTCCTGAATTTCGTACGTTGCACTCTGTGGAATAATCACGCAGTTGTCCTGCAGGTGAGGCAAGATGATAGTTCCGGTTCCACCCGAGATGAGCAGACGCTGCTTGTTAGGGAAGCGTGCAAGAAGGGTTACGGTACCGGTTGTAGGGTCGATGATACCCGAAATTGCCTCGATGCGACCAGCCTCAGGATAGATTGTACCGTCGTTCAACTGCAGCTGTACCGGAGGCAACGACTGCAAGGCGTTTTCGAGAGCACCGTGCTGACGTTTGAGAGCAAGAGTCTGCTTCTCGGACATAGAGAAGTATACCGACATCTCCGAGTTGTCCGAAACGGTGGTCATCGGCACAGCGTCCGAAGGGCTTACGAGTGTTCCGACACGGAAAGGAAGTGTTCCGACAACACCATCTACAGGGCTCTTAACGAGAGTGTAGGCGAGGTTGTTACTTGCGGTCAATTCGTTGGCTTTTGCCTGAGCGAGCTGCGCCTTTGCCTGAGCGAGATTGGTGCGAGCCAAGCGGAGGTCGAATTCCGACACGATATTCTCCTTGAACAACATCTCCTTACTCGAAGCCGAGAGCTGAGCCTCATCAACCTTTGCCTGTGCTGCATCCACCAACGCCTCGGCAGTGGCAAGAGCCGCTTGATACTGCTTTTGGTCGATAATGAAGAGGGTCTGACCCTGCTTCACGCGCGAACCCTCTTTCACCATAATGTCGGTGATGTAACCCTGAACCTTGGTTCGGATATCAACGTCTTGCTTTCCTCGGATAATGGCCGAGTAGGTCGAGCTAAGCTCACGCGACGCTGTTTGGAGTACCATTGCATTGTACTCGCGTACAGGTTTCGATTTGGCGCCTTTCTTCTGTTCTCCCTCCTTGCAACCTACGAAGAGGCACGACAGAGCAGCGCACAGCACCATACTGAATAGTAGTTTTTTTGTCATATTGTTTTATGTTTATTTATATTGTTTGATGCATCTTGAATAAAACCACGCAAAGTTACATAAAAATTGACAAAAAACAAATAGGAGTAATTATAATTACCCCTATTCTGTTTAATCTTTTTTGAAATCTATTTTCGCTATTTCAATTCGTCGTATAACATCGCTATTGCGTAGGCTGTGGCGCGAGAAATCACCTGCGAACGGTCTGTGCCACAGTTCTTGCATACGGCAAAGGTGCGCTGTGGCGTTGATATTCCAATCCATACCGTACCAACGGGCTTCTCTTTGCTGCCCCCTGTTGGTCCGGCGATGCCTGTGGTCGAAATGGCAAAATTCGCCCCTGAAATAACTTTCGCCCCCTCCGCCATCGCTTTGGCAACCTGCTCCGATACTGCACCATATTGCGCAATATCCGACATCTGCACGCCCAAAACGGAGGTTTTTGCCTCGTTGCTGTACGATACCACACCGCAGAGGAAATATGCCGAGGCTCCAGCTTGTGCGGTGAATTTCGAGGCTATCGCTCCTCCCGTGCAACTCTCGGCAACGGCAAGCGTTAGGCCTCTGTTTATTAGTGTGTTATGTACCAATTCTTCGACTGATGCCTCCTCAAATCCTGCAATGTTGTCGGGGATTATTTTTTGCAATTCGTCGAAAAGTTGGTCAATCTCGTGGCGAACCTCTTTGCCTTCAACTTCGTAAGCCGAGAGTCGCAATCGCACAACGTTAGGTGCAGGCAGGTAAGCGAGATGAATATGGTCGGGTAGAGCCTCCTCCCAAGTGGCAATACGCTCCGCCAAAATCGACTCGGCGATGCCGAACGTAATCATCGTGCGATGCACTATTTCGCGCAACTCAAATCGCTGTTTCAATCGCGGCATAACCTCCTCGTCGATAAGGTGTTGCATCTCGAACGGAACACCCGGAAGAGATATTACGACACGCCCTTCGTGCTCGAACCACATACCCGGAGCCGTACCGTGAGCATTGTGCAGTACAATGCAGCACTCGGGCACCATAGCCTGACCTCGGTTGAGATCGTTGAAAGCGATATGTCGCACCGCCAACATAGCTTGAATATGTGCCGCCTCCGCCTCGTCGTATCGCAGAGTTGAGCCGAAGTAGTCGCAGAGGGTGTGTTTGGTGATATCGTCTTTGGTAGGACCGAGGCCACCTGTGATAATTACGACTTCGCTCTGTGCTAATGCTCGGTCGAGAGTCTCGATAATTTGTGCGCGATTGTCGCCTATCGAGGTACGCTCGGCAACTACAATGCCGTGTGTATTCAATGCTCGGGATATATAGCGAGAGTTGGTGTCGAGAATCTGTCCAATCAAAATCTCATCACCTATGGTTACGATGGTTGCTTTCATCTTTATTGCTGATTGTCAGTTGTTTCGGTAACCGGAGTTTCGGTAGGAAGAAGGCTCTTACAGAGATTGCCCGCAAAGCCGACTCCGTTGTAGACAAAACCTGTATAGACCTGCACTAAGGTCGCACCCGCCTCCATCATACGCTTTACATCTTCGCCTGTCATCAGACCTCCGACACCGATGATGGGGTAGGTGCCGTGGCAGCGCTCGTAGATGCGACGTACAACCTCGATGGAGCGCTCGGTAAGCGGTGTGCCACTTACTGCACCAACTCCCGCTTTATGAAGCTCCTCTTGTGGAGTGTTAAGCCCCTCGGGAAGGGTTGTGGCGTTGGTGGCGATAATGCCGTCGAGTGGAGTATCGACCATAATATCGGTCATCAAATCGATCTCCTCGTTCGTTAAATCGGGCGATATTTTGAGGAGTATCGGGCGATATTGATTCTGTCCTCGACGGAAGTCGAAGAGTGGGTCGAGAATGTTCATTATACTCTCGCGAGTGCGAGGGATATACTGTTTGTGCGTGGTGTTGTAACTCACGTTGATCGAGAAGTAGTCGATGTACTGATAGAGGTTGCGGAATACGCGCAGATAGTCTATCGCGGCGTCCTCGGGCGGAGTTACCGTGTTTTTGCCTATATTGCAGCCCAAAATTATGCCCTCGTGTCCCTTGCGGATATTGCTTACAACCGTTTCAAATCCCTTCGAAGCAAGACCTATGCGGTTGAGAATGGCCTTGTCCTCTGGCAGATTGAAGACACGTGGTTTAGGGTTGCCTTGCTGAGGGCGTGGGGTTACCGTGCCAATCTCGACAAAGCCGAAGCCGAGTGCCGACAAAGGGCGATATACTTCGCCGTTGCGGTCGTAGCCGGCTGCCATACCGATAGGATTCGGAAAGCGCATACCAAACACTTCGCGCTCCAATGCCTTATTCTCGACGGCATAGATTTTATGCAAGAACCACTTGAAAGTGGGAATTTTGTCGGCTATACGTAACAACCAAACCGAGAGCGAGTGTGCTCGCTCTGCTCCGAAAAGACGTGATATGAGATGTAGAATGTTACGCATAACGTTGCAAAGATAGTTATTTTTTTAGAAATACTCCTCGCGATAGCGGTAATTATTGCGTAAATACTCGAATTGATCGGGCGAAGTTTTCAGCATTCGGCTCTCTGCTTCGAGGTTGCAGGCGGTTGCTATTGTGGAGCACATCTCACTCCAAGAGAGCAACTTAGGCTCAATGGTTGCCACCTCCTCGGGATACCAATTTTCCAGTGGAAGGTTGAAATGCCGAGCCAATGCACGTACCGCCATAGCCGAAGCGTTTGCCTTGCCTTGTGCCGAGTAGCCTGCAATGTGCGGCGTTGCCACTAACGACTTGGCGAGATATGCAGGGTCGATGTCGGGCTCACTCTCCCAGACGTCGGTGATGTAGGTCAAATCATCGCGCTTTGTTGCCTCGGTAGCAATACACTCGCCTCGCGAGGCATTTACGAGTACAGCTCCGGGGTGCAGAAACGATATGTTCCTCTCGTTTACAAGGTGTTTGGTGGAGTTGTCGAGTGGGGTGTGCAGGGTTACGATGTCGGCGCAGCGAAGAACCTCTTCGAGCGATACGAAGCCGAGATGTTCGCGCTCCTCTCTCGGTGGGTCGGAGCATATTGTGCGAAAGCCCCAAGCCTCGGCATACTCCTTGATGAGCTTGCCTACGTTGCCTACGCCTACAATGCCCAGAGTGCGCTCCTGTGGCGCGAAGCCGTCGCGTTTTGCAAGCAGTGCCAAAGCGGAAGATACCCATTGCAGAACACCGCGGGCATTGCAGCCTGCCGAGGTCGAAACGACGATGTTGTGAGTGCGGCAGTATTCGAGGTCAATGTGGTCGAAACCTATGGTTGCGGTGGCTATAAAATGGACCTTCGAACCTTCGAGTAGGGCTTTATCGCAGCGGGTACGGGTGCGAATAATCAACGCATCGGCACTCGCCACTATTTCGCGCGTGAAGGCCTTGCCGTCGAGATAAATCACCTCGGCGAAGGGCTCTAAAACACCTCGCAAATAGGGTATGGCGCTGTCAATCAAAATTTTCATCTTCGAACCAGAACGCTGTAAAGGTATCCAATTTTACCACAAATATAGTCGGTTTGGTATTTGGTTGTACAAATTTTCTCAATAATTCCGATAATTTTTTATAAATTTGCACCTTGTAATGGTAGAAAGTGAGTAACAGAGCAAAAATTATGAAAAAAATTATATCAATTCTATCTATTGTCCTGATTTTTGGAGTGATGTTTATGTCGTGTCGCAGTAAAAGTTCGACAGGAAGTTACAACAGCGACTCGGATACCATCTCTTACGTTGTGGGTATGAATATCGCCCACGCTCTGATGGAGATGGATTCGACACTCAACATCGAGGTTGTATGCGACGCCATCAAAGATGTCTATAACGAAGATGCGTATATGACTTTGGAGGAGGCTCGCGACTACTATCTTGCCGAAAAGGTCTATTTCGTGCACGAGAGAGCAAAGGCGCATCAGGAGCAATATCTTGCCGATTTGAACAAAAGAGATAGGTCGTATGTTCGTACTCGTACAGGTGTAACCTACAAAATTATAAAGCTTGGCGACCAGAGCCACGTGGGCGGAATGTCTACACGCGATACGGTGAAGATTGTGTATACGATTACCGATGAAAGTGGTCGCGAAATTATCAAATCGGATACCCTGCGCGACTCCTATCGTAAACTCGTAAAGGGCTTGCAGGAGGTTGTTAAGTTGGCAGGTGAGGGCTCTCACTTCAACGCTTGGCTACCTTCGAGTGTGGCGTACGATACAGATGGAAACAAGGCGCTGGGTATCGGACCTAACGTACTGTTAAACTACGACGTCAAGGTGCTCGATATAAAATATAGTCGATAGAAAATATGCTTTTATAAATAAATTTTCGTTATATTTGCGCACTTTTATTGGACGACAGATAATTTAAACAACAAATAAATAAGTAAAAAACATTATGAAAAAAACAGTTATGACAGTTGTAGCACTTGCTTGTGCTGCATTGGTTTGCTCTTGCGGAAGCAAGAACAACATTACCGAGGGCGACCACGCAAAACTCGACTCATTGTCGTATTGCCTTGGTACAAACATCGGTGGCGGACTCAAACAGCAATTCCGTGATATCGCAATCGATGACGATGTGTGTGCAAAGGGTATTGTTGATGGTATTACCGGCAAAGCAAAGAAGGACCACAAGGAGACTTTGGCTCTTCTGCGCGAATTCTTCGGTGAGACACTCCAAGATCGACTCGCAGCGCATCAAGAGGCTATGAAGAACGACTCGACAGTTGTATTCAATGCATTTGTAGACAAGGCCGAGTGCGACAAAATTTCGTACGCTATTGGTAGCGATTTGGGTAAAAATGTTGCTGACAGCAAACTTACACTTCAGTACTACTGGTTGGTAGAGGGATTCAAAGAGGCTTGGAACGGCAATATGAGATTGTCGGACGAGCAGGTTATGGTATACCTGAACCACTACTTTATGCAGGTTTTGCCAGCTGAGAACGCAAAGCGTTCGGCAGAGTGGCTCGAAAAGAAAAAGAAGGGTACAGGCGTTAAGGTTACCGAGAGCGGCTTGGTTTACAAGGTCGTTAAGGAGGGTGATATGACAAAGGCTGCCAAGAGGGACGAGGATGTTGTGAAAGTTCACTACATTGGCAAGTTGCAGGATGGTACCGTATTCGATGCATCGCGCTTCGAGAATTGGCCAAAGGAGCGTCAGGAGATGGTTCGCGAGCAGCAACCAACCCTCTTCGACGAGAAGGGTAAGTACACCAAGAACGACCCTATCGAGTTCCCTCTTAACCGTGTGATTAAGGGTTGGACCGAGGGTATGAAGCTTGTAGGCCCGGGTGGAAAGATTAAGTTGTATATTCCTGCCGAGTTGGCTTATGGACGTCGTGGCGCAGGTAATATGATCGGTGCAAACGAGGCGTTGGAGTTCGAGGTTGAGTTGATCGACGTTACTCCTGCTCCGGAGCCAGAGGTTAAGCCGGAGGTTGAGGCTAAGGAGGAGAAGAAGGCCGAGACCCCAAAGGCAGAGAAGAAGGTTGTTGCAAAGAAGCAGTTGAAGAAGTAGGTCAATAAGGCTGAGATGTAATAGCCGCCTAATTAAAGGTCGTGAGTGGAGGGCTGAGATATCAACTCTCCACTTTTTTATATGGTACAAGTAGCATCAAATTGTAAATTTTAGCTAACTTTGCCCCAACGTTAATCGAATAAAAAGTTTAGTATGCAGTCTAAGAGAAAGAGTTTAATGATATTGGCAGCGATAGTTTGCTCTGCATTTATTGCTCCGTGCTATGGCAAAACGGGAGGAAAAATCCTCGAAGGGGATATCAAGGCGATAGATACACTTTCGTATAGCTTAGGTGTAACACACGCTGTCGCTATTAAGGCGGACTCTGTGATCAGTTTGTTGGACTTTAACGTCTCCAAATTGAACGATGGTATCAAAGATGTTCTGACCGATGGAGTAAAGATGTCGAGTGTGGAGTGCAAAATGTTGGAGGATAGCCTATCTGCGAAAATAGAGCATCGCAAGGCCGAGTTCGATAAGCGTGTTGCCGAAACACCGACCCCCAATAGTAAATTTAAGCCATTCGAGAACGATGAAGAGCGTGATAGCTTCTCCTATCTTTTCGGAAATGTTTTTGGTGCAGAACTTAAAAATGCTGTAATCCGAGATAACGAGGTGCTGCACTACTATTGGTACTGCAAGGCATTCGAGGATGTGTATGCCGATACGCTTATGCTCTCGGGTGGGCAGATGTTGGCGTTTTTAAAACGCTATACAGCAAAGAGTCCTGCAACGGAGATGGAGAAGGCGGCGGAAACAGCTGTGGTAGTGGAGAGTGTAAAATCGCAAGAGTAGGATGATGAAAAGAGCTGTATTTACAACTTTGGTGGTAGTATTTTGTGTTGCAATGGCTACACCTTGCTACGGAGAGATTGTCGAGGGCGATAGAGGCAGACTCGATACATTGTCGTACAACCTCGGTGCCAATATCGGTAGTGGTATTAAGCAGCAAATGAGAGAGGTTGATCTCGATGCGGAGAGGATAGCGACGGGAATTGTCGAGGCGTTTGCTGGTAAGGCAACGATGCAGTTGGAAGAGGTGCTGATTCTTCTCAAATCATACTTCGGTGCGACACTTAACGAACGTTATGCTGAGTATAAGGAGGTTTTGAAGAAGAGGCCAAAGGCAAAGTTTAACGCCTTCAAGAGTAAGGGTGAGCGTAGCGGAATATCGTATGCCGTAGGTGTGGATATGGGCACAAATGTATCAAAGAGCAAATTGCCGATTCAATACTACTGGCTGGTTGAGGGCTTCAAAGATGCTTGGGCGGGTAAAACAAAATTTACGGAGGAGCAGTTAATGTCCTATCTGAACCACTACTTTACGGTTGTTGTTCCTGCGGAGAATGCGAAGCGTTCGGCGATGTGGCTCGAAACAGTAAAGAATAGCGACGGCGTGAAGGCTACCGAGAGTGGTTTGCTATACAAGGTCGTTGCCGAGGGCGAAAAGTCGAAAGCGGCAACGAGCGACGACGATGTAGTGAAAGTTCACTATGTGGGCAGACTGCAAGACGGTACCGTATTCGATGCATCGCGCTTCGAGCATTGGACAAAGGAGCATCAGGCGAGAGTGCGTGAGCAGCAACCTAACCTTTTTGATAAGCAGGGACGTTATATCCAAAATAAGCCTGTTGAGTTTCCGCTTAATCGTGTGATTAAGGGTTGGACCGAGGGTATGAAACTTATCGGCCCGGGTGGAAAAATCGTACTGTATATTCCCGCCGAGTTGGCGTATGGCGATCGTGGCGCAGGCAACGAAATAGGTCCAAACGAGGCGTTGGAGTTCGAGGTGGAGTTGATAGACGTTACTCCTGCCAAGAAATAGCATTTAGTGCAAACAATAAAACGCGGAGTACCTCTAAAAAGTGGTGCTCCGCGTTTCGCTATTTTTTACGTTTCTCTCTGCGCTTGGGCAGTTCGATATACTCGGTATATACAACCTTTGTGTGGGGATTTGAGGAGGTTATCTCCTGGCGGATACCCTTGGTGCCGTAACGGATAAGCCCGAAGCGTCGAGGTACGCGATGTATTACTTGGCGTATGGTATCGACACTGTGAATTTCGCAATCGACCTCTCCATCTCGGATAGCGCCTTCGGCGCTCACCCACTTATCCTTCCAGCGGAACAGCCAAACCGTATCATAGACGAGAATGGTGTCGTAGAGTGGGGTACTGAATTGCACCTCGTTGGTGGTTGCAGCCTTGGCGACACTCTCAACACGACGCAATTGCGTACCGAGGGAGCGAATATGTTTCAGGTCGCTTTTGCGTTGTTCTCGATATTCGTCAAGTTCGAGTTGCAAAGCCATTGCCGATGCGGTAGACTCTTTGAGCCGGTTGCGATAGAGTTTTACTTCGGAGCGCAGGGCCTCATAGTTGTTGTTTAGTCGTACAATCTTCTCCTCTTTGTGGCTTATGATTGTAATGGTAGTGATGAGAAGCAGTGTTGTTCCCATCGCATAGATGATTAGAAATTTTTTCATACAATAAAGGGATTTTGGTGCAAATATAGTAGCCCGAAAACCCCTTGTCAATACATATTTTGTAGAAAAAATTACTACACCTCTGCCTCTGCGATTTTTGAGGCAAACTTCTCTGCCGAGATATCCATAAACAGGAGCGTTGAGGTTGGCTTGGACTCGGGCTCAGGTCGGAAACTCTTAACCGCTGTTATTCCCTCGTGCGAGATGTATAGCAACTCCTTCGCCTCTGCCAACTCCGCCAGATTGATTGCCCCTTTTGTGGCGTTGCGATTCATATTGGCTACGACGTCGTAGGCGAGTTCGAACTCTACGCCACTGCCCTTGTGCGAGAAGCGGACTTCGTCTTCGAATACCGCAATTACGGGCGAGCCGTCAATAGCTACCACCTCGTCCTTCTCATCAGCCCAAATGAAGACGTCGTTGTTCGCGCCATTTTGTTGTTGCTGCGCGGTGTGGTAGAACTCTACAAGCGCCTCCTTTGCCGAAGTGTTGTGGGTGAGCATCTCGCCGGATAGTCGAAGAAGATGCGCCTTTGGACGTAGTGCACGCATTGCAAATGCGCTGTATATCATATAGTTTGACTCCAACTCGAAGGTGCCATCGGCGAAGTATCGCACATAGACGACATTCATCGACGTAGGCGAAAAATGCCCTTTGCGCAACGACTCTTTAATCGCCTTGCGCAAATCGTGTTGTGAGATTTTAAGGCTCTCGGAGAAGTATACCACAGATAACATATCGAGATGCGCATAGTGCTCCTCGAAGTGTATGGGTTCGAAACCTTGGGTGCGGATATACTCGTAGATGTAGACCATTACATCATCATAATTTTAAGGATAAATTCGCGTAAGAGTTCTCCATTCGATGCCCCTCCGTCGTCAATACCCTTGCTTTTGGCGTCGTACTCGGCGCAAAGACCGATAATTTTGAATACTTTGTTGTTGGGCCATAGTGGTGCACGACGCATAATTTCCTTCAAGAAGTATGGAGAGTTGAGTCGCATTGCACGGCACAACTCGCTCTGGTCGGGCATTGCTACTCCTCTGCGTCGCGAGTCCCAACATATATAGTTATAGGTAAATAGCTGTCGGAACGAGTCATACAGTACCTTTACGCTCAATAATAGCGGGTAAGCCTTGGGGTTTTCGCCCATATATTGTGCAATGGTGAGAGCCTTTTCGAGTTGGCGGTCGAGTACGGCATTACTCAACTCGAAGTTGTTGAATTGACGCGATATACCTATGTGCTTTTCAATATCCTCGGGAGTGATTGTTGTACGCTCCTTAGGTAGCGACACAATCATCTTTTCGAGTTCGTTGCTTATCTTTGATATCTCCACACCAAGGTGCGCAACGAGGATTTTACTGCTCGACGAATCGAGTTTCAACCCCTTTGTCGCAGCAAATCCCGAGAGCCAGCGCTCCGCCTCGTAGTCGCGTGGCGATACCGAATCGAACACCACACCCTTTGCTTTGATACTCTTGTAGAGTGGTGTGCGGCGATCCATCGCCTTACCTTTGTGGCACAAAACCAAAATTGTCGATGGTTGTGGCGAGGCGGCATAGGCGTTCAATAACTCAATTTTTTCGAGCTGTTGTGCCTCCTTTACAATGATAGCCTCGTATTCGCCCATCATTGGCAGTTGTCGGCAGTAACTTGCCACCGTACCTCCATCGGTGTCGTTGCCGTAGATGACAATCTGATTGAAGGCTCGCATCGACTCCTCCATAATGCCGTCGCTCAGTGCATCGCACAGTGCGTCGATAAAGTACAACTCCTCGCCCTGCAACAGATATATAGGTGCGAATCGTCGAGCCTTAATGTCGCCCATAAGTTGCTGAAAAGCGGCTTCGCACGATGCAAATGTAACCTTCTCTGCCATTTTATATAGTTAGCTTTGTAATTTTCAGTATGTTCTCGGTGTTGTTTCCAACACGGAATCGCTCGTCGGTACGACGTCCCACAATCCATACGATATCCTCGCCCGAGAGGAGTACGAATTGTCGCTTGCGCTCCACGATAGGTACCTTCTGGTCGGTGAGATAGTCGCCCACTTTTTTGCGACCGGCCATACCAAATGGAATAAACGAATCTCCCTCACGCCAGCGGCGCAGGCGGAGCGGATATTGCAGCTTAGACTCATCAAGCAGTGCCACATCGTTCGGCAGACGATATTCGTTCACGTTGTCGATGTCGGTATGTTCGTAGTAGAGCACCGCATTGCCGCAATAAGAGCGTATATCTTCGCGCTCGACCACCACTTCGCAGTCGTCCTCATCCTCGATGGCGGTAATCATAATGTTGCCTCTATCGAGATATGCCACGTAGTCGCGGGCGTAGAATCGGCGGTCGGTTACACCTCGTTTCAGGGCCTTGTTCAACTCCTCGACAACATCACCCTTGAAGCCATACGACGAGTTCAACAATTCGTAAATTACGAAGTCGCGTGGATACATCTCGTCTATTTTGGGCACCTCGATTGTGTCGATGCCGTTCTCGCTATGCATTGCCACCTCGCGGATGCGATCTATCGCAACGTCGATAAACACTTGTGCATTGTTCAGTCGGTAGAGGTTGCCACGCATAAGGGCGGTAAATCGTGGATTAATCTCGGTGAGCATAGGGAGCAAGCCCAAACGGATTTTATTGCGGAGATACTTAGTCGAGAGATTCGACGAATCTTCGCGATATGGTATTTGATTCTGCTTGGCGTACTCCAAAATATCTTTGCGCGAAGCGTAGAGTAGCGGTCGTACAACCTTGCCATACTGGCGATTTATGCCGGTTAAACCTCGCAAACCCGTACCTCGAAGCAGGTTTATGAAGAATGTTTCGATGGAGTCGTTGGTGTGGTGCGCCACAGCGATAGCGCTATAACCCTCCGTGCGACAAAGCTCATTGAACCAATCGTAGCGCAGACGTCGTGCTGCCATCTCCATCGAGTCGCCCGTGCGTGCCATCTCCGCCTCGGTGTCGAAGTGGCTGATATGGCAGTGTACGCCCAACCGTTCGCACTCGGCGAGAACCATCTCGGTATCCTCGTCGCTCTCCTTGCCGCGTAGGTGGAAGTTACAGTGGGCAACCCCTATATTGTAGCCCAAGCGAACAAATATCGAGAGCATAACCATAGAATCGACACCTCCCGACACGGCGAGCAAAATTTTGTCGTCGTGTGAGAAGAGTTCGTGTCGTTCAACATACTTCTCAAAGGCTTTTAGTAGGGCCTCGCTCTGCATAATTTTTTAGGACAATTAGCCGTTAGCTAAATTAGAAATCTCTTTAATCGTCAATCTGTTTTTATAAAACATTCACTTCGGGTGAAATCTCGATGCCGAACTTTTCGCGTACCTTCGCAACTACCTTATGTGCAAAGGCAATAACCTCGCCACCCGTTGCACCGCCAAGATTTACCAAGACCAAAGCCTGACGCTCGTGAACGCCAACGTTGCCCTCCTTGTAGCCCTTCATACCCGCTTTGTCGATAAGCCAGCCTGCGGCGAGCTTTATCTTTCCCTCTTCGGCAGCGGGGTAGTGCGGCATCTCGGGGTATTCGGCAAGCAATCTCTCGGCAACCGCACTCTCGACGATAGGGTTCTTAAAGAAACTGCCCGCATTGCCCAAGACAGCCGTATCCGGCAACTTTGAACGACGAATCGAGCAGATAGCATCGCGGATATTTGCAAGCGTAGCTCCTCCTCGTGCCTCCACTTCGCGTATAACGTCGCCATATCCGAGTCGTGGATTTGCCACCTTCGACAACTCAATCTCTATCGAAGTGATGACGACACGCCCCTTCAACGAGTGTTTGAAGACGCTCTCGCGGTAGCCAAAGTCGCAATGCTCGGCTGCGAGGGTTATGAAGTTGTCCCCCTCGACGAAGTACATCTCGACACTTTTGATGGCGTCCTTTGCCTCGACGCCATAGGCTCCGATATTTTGCACCGGCGCAGCACCTGCCTTACCCGGAATAAGTGAGAGGTTTTCGATGCCCCACAAGCCGCGTTCCACACTCCACGCCACCAAGTCGTCCCACTCGACGCCGGCTCCGACCTTCACTCTAACAGCATCGTCGCTCTCGCTTACGATGGCGATAGTCTGGTCGCACGGGGTGATAAGCAGCGGCTCGACGTCCTGCGTAAAGAGGATATTGTTGCCTCCGCTCAATACATACCAGCTCTCGGGCTTGTACTTGGCAAAAATCTCGGGCAACTCCTCCGCCTTGTCAAACTCTACAAGGCGTTTTGCCACTTGTCGCACGTGGAATGAGTTGCGCTCCGTAATCTCAATGTTTTCGTAGTATCTAATCATACCGCAAAGGTAATAAAAAAAGTGGAGAATTGAAACGTTCAACTCTCCACTTTCAAATGTTTTTCGATTGCAACTATTTTGCAGGAGTCTCAGCAGGAGTCTCAGCAGGAGCCTCAGCTGCAGGAGCAGGAGTAGCCTGTGGGCACTCAGCTGCCTTCTCGCACTCAGCGCAGTTCTTGTCGCAGTTCTCAATAGCTGTCTGTGGAGCCTGCTCGTTACACTTCTTCTCGGCTGCACCGCAGCACGATACCATAGCAACCGCTGCAAAAGCGATAACAGCCAAAGTCATAATCTTCTTCATAATAATAGAGTTTTTTAAGGTTTAACAAATGTTTTCACTCACAAATGTAATAAACTATTTTTGCGAAAACAAGTTTTTAACCCCGAAATGACATAAATGGGGGGTGAAAAGTCTCAAAAACAGCCTATGTTCTACTTCGCAAAGATGGCGAGTGGTACATCTTTGTGTATGATAAACGCCTTGGGGAAGTGCTTGCGAATACGCTCCAACTTCAATTGCGCCTCCTCCATTGTACGGAAATTGCCTGCCGAAACCTTGAAATAGGGCGTTTCGTAATACATACTTGTTGCCTGTCCCGGGAACAACTTCATAAAACGACCGCGCTCCGAGCTCGCTTCGCCACGAGCATTTGTCGAGCTGCCCAAGTAGATCAGGATGCGATACGCCTTTATCTTTTTGCCCGCAACTCTCAGGTTTTGATTGATGATGTTTGCCGCATCTCCGTGCGCCTGAACGGTTACGGTTGGGCGCTCGATGCTCTGTTGTGCAGAGGCGTTATTCTCCACTACAACCTCATTTTGTTGCTCGAACTTGGTGCTGTCCTGCGGATTTACATCTTGTGCCGATACCGTTATGGCGGCGAGCAGCATTAAGAACGTTAAGAAAATTTTCATAGTTTCTTCTTATTTAATCTATTTTTTGAATTCCGAATTAAATGCACCCGCAAACTCCTTGAGTGAAACATTTTTGTCCGATACATTCATCTTTTTGATGACTCGGGTGGCGAGTGTGGCGTTGTAATCGATCGTAAAACCGTCGTAGTTGCCCTTGACTATCATATTGAATGCCGATATTGCCAAAATAGGGTTGGCGAGCGTTACGCGTAAAGGCACGTCTATCTTTGTAGTGCTGCGACGTGGCAACACAATCTCCTCGGTGAGAGCCAAACGACAAATTTTCTTTCCACCGAAAGAGAGGTAGGCGATAGCCGATTTGAAGCTGACGTTGTGGAGTGTGTTGTTGGCAACAGTCATCGTTACAATCCAGTTGTTACTGCTGTCGGAGTCGTTGCGGACCTTTTCGACCGACATAATTTCGAGTTTGTCGGGACGCTCCTTCTTCTCGCAACTGCTCAACCCCAACGATGCGATAACCGCAAATAGGAGAATAGTGTATTTAACAAAAAATCTCTTCATAAAATCTGTTATCCTTTTTGTGCTATGTAAATATGCGCTACACCGAGCGATTGCGACTTACGCTTGATGTGGGAAAATCCCACCTCTTCGAGCAGCGTCGAGAAGGCCTCGGGCGATGCGAATTGGTCGATAGATGTTGGCAGATAGGTGTATGCCGTAGCGTGTTTCGATACCAAGCGACCTATTGCCGGCAGAATACGGTGCGAATAGAGGCGGTAGCACCAACGCACGAATGCACACTTCGGATTCGAGAACTCCAAGACGATGAGGTGTCCTCCATTGCGGATAGTGCGTTTAATCTCGGTTAGAGCTTCGCGCTGATGTTCGAAGTTGCGGACACCAAAGGCTATGGTTGCCGCATCGACAGCCTCATCTTCGAGTGGAATGGCCTCAGCGTTACACTCCGTAAGCGATATGCGCTCCGAGAGACCGAGATGCTCGATTTTTTGCTTTGCCACAGCGAGCATCTCGCTCGAGAAATCGGCGCCGTATATCGTCGAACCCTCAATACCCTTCGCCATAGCGATAGCCAAGTCGCCGGTGCCGGTTGCCATATCCATAATGCGTTTTGCTCCGAGCTTGCGCACTACACGTACAACCCGTTTGCGCCATAATTTGTCGATATCGAACGACAAAATATGGTTCAATCGGTCGTATGTAGGTGCAATGTCGTTAAACATTCCGCGCACCATTTCGCCCTTACTCTCCGTATTGCTCATTACTCTTTAACTCTTCAAAAATTCCGTTTCGTTAGTTATACTTTATCGCCTCGGCAACCTTTATGCGCCCCACAATCGCGGTGGCGAGGTGTGTCGCCGCAAGGACTATCGCCACAAAGGCCACATTCACCGCCACTATCCACCACGCATCGAGTGCTACGGGTATCTCCGAGAGGAAATATCCCTCCTCGTCCAGCTTCACCAAGTGGAAGCGTTGCTGCAACAGCAGTAGCGCCAATGCCAAGGCGTTGCCTATGGCGATACCTACGCCTATTATTCGTGCGGCACGATGGGTAAATATCTGCCGTATGGTGCGGTTCTGCATACCCAAGGATTTTAGGATACCCACCATACGGGTTCGCTCCAAAACCAAAATCAGAATCGCTGTTACCATATTGAATATAGCCACAATCAACATAATCGTAGTGATTACGGCTGCATTTATGTCGTGTGTTTCGAGCCAGCCAAAGATGTCGGTGTATTTGTCGCGCGAACTCTCTGCCACGATGCTCTCTTCGCCCTCATACTCTCGCATTAGGCGGAGGTTTATTATGTCGGCGGTGGTACCCGAAAATTGGTTGTCGTGTAGCAGGCAGTTATAACCCGAAATCTGCGACGACTCCCAGCCATTCAGCTTCTGCACATTGCGAATGTCGGTCAGCGCCAACTCTGCGCCCGTATCGCCAAGTGCCGAGTTATAGAGTCCGCACACCTTGAAAACCTCGCGGCGAGGGGTGCCGTCCTCCAACAGGAGCAACTCGACGCGACTATTTGTCTTTGCGCCAATTTTCGATGCGATGCTCTGTGAGAGGAGTATCTCCTTGCGTCGTGCCTCCTCTATTCGGGGTGTTGTGCCACTCTCCAATCGTTCGTCTACAAAAGATAGGTCGGCATCGGCATCAATACCCTTCAGCGCCAAGCCCGCCGCACCCTTCTCGCCGCGGATAACGCAACCTCGCAGAGCATATCGTTCGATGTGTGCAACGTTCTCTGTCGAAGAGATAATTCGGCGCAACGCCTCGGTGTCGTTTATCGATTGTTTGCCCGCGAACTCCGAAACGGTAATGTCGGCAACCGTTCCCGACACAAGCGCCGAAATCTGCTCCTTAAATCCGAAAATTACAGCCAAACTTATCACCACTACCGCAATACTTACCGCTACGGCTGCTGTCGCAATTCGCACCATCGCATTTTGCGATTGTGTTGCGTGGTTAGCGATATGTCGGGCTAATTTTCTCAATCTTGTTTAGTCGGTCAGAGCTGTGTGTAGCCCCATTTTTAGTACTCTATTTTATCCTCCTTTTCGCTCCACGCGCGGAACCCTGCAAGAGCCTCCTCACGCATAAAATTCTGGCACGGAATGGTTCGCAGAGCGTATGGCTTGGCAATCTCGTCGTAGATGAATGAGTCGTCGAAATTTATCGCTTTTGCATCATCTTTCGTGTTGCCGTAGACGATACGCTTAACACCTGCCCAATAGAGTGCCGATAGGCACATCGGGCAAGGCTCGCACGAGGTGTAGCAGGTGCAGTCGTTCAATTTGAAGTTCTGCTCCTTGGCACACGCTGCGCGGATAGCACTCACCTCGGCGTGGGCGGTAGGGTCGTTGTTGGCAGTTACACGGTTAGTGCCCGTGGCGATAATTTTGCCATCACGCACAATGACAGCACCGAAGGGGCCTCCTCCGTTGGCAACATTCTCAATGGAGAGGTCGATTGCCATCTGCATAAACTCGCGATCCTGTTGTGAAAACTCTTTATTATTCATATGCGTAGATATTTGATTTCGCCGTTGTAGGCTCTATTTTCTCTTATATCAGCCACATTTTTGGCAAATTTAAACAATTTTTTTGTAATTTTGTGCGTATCATTAACGATTAGTAACTAAAATTAGTATAAAGATGTTTCTGAATTTGTTGTACGTCGGTTATGAAGGGGAGAGCGGAATGCTCTCGAATCTCACTACAAGTGAGGCGTTTTTTATGATTATTGTGGTCTCCATAGCGGGAATGATTGTGCAGTGGAGACTTAATTCGGTTATGTCAAAATACTCGAAAGTACCGATGCCGACAGGAATGACAGGTGCCGAGGTTGCCGAGTTGATGTTGCGCAGCAATGGCATAACAGATGTTGCCGTAACCCATACCGGTGGCTACCTTACTGACCACTACGACCCTCGTAGTAAGACGGTAAATCTCTCCGATTCGGTCTATAACAGTCGCTCCATTGCCGCGGCAGCCGTTGCTTGCCACGAGTGCGGACACGCCCTGCAACACGCACAAGGTTATGGCCCATTGCGTATGCGCTCGGCACTTGTTCCGTTGGTGCAGTTCTCATCGCAGGCGGCAATGTGGCTTATCATTATCGGTCTTATTATGACCGCCTCGTCGGGTAGTCAGACACTCTGCTGGGTGGGCGTTGGTCTGATGTGTGTCTCGGCGCTCTTCTCCATTATTACACTCCCCGTTGAGTATAATGCCTCGAATCGTGCCCTTGCTTGGTTGGAGAGTAGTGGGCTACTTGTTGATGAGGAGTTGAGTGGGGCAAAAACCTCGCTCCGTTGGGCTGCGCGAACATACCTTGTATCTGCATTGTCGGCGATAGCCTCGATATTGTATTATGTAGCACTTATCAACGGTCGCAGTAGAGATTAACCAATAAAAAAACAGAGAATAATATGAAGAAATCACTCAAACTAACCCTTTGTGCTCTCGGATTTGCAATTGCTTGCCTCTGCGCGGGCCTGTTGTTGCAGACCGATACATTCTCTTCGAAGAGGCCGAAGTATGTATTCTACTTTATCGGTGATGGAATGAGTTTCAATCACATTCTCGGTACCGAACACTACAATACAGCAAAGGCGGGAGCGAGCAAGACGTTGCGACTAAACTTTACGCAGTTCGATACTCGCAACTTCGTAACCAATTATTCGACCTCAAATCTCGTAACCGACTCGGCAGCAGCAGGTACGGCTCTCGCCTCGGGTGTTAAGACAGCAAATGCCTGCATCGGCGTAGACCCTGAGGGAAACAAGTTGCGTACCATTGCCGATGTTGCATCGGAGTTGGGCTATAAGGTGGGTTTGGTAACAAATGTCGGTATCAATCACGCTACGCCAAGTTGCTTCTATGGCCACACTTCGGACCGTTTCGGCTTTCCGAAACTCGTAGATGACTATATTGCAAGCGATGTGGCATTTGTTGCAGGCTCTACAATTATGGATATGAAGAGCGGACCGCAAGACCCGAAGTATAAGCCTACGACAACAGCCGAGTTGGCGGACCGCATTCGCAAGGCAGGCATAGAGTTGAGCCTCGATGTAGATGCTGCTGCAAAAGTTAGCGGTAAGCGCGTTGCATTGGTTGCGCACGACAAGGAGAATAAGCACGTGCCATACGTTATCGACCGTAAAGGCGACGAGAAACATACGCTTGTAAACCACACCAAAGCGGCTATCGAGTACCTCTCGCGCGAGTCGAAAGATGGATTCTTCCTGATGGTTGAGGAGGGCAAACTCGATTACTCTGCACACGAGCAGGACGCTGTAACTACCTTTCACGAGGTCAATGAGTTGGCGGCTGTGGTGGAGCTTGCTTTGGAGTTTGCAAAGCAACACCCCGACGAAACGCTTATCGTTGTAACTGCCGACCACGAAACCGGTGGTATGGTGCTCGGTTGGGACCACTACGAAATTCGTATGAATGTTCTTACTGCGCAGAAGTGTTCGGCGGGTCAGCTAACAAAAATTTTCCAACGTATGCGTGAGGAGGGTGTGCGTGATTGGGCACCTTACAAGAAGGTGTTGAGCGATAATTTCGGATTGTGGAGCACTGTTCCTGTAACAAAGGAGGAGGAGCAACTGCTTCTTCACGACTTCCACAACATCTTTTTGAAGTATGGACCTATGGTCGATGGACTCTACAACAAAAATGAGTTTGTTATTCACCACGCACTTCGCATCTTGAACAAGCACGCCTCTCTCGATTGGACAAGTCTGTACCACACAGGTACATATATTCCAATCTATGTGCAGGGTGTTGGAGAGAAGGCGTTTTTGGAGTGTCGCGACCAGACCGAGATTCCAAAGACGATTGCGACATTGATGGGTAGCCAGCTGTAAGAAAATCGTTCTAAAAATCGTTCTGATGAGTTCTTTTTGCACGAGTGCTTCGGACGCCAAAATGCTCACATAGGTTTACTATGCTGCGCTTTTGTCGCCTAACATCGCACAAAAATAATCTCATCATTGACGATTTTTTTGGGCAAGGGTTCTGATTGGTGAATTTCGCACGAGTGCTTCGGACGCCAAAATGCTCACATAGGTTTACTATGCTGCGCTTTTGTCGCCTAACATCGCACAAAAATAATCTCATCATTGACGATTTTTTTTGGCAGGGGTTCTGATTGGTGAATTTTGCACGAGTGCTTTGGACGCCAAAATGCTCACATAGGTTTACTATGCTGCGCTTTTGTCGCCTTGCATTGCACAAAAATAACCTTATCATTGACGATTTTTGGTGAGAGATAAATAAAATAATTCTGCATTCTGCATTTTGCATTTTGCATT
>JAFXFM010000021.1 GCA_017520545.1 Alistipes sp. | reverse complement strand
TCATCCTGAGCCAGGATCAAACTCTCCATTGTAAAAAATTATAATGTATTGTTAGAGTCCTGACTACTTCATTTTCCATTAAAGGAAATTGACAGATAAATACTACATTTTCTCTCTTAATATAACCAGTAAATCAAAGAACCGTTTTCAAATCTCCCGCTTGTCATATTTCAGACGCGAAAGTGGTGCAAAGGTAAAGCAAATTTTCCTAACCACCAAATTTTGAAAGAACTTTTTTGCATTTTTTGTGAAAAAACTTTGTTTTTCCTTATTTTTCCACTCTTTCGAGCGTTTTGTCATAAGTTTAGAACCGTTGTTTTTCTCAATTGCGGTTGCAAAGGTAGCGACTTTTTTTTATTCTGCAAATCTTTTTCAAGATTTTTTTAATTTTTTTTAATAATCCTTTTATACCTATATTTATATTATATAGGAGAAGCATAAAAAAACAGGAGGAAATAGGGAAATTCGGGTACATTTAAGCCACGAAGAGGTGCACCGCGAAGGTTACGAGTAGAGCCCAATACGAGATTGTCGCAAAATTAGGTGGCAGAACATCGAGCGAAAAGCTCAACAATACTGTCGCAGGGACGGCAATGATAGCACACGCCGATATATCGCGTCCGGGCAAAGCGACCGTTGTTACAGAGAGGAGCATCACCCACAAAAAGAGATAAAACGCCCGACGAACTCGTGTCAGTGTAAAAGTCTTGGTCGAACGGATGGCTGCATACACGATACCCCACACTATCAGAAGGAGCGCCATAGACGCAAAGACGATAGACACATAAGGGACACGCTCTACCGCTGCCATCGTCGATGTAGAGATAGCCTCATAGAGTTTTGTCGCAAGGTCGAGAAATCCGCCTCCGCCATACCAAACAATGTAAGAGGCGACAAAGAGCGGTATGAAATAGCCGATGAGCATCAGCAGCGCCTGACGTAGCGACAATGCAAGTGCAAACACTGCGATTGGTATCGCCACAAACAGAACCACACAAGGCGGATATAACAATGCTGTTGCTCCGAGCAACACCGCAGCAAAAAAGACAGAATCGGTCTCCTCGGCATTATGCAGTGAGCGCAAAAGCAGATGTAGCGCAACCGTAAAGCAGAGCGAGGCGATAGATACAGTCAGTATATCAGGTGCGACAAAGATTCCACAGGTAAGCAACGCATATATAGGCATCGGAAAAGCGCAATGACCGCCACACAACCCCGAACGTGAGAGCATTTTGCCTTGAATAAGTGCTCCGACAAAATAGAGCACCATTGCAAGAAGAACGAAGATAAATTTACCTCGGCTCTCACCGACGGCCATCTCCATCTCGAACGGAGCAAACCAATAGCGCAACGTCGCTGCGACGAGTATCGCCACAAGCAACAGGATTGACACAATAGTCGATTTTCGTGATAACGCATTCAATTGCATAGCACAAAGATAGAATTTTTTCCGTGAAATTCCGATAAAAAACGTAACTTTGCGTCAAAAGATTGTCGAAATGTTAGAAAATTCCTTTCAATGCGAACTCTTGGAGGCGGGTTGCGATGAGGCCGGTCGTGGCTGCCTTGCCGGCTCGGTGTTTGCCGCAGCGGTAATCCTGCCACCCGATTTTCACCACCCACTACTGAACGACTCGAAGCAGATGAGTGAAAAAAATCGTTACGCCCTGCGCGAAGTGATATGCAAAGAGGCGGTGGCGTGGGCAGTGCAGGAGGTGTCGGCCGAGCGCATCGACGAGATAAACATTCTGCACGCTTCGTTCGAAGGTATGTCGCTGGCTGTTGAAAAGTTACAGCCGCAGCCAGAGTTCCTCGCTATCGACGGAAATCGCTTCTACACCAAGCTCAAACTGCCATTTCAATGCATCGTTAAAGGGGACGGAAAGTACGCAAACATCGCCGCTGCATCGGTCCTCGCAAAGACCTTCCGCGACGACTATATGCTACGCCTCGACGAGGAGTATCCGATGTATGGTTGGGCAAAGAATAAGGGCTACCCTACTCGCGAGCATCGCCTCGCCGTGCGACAATTCGGACTCTCGCCTTACCATCGCAAAAGTTTCAACCACGAGATAGATCAGTTAGAATTATTTTAACTAAAAACCTCTATTTTTGACACAAATTTAACGCTTAAAGTTGCAAGGTATGCAATAATTGTATAACTTTGCTGACCATTATATGCACTCTTTTGGGGACAAAAAACACAGATATACAAATATGAAAAAACTAATCCTCTTTTTGGCAATTCTACCCCTACTCTTTGTAGGTTGTACAACGGACACTACCACCGAGAACATTGTTGGTGGTGAGGGAACGCAGATATGCGTTTCATTAGCGCAAACAAAGACCTCGTTGGGCAATAAAATAGGCGATACCTACCCTGTGTATTGGAGTGAGGAGGATCGCATTGTGATAAACGGAATACTATCTGAAAAGGCTCAAATCGAAGAAGATAGGACAACTGCCAATTTCCGAGTAAACAAGGTTTTAAACACTCCGTTCTCGGTGGTATATCCATATTGTGCGGCGACAACTACCGAGAAGCCTATCGTCGAATTTCTTGCCGAGCAGCCCCACACCGAGGGCACATTTGCCCCTAATAGTACGCCAATGTGCGGATATTCGACCTCTACAAGCAACATTGCAATGTCGCATCTTGCCGCAGTTTTGCGTTTCCCCGTGAAGGCGTCGTTCGAGGGCGTAGTGTTGGAAAAAATCGTTATCACCTCGACCACAGATGCAAAACTTGCGGGTGAGTTTGCCGTAGATTGTTCGGCGGCAAAAATTTCGGCAACAACCAATAGCAACAACGTTGTAACCTACTTATTACCGGCGAATTACACACTTTCAATAAGCAAGGCTAGCGTTTTCCACATTGCCTTGCCTGCAACAAATGTCGGCAACTGCAAAATCGAATTTGTGGAGCGTTCGGGCGAGAAGATGGTGGCTGAGTGGTCGCCAAGCAAGCCGCTTGCACAAGGTGTTGTACGTGAGTTCAAGGAGATTTCGTACAAACGTCAGGTGGGTGTATTGTTGGACCTTCTTCCGGTTGAAGAGGACGAGTTCCTTATTCGCTACAAGCGAGTATTCGGAAATGTTCGCTACTCCGACGGCTCGCCTATTGCAGGCGTAGCAGTGAGCGATGGTTTCCAAGTGGTTGCAACCGACAGCAACGGCTACTACGAATTGGAGGGTGTAACAAACGATACCCGATATATCTACTGCTCGTTGCCGGCAGATGTTAAGGTGCCGACAAACGAGTATGGTATGCCTTGCTACTTCATCAAATACCCGACTTCGTCGCAACGTTATGACTTTACGTTCGAGAAGTTGGCTGGCGGCAAGGAGAAGGAGTTTGCACTGCTTGCATTGGCAGATACACAGGTCAGTTCCTCGGCAAATGTTCAACGTTTGAAGGCGCAATACTGTCCAGAGATTAAGAACTACTCCAAGACTATGGGACTACCGTGCTATGGTTTGGTATTGGGCGATGTTATTTACAGTCCGGCAAAGACAAACAACGAATATCTGCTCTACGAGATACGCGAAGCGTTGAGTGCAGAGGTTACCGGAGTGCCTATCTTTACCGTCTTCGGCAACCACGACAACGCCCACTTCTCCGAGACAAAGCCGTTAATGCTCGACCCGTACAACTCGACAGTAAACCTCAAAATTCAGCGACCTTTCGAGGAGTGCTTCGGCCCTATCGACTACTCGTTCAACCGCAGTGATGCCCACATTGTGTGTATGAGAGACATACAGTGGACAGACAATGTTCACCCCGATGGCGACCACATCAAAGCAGGCTTTACAGATGAACAGATTGAGTGGTTAAGGCAAGATCTGGCACTTGTACCGAAGAGCAAGATGGTGGTTCTGTGCGTACATATACCTTTCGGCACTACAAAAATCGAATCCATACAGACAGTGCTTACAATGTTGGACGAGTTCCAAGAGGTTCATATCCTATCGGGACACCTCCACTATCGTCAGTGCTGGGACCACATCAAGTTGAGTACCGGCCACAAAGCCTTCGAGCAGAGTTGGTCGTCAATTCACGGCACGGGTTGGGGCGAGCCTACAAATCTGGCGAGCGATGGTGCTCCAACCGGCTATGGCGTGATTAAAATTAAGGGCAACACCATAACCAAGTCTATCCACAAGGGCTCTGCCTATGGTATGACCTCGGAGGATTATCAAATTCGCCTACATCGTGGCGGCGACATCACGGGAGCCGAGATTTCGGGTACAAACACGTATGGAACAAAGGGTTACTATCAGTTCCCGTACGATGATAGCGTAGTTTTGGCAAATGTTTTCAGTTCGGACGAATATACGTGGACTGTCGAGGTTTGGAACTACAACAAGAGCACCGGCAAGCGCACAACAAAGATTGGCAATATGACCTCACTTGCTTCCTATGCTAAAAAGCCTACCTACGCCGAATTGATTGGCTCTTACACCCTCGAAGACCCTAAGCGACCGGCTGCCGGCGTGGAGTCGGGACGCGACTTCTGGACTACGGGCGTAGTTTGTGGTTACGTGGGAGGCCAATCCGACAACTATCACATCTGCCGTACATTGTGGAAATTCACGCTGCCCGACCCTACTGCCGACATTATGGTTGTGGCGAGGGACCAGTGGGGCAACGAGTACACCGAAACGGAGTTTCAAGTTGGAACCGATATGGGATATGCTCTATACGACGAGCAGTATAATCCAAAATAGAGAATAACATAGTAGTGGTTATTAGAAATTATTGGCGTGTCTAAAATTCGTTAGACACGCCATTTTTGTCAAAAAGGACCAAAAAGGATATTAAAAAATTTAAATAATTACAATTTCTAACTATTTTCGGGCATTTCGCTTATAAATTTTACGATTTGATTGAAATTTTCTAAAAAAATAACACAAAAAGTTTGGAAATAATAAAATTAGGTGTACCTTTGCATACAGAAAACGTGGGGTTCTCCCACATTGCTCATTAACCTAACTAACCTAACATCAGGAGTCCGAAAATGTTTCCCAGACATCTTCGGACTCCACTCTTTTTTCATAGTCAAAAAATCAAGCATATACATTTGCATCTCTTATCCAAGTTGTACTCTTGCAAAAGTGAGCAAAATATACAAGCGAATAGCAGAGTAATTCCGACACATACGAGAGATACCCAAACCAACGAAAAAAGTTTACAACATTCAAAATGTTCATAACTTTTTCGTTGGTATCTATTTTCGATTACAACAAATTTTGCTACCTTTGTGGCAATATATAATATATTGCCAAAGTATGTCATCGTATCACACGCCGGTATTGCTCGAAGAGTCTGTCGAACTGCTTGATATTAAAAGCAGTGGTACATACGCCGACCTGACCTTCGGAGGAGGAGGACACACACGCCGAATACTCGAAAATTTGGGCGAGGGCGGTGCGTTATACTCGTTCGACCAGGACCGCGATACTTTGGCGAACGCTCCCGACGATGAGCACTTCCACTTCGTAGAGAGCAACTTCCGCTTCTTACGCTCGGCATTGCGACTGCGAGGAGTGAGCGAGGTCGATGGCATATTGGCAGATCTGGGCGTTTCGTCGCACCACTTCGATGCCAAAGAGCGCGGCTTCTCGTTTCGAGGTAATGCTCCGCTCGATATGCGAATGAACCAACGAGGAGGACGCACCGCAGCCGACATAGTAAACAACTACTCGGAAGAGGAGCTCTCCGCTATATTCTCGCAATATGGCGAGTTGGACACCACTTGGAAGATTGCAGCCTGCATCGCGCGTGCGCGTGTCAACGAAGAGATTCGCACCACAGCACAACTTGTAAAGGCGGTCGCACCCTGCACTCCGAAGAAGGACGAGGCGAAGTTCCTAACCAAACTGTTTCAGGCGTTGCGCATCGAGGTGAATGGCGAGATGGAGGCTCTGAAAATGGCGTTGGAGCAGGCGTTGAAGGTATTGCGTCCGGGAGGCAGGTTGGTGGTGATTTCATATCACTCTTTGGAGGACCGACTGGTAAAGAACTTTATGCGTAGCGGTAATTTCGAGGGCAAGGTCGAGAAGGATTTCTTCGGTCGCGCTACCACTCCTTTCGAGATTGTTACGCGCAAACCTATTGTACCTTCGGCAGAGGAGCTGGAGGCTAACCCACGCTCGCGCTCGGCAAAGTTGCGTGCAGCGATAAAATTGTAGTTATGGCAGAGTACGACGAAAGCGAATACTTCACCGATTCGCAAGAGGAGATTGCAAAGCGAGAGGCGGACGAGGCTCTGCGCCGTGCTGTGCGCACCGAGATAAGACGCATACAGACAGGCGAGGCGGATGCCGATATCGCCGACGACATCGCACGCGAAGAGGAGGAGAAGAAGAGAGAGGCGAAGAAAAACAAGAAGAGCCGTTTGGCGCGGTTGGTAAATGGAATCGTTACGGGCGACATTCTTCTTGCCGAGGAGGCTACGAGGGTCTATAACTTCCTGACGTTGTTGGGTGTTATTTTCCTGATAACAATCTTCACTATGTTTGCCACATTCCAACAGGAGAAGCGTCGCAACGACCTCGAAAAAGAGGTTGTACTCCTCAAAGAGAAGGCTATTCGTGCCTCCGAGAAGCGCACGCAACACACCTCGCACTCCGCTATTCTCGAGAAGTTGAAGGAGCGAGGCATAACATTGGAAGACCCTTCGACGAACCCTATTGATTTAAGATAGATTGGAGATTTATCAGATGGACGAACAACGCTACAAATTGAAGAAAGAGATATCAACGCGTATCAAGGTACTGCACTTCATCTTTATCGGTGTGGTAGCATACTTCTTGATACACACCACAATCTTTATCTATCCGAATAGGGAGATGGCTATCAAGTTTGACAGCATACGCAACAAAGATCTTCTTGTCAAAGATACCCTCTTGGCTCATCGAGGTACCATCTACTCCCGCAACAAAGAGGTTCTGGCTACATCTGTAACCCGCACCTCGTTGAGTATTGATTTTGCTTGCGAGAAGTTCCGAAAAATGAGAGCCGAAAAGTTTAAGGAGGAGGCAAAGGTCCTTGCGCAGACACTTGCCGACTGCTTGGGCGATAAAACACCGAGCGAGTACTATAAAATTATTATCGACAACAATCACCGCGTCTTAAACTACAACAAGCCCACCATAAGGAAGAGAGATAAAGGTTATTGGTTCTTCAAAAAGATAAAATACGACACCACCCACTATGCCGCTCGCAACAAGGGACAACGAAGTTTTCGCATCTGCCGAGATTTGGACGCAAACGAGTGGGAGGTTATAAGAAATGTTCCGCTTTTGAAGGGATACACAAACTCTACCTTCGAATATGACCACCGCGTATATCCGCAGGGCGACCTTGCAATGCGCACAATAGGTCGTTTGGAGGAGCATCGAAAATATGGTATCGAGTTCGCATTTCGCGATACACTCGCCGCATCAGATGGTAGGCAGATGTCGCAAAAAATTTCGGACCAATTCAAAATCCGCATTGAGCACGAAAAGAATATCGAAGCCATAGATGGTTACGACATAGTAACTACGCTCGACGTCAATGTGCAGGATGTGGCACACGGCGCTCTGAGTCAGCAGTTGATGAAAGAGAATGCCATTTGGGGAACAACTATCGTGATGGAGTGTGCTACGGGCGATATTCTGGCGATGGTAAACCTGCGAAACCTCGGCACGCGTTGCGTCGAGGAGCAGAACTACGCCATCGGCGTTCCCGTGAACCCGGGCTCGACTTTCAAACTCGTATCGGCAATGGCACTGCTCGAAAATGGCGTACCTGCATCGCAGAGATACCACACCGGACTTGGTGCGGAGGTGGCTATGGGCAACAACACCGATGCGACGATTGTGGACGACCACGAGATTGGCAAAGAGAGTAATGGTTGGGTCGATATGCGCACTGCATTTGCGCAATCGTCGAACGTCTATTTCACAAAAGCGGTACTGGAGCGATTCAAAGGCAATCCGGTAGAGTTCTCCAACTTCTGCGATAAGTTGCACCTCGGCGAACCTGTCGGATTGGAGAATTTTGGCGCAACATACAAAGCGATAAAGCCTCTCAACCGCAAGCATACATCACGATACAACGCCCTTGTGAATATGGCCTATGGTTATGGCGTAGAGGTTACTCCGATGCACACGCTTACCATATACAACGCCATAGCGAACAATGGTCGAATGGTTGCACCACGACTAATACTGCGCACCGAGCGCAACGGCGAGGTCGTAAGCGAGGCTCCGATAACAGTTCTCGAAGAGCAGATTTGCTCGCAAGCGACACTCAAATCGCTCCGCTCATTCTTGGAGGAGGTGTCGAAAACGGGTACATCAAGAGGTTATTTCGGTACAGCAAATTGCCCATTTACCAGCGGTTCAAAGACCGGTACGGCACAAGTTGAATCGACAATTAACAGTATAAAGTATATCCGAAATGATGGCTACTACTACGGCTCGATGGTAACATACTTCCCTGCCGACAATCCTCGTTATACGATTATGACGGCTATTTTCACGAAGAGTCAGCCCGGCAAACAGAAGTATGGTGCAGGTCTTGCCGGCCCTGTGCAGAAACACGTGGCAACCTACCTCTACAATCGCGACCACCGCTACGCCCAAGCGCTTCCTACAAAGAAGCAGGCTGTGGCAGATATCAAGGGCGGAAACATCGAGAAGATTCGCACCGTAGCCGCCAAGCACGGCATAGCTCTCACGTCGGAGAGCGAGCAAGGCTGGGGTTCGAGCAGCATAAGGAACGGCAACAGCGTCTATGTCTCGTCGCTCGACATCGATGAGAGGGTTGTTCCGAATGTTGTGGGAATGGGTCTTAATGATGCTATCTACCTGCTGGAAAAGTGTGGCTTGGACATTTACATCGTAGGTCGAGGCAAGGTTGTATCGCAGAGCATAGCCCCTGCGACCATCATTGATGAGAGAAGAAAACGAATAACAATTACACTTAGATGATACTGAAAGAGTTATTGAAGGGTGTTACGTACGCCGAATTGAAGGGTTGTGCCGACATCGAAATTTCGGGTCTAACCTACGACTCCCGAACAGCAAGCGAAGGGGTGTGTTTCTTCGCCGTATCGGGTACTGTGGTTGATGGCCACAACTATATTGCCAAAGCGGTGGAACTTGGCGCCAAAGCGGTCATCTGCGAGCGTATCCCCGAGAATGTGGCAGAGTTGGATTGCACATTCGTGGTAGTGGAGGATACAAACCTCGCTATGGGCGTTGTGGCATCGAACTTCTACGGCAACCCTTCGCACGAGTTGAAGGTTGTGGGTGTAACGGGTACAAATGGAAAGACCACTATCGCCACACTACTCTACGACTTGGTGCAGTCGATGGGTTATAAGGCCGGACTCATCTCAACCGTAGTCTATAAAATTGGTGCAAAGGAGATAGTTTCGACCCACACAACACCCGATGCCATACGCCTCAATGCAATGATGCGCGAGATGGTTGATGATGGTTGTGAATACTGCTTTATGGAGTGCTCATCGCACGCCATAGTACAGCAACGCATACACGGCATTCACTTCGTGGGTGCACTCTTTACAAACATTACGCACGAGCACCTCGACTACCACAAAACCTTTGCCGAGTATATCCGTGCCAAGAAGTCGTTCTTCGATGCACTGCCAAAGACGGCATTTGCGCTGGTGAATTGCGACGATAGGAATGGCGAGGTGATGTTGCAGAACACGAAGGCTTCGCGCTATACGCTCTCGTTGCAGAAGATGGCAGATTTCCGCGCCAAGGTTATCGAGATGATGGTCGAGGGTATGCAGTTGCGCATTGACGACAAGGAGGTGTGGGTGCAGTTCCTCGGACGTTTCAACGCCTACAACCTGCTTACAGTATATGGTGCAGCTACGCTTCTCGGCTTCGACAAGGAGGAGGTGCTTGCTCATCTGAGTATGTTGCACCCTGTAAGTGGTCGTTTCGAGACCGTATTGGCAAAGGACGGCACTACGGCGATTGTCGATTTCGCCCACACGCCCGACGCCCTCGAAAACATTATCCGTACGATTGACGAGTTACGCCAAAAGGAACAACGACTTATCGTGGTGTGTGGCTGTGGTGGCGACCGCGACAAGACCAAACGACCTGTTATGGGCGATATGGCATCACGAATGGGCGACCTCGCAATCTTCACATCGGACAACCCTCGCACTGAGGATCCCGAAGATATTTTACGCGAGATGGAGGCAGGCGTTGAGAGCAACCGTCGCTATCTTAAAATAACCGATCGTCGCGAGGCTATCAAGACGGCGGTGATGCTCTCGGAGCCACGCGACATAATTCTTCTTGCCGGAAAAGGGCACGAGGATTATCAGATTATCGGCACCGAGAAGCACCACTTCAACGACAAAGAGGTGGTAAAGGAGTATTTTGACAAATTTAATAGATAACCCAACTATGTTATACCATTTATTCGACTATTTGAGCGCAAACTTCGACCTTCCGGGTACGGGTTTGATGCGCTATCTGAGTTTCCGTTCGATTATGGCAGTAGTATCGGCTCTGCTCATCGTAATTTTCTTTGGCAAGAGCATCATCCGCGCCTTGCAACGCCACCAGATTGGCGAGAGCATTCGCGACCTCGGCTTGCAGGGACAGTTGGAGAAAAAGGGTACGCCGACAATGGGTGGAGTGATTATTCTGCTCGCCATTATTATTCCCGTACTGCTCTTCGCACGCTTGGACAACATCTATACGATTTTGATGCTTGTAGGCACAGTGTGGTGTGGAGTTCTCGGATTTCTCGATGACTACATCAAGGTCTTTCGTCATAACAAGGATGGATTAAAGGGCAAGTTTAAAATTGTGGGACAGGTTGGCTTGGGCATCATCGTGGGTACGGTGATGTGTTTCTCGGAGGATGTCGTTATCCGCGAGCAGGTGCCGTATACTCAGCCAAAAGCTGTTGAGCAGGAGTGCGTGGAGGTTGCAGCTGCGCAAGTTCCCGACTCGGTACAACTACAAATTGAGGAGGTTGAGAGCGTTGAAACAATTGCCACCTCGACAGAGATTATTCGCCTCAGCAAAGAGTCTGTCAAGACAACCAAGACCACTATTCCGTTCGTCAAGGACAATGAGTTCGATTACAGTTGGCTTGTTGGCGGAGATAAGACACTTTCGTGGGTGCTCTACGTGCTGATTGCTATCTTCATCATCACTGCGGTATCGAATGGCGCAAACCTCACCGATGGTCTGGACGGACTTCTGACGGGAGTGTCGATACCTATTGTCGGAGTTTTGGCGATATTGGCATACGTTTCAGGACACATCATCTACGCCGACTACCTCAACATTATGTATATCCCGAATAGTGGAGAGTTGGTAGTTGTGGGTGCAGCAATGTTGGGTGCATTGATAGGTTTCTTGTGGTACAACTCCTTCCCGGCGCAGATATTTATGGGCGATACGGGTTCGCTCTCGATTGGTGGTATCATTGCCATCTTCGCACTATGTCTTCGCAAGGAGTTGCTCTTGCCGCTTCTCTGCGGCGTATTCCTCGTGGAGGCTGTATCGGTGATGATGCAGGTGGGTTACTACAAATACACAAAGCGTAAGTATGGTGAGGGACGTCGCATATTGAAGATGTCGCCACTCCACCACCACTACCAGAAGAAGGGTATCTTCGAGACCAAAATTATGATTCGTTTCACAATCATCTCGTTTATCCTTGCCGCACTCACTATCGTAACTCTCAAAATTCGATAACAATGGCAAAGTTCATAGTAGTTCTCGGAGGAGGTATCAGCGGCTACGGCTCGGCTATTCTTGCCAAGAAGCAAGGGTTCGATGTTTTACTCTCTGATATGGGTAAAATCTCGCCGCTCTACCGCTCACGCCTCGACGAATGGGGTGTTGAGTATGAGGAGGGAGGCCATTCGACAGAGCGTATACTCACCGCTTCGGAGGTTATCAAGTCTCCGGGTATTCCCGACAAGGCACCAATAGTTAAGGCTCTGCGCGAAAAGGGTGTGCCCGTGATATCGGAGATGGAGTTTGCCTGCCGCTATATGGGCAAGGCTAAGAGCATCTGCATCACAGGTAGCAACGGTAAGACCACAACCACCTCGCTCATCTACAAAATTATGAAGGATAGCGGTGCAAATGTTGCACTCGGAGGTAACATTGGCGAATCGTTCGCCTTCTCGGTTGCTACGGGTGAGTACGATTGGTACGTCTTGGAATTGAGTTCGTTCCAGCTCGACGGAATGTTCCGTTTCAAGGCGGATATCGGCGTGCTGATGAACATCACACCTGACCACCTCGACCGCTACGACTACTCGTTCGAGAAGTATGCAGCATCGAAGATGCGCATAACCCAGAACCAAAATTCACGCGACTTCTTCATCTACTCGGCAGACGACGAGATGATACTTCGCCAACTCGAAAAGCACGACGTCAAGGCGAAAGAGTTGCCATTTATGATCCACTCGGCAATAGCCAGCGGTGCAGGTGATGCCTATCTCACCGAGCCTACATCATTTACGGCTACGGTAGGTAAAAATTCGCTTACGGTTGATACTTCGCGTCTTAAAATTAAGGGCAAGCACAATGTATATAACGCTATGGCAGCAACGTTGGCTACCCTCGCAGCGGGTGTTGAGCCACAGCTGGTAGAGAGAGCGTTGTACGACTTCAACGCCATTGAGCATCGCCTCGAACCCGTAGGTACGAAGGAGGAGATCGAGTATATCAACGACTCAAAGGCTACAAACGTCGATTCGGCTTGGTATGCCCTCGAAAGTATGACTCGCCCTACCGTATGGATCGTAGGCGGAACAGATAAGGGTGCAAGTTATGCCCCACTCTACGACTTGGCTCAGAAGAAGGTGCATACGCTCGTATGTATGGGTCTCGATAACAAACGCCTCGAAGAGTCGTTCACCGGTATTGTGCCAAACATCATCTCGTGCCACTCGTTCGAGGAGGCTATGCAGGCGGTAGTGCGCTCGGCTCGCAAGGGAGATACGGTGTTGCTCTCGCCGGCGTGTGCAAGTTTCGACCTATTCAAGAACTACGAGCATCGCGGTGAAGAGTTTAAGAGATGGATTAAGGAAAACGTTCTCAACAAATAGCATAGCATACTATGAAGCAAAAAGAGCTCGAAAATATGGACAATATAGAGTTGGAGAAGCCGAAGGAGGTCCCTTCGATACTCTCGAAGCGGAAGTTACTTCCTGGCGACCGAGTATTGTGGGTTATCGTCGCAATGTTCTTTGCGATATCTGTGGTAGCAGTCTATACCGCCTCATCGCAGATGGGTTTCCGAGAGGGAACTATCGATCGCGAATTGCAACGCCATCTCATCTCCATTGGCTTATCCGTTGCTATTTTGTTTAGTTGCTACATTATGGGAGCAAATCTCTTTCGACGCTTCACCAAGTTGGCCTACATTGTTTCGTGGATAATGACTTTTATTGCATACTTCACGGGCGATGGCAGAAACAATGCGGAGCGCTGGTTGGATATAGGTTTTTTCAGCTTGCAGCCCTCCGAGTTGTTGAAAATCGGAACCATTATGTTCTTGGCGGCACAGCTCTCCGCCAGACATCACCGTATAAGTAAGGTGCACCTGCTTCCTACGACATTCGACGTCCGTAAATGGAAAACGCCACAAGAACTCGACATCATAATGAATGATATCGTGCCGATAGTACTACCTATCGCCCTATCGTGTGCAGTTATTCTTCCGGCGCACACATCGTCAGCAATACACATCTTCTTCGTTTCGATGGTTCTGCTCTTTATTGCAGGAATACGCTTCAAGGAGATTATGAAGTTGCTGGCAGTTGCCGCTGTTGTAGGTATGATGTGGCTCGCTGTTGCCGGTCGTATCGGCACCGTTATAAAGCGAGTTGCAACGTGGGCAGGCATAGAGTTGGTCTCCGAAGATGGCAAGAAGGAGGAGGGCAGCAAAGATACCTACTACTCGCAAATGGCTATTCAGAATGGTGGCGTATTTGGAGTTGGCGCAGGTCGCAGTATGATGCGATTGAAACTTACGCACCCCGAAAGCGACTATCTCTTTGCTGCAATTGTCGAGGAGTTCGGACTACTGCTCTCGTTTGTAATTATTCTGCTCTACCTATGGCTATTCTTCCGTTCACTGCGTATCTTCGAGCAATGCGAGTGGCTCTATGCCGGATTGCTTGCCGTAGGTTTGGCATTGCTGGTTACGAGCCAAGGTTTTCTGCACGTCAGCGTGTGCTTGGGTATAATACCCGAAACGGGACAGAATTTGCCATTTATAACGCGTGGTCGTACCGGTATGTTCTGCGCTTCGATTGCCGTTGGCATAATTCTAAGCATCAGCCGCCAAGTGGAGCAAGGAACACTCCTGCCTCCATCGCAGAGAAACAATATGAGTAAGCACATCTAAAAAATGGAGGTAAGACTCGATAAATATCTGTGGGCAGTACGCATCTTCAAGACTCGAAGCGATGCGGCAGATGCTGTGCGCAACAACCGCGTACTTGTGAATGACGCATACGCCAAACCGTCGCGCGAAGTGAAGGTGGGCGACAAAATAAGCGTAAAGCGAACGCTTGTAACCTACTCCTATCTGGTAAAGGATTTGGTTGCAAATCGTCAGCCTGCTGCCAAAGTGCCCGACTACTGCATCGATACAACACCTCAGAGCGAACTCGATAAACTGAATAAACCGCGCGAGACAATTTTCGTATTTCGTGAGCGTGGCACCGGTCGCCCGACAAAAAAAGAGCGTCGCGAAATCGACGCCCTTATGGATAACTTCTACTACTACGATGAGGAGGAGTAATGGCTCGACATTTAGATATTACGAGCCGTCTGCGCATCGAATGCCAAGGCGATAAATATCATTATAGAGAAGGACAACAACGACGAACCTCCATACGAAATAAGCGGCAACGGAATACCCATAACCGGAACCAAGCCTATGGTCATACCCACATTAATAAGGGTATGGAACAGTAGTATTGACGCCACGATATAGCAATATACTCGTCCGAATGTTTCGCGCTGTCTATCGCCCATTCGCATAAGTCGAAGTATAAACGCAAACATCAAACCCAAAACTACCATTGTACCAAAGAAACCAAACTCTTCGCCAATTGTGCAGAAGATAAAGTCGGTATGCTTCTCCGGCACCAATCCGTAGCGGATATTCGAACCTTGCAGATAACCCTTACCGAAGAATCCTCCCGAGCCGATGGCGATTTTCGATTGGCGCACATTATAGTTTAGTGATGCATCGTCGGTCTTGCCGAGATAGGTCATAATTCGGTCCTGCTGGTGCGGCTTCAATATGTTGAACAGAGCGTTCGAGGTGGGCGTAATAATTATTGATGCCACGGCAAGCGCAACCATAATAAGCACGCTTCGCATACGCTCACGGTAGGCATAGATGCTTACTCCTATCAACGACAGCAAGGTCGAAACGAGCAGAATTGTATAGTAACTGACCGAAAACGATTGTGCTACATTAAATATAAGGAATAGCAGCGTACTTCCTCCAAACAATGCTGCGAGATACATCACACCCTGTTTCCAATTGTTGTTGGCAAAACACGCCGATAGAGTAAAAACAAGTATCAACGATACGAGTAACACCATTGGCGAGTAGAGGAACGAGAGAAGGAAGAGTACTGCTATAAATATAATAGGTATGCAGATCCACTTATTCAAACCCTCGCGATAGAGCATCAGTATAAATGAGCACAACACCAAACCCGAACCCGTATCGTTCTGCATATAGGTTATAAATAGTGGCACAATCAATAACATAGCAACCTTCGCAAGGCTCTTAAACGATTTTATCGAGAAGTTGTACTCGCTCATAAGTCGGGCTGTGGCCAAAGCAATAGCGATTTTGGCTAACTCCATAGTTTGCAAACGTATCGGGCCAAATTCGAACCACGCCGTCGCGCCATTTACCGTATGACCAAACAGGAGTGTCGCCACCAGCGCCAATATCGCCACACCATAGAGATAGTAGGCGATTTTGTGCCATAGGCTACGTTCGAGCAGCATTATGACAACGCCCACAATAAGCGACACGATGAGGAATGTTATCTGTTTGATATAGTTGTGTGTAAAGGACATCACATTCTCAGCGCCCTCAACCCACGAAGCCGAGAATACCGCCAAAACACCCACTAAGGTAAGCAATAGGTAGAGGAGCAGTGTTACCTTATCGACACTGCCAAACAATGATGTTGATTTACCTCTATGCTCGTACGCCATTACTTCTTCTTTTTCTTCGTGTACATCGGATAGTCAATCTTCGTATGTTTCACATACGACAAAAGATCTCTACGGGCTATTTTACCCGTCAGATACTGCTCCTCAATAAGCGATGCGATAGGTACCGCCATATCCTTACCGAAACCTGCGTGCTCCACATATACGGCGATAGCAATCTTCGGGTTGTTGCGAGGAGCAAACGAGATGAAGGTCGAGTGGTCGGCACCCTTAGGGTTCTGCGCCGTACCTGTCTTTCCGCAAACATCGTAGCCCTCCAAGCGTGCCCCCTTGCAGTTTCCGTCCTTATTCACGCCTCGCCACATACCGCTAACGATAGTCTCGAAGTGCTTCGGTGCAACGTTGGTATATTGTCGCTTGTAGAATCGCGCATCTAACGAATCTTGTCCCTCGATTTGACGGACAATATGAGGAATGTAGTAGTAGCCACGGTTGGCAACTATAGCCGCAAGATTTGCCATCTGCAACGGCGTACAACCCAACTCGCCCTGACCAATCGAGAGCGACAACAGCGTAAGCGCATTCCACGATTTGCGATATCGCTCGTCGTAAAACTCTCGCGTAGGCACATATCCCGCACCCTCGCCGAGGAAGTCCGATTCGAGTTTGCGACCAAAGCCGAACGAGAGGACATACTCGCGCCAAGCCTCGAAACCATCTTTCGATATTTCGTACTTGCGCTTATTTTCGAGGATATTTCGAAAAACGTAGCAAAAGTAGGCGTTACACGATGTTGCGATAGCGAAGTTCATATCCAACGGCGAACGGTGTTCGTGGCAACCAATATGCTCGCCATCTTTGTGATATCCCATTTCGCAGGTGTAGGTGTAGTGAGGTCGCAACACACCCTCCTGCATACCTATAAGTCCCGTAACCACCTTGAATGTCGAGCCCGGCGGATAGCGCGACTTTACGGCGCGATTCCACAACGGCATACGAGGATTTTCTATCTCTCGGGCGTAGTTATTGCCACGCTCACGGCCAATTACAAGTTCATCGGGGTTGAATGTCGGCGACGAGACCATTGTCAAAATCTCGCCTGTAGATGGCTCGATAGCGACTACTGCGCCAACCTTACCCTTCATCAGTTCTTCCGCCAACTGCTGCAATCCTGCATCAATAGTGCATACAATAGACTTGCCCGCCACTGCCTCCGACAAAACCTTGTTTCTGTCAGGCTGTGGAGCGTATATATCCTGCAAAACGACTCCCTTCTCGCCACGCAACACATCTTCGTAGGCGAGCTCCAAGCCCTCCATACCTATATAGTCGCCCACCGCGTAGGTACTATCCTTGTCAATCTTCTCCTGTGTTACTTCGTTGATGCTACCGAGCAGATTACCTCCAATTTTGCGTGGATACTGTCGCACGGTACGTTGTGTGGTGTAGAAACCTCCGATATTCATCTCGTCGAGCAACAACTTCTGCTCAACAGTTATAGGATAACGAGTCAATCGGCTCTCACGGCGATATGGCGACTGCTCCAATTTCTTTACAACCGCCTCACGCGACATTCCGACAAGTTCGCTAACCATAGTCGTATCGAAACCCTCCTTTGGCATATCTTTACGCACAATAGCAACGTCGTAACACAAACGATTTTGTGCCAACAACTCACCATTACGGTCGTAAATCTCGCCACGAGGGGGATATATCACTACCTCTCGAAGGTAGTTCTTTGCCGACAAACCGGCATAACGATCGTCGATAAGTTGGATGTAGCCCAATCGCAATACAAGAATTGCAAATATCACGATAGTGATGATGCGAGCTACAATGGCGCGTGATGATAGTCCTCCCCCATTCATATCCTATGCCGACAATCGCTTTATGAAGAGCATTATGATAATATAATCGAGTAGTAACGAACAGAGCGTGCTACACAAAATTCGCAACATAAGAGTTCCGAAGTTGTCGAACGAAAGCCACTCCGCAAAGTAGAACAGGATGGAGTGTATAATCACAACCGAGATAATATAGCGATGAAAGTGAATACCCATACGCTTTACCGAAGGTACACCCGACTCATTCGACATTGGCGAAAGACCGCCCAAAGCATAGAGTAGAGGTCGGCGAGCCATTGCAACAGGCAATGTTATCATCGTATTCAGACCTATGGTACCCATTGTCAAATCCACAACCACGCCGGTAATCAAACCTGCAAGCAACACCTTCCACTGCGGCGACTCGATAGGTAGAAGTAGAAGAGGCAGGATATAGACCATAGGGGCAACAAGTGGCGTAACCGAGAGGTTGTTCAGTACGAACACCTGCACGAAAAATACCACCAGCACCAAAACCCAATATACTCTTGCGTTCATCGCCTCTCCTCCTAATCTTTTATAAATTCTTCGAGATCCTTCAACTCGTCCATAGCCACATTGCGCACGAGTACCACATTCGAGAGTCGTCCGATATCGGCTGCAAGGCGAACCCTGCACCTGAACGAAGCACCATTCTCGGCTGTCTCGATTCTTTCGATATGACCAATCATCGCCTCCTTAGGGAAGTACTGCGAGAAGCCTGCAACTTTAACCATATCACCCTCCTGCACATTCGCATACTTCGAGAGTTCAACAAAGTCGATAGTCTGATTATCGTTACCACTCCACACCACCGAGCCGTGGCTACCATCCTCTGCCAACACTCCTCCGAGGCGAAAATCCACATTCAACAGAGTCTTTGCCACTGCAAAATTCTCGGTACAGCCAACCACAACACCTACGGCATATCCCTCGGGTGTCATAACCGCCATATCCGGCACAACGCCATCCTTGGTTCCCTTGTTTATGGTCATAAAGTTGCGACTGTGATTTGTCGATGATGACACTACACGCGCAGGTGTGTACCTGTAACGCAACAACACCTTATCGACCTTGACAGAGGTTGTATGTTGTGTGGTTTCGAGTTCGCTAATGCGATTTTCGAGCGCAGCAATATGCTCTGTAAGGCTGATATTCTCCTCTCGAAGTGAGAAGAAGTTCGATACATCTGCCACCGCCGAATAAATTCGACCAAACACCGCATTCGACCAAGCTACCATACGCGCTTGGGTGTAGGGTGTCGAGTAGGCGTAACAGTGAATGGCGATAATCTCTAACACTATGAAGACCATCGCCACTGCACTTTTTTGTATGAAATATATCAGCTTATGCATCTATCTCCGCTACCGTGTGTTTTATCGCATCAAGAACGAGAAGTGGTTAATGTTTTTGAGTGCGATATTTGTTCCGCGAACAACAGCACGCAACGGATCCTCTGCAATATGGAACGGAATACCCGTCTTCTTCTCCAAGCGGCGATCCAGACCCTTAATCAAGGCTCCACCACCCGCGAGGTAGATACCATTACGAACAACGTCGGTATACAACTCGGCAGGCATCTCCTGCAACACCTTCATAAGTGCAGCATCGAGCTTGGCAAGCGACTCCTCGAGTGCGTACGCAATCTCGTGGTACGACAATGCGATGGTCTGTGGAAGACCTGTAACAACGCTCGGACCTGTAACCTCGAAATCCTCCGGAGCCTCGTCCAACTCAGGCACAGCTGCACCGATTTTGCACTTAATCTCCTCGGCAGTACGCTCACCGATACGTACATTGTGGGTATTGCGAACATACTCCATAATATCGTTTGTGTAGGTATCACCCGCAACATCAATAGACTCCGAGCAAACGATACCGCCCAACGAGATACAAGCAATCTCCGAAGTACCACCACCTATGTCGATAATGATATTACCCTCTGGCGCCTCTACGTCGATACCTGCACCAAGAGCAGCCGCCATAGGCTCAAAAATCATAGCCACCTCGCGACCTCCTGCGTGCTCTGCCGAGTCGCGTACGGCACGAATTGCCACGTTGGTCGAACCCGAAGGGATACAAATCACCATTTTGAGCGATGGTGAAAAGAGCGTACCTTTGGTCTTAATTTTACGAATCATACCACGCAACATCAACTCCGTAGCATTAAAGTCGGCAATCACACCATCTTTCAACGGACGGATAGTGCGAAGATTTGGGTTTACACGACCAATGTAGGCCTGCGCCTTGCTACCGAGAGCCTCCAACTGACCGGTCTGCACATTTACAGCGACCACAGATGGCTCATCGACAACCACCTCGTCGTTGTAAACAATCAGAGTGTTGGCCGTTCCAAGGTCGATAGCTAACTCCTGTGTTAATGAAAAAAGTCCCATAGTTTATTCTGTTTTTATGTTTCTTCCCTATTTACATACAATTCGCGACAAAGATAGTGAAAAGTTATAACTTTTCCTATTTTCTGAGAAAAATTTGATTATTAACCCCCAATGTACTATCTTTGCCTAATAAAATTTCACGTTTCACCCTAAAAACGTATATGGAGATGAAAAAATTTTATTGGGTGGTGGTTTTATTTACTTCGCATTGATTTTGTACAATTTTTAAAATTTGAAAAGGATAAATTTATGGCACTTTTGAAACTTAATACCGCCAAGAGCGGCATCGCATTTTCGGAAGAGTTGAAGCAGTCGGCATTGGCTGCAAACGCATTGCTCCACTCGGGCAAGGGCGCAGGAAACGACTTCCTCGGTTGGGTAAATCTCCCATCTTCGATCGACAAGGCTCAGATCGACGCTATCAACGCTTGCGCAGCATCGTTACGCGCTAAGGCTGATGTAGTTATCTGCATCGGCATCGGTGGCTCGTACCTCGGCGCCAAGGCTGTTCTCGACGCTATGAGCAACCCATTCGAGTTGCTTCATTCGGAGCACAAGAACCCCACTGTATTGTTCGCCGGACAGAATATCTCGGAGGACTATATGGCAGAGTTGTTGGCAGCTATCGAGGGGCACTCTATCGCTACTATCGTAATCTCCAAGTCGGGAACTACCACCGAGCCTGCTATCGCCTTCCGCATCCTCAAAGAGGAGATTGAGAAGCGCTATGGCAAGGAGGAGGCGAAGTCGCGCATCGTGGCTATCACCGATCAGGCTCGTGGCGCACTCAAAACTCTCGCTACACAAGAGGGCTACCAGACATTCGTTATTCCCGATAACGTGGGTGGTCGTTTCTCGGTACTTACCCCTGTGGGCTTACTCCCACTCGCAGTTGGCGGCGTAGATATCGAGGCGTTGGTTGCAGGAGCGCAAGCTATGGAGGCGGCTACTGCCGAGGGCGTGGCATTCGACGATAACCTCGCTGCACAGTACGCTGCAACACGTTTCGAGTTGTACAAGGCAGGCAAAAAAATTGAGATTCTCGGTTCGTACGAGCCAAAGTTGCAGAACATCAACGAGTGGTGGAAGCAGCTCTATGGCGAGAGCGAGGGCAAGGAGAATAAGGGTATCTTCCCTGCATCGGTAACCTTCACTGCCGACCTCCACTCTATGGGTCAGTATATTCAGGAGGGTGAGCGCACACTGTTCGAGACAATCATATCGGTAGAGAAGCCTGCACACGAGGTTAAGGTTAAGGCAGATGAGGCAAACCTCGACGGCTTGAACTTCTTGGCAGGCAAGCGCTTGCACGAGATTAACAAAATGGCGGAGTTGGGCGTTCAGCTCGCACATATCGACGGCGGCGTGCCGAACCTTTTGATTCAGATTCCGGCCATCGAGGAGAAGGCAATCGGCGCATTGCTCTACTTCTTCGAGAAGGCTTGCGGCATTAGTGGTTACCTTATCGAGGTTAATCCATTCAACCAGCCCGGTGTAGAGGCATACAAGAAGAATATGTTTGCATTGCTCGATAAACCCGGCTATGAGGAGGAGAGCAAGGCGATTAAGGCAAGACTCTAAAAACCAAAACTGAAAACGAATGCCGAGCATAATGCTCGGCATTTTTATTTTTCCCCTGAACCCCATAGGTATCGAAAACAATACCCGACAAACAATCGGCTCACCTCTTACAACTCCTTAATATATGCCCTGCGCCTTTTATGCTGAATATGCTCGAAGTCGGCAAAGTTGGCGAGGCTCTTGTGGTTGGTCTCCAATATCGAGGTCGTTTCAACTCGCTGGATACCATACTTCGCAAAATATGGCGTCATCTCGTCAAAGATGAGCGCCGTAAGCCCTTTATCCTGATAGTCGGGGCGCACCGCTATAAGCAGCAGGTCGAAGTCGGTCATCTTCTTCGCACGCAACGCCTTGATAAGGTGATACCAACCAAACGGAAATAGGCGCCCCCGACACTTTCGCAATGCATTGGAGAGCGACGGCATTCCCAAACCTACCGCCACAATCTCATCGTCGCGATTGGCTACCATCGTAACAAAGTCGAAGTTGAGCAGCGGAAAGTACATCTGGCAGTAATACTTTTTCTGCTGTGGCGTCATCGGCTGATAGTTGTACAACTTCTGATAAGCCTCGTCCAAAACATCGAAGTAGGTGTAGCCGTATCGCTTCTTCAACTCCTTGACACTGCGCACCTTTACCGTGTGCAGTCCGTATCGTTGCCCGACAATCTGCGCCACGCGACGCATCTTTTCCGGAGCCTCCTTTGGAGGCGTAATCTGATACTCAATCCAATCCGCCTCCTTTGTCAATCCATACTGCTCGTAGTGGGCAACATAGTAAGGGTGCGTATAGAGGCTCGCCATAGGGGCGTTATAATTGAAACCCTCCAACAACAGACCTTGGTGGTCGAAGTCGGTAAAACCGACAGGACCATTCAGGCAGAGCATATTTTTACTCCTGCCCCACTCTGCCACCGCATCCAGCAACGCCTTAAAAACCTCATAGTCGTCGATAAACTCGAACCACCCGAAGCGGCACTTTTTGACACCCCAAGCCTTGTTTGCACGATGATTTATCAAACCTACGATTCGACCTACAATCTCGCCGTCGCGGTACGCCATATATATCACGTGCTCGCACACATCGAGGGCCGGATTGCTCTTGGGGTCAAAGGTATTCATCTCGTCGAAGAATATCGGCGGACAGTAGTATGGATTTCCCTTGTAGAGGTCGATGCCGAACTGTACAAAACGACGCAAATCGCGCTTCGACTTCACCTCCTTGATTGTAATTTTGTCTGAATTAGTGCTTGGCATAAATTTGGGGTCTCTTCTCTAATACTTTCAATGTTTAACTTATCATCGGCACTATGGCGTAGAGCACCACTCCCGCGACCGCCGACAAGACAATCATCAATATCGGATTGACTTTGCGGTAGGAGCCATATAGACAGGCTGCAAAGAGCAACCACGACCATATATCTACAAAGTTTTCGTTCTTCCCCGAGAGGGGAAACATCATAAGCAGTGCCGCCGAAGCAATCATTCCCACCACGACAGGACCGACCGCCTTAACAACTGTCTGTATATAACGATTGTCGCGATGACGCAGGAAAAAGCGGGTGAGCAGCAACATCAGCGTAAGCGACGGCAGACACACCGCAAAGGTTGCTACAACCGAGCCTCCGATACCGGCGATGGTGTAGCCGATGTAAGTGGCAGAGTTTATTGCAATTGGTCCGGGGGTAATTTGCGACACGGCAACGATATCGGCAAACTGCGTCGCAGTAAGCCAACCTCGCTGCTCAACAATCTCGTTCTGGATAAGCGAGAGCATCGCGTAACCACCGCCAAAACCGAAGAAGCCAATCTTCAAATAGGAGAAAAAGAGTTGCAGATATATCACTGTTTTGCCCCCTTTCTGCCGTTATAAACGGCTACTGCTACACCAACAAGCACTCCCGCACCAATAAGATAGACGGGCGAGACTCCCACATACCACACAAGCAGTGCTACAACCGCAGCCACAGCCATAAGATACCACTTCATACCCTTGATTAACCCCATCAACGGAGCAACAATCAGCGCCACAACTGCAGGACGCATAGCACGGAAGGCGGCATCGACATAGAGGTTGTTACGCACCTCGGCAAAGAATATCGCAAGCAGCAAAATCACCATAAACGATGGCAACACCGTGCCGAGAGTTGCTGCAATAGCACCAAAAACGCCCTTTGTCTTATAGCCCACAAAAACTGCCGTATTCACGGCAATAGGGCCGGGGGTAGATTGCGCCAGCACCAACATATCGAGGAAATCTTTGCTGCCAATCCACTTCTTCTTTTCGATAACTTCGCGCTGCATCAGCGGAATCATTGCAAAGCCGCCTCCAAAGCTGAAAAGCCCTATCTTGAAGAATGTCGTAAAGAGTCGTATCAGCATAGCGTTTCTACAAATTATTCACTATCGAAACCATATCCACAGCCACAACCGCAGCCGTTTCAGTGCGAAAACGCTGTGTACCAAGAGTTATCTCCTCGAAGCCGTTTGCAACCGCCAAAGCTACCTCCTCGGGCGAAAAGTCGCCCTCGGGACCAATCAAAATCAGTGCATCTTCGCCCTTGCGAAGTGTGGAGGCAAGATAGCGTTTCTCCTTTATCGCCTCGCCACAGTGGGCAATAAACTTGCGCCCCGCAAACTCTCGCTTCACCAACTCACCGAACGCAGTGATATCCGCCAAGCGTGGGTGGTATGCCTTCAACGACTGCTTCACTGCCGCCGTAATAACCTTCTCCTCGCGCTCTGCCTTTATAACCTTACGCTCGCTGTGTTCGCCCACAAGCGGAATAAACTCGGTAACACCAATCTCGGTAGCCTTCTCCAAGAACCACTCGTAGCGGTCGATATTCTTCGTTGGTGCAACCGCCATAGTTAGGTGATAGGGCAGTTTCTCGAACTCCTCGAAGCGCTCCACCACTCGCACAAGGCAGTGTTTTTGGTGGGCAGATGCCACCTCGCAACGATAGAGATTACCTTGGCCATCGGTAATATGGAGCGTATCGCCCTCCGCCAAGCGCAACACCTTGACGGCGTGGCGCGACTCCTCCTCGGAGAGCACATATTCGGGTGCAGTAAAGTCTGCGGCGTAGAATAGTTGCATTGATTATGATTTTTTTGTATCTTTGCGTAGCAAATATAGTAAAATTTATCGAAATGAAGCGCACACTATCGGTTTTAACACTTATTATGATTGCTCTTACCACAACATTCTGCAAGGAGGAGATAAAAAAAGAGGCAAATCCTCTCCTCACTAAAATCGACACGCCATACGGTGTGCCCGCGTTCGACCTTATCGAGCCAAAGCACTACGAACCGGCGTTCCACTACGCTATGGCACTCCATAACGAAGAGATTGCAGCCATAACAGACAATCAAGACAAGCCGACTTTCAACAACACCATTCTCGAACTCGACCACTCAGGTTCGTTGCTCGCCGAGATATCGGACATATTCGGTATGATGTGTGCCGCGATGAACAACGAGGAGATGCAGGAGGTGCAGGAGAAGGTTATGCCACTACTCACAGCGCACTACGACGCCATATCAATGAACGACAAGTTGTTCAAGCGCATAAAGGCGGTTTATGACTCGCGTCGAGAGCTCAATTTGAACGAGGAGCAAACGCGTCTTGTAAAGAAGATGTACGACAATGCCGTACGTCAGGGTGCTCTGCTCGACGAGGCTAACAAGCGCCGATTGAAGGTTATAAACGAGGAGCTGTCGCTTCTCTCGGTGAAGTTCGACAATAACCTACTTGCCGAGACCAACGACTTCAAGTTGGAGCTCAAACTCTCCGAGTGCAAGGAGTTGCCAAAGGCGGTGCGCGATGCAGCAAAGGTGGAGAAAGATGAGGAAAAGTACATCTTCACGCTCCACAAGCCGAGCCTTATTCCGTTTTTGACCTACTCGAAAAATCGCGAGTTGCGCGAGCAGATATACAAAGCCTATCTCAACCGTTGCAGCAACGACAACGACTATAACAACAGCGCAATTATCAAGGATATCGTCCGTCTGCGCATCGAGAAGGTAAAACTCTTGGGCTACAACACCTATGCCGACTACGTAATATCGGACCAGATGGCTCAATCGCCAAAGGCTGTATACAATCTGCTCGAAGATATCTTCAAGCAGGCAAACAAGAAGGCAAAGGAGGAGTTGGCGGAGATGAACACTCTCTTCAAGCGCGACTATCCGGACGAAAAGGATAAATTCGCGTCGTGGGATTGGTGGTACTATGCAGAGAAGGTGCGCAAACAGAAGTATCACCTCGACGAGGAGATGACCTCGCCATACTTCTCACTCGACAATGTGCGCCAAGGAGCCTTTATCCTCGCAAATCGTCTATACGGCTTAACCTTCCGCCCTATCGTTGTCCCGCTCTACCACAACGAGGCTTCGGTATACGAGGTTCTGGACGCCGACGAGACACACCTTGGTGTGCTATACTTCGATTTCCACCCACGCGAGAGCAAATCGCCGGGTGCGTGGTGCGGCTACTTCCGTCGTCCGAGTTACGACCGCACAGGCAAACGTATAACGCCGGTAGTGAGCATTGTCTGCAACTTTACACGTCCTTCGGGAAACACGCCTGCGCTCCTCTCGATAGATGAGGTTACAACCCTCTTCCACGAGTTCGGACACGCCCTGCACTTCCTATTCTCGGACGTACCATACAACGGTCTGCTCGACGTAGAGGGCGACTTTGTGGAGCTACCTTCGCAGATTATGGAGAATTGGGCGTTGGAGAAGGAGTTGTTGAAGAACTACGCTATCCACCACCGCAACAACAGCATCATAAGCGACAACATCATCGAGAGAATACACAACAGTGCACAATTCAATCAGGGCTTTATGACCACCGAGTTGTTGGCTGCCGCACTCGTAGATTTGGATATCCACTCGTTCAGCAAGTATGAGGATTTTGATATTAGCAAGTTCAAAAAAGAGGCTCTCTACAAGAAGCGCGGTATGATTGCGGAGATTGAGCCTCGCTACCACCTCCCATACTTCGCCCACATCTTCGCAGGGGGATACTCCTCGGGGTACTACTTCTACACTTGGGCGGAGGTGCTGGATAAGGACGCTTTTGCCGCCTTCAAGGAGACGGGCGACACTTTCGACCGCAACACCGCAAAAGCTTTCCGCAAGTTGTTATCAAGCGGAGGCAAGAAGGACGGTATGACACTCTATCGCGAATTTCGTGGTGGCGAGCCAAGCCGTATTCCTTTACTCAAAGCGCGAGGCTTGTGGACCGAGCCTGAACCAACTCCTGAACCTTCACCCGAAGGTACTGAGGAGTAGATAAAGAGATTAAGAAACCGAATTAAAATAATGTAACACTATGAAAAAATTACTTTTGATTATGTCATTTGCAACACTTCTTGCATCGTGTGGCGACGATATGCCAAAGGCACAGTTGCCGGAGATTGACACCAACAACCCGCTATTGGCAGCGTGGGACACCCCACACGCAACACCTCCGTTCGATAAAATTAAAAATTCGGACTACGAGCCTGCATTCGAGACGGCAATAGCTGTGAGCCGTGCCGAGATTGATGCTATCATCAACAACCCTGCGAAACCTTCGTTCAACAACACTATTCTTGCCCTCGAAAAGCAGGGCGAGTTGCTCGACCGTATCTCGTCGGTATTCTTCAATATGTTGCAGTGCAACACCTCGGACGAGTTGCAGGATATCGCAATGCGCATTCAGCCAAAATTGACCGAACTCGGCAACGATGTATCGCTCAACCCCGAGTTGTTCAAGCGCGTAAAGGCTGTAAACGAAAATCCGGGTTTGTTCCTTTCGGCCGAGGATAAGAAACTCCTCGAAAACACCTATAAGAGTTTCGTGCGCAGTGGTGCAAACCTTGCAGATGCTGACAAGGAGTTGTATCGCAAATACTCGGCAGAACTTTCGCAGCTCACTTTGCAGTTTGGTCAGAACTCGTTGGCTGCAAACAATGCCTACTGCCTCAATATCACCAACGCGGCGAAGATTGCCGAGTTACCCGACTTTGTGAAGGAGAGTATGGCTATGGAGGCAAAGGCTCGCGGACAGAAGGGTTGGACCGTAACATTGAAGGCTCCGAGCTACGTTCCGTTTGTAACCTACTCGTCGCAGCGCGATTTGAAGGAGAAGCTATATAAAGCACGTAATAGTTGTTCGATTAGCGGTAAGTTCGACAACACGGAGAATATCCGTAAAATCACCGATTTGCGCCTCAAAATGGCGAAGTTGCTCGGCTACGAGTGTTACGCCGACTACGTTCTCGACAACCGTATGGCAGAGAAGACCGAGATCGTAAATTCGTTCCTTGCAGAGTTGCTTGCGCAAACCAAGGAGTACGCCGACAAGGATTACCAGACCATCAACAAGTATGCACAGTCGCTCGGCTTCAAGGGCGATATTCAGGCTTGGGATTGGGCTTATTACAGCGAGAAGTACAAGAACGAGAAGTACGCTATCAGCGACGAGGCAGTGAAGCCATACCTCGAACTCGAAAATGTAAAGAAGGCTGTATTTATGCTTGCGAACAAGCTCTATGGCTTGGAGTTCAAACCTGCCGAGGGCGTAGCAAAGTACCACGAGGACGTTGCTGTATACGAGGTTTCGGAGTCGAATGGCGACCATCTGGCTATCCTCTACCTCGACTTCTTCCCACGCGACTCGAAGCGTGCAGGAGCGTGGATGACCGAGTTCCGTGGTGCCGAGGGCGACATTCGTCCACTGGTATCGCTCGTTATGAACTTCACAAAACCTACCGAGACAACTCCTTCACTCATCACCTTCGATGAGTTCACAACCTTCCTTCACGAGTTCGGACACGCCTGCCACGGTATGTTGGCAAAGGGTAAGCACGGCTCGTTGAATGGTACAAACGTATTCCGCGACTTCGTGGAGTTGCCATCACAGATTTTGGAGAATTGGGCATACGAGAAGGAGTATCTCGACCTTTGGGCAAAGCACTATCAGACAGGCGAGACAATGCCGGCGGAGTTAATCGAGAAGATTATCGCAGCAAAGAACTACCTTGCAGCATACGCAAACGTTCGTCAGGTATCGTTCGGTATGACCGATATGGCTTGGCATACACTCAAAGCACCATACGAGGGTGATATTATTGAGTTCGAGCAGAAGGCTATGGCTGCGGCACAGATTCTCCCTGTTGTAGAGGGCACAGCTCTCTCTCCAACCTTCGGACACCTATTCTCGGGCGGCTATGCAGCGGGATATTATGGATATAAGTGGGCAGAAGTTTTGGCTGCTGACGGCTACTCGCTCTTCACCGAGAAGGGTATATTCGACAGGGCTACGGCATCGAAATTCCGCAAGCTGCTCGAGTCGGGAGGCAAAAAGCACCCTATGGATCTCTACGTTGAGTTCCGCGGTCATAAGCCTCAGACCAAGGCGTTAATCGACCAAATGGGCCTCAGCAAATAGTTGTCAGACTATTGCAAAACACAGGGCAGACTTCGAAAAGTCTGCCCTATTTCGTTGGCTATTAGCCATTGGCTAAAAATCATTTTAGAGAGATTAGAGAATTTAGGAAAATAGTTTTTAATTTATCTACTCTCTGCTTTTCAGGTGCTCCTCTTTGAGTTGTTGCAGTTCATACATTCTGTCGCGATAGCGGGCGGCAGCCATAAAGTCTAACGATTTGGCGGCTCGCTCCATATCATTTCGCGCCTGCTCAATAAGAGAGTCGAGGTCTGCACCTACATTATTATATTGCGCAACAGTATCGGCTACCATTGCAACATTCGGCGTAGCGGTATCATATAACACACCACTCTTATCGGCAGCCACACCTTCGAGCAACGGACTCTGCTGCTGCGAATTGCGCTTTGCCTGACGAGGCATAATACCATTCTCGATATTGTAGCGAATCTGTCGCTCGCGACGGCGGTTGCTATCCTCAACGGTGCGACGCATAGCCTCCGTGCAGGTTGTTCCGTAAAGCACCACCCTACCTTGTGCGTGGCGGGCAGCACGTCCTGCCACCTGCGTCATAGCGGTATAGTTTCGTAGGTAGCCATTCTTGTCGGCATCGAAAATCGACACCTGCGACACCTCCGGCAAGTCGATACCCTCGCGCAAAAGATTTACTCCGCACAAAACATCGAACAAATCGGCGTGCATATCCTCCAAAATCTGCACTCGCTCCAACGTATCGAGGTCGGAGTGAATGTAGCGGCTACGAACACCCATCTTCTCGAGATATGCCGACACCTCCTCGCACATTCGCTTCGAAATGGTGGTAACAATCATCTTCTCGCCCCGTTTCACACACTCCTCAATATCCTCCATCAGTCGGTCTATCTGGCGTGTCGAGTCGCACACCTTCAATGCCGGGTCGATAATTCCCGTAGGGCGAATAAACTGCTCGACGACACTATCCTCACTACGCGCCAACTCATACTGCGCAGGTGTAGCACTTACATATATCGTCTGCCCTATCATCGACTCGAACTCCTCGAAGCGCAATGGGCGATTATCGCGTGCAGCCGGTAAGCGGAAGCCATACTCCACCAAGTTCTCCTTGCGCGAACGATCGCCTCCAAACATTCCACGCACTTGCGGCACCGTGGCGTGGCTCTCGTCGATAATAAATAGTGCGTCCTCCGGAAAGTAGTCCAATAGGCAGAATGGGCGCATACCCGGTGCCCTGCCATCGAAATAGCGAGAGTAGTTCTCTATACCCGAACAGTAGCCCAACTCCTTAATCATTTCGAGGTCGTAGTTTACGCGTTGCTCTATACGCTTTGCCTCGACCTCTCGTCCCTCCTTCTCGAAGAACTCTATCTGATTTTCGAGGTCCGCCTCTATCTGCAATACAGCCTGCTCCACGCGTTGCTTGCTCGGCACAAAAAGGTTTGCAGGGTAGAGATTTACCTGCTCCAAGCTATCCAAGCGCTGTCCCGTTTCGGCATCGATAAGCGAGATTTCCTCTATTTCGTCGTCGAAGAAGGTGATGCGGTAGCAGTGGTTTCCCACCGACGAACGTACCGTTATAGTATCACCTTTAACGCGAAAGGTCGAAGGCTCTAAATCGCCCTCAACACGGGTATACAAAATCTCGACAAGGCGATACATCAGGTGCTTCATCGCCATAATATCGCCCACCTTCAACTGAATCATCGTATTGTGGAAGTCGGCAGGATTGCCAATACCATAGATGCACGAAACACTCGCCACCACAATCACATCGCGCCTACCCGACAGCAACGAGTAGGTCGCCGAAAGACGCATACGGTCAATCTCGGCGTTAATAGCAAGGTCTTTTTCGATATATGTGTCGGTCGAGGGGATATACGCCTCGGGCTGATAGTAGTCGTAGTACGACACAAAGTATTCGACCGCATTATCGGGGAAGAAGCTCTTAAACTCGCTGTAAAGTTGTGCAGCAAGGGTCTTATTGTGGCTCAAAACAAGTACCGGACGGTTGAGTTGGGCGATGACATTTGCCATAGTGAAGGTTTTGCCCGAGCCTGTAACACCGTGCAATGTAGCAGCTGGCACACCCTGTTTGAGGTGTGCCACCAACTTATCTATCGCCTCGGGTTGATCACCCATCGGCGCATAGTCCGATACGAGTTTGAAATCCATTCTTAAAAAAGTAGGGCTATTAGCTTTTGGCCATTAGCCATTGGCCTTTTTAATTGATAATTGACAGTTGATAATTAAAGGTATTTTAATTTCAATGAAAAATGTTTTTCATTCTCAACTCTCAACTAAAAATCCGCCCTTTTCAGAGGTTACTACTCAATCTCGTCTACTCCATCGAAGAAGTATGGCGCATAGAGAATACCATTCTTGTCGTACAACTTACGCAAGTGGTGCATACGGGTAGCAAATTCGTCGAAGTTGCGCTCGCCAATGGTCCAACCCACCTCTGCCGTAGCTGCCATACGTGGCAAGAGGTTGGTCTGTACCTCTTGGAAATTAGGGATATACTCAGTCCACAAGTTTGCCTGAACACCCTTGATACGTCCATACTCCGACGGCTGCAAGCCCTCGTATGGATCGAGGCTGTAAGCCTTGCGAAGTGTCAAAATTCTATTCTGGTGAATCATCAATCCCTCCTTATTGCAGTATGGACGCTTGGTCTGGTAGTAGTCCATATAGCAGTAGTACTTCGGAGTGAGAATCACATCGTTGCCGAGCGAAATAGCCTTTGCGCGATTCTTGTCGTTCCACAACATAATGGTTGCACTCTTGTTGATTCCGCCATAGATAATCTCGTCCCAGCCAATAACCTTGCGACCGTGCTTTGCGAGGAACTTCTCTACGCGGTGCATAAAGTAGCTCTGCAACTCGTTCTCGTCCTTCAAACCCTCGTCGGCAATACGCTTCTGGCAGTGTGGGCACTCCTTCCAACGAACGCGAGGAGCCTCATCTCCGCCATAGTGAATATACTGCGATGGGAAGAGTTCTACAACCTCCGACAAAACACCCTCGATAAACTCGAAAGTGCTCTCCTTACCGATGCAGAGAACATCTTTGCTGATGCTCCAACGAGTGCGAACCTCCAACTTCTCTTCACGACAACCGAGATATGGGTACGAAGCTACAGCTGCTACCATATGACCAGGCATATCAACCTCTGGGATAACCTCTATATAACGCTCTGCTGCATACTTAACGATATCCTTAATCTCCTCCTGCGTGTAGTAACCACCGTGTGGTGTTGCATCGTAAATCTTCGATTGACGATTGTGACCAATAATGGTCTCCTTACGCCAAGAACCCACTTTGATAAGGTTTGGATACTTCTTAATCTCGATACGCCAACCCTGATCGTCGGTCAAATGCCAGTGGAAACGGTTGAGTTTGTGAATTGCCATAATGTCGATAAAACGCTTAACCTCTGCCACTGTATAGAAGTAGCGGCAAACATCGAGCATTGCGCCACGATGACCAAGGAGAGGCTTATCCTTAATCGACACACCCTCCAACTTGACACCCCTCTTGGTAATCTCGCCAGCAGAAACTAACTGACGAAGGCTCTGCAAGCCGTAGAATACCGCCTGTGGTGTACCACCGACAATCTTAACACCCTTCGACGAGATGTTGAGTGTGTACTCCTCAGTTGCAAGTGCCTTGTCGAGAGCCAAAACGATAGCACCCTTATCGCCCTGCTTTACTGCGAGTGTTGCACCCAAATCTTTGGCAACATACTCCACAAACAGCTCTGCCGGACGCACCAACTCCTTCTCGGTTGCTACGACTACGCTCTTTGCGGATACGGTGTATGATCCCTTAACAGAAGTTACCTCCATTGGGCGTGGAACGATTACAGTCTTTGTGCTCTGTGCCATCAAAGACGTTGCGGTCAAAATAGCCGCCAAAATCAAAGTTAATCTCTTCATTGTGTTTGTGTTTGTTTGGTTGTTTATAGTTCTACTTTAATGATTGTTCCTGTTGGTTCAAACCCTATTGCAGGCAGTTTGTATATCTCGCCTTTCGAGAGAGTTACACCCGAGCTCTTCTCCTTATCCATATAGTGTCCGAGTTCGTTTATTACGCGCACGGTAAAACCCTTGGCGTACTCTTGTGCCGGCACTACAACAAATACATCGGTTACCTCATCGGTAGAGAGTTCGCCAAAGACACGCGAACCCGTAACCAATGCCAAATTGCTTTCGGTATTCTCCTCCGTTGGCGGAACAATTACGGTAGGTGTAAGTGTTGTCGTATTATAGTCGATAGAAAATTCGCCCGACATCTGCTCGTTGGCGCGACCACGAATCTCTACCTTGCGTATTGCATTATTTTGAGCTGTCGATGCCTTCAATTGCAGATGCACAACCGCTGCAAGGTGGTGCAACTTTACACTCTCGGAGCTATTTGCAACCCTCGTAGCCATAGGGAGCGTGTTCGTTGCTACTGTCCCCTCGGCAAAGTCCTGTACACGAGTCAATGTTATAATCGAATCGTCTGTATAGAATGATGCCGGATAGAGGATATTGCGCGGATATCCGAGCGTTTTGGCAAACGAAAAATCAGCCACTGCCGACTTTTCGCCCGAAATTTGTGCCTCACCGGACACCTCTCCATTTGCAGCAATACGGTCGCCACTCGACCAATAGACAGCCCTCTCGCCATCTACCGATTCGCCTAACGAAGTGCGGCCATTTCCCAACTCCACACTGATAACTGTTCCATTTGACGATTGTACCTCCACATCGTCCACACTACAAGCGGTAAACATTGCCACCGCAACAAGCCAAATATATGATATTACACGTCTCATCTCTACTCTATGTCTACTTTTACTCTGTTCTACTTCCATTCTCCATCGGTTTCATACATATCGTCCAACGTACTACTTCCTGCAAAACCGTTCTCTACACAAACCTGCTCGACGACAAGCTTTGGAGAGTGGTAGTTGTTGTTAAATCTCTTGATGAACACCTTCATTGTTGTACTATTTTTTTGTTTTGTTAGCCTTAATTTTAACTCTCGATATCACCGGATAGTGGTCGGAGAGATCCACTTTGTTATCTACGGCATAGGAGTGCACCTCTATCTCGGGCGACACCAATATATTGTCTATGCGCAGCAATCGGTATTGATTGTTGAAGGTGTAATCAAAACCGACAGCCTTCTCCGAGAAGGTGTCGTTCAAACCCTTCGCAATAGTGCGGTAGGTATAGGAGAGTGGTATATCGTTGAAATCGCCACACACAATTACCTTATAAGGAGTCTTTGCCAAGAATTCTGCCACCATCTCAGCCTGTTCAGCACGCTTTTGATTGTTCTCAACAAGACGGCTGACTATGCTCCTCATCTTTGTTTCGCTGTCGGGATCATTGATATATCCGTGTCCCTCGATAAAGTGCGTATCCTCGGGACGAATTGCAGTCGATTGCAAATGCAGGCTGACTACCCTTACCGTATCTTTACGAATCTTCAAATCTGCCCACGTTGCCGTGCGATGTGGCAAGTCGCCGATTTCACCGCTTTTGACGATTTTAAACTTCGTTAGAATCTGATTTCCGCCCTTACCGACATTCGGCTTATAGGTCGATTGGTAGGTTTTGGTAAGTTGGTTCCAATTATCGCAACCTATTGTCATCTCCTGCACGCATAGAATATCGGGATTGTGTTCGGTGATATATTTCAGAAATCCCGCCTTACGACCCTCGTGAACGTTGTAGGTCATAATTTTGGTATATGCTCGCTCGTTGTAGGAGGTTGTATATTGGCGATCAACCTCGATTTTGTAGTAGCGCGACAGGTAGAATAGTCCCAGCACCACCATCAATGCCATCGCCAAGACGTGATACCAACGCCAACGCAACACCCAAAACATCATCATCACAATATCGAGCAGATATATTATCGGTGCGCCAAGCGACACTACCGACAAAACACCACTCTTCACGGGTGAGATATATTGACATATCACCACCGTCAGCGTACAGAATATCAACGCCAACGACAAGAGGGACATTATAAAATCGAGCAATATAATCCAGAGTCCCTTTTTTTGCTCTGAATTCAGTCGCCTCTTCTTGCGATTTATGCCAGTTGTGTAGATGTCCGCCATACTTACCTATATGCCTAAATTAGAAGAAAATTTTGCCTCTCTTTCTCCACCAAAGCAGCAGCCCCAAACCCCACAGCATACCTCCGACGTGGGCAAAATGAGCAACACCCGTTCCTGCGCCCGACCAACCGAGTGCAATCTCCAACACGGCATAACCCACAACAAACCACTTCGCTTTGATAGGGAATGGGAGTGGAATTATATATATCATATTGTTAGGATACATCACACCAAACGCCAATAATAAGCCCATAACGGCACCCGAGGCACCAATCAGCACAATCTGCTCGCCAAGCAACGATGCCAAGCCCACCTGTATCAACGCTGCACCAACTCCGCAAACCAAGTAGTAGGTAAGGAAACGCTTCGAGCCAAGTTCGTACTCCAACGTGCGACCAAACATCCACAACGCAAACATATTGGAGAAGAGGTGTCCAAAGCCTCCGTGCATAAACATATAGGTCAGGAACTGATAGCTGTGGAAAGGTGGCGCAAACGATGTATCCAACCACCAAAGGTAGAGATACTGTGCGCAGAAGTGTCCGACAGCGGGTATCAACGTAACTGCCAGATAGACCACACAGTTGGCTATCAGAAGGTTCTGCACCACAGGGGGTGTTTTAAAGTATTGATTATTCATAACTCTCTCTTATTCGAACAAATTCTTAATATCGGACAACGCCCACGCCGACACAATGCGCTTGCCTGCCGGAGTATAACTCTCCGCCGAGGCGAGTATCTGCGTTGTCAATCGCTCTGCATCCTCTTGCGTGAAGCGAGTAGTTCCCACCGCCTCGCTATGCGCCAAAGTCTGTGCCAAGGCATTGCGACGCATCTCCACCATCGATTGTGGAAGTTTCAGACTCTGCAACAGGTCGTAAATAGCTCTATCGAGCTGCTCGGTGTGGACATCGGCAGGGATACCGAACACCTCTATCGTATTTACACCCTGCGCCTTGATATCGAAGCCGAGTGAAGCGAAATCTACGGCATACTCCTCCACCAAGTCGAACTCTTCCTCGGTGAGAGTGAGCAACTCCGGAAATAGCAGCTGCTGCGACATGGAGTGTCCGCTCTGCAACGATGCTACGTAGTGGTCATAGAGCAGTCGTTCGCGTGCTCTTGTCAAATCCACGACAAGCATCTTCGACGAGAAGGTTGCCACTGCATAACGACCACAGCAGAGGCTTATATTCGACGGCTCTTCGCGACCCTCCACACCCAAATCGAGCATCTGCACCTCTCCCTCGCCCGATTCGAAGTATTCAAATTCGGCATCTGATGCACCGCCAACTCCACCAAACTCTGCCGATGAGGCCAAGTCGAACTCGTCCGATATTTTCGGTATTGCCGACCACTCATTACCGGCAGATACCGAACTCTTCTCCTCGCCATAGTTTTCGGCGAAGGGGTTGTAGTTATCTTTGGTCGTGGCTCGCGGCTCGACATATCGCACACCCGTTGTTGCCACAGGAATCTCAACCAAATCCTCCGCATCGAAATCGATAAGCGGCATTGCGCCATTCTTGGCGAGAGTTTCGCGCACAGCAGCATTCAAAATCTGCCAAATAGCCTCATTGTCAGCAAACTTAACCTCAGTCTTTTGGGCGTGAACATTCACATCTACACGCTCGGTATCGACCGTGATATAGAGGAAGAAGGTCGGATAACCCCTATCCGGGATAAGCTTCTCGTACGCTTTCGATACCGCCTTATTGAGGTATGGCGAACGGAAAAAGCGTCCATTTACGAACATATACTGCTCGCTCGAATTGTTGCGGGCTGTTTCGGGACGACCTACATAACCTTTGACCGTAGCGATGGTGGTCTCGACATCAACCTCCAACAAATTACGTCTTGTTGCATTACCCATAACTCCAACTATACGCTCTACGAGCGACGATACAGGTAGTGAGTATATTGGTGCACCATTGTTCATCAGCGTACAGGCAACTTCGGGATGGCACAACGCCACACGGCGAAATTCGCGCTTGATATCCGATGAGAGTGTCGCCTCCTTACTATTTATAAACTTGCGACGCGCAGGGGTGTTATAGAAGAGGTTTCGTACCAAAAACTGCGAGCCAACCGGGGCTGCCGTAGGGGTCTGCGACACAAACTCGCCACCATTAATTATGGTCTGCGTGCCCACCTCGCAATCTGCCTGACGGGTAATCAACTCCACCTGCGACACTGCCGAAATCGAGGACAACGCCTCGCCTCGGAAACCAAATGTATGCAAAGCATAAATGTCGTCGAGTGAGGCTATCTTGCTGGTAGCGTGGCACTCGAACGCCATACGGGCATCTACGGGCGACATTCCTCGTCCGTTGTCGATAATCTGCACAAGGTCGCGACCGCCATTCACATAGTTTACGGTAACCTCCGTGGCTCCCGCATCTATGGCGTTCTCCATCATCTCCTTCACTACCGATGAAGGGGACTCTACAACCTCGCCCGCTTTAATTTGGTTTGCAACAATCTCGGGTAGTAATTTTATACAATCTGCCACCGTCTTTACTCCTCTTTATAATCGTTTGGTACTATCGTAATTGGTGTATATGGGTTAAACTCCTCCTCCTGCACAACCTCAACTTTTCTCGGCTGCGATGGCGTCGATAGGAGAGCAACAATGCGAGGATAGAGCATATACGCCACTATAATCATCGTTGCCAGCAACACCCAGAGCGTCAATGACGGCATCTTCTTTCGCTCGCCTCTCGCGCTCCTTGCGGCACGTCTTGCTTCGCGCTGGGTACGAATATACTGACCCGGAGTATACTCTCCGTCATCTTGCGACGAGGTGCCGTGCAACTCCCTGCGGCGTTGCTCGCGACGCTCCTTCTCGGGGTCGTAGTATCGCGGAATGTAGCGAAACTTATTTGCGTGCTTCTTTACCGGCGAAAAAAGTCCCATAGTTTTTTTTTGCTATTAGCTATTAGCCGTCAGCCATTAGCCGTTGGCTAAATTAAAAATCCGTTCTCCGTTCTCCGTTTTCCGTTCTCCGTTTTCCGTTCTCCGTTTCTCTGCCCACCCAATTTGAGTGCTATTTTTGAGCAGATTTTCATTTTCGGAGCGAAGGTAATAGTGAGCCTATTTCCGAGCGACAAAAACGAAAAGATGCCAAAAAGAGTCTCAAATTATCGGAAGAAGTTCTTCATTCTTTCGAATATATTCTGGTTCTCGACACTCTCCGCCTCTTTGAAGTGAGGTTTGTCTGCAAGTTCTTTCACCAACTTCTTCTCCTCGGAGGTGAGTGATGTAGGGATAGTGATATCCACTACAACCATAATATCGCCTCGTCCGTAGCCATTGACATCGGGCAAACCCTTGCCACGAAGTCGCAGCACCTTTCCGGCGTGTGTTCCCGGGGCAATTTTAATCTTCGCCTTACCCTCAATGGTCGGCACCTCAACCTCGCCACCAAGGATTGCCGTAACAACGGTGATATTGAGATTGTGGATAAGGTTGTTGCCATCACGCAAGAGCTCGGCATTGTGCTCCTCCTCGATAACGACAATCAAATCGCCATTGATACCTCCGTGACGCGCCGCATTTCCCTTGCCCGAAACGGTCAAAGCCATACCCTCGCCAACTCCGGCAGGTACCTGAATCTCGATAACCTCCGAGCCACGAACATAGCCCTCACCACCGCACTTATCGCACTTGGCTGTAACGATTTTACCCTCGCCACCGCACGTTGGGCAGACCGACTGCGACTGCATACGTCCCAAGAAGGTGTTCTGAACCGTAACCACATATCCCGAGCCGTTACAAGTCGAACAGGTCGAGAACGATGACGAATCTTTCGCACCATTTCCACCACACTTGTCGCAGGCGATATATTTATTGACCTTTATCTTCTTGGTCGTACCATTCGCTATCTCGGCAAGTGTGAGTTTGATGCGAACACGTATATCCGAGCCGCGATTTACCGAGCGTCCCCCTCGTGAACCGCCGAAGCCTCCACCAAAGCCACCGCCAAAATGGCCTCCGAAGATGTCGCCAAACTGCGAGAAGATATCCTCCATAGAGAATCCTCCGCCAAAACCGCCACCGAAGCCTCCTGCTCCACCGGCACCCGACATTCCTGCGTGTCCAAAGCGGTCGTAACGGGCACGTTTCTCCTCGTTCGACAGCACATCGTACGCCTCGGCCGCCTCCTTGAACTTCTCCTCAGCCTCCTTATCGCCCGGATTTTTATCGGGGTGATACTTTATCGCAGCCTTGCGGTACGCCTTTTTTATCTCATCGGCATTGGCGTTCTTCTCAACGCCCAACACCTCGTAGTAATCTCTCTTTTCTGCCATAATTTTAGCTATTAGCTATTGGCCATTAGCCATTAGCTGTTTTTTTTAATTCGTAGTGAGTAGATAGTAGTTTTCCGCTCTCCGTTTTCCGTTTTCCGTTCTCGTCTATATTTACTCTCCTACTACAACTTTGGTATAGCGTAACACCTGCTCACCCTGCTTGTATCCACGCTGCACAACGTCTATAACCTTGCCCGACTTCTCCTCGCCCGCAGCAAATCGCGCCACAGCCTCGTGCAAATCGGGATTAAACTCCGCATCGAGAGCCTCAATCTCCACAACACCCTTCTGTCGCATAATATCGACAAACTTGTTGTAGATGAGTCGCTCACCCTCGCGCAATGCCGCAATATCGTCGCTCTTCTCCGAAGCTACCATTGCACGCTCCATATCATCGAGTACCGGCAATACAGCCTTCCATACATCGCTGCCGCCCGACTCTATAAGGGCCATCTTCTCGCGCAAAGTGCGTTTGCGGAAGTTGTCGAACTCCGCCTGCAAGCGAAGATACTTATCCTTCCAATCAACCTCCTCAACAGCGGGAGCCTCTGCCACAGTGTCAGCATCATCACCCTTTTCGTCTGTCATATTGGCATTTTCATTACTCTCGGTAGCAGGGTTGATAGGCTCCTCTATAACGCCCTCTTTCTCTGCAACATTCTGATTATCTGCTTTTTTCTTTGTCATATCTCAAAATTTTATCATACTCTGTTTTATATTTGCGCAAAAGATGTACCGTTTATGCTCTCCATTAGAAGAGGTTGTCGTACATCGATTGACTCTTGTCGTACTTCAAGTCTGCAAGCGACGCCGCTTTAACTCCGATATTGAAGCTCCAACTCTTATGCGTTCCGAACGGAATCCACACAAACGACATCTGCCAACAGTGCAAATCTCGCGTAATAGAGATCGACGTGGTGGTAAGTTTTCGATTTTGAATATCAAAACCTGTCGTAAATGAGATACCCGTCTTTGGCGTCAAATTCACACTACCATTGAAACCTATCGTCTGCGACACATTCCGTTTATAACCCGTCGTGCCGTTATTGACGTAACTGATACCATAACTTATGACGTAGTTGAAACCTATATTCCACGGTATCGAGAAGTCGTAGTATGCATTCGCCATATACCGCCGTCGCAGCAGAGGGTCCATCAGACCATACGGGTCGGAGAATGGATTAAAGTACTCCGGAGGTATGGAGTTGATATCGTTCATCGCAGGTTGCGACTTGTTTTCTCGCGATTTGAAGGTGTAACCAAAACTCCATCCCGTACTTGTGATCAAACCGAGCCTGTTTCTGCTTCCACCCGCCTTACGCGCCTTGACCCACAAAGTGTTGGTACGCGTTCCGTTAGGAGCCACATAGTAAGGGTCGAGTGTAAACGATAAGTTCAAACCGAAGTTCTTATAAATTGTCGTACGGAACGAAATAGGCAAGTTCGATAATTTGAGCGAGTCGGCAAGGAAGTTATATGAACCGCTGATACGCAGCTCGTCGATAAGTTTAATCTTCTTCACACCCGTAGTGTCGCGCTTACTCAACACCTTCATTTCCAGCGACTGCGAGAGCGAGAAGTTCAAATTCGCCTGTTGTCCTGCTCCCGGCACACCATACGGCTGATTAGAGTATGGAGAATAGACCCTGTAGCTACCGAGCGAATCGGTCTGCACAGTTTCGTAGTAGCCATACTTCTGCTTGCTGAAATCCGGCGCATACGAGAAGCCTATTTGCGGAGTTATGGTGTGGCGTACCGCCTGCACCTTCGCCGTCTTTTTCTTCATCTGCCACATACCATAGATGGTGGTATTTGCCGAAATCGAAGCGTTATAGTTGTAGATACGGTAGAAACCATATTCAGGATCGAGCGTCTCGACCTGATTGGTATCGGGATTCCAGCGCTGGTGCTGACGCGAGAAGTACCAACGCTCCGAGTAGTTGAACGATGGCGAGATGTTGATATACTTGAAGAGATTTATCGATGTCGAAATAGGCAATGTATGCTCTACGCCGTTACGCATATTCTTCAAAGTCTGCATCGTAAAGATATCCTTCTCGGGCGTTGTTACCGAGTTGGTGAGTTTTGCCGAGTAGGTAAATCCAATCTTCTCGTACCAACGTTGTTTGCCCATCGACTCCTTGCGCTTGAACGGATAGACTCGCGCCACATTAAAGACGATATTCGGCAAGGTAATGGCCAACTGTCGTGTCTGCGAGTTCTGCGACACGGCGAAGTTCATCGAGAGCGAAAACGGCGTTCCTGCCCAGCTCTTCGAGTAGGATATCGAGGAGTTGGTCTGTGTAGCGAGAATGTCGTTCAGCGTGGTTGCCGAATAACGCGAATAGCCGCTCGACGAGAGGTTTACCGAAGCCGAGAATGTCGAACCCGGGTTCGCCTTAGGGTCCTGCGAGTGAGTCCAAGTGAAGCGGAAGTTGTTCTGCTTGATATAGTCGGGTTCACCCTTGTCGCCCGTCTTTACAGACGAAAAGTCGAAGTTGAGATTTCCTCGATACTTATATCGCTTGACATAGCGCGAAGAGGCGCTCACCTCCCACGAGCCGAGCGTGTATATACCACCTGTAAGGGCGAGGTCGATATGCTTGTTGATGATGAAGTAGTAGCCCAAACCTCGTATAAAGAAGCCTCGCGAGGCGTCCTCACCGTAGGAAGGCATCAACAAGCCCGACTTCGGACCCAAGTTGATTGGGAAGAAGCCCTCCGGAATACAAGCGAAGTAGATTGGTACATCGTGCATCACCAAATAGGCAGGACCCGTAATAATCTTTTTACCCGGAATAACCTTCGCCTTGGTCATTGCAAGGTAGAAGTGCGGGTTCTCGGTATGGTCGCAAGTGGTATACTTTCCGTGGCGGATATTGATTGAGTTATCCGGCATCTTCTTAATCTGACTACCGACCAACCAGCCATCACCCTCCTGCGTGGCAACACCCTGAATAAAGGCCTTCTTCGAGCCAAAGTTGTAGGTGATGGTATCCATCGTGTATGACGAGCCTCCCTCGCTGAATACAGGGTGGGTATTTTTAGGCTTACCATCGACCGAATCCGCCTTACCGAAAGCGTATATCTCTTTGGTATTCATATCAATCTGCATATAGTCGGCTTGCAGACCCATATTTTCATACTTGATATCGCCCTGATTGTATATATAGACCTTTTTATTACGCACATCGTAATGGAGCGAGTCGGTATTCTTTCCCGAGATAATTTCGTCAATCATCGAGCCCTTCTTCTTGCTTGTAGTGTCGCGCTTCGAGATTGGTATAGGGGCAAGACTATCGGGTTTTGCCAGCGTATCATTTTTTGCCTCCACTGCCACGCCCTCCGCACTCCGTCTGGCAGCGGCACGCCTACGTGAACGACGCACAGGCTCTTGTGGAGCAGGTTTGGCAGTATCTGCCTTTATAGTATCTGTTACAGCGGCTTGTGCAGCAAGCGAATCGCCACCACGCACCTGCTCTGTCGCCCACTCCACAACAGGTCGCGAAACGGCAGATCCAAGCACTGCGTGAGTCATAACCAACGCAATAACCACCAAAACGAGATATTTTAGCCTAAAATGTTTCAAAAATTCCAAAATTTTTCGTACCTTTGCCGACGCGTCGGCAAAACCGATAAAACACAGCCCTATACGCACGGGCACGCGCTTTTTTCAGCGCGTAAAGATAGTAAAAAAAGCGGATATGACAAACTTTATGAAGAACTTTCGACCATTTGGTAAGTATTTGGCGACGGCAATAGCAATAAGCGCATTGCTCCTCCCGTGCACAACCCGTGGAGAGGAGAGGAGTGCGCAGGGCGTAAAAGTGATAGCTCTCGACGCCGGACACGGCGGCCGCTTTCCAGGAGCGTGCGTCGGAGGTGTTGCCGAAAAGGACATAAATCTGCAAGTAGTACTCAAACTTGGTGCCCTTATTGAAAAAAAGATGCCAAATGTAAAGGTCGTTTATACGCGCACAGTAGATACGATGCTGTCGAGCGTCCTCGGTGCCGACTTGCAGGAGCGTGCCAACATCGCGCACCGCAACAATGCCGACCTATTCGTATCGGTCCACTCCAACGCAATGCCCAACAAGTCGGAGGTAAGGGGAACACTAACTCTTATTATGGGCGAAACCACAGGTGAGAAGAGCCGAAACGAGAATGCGCTCTATGCCAACAACAAGGAGGAGTTGCTCGATATGTCGGACCAAAAAACAGCCACAATAGTTCGTGCCTACATTCAGAACCTGCAATATACGTATGGTATGTACAGCGAGATGTTGGGACGATTTATTCAGGACGAGTATGCGGGTCTTGGTTATCGCGACCACGGCGTACGCGGACAGCCTTTGAAGGTGCTCTACTCAACCGATATGCCGAGTGTCCTTACCGAGATAGGCTTTATGACCAACCCCGAGGATTTAAAAATCATCACCTCGGAGGAGGGACAGAAGAAGATTGCTGCGGCACTATTCCGCGCAATAGAGAGATATATCGACGTTGTAAATCGCTCGTTGCTCGTGGAGAACCCTCAGGGTGCAGCCAAAAAGAGTGAACAGGCTGAGAAACCGAAGGCGGAAAAGCCGAAAGCAAAGGAGGTAGAGAAACCAAAGGTTGAGAAGGTGGAAAATACCGAAAAGACGAAAGTTGAGGAGAAAAAACCGGTAACGGAGAGGAGCGAACCTCAACCTGCGCCAAACACCAAGCCACAGAAGAGCGAAAAGCGCTACACGATACAGATAATGGCGGGAAATGCGAAGGTTGCTATCACCGAGGAGCGTTTCAAATGGCTTCGCAACAAGGTGTGGATTATGGAGCTTCCGGGCGATGTTAAGTACAGATATTGTTATGGCGACTTTGCAAGCGCGGACGAGGCTCGTAAGTATCTCGATGATGTGCACACAGAGTACCCGAGAGCATTCGTCGTACCATACAACAGATAAAAAGCACTATCAAAACAGTAGGTAAAAACAGAAAATAATATAGTTCAATTAAGAATTTACGAAGATGAAAAAAGAGGTAAAAATTGGAATCTACGCAGTAGTAATACTGCTTTGTGCTTGGGCGGGTATCCGCTTTTTGAGTGGTCTTGATATCTTTGGCCGCACTCGCACCTACACAGCACACTACGAGAATGTAATAGGCTTGCAGGATGCAGCTGCCATTGTCATCAACGGCGTAAAAGTTGGCCAGGTTACAGGCGTAGAGGTAAACAAAGATAACGGCGGCGTAGACGTTACCCTCTCGGTAAGCAGCGAGTTCGACATTCCGAGCGACTCGAAGGCCGTAATGTTCAGTGCAGGTCTGATGGGCGGAAAGTCTATCGAGATTAAGATGGGTGAAGCGACAGATTTTTTGAAGAACAATGATACCATTCAGTCGGGCGTTCAGCTCGATATGTTCGACACGCTCGCAAATGAGCTGGGCGATATCAAAGTACGCGTAGTGGAGTTGCTCGACAATCTCAACAACACCATCTCGGGCGTAGACAGCCTCGTTGATGGCAACTCGAGAAATATCACTGCGGCTATCGCAAGCCTCAACACTGTAATGGCTGATTTGAAGCGTTCGAACATCATCGGCAACATCGACGGTTTCTGCGCTACACTCAACCAGAACAGCTCAAAGCTGGATAGCATCGTAACCAACATCAACACCGTATCGAAGTCGTTGAGCGACCAAAATCTTGGTGAGAAACTCAACAAGGCAATCTCGGAGGTTGATGCTCTCTTGGCAAAGGTTAATAGCGGTCAGGGCTCACTCGGCAACCTCGTTTCGGACGAGAAGTTGTACAAGGAGCTGGCACAAGCATCGCAGAACCTCTCGGTATTGTTGGCCGATTTGAAGGAGAATCCGAAGCGTTACATCAACGTAACCGTATTCGGAAAGAAGACCTACGAGGAGAAGCAGGCCGACAAGGCTGCACGCAAAGCCGACCGCGAGAAGAGAAAGGCGGAGAAGGCAAAATAGTTTAGATATTGAGAGTGGTGGCGGTACCAAAGAGTGTCATATACCCATCCAACTTTGAGGAGAAGATTGGTTTTAGCACCATTCGGGAGCAGTGTGTTGCGTTGTGTACAATGCAACACGCCCGCAATTTGCTCGCCGAGGAGGGTTTTACCGCCAACGAACAAGAGATAGAGTACCGACACGCCTTGGCGGAGGAGATGCGACAAATTCTCCTCTCCGAGCGAGAGGCTCCGACCGAGGAGTTCTACGATATCGCCGAGATTGTCGAAAAGGCAAAGGTCGAGGGAACATTCTTGGAGGTGGCAGAGGTTGTGCAGTTGGGCAAAGCACTGATTTCGGCAGGCGACTTCGTGCAGTTTTTACACAAGAGCAACACCGAGCAGTACCCCACTTTAACCTCGCTTGCAAAGCCGGTTAAGGCGCTTTGGAACATTGTGGCGGATATCCGCCGAATCATCGACGATAAGGGTGTAGTGCGCGATGGCGCTTCGGAGGAGTTGCGACAAATTCGCCAACAGATTCGTCGCCACGAAGGTCAGGTATCGAAGCGTTTGCAGGCGATTTTGCAGTCGGCAAAGTCGAGTGGCATAGTCGATAGCGACGCCTCGATTTCCATTCGTGAGGGACGCGCCGTAATTCCAGTTACGGCAGCAAACAAGCGCAAGTTGCAGGGTTTTATTCACGACGAATCGGCCACAGGCAAAACCTTCTACGTCGAACCCGCCGAGGTTGTGGAGTTGAACAATATGCTGCGCGAATTGGAGTATGAGGAGCGCCGAGAGATAGTCCGCATATTGACAGCCTTCACCGACGTTGTACGCAGCGACATAAAAGAGGTGGAGCGCACCGAGGAGTTTATGGCGGTAGTCGATATGGTTCGCGCCAAGGCTCGCTGGGCGGTCGAGAATAGTGCAGGACGACCTATCATATCGAGAGAGAGCCACCTGGTGCTGCGCACAGCAAAACACCCACTGTTGGCGCAGTCGCTCAAACGCCAGAAGCGCACAGTCGTTCCGCTCGACGTAGAGCTGGACAGCGAGAGGCGTATAATGGTCATTTCGGGACCCAATGCGGGTGGAAAATCGGTCTGTTTAAAGACCATAGGTCTTTTACAGTATATGTTCCAATGTGGCTACCCTATCACCGCATCGGAGGTGAGCGAACTCCCCGTCTTCAACAAAATCTACATAAATATAGGCGACGAACAATCCATCGACAACGATCTATCAACCTACTCCTCACACCTTCTAAATATGAAGGCAATGGTAGCAGGAGCAGATGGTCGCACAATGGTACTTATCGACGAGTTTGGCTCGGGAACAGAGCCTGTGATTGGCTCGGCTATTGCCGAGGCTATACTCGAGAAGTTGGTAGCGAGCGGCTGTTATGGCGTTATCACCACCCACTACTCCAACATCAAGTATTACGCCTCGAACCACGAGGGCGTGGTGAATGGTGCGATGATGTTCGACGTGCAGAATATACGTCCACTCTTCCGCTTGGAGAGTGGTAAGCCGGGAAGTTCTTTTGCCATAGAGATTGCCCGAAAAATTGGTCTTTCCGAGGATATTATAGCCTCGGCAAAGGAGAAGGCGGGCTCGGAACATATCGACTTGGAGAAACAGTTACGCGAAGTTGCCCGCGACAAGCACTATTGGGCACAGAAGCGTGAGCGCATTCGCCAGACCGATCGCAAAGTCGAGGAGATGGAGCAGGTGTTGAGCGAAAAGCTCTCAAATATACGCGAGGAGCGTAACCGCATTATCCACGAGGCGAAGGCACAGGCAAAGGAGCTGGTGGCGGAGGCAAATCGTCAAATCGAGAATACCATTAAAGGTATTCGTGAAGCACAAGCCGAAAAGGAGCAGACCAAAATTTTGCGTCGCGAGTTCGAGGATTTCCGCGAGGAGATTGAGACGGATAACTCCGAGGCAAACGAGCGCATAGAGCGCGAAATGGAGCGACTTCGCCGTCGTCAGCAGCGACGCGAAGAGCGCAAAAACAACCCGGCAGAGAAGCAGATAAAAGAGGTTGCACAACCAACAAAGAGAGCCCTGCCTTTGGAGGTGGGTGCAAAGGTCCGCCTTATGGGGCAGAATGGCGTAGGCGTAGTTAAAGAGGTGCGTGGAAAGAGGGCACAAGTGGCGTTTGGGCAGATACTTACAACTGTCGAAACGGCACGTTTGGAGGTTATATCCTCAGCGGAATTTAAGCGAATGACTCGTCCCGAAACCCCTCGCACCGTTATCTCTGCCGATATCTCTCAACGCCGTTTGAACTTCCGTTCGCAGATTGATATTCGCGGTGAGCGTGTAGTAGAGGCATTGGAGAGGGTCCAGACCTTGGTCGATGATGCATTGATGGTAGGCGTAGGCAGTGTAACAATTCTGCACGGCAAAGGTACGGGTGCGCTCAAAGAGGAGGTACGCAGATACCTCCGCTCGCTACCACAGGTGGCAAGCGCTACCGACGACCACCCCGACCGAGGTGGCTCCGGCATAACAATAGTAACTTTTAAGGAATAGATGATGAAATACAACCTTTCCGACATAGCACGCATTGTGGGAGGCAACCTCGCAGGTTGCGATTTGGAGGTAACGGCAGTTGCTACCGACAGCCGCTCGTATGCAATGACCGGCGATACACTTTTTGTGGCAATGCAGGGTGTTAATCACGATGCACACAACCATATTTCGGAGGTGCAGGAGCGTGGCGTAAAGGCTTTTATGGTGGAGCACGCAGTATCTCTCGGAGAGGGTTGTGGCGCTGTGATAGTCAATAATTCGCTTGTAGCATTGCAGGCCTTGGCAACACACCACCGCAAGCAGTTCGGAGGCAAGGTAGTGGCTATCACGGGCTCGAATGGAAAGACCACAGTTAAGGAGTGGATTGCACAGTGTGCCCCGCGTGATGCAAAAATTTTCCGCTCGCCACGTAGCTACAACTCGCAGTTGGGAGTGGCGTTGTCGCTACTGATGTTGGATAACACATACAATGTGGCTATTATCGAGGCGGGCATTTCGCAAAAGGGCGAGATGGAGAGACTACGTAACATTATCGCTCCCGATATGGTCATCTTTACCTCGATTGGCGACGCTCACGCACAAGGATTCGCCTCGTTAGAGGAGAAGATATCTGAAAAGATAGCCCTTGCCAAGACGGCAAACACCATAATTTATCACTCTGCATACTCAACTCTGGCAGAGGCTATTAAGGCGAAATACAGCGACCGCACACTTATTGATGCGAACTTTGCGCTTGCTCCAAAAATGGCAGACCACGCCTCTCAGTGCAACGCCGAGATTGTAGCAACATTCTTTGCCGAAATGGGGTACACAGCACCCGATTTTTCGCAGTTGCAACCCGTAGCTATGCGCTTGGAGGTTAAGCAGGGTGTAGAAAATTCGGTTATTATCGACGACTCGTATAGTGCAGATTTAAACTCATTGTCAATTGCGCTGGACAACCTTCGTTCAGTAGCTTCGCACCGCAAAACAATGCTAATACTCTCGGACATCTTGCAGAGTGGCAATGATGTCTATACCGAGGTTGCAAGAATGGTGCGTGAGGCAGGTATCGACAACTTTGTCGGCATTGGCGCAACTCTGTCGCAGCATCGCACACTCTTCAACTCGAACAGCATATTCTTCGCCTCGACCGAGGAGGCTATGGCAAATATCTCGCAACTCGACGTCGCCGACCACGCAATACTCATAAAGGGTAACCGCGCCAGCCGTATGGAGCGACTTTCACACCGCTTGGAGCAGCATAGTCATACCACCGTTTTGGAGGTTGATTTACAAGCTATGGCGCGAAATATCAACTACTTCCGCTCGAAGATAGGCTCCACAACACAACTTATCGCAATGGTTAAGGCGTCGGGATATGGCGCTGGCGAAGTAGAGGTTGCACAGATGTTGCAAAAACAGGGAATCGCATATCTCGCCGTGGCATTTGCCGACGAGGGCGTTGCACTACGCGAGGGAGGTATTACGATGCCGATAGTGGTATTGAATGCAGACGATGCAAGTTTCGATACAATGATTGCCCACTCGCTCGAACCCGAAATATACTCGTTCCGTTCGCTTTCGTCGTTCGTTCAGGCGGTGGACCACGCAGATAAGATAAACTATCCGATACACCTCAAAATCGACAGCGGAATGCACCGTCTCGGCTTTATGGAGGAGGACGTAGAGGCATTGAATCAGGCTCTTGCTCACTCGGCACAGAGCGTTCGTGTAGCTTCAATCTTTACCCACCTATGCGTGGCTGACGACACCACACAAGATGACTTCTCGAAGGAGCAGATCTCCAAATTCGACCGCATAAGCAGCGCAATTATGGCATCGTTGCCGTACCGACCATTGCGCCACGCTGCGGCGTCGGAGGCGATGCTGCGTTTCGAGGAGGCTCGCTTCGATATGTGCCGCTTGGGTATTGGTCTTTACGGTTTCTCTACTACTGCGAGTGAAGCGTTGGAGGCCGTTTCAACACTCCGCACCCGCATAGTGCAGATTCGCACTCTCCACGAGGGCAACACCGTAGGATATGGTCGTAACGGCAAAATCGAGAGGGAGAGCCGCATCGCAACTATTCCTGTCGGCTATGCCGACGGACTAAACCGCCACCTTGGAAATGGAGCGTGGGAGATGCTCGTAGGCGGACAACGCGCCAAGACCATCGGCAATATATGTATGGATAGTTGTATGATCGACATCACCGATATCGAAGGTGTCGAGGAGGGCGACATCGTTGAGATCTTCTCTGCCAAGCGAGGCAACACAGCCGAGGATATGGCACGCGTACTTGGAACAATACCTTACGAGGTACTGACCTCGGTGGCTAAGCGCGTGAAACGTATATATATAAATGAGTAGTATGAGCGGAGTACTCTACCTTATACCGTGTCCGATTTCGGAGGAGACACTACCCTACGATGTTACACCCGAAGGCAATCGCGAGGTCATAACATCACTCGACTACTTTATAGTCGAAAATCTTCGTTCGGCTCGTCGCTTTCTTTCGAAGGCGGGGCTGTCGGGGCATATCGACGAGTTGGAGTTTGACGAGTTGAGCGAACACACCACCTCGCCACGCGACATCGAGCGTATGGTTGCCAAAATTAAGGCCGGACGCTCGGCAGGCGTAATCTCGGAGGCTGGTGTTCCGGCAGTTGCAGACCCCGGACAGCTCGTTGTCGAGGCGTGCCACCGTTCAGGTATTCGCGTAGTGCCATTGGTAGGGCCTTCGTCAATTATTATGGCGGTTATGGCGTCGGGATTGAGCGGTCAATCCTTCGCCTTCAACGGCTACCTCCCTGTGAAAGAGCCCGAACGCACACGTGCAATTAAGCGTTTGGAGAGTCGTGCTGCATCGGAGCATCAGTCGCAACTCTTTATCGAGGCTCCCTACCGCAACACAAAGTTGGCAGAGCAAATTGTGGCTTCGTGCGGAGCTCAAACCAAACTCTCAATCGCCTGCGACATAACATCGCACAGCGAGTATATACGCACGGCAACTATCGCCGAGTGGCGCAAGATGGGGCTGCCCGATATAAATAAACGACCTACCATATTTATTATAGGCGTATAAATTTGTAAAAATCAAATTAACCTTTTAGATAAATTGCTGTCTATATAGATAGACAAACAATAGTACTATGGAGCCAAAAAGACCGCTTATCATTGCAGGACCTTGCAGTGCCGAGAGCGAAGAGCAGGTACTCGCTACGGCTCACGCACTCGCCTCAACAGGTAAGGTGGATATTCTACGAGCCGGAGTGTGGAAGCCTCGCACCAAACCCAATACATTCGAGGGTATGGGCGTGAAGGCGTTGCCGTGGCTGAAAAAGGCAAAGGAGCAGACGGGTCTGCCCCTCGCCATCGAGGTTGCAAACACAAGCCACGTGGAGAGTGCTATGAAGCACGATATAGACATCTTTTGGATTGGTGCACGCACAACCTCCAACCCATTCTCGATGCAGGAGGTTGCCGAGGCGTTGCGCGGCACCGAGAAGATGGTCTATGTGAAAAACCCTACGAGCAGCGATATCGAGTTGTGGTGCGGTGGCGTAGAGCGACTTTTGGCGTGCGGAGTAAAAAATCTCGGACTTATACATAGAGGATTCGCAGGTTATGGCTCGGGCGACTTGCGTAATGCTCCGATGTGGCATATCGCGCTCGAAATGCGCCGTCGTATGCCCGACTTGCCGATTATTTGCGACCCGTCGCACATCTGCGGCAACAGAGAGTATATCAAAGATATATCGCAGCAGGCTGCCGACCTCGACTACGATGGCTTTATGATCGAGAGCCACATAAATCCCGATATGGCGTTGAGCGATGCGAAACAACAACTCACGCCAGAGGCTGTTGCAAAACTCGTCGAGAGTATCAAGTGGCGTGCAGGAGAGTCGGCATCGCAGGCTTATCAGATGACCCTGATGTCGTTGCGCGAACAAATCGACTCGCTCGATGGCGAAATTCTGCAACTCCTTGCCGAGCGTATGAGCGTGGCGGAGGATATCGGTCGTATCAAACGCGACAATGATGTGCGAATCTTGCAGTCGCTGCGCTGGGAGAGCATTGCCGAGCGCACCTTGGCACGAAGCGCATCGCTCGGACTCAGCATCGAATTTCTGCAAACCCTCCTCGATGCAATCCACGTCGAGAGCATCAACCACCAAAACAAGGTGATGAAGGAGTAGGCTAAAATGCAAAATGCAGAATGCAAAATGCAGAACCGACGCACGAAGCAAGAGCAGAGGGTGCTTGCACACTATGCCTTGCAAGAAGGAGGAAAAGCCCTCGAAGAGGGGTTAATGCAAAATGCAAAATTAAAAATTTCACATACTACTCCATTTCTTGTCAGAAGTTGTGAGATGAGGCGCATTACAAAAGAAAGGCCTTCGGGATAGTACAAGACGTACAGCCCGAAGGTCTTTACTTAGCTATCGCTGCTTAAAATTACTTTCCTATCCGCAAAAGAAAATCTCATTTTGCGCGAGAGAATTTTGTGCCAAACAAAAAAAGCGAGTCCGCAGCATAGTAAGCCTATGTGAGGAACTCGCTTATTGAAGAGCGGTGCAAAATTCACCGCTCAAAATAGATTTTACTTGCGGATTGCGGCTACACCCGGCAACTCCTTACCCTCGATATACTCCAAGAGCGCACCACCACCGGTTGATACATACGATACCTTGTCGGCAAGACCGAACTTGTTGATGCAAGCCACAGAGTCGCCACCACCAATGAGCGAGTATGCACCATTTGTCTGGGTAGCCTCGGCAATAGCCTCTGCTACGGCACGCGAACCGGTAGAGAACTTGTTGATCTCGAATACGCCAACAGGACCGTTCCAAAGGATAGTCTTGCACTTCAAAATCTCCTCACGGAAGAGTTTCTTACCGCCCTCAGCGATATCGACACCCTCCCACTCGGCAGGAATCTCATTTACAGGAGCCTGCATAGTGTTTGCATCCTCGCTGAAATCGTCGCAAACGAGAGCGTCCGGCGACATCACAAACTCAACACCACGAGCCTTTGCCTTTGCAAGGATATCGAGAGCTACAGGGAACATATCCGGCTCGCAAATCGACTTACCAACATTGCCACCGAGAGCACCTGCGAACGTGTAGGTCATACCACCACCGATGATAATTTTATCAACCTTCTCCATCAAAGTCTCGATAATGGTAATCTTGGTCGAAACCTTCGAACCACCAACGATAGCCACGAATGGACGCTGTGGGTTCTGCATCATACCGTCGATAGCCTTCAACTCGTTCTCCATAACGTAGCCGAACATCTTGTCGTTAGGGAAGTACTCGGCGATGAGTGCAGTCGAAGAGTGAGCGCGGTGTGCAGTACCGAATGCGTCGTTGATGTAGCAATCAGCATACGAAGCCAACTTCTTTACGAACTCCTTCTGTGGACCCTCTTTGAGAGCCTTCTTTGCAGCCTTCTTCTCCTCGTCGGTTGCGTCCTCGGCCAAACCACGTGGCTTACCCTCCTCCTCAGCGTAGAAACGGAGGTTTTCGAGCAACATAACCTCACCCGGCTTCAAAGCAGCAGCCATCTCGGCAGCCTTCTCGCCCATACAATCTCCGGCGAACATCACCTTCTCACCCAAACGAGCCTCGATAGCAGGGATAATCTGCTCCAACGAGTACTTTGGATCCGGATTCTTCTTTGGACGACCGAGGTGCGACATAAGAATTACAGCACCACCCTTCTCCAACACCTTCTTGATGGTTGGAATAGCGGCACGAATACGAGTGTCGTCAGTTACCTGTCCCTCGCCGTTGAGAGGTACATTGAAATCCACGCGGATAATCGCGCGCTTGCCGGTAAAGTCATAATTGTCAATTGCGAACATAACTTTTTGGTTTTTAATGATTTATAATTGATTGTTATTCGATTCACATTTCTAACGATGCAAAGATAGCAAAAAAAGTTGAGAGTTGTAATTTGCGTATTGATATTTTAACGGTTTTGGTAATAAATTTAGGTAGGTATCACGAGGATGATGCGGGGTTCGACACACTGCGTTGGCATAATTACGGCACAGCTTCGGTGATATTCAGACGCTCTTTTAGAGCTATTTGAGTGCTGATTTTTCAATAATTAGGCCTTTGAATGGTCGAAAAACACAAAAAATGCACATTTTTCTAAAAATTTCTTGCACAGTAAAAAATTTTGCCTTATATTTGCACTCGCAAAACCGATAAAGGTGTTGCAAAGTTCTTAGAAATTAACGAGAAACGCAAACAAATGCGGAAATAGCTCAGTTGGTAGAGCACAACCTTGCCAAGGTTGGGGTCGCGAGTTCGAGTCTCGTTTTCCGCTCAAAGAATGAAAGTCTCAGAGTTTTCTGAGACTTTTTTTGTTGCTTGTTTCTCATACGAAAAGTGGGCGATAAGGCACTCTGACAAGGTTTTTGCTCTACCAACCGAGCAATTTCATCGCTTTGAGTTGGTGCAGGATTTTCGGTGAAAAAGGCATTTTTGCAACAAATCTGCAAGTATCCGTGCAAGTAAGTGGTTGTGATTGCAAAATGATTGCACGAAATCATTTAACTACTTAATTTACAACTATGTACAGCGTTACTTTTACCTGTCCTAAGGCAAGGACAAACCGAGCAAATCTGAACAAAATCCAAGTTTGGGTGAATGTAGATGGGGTGCGCTCCACCGCTTATCTTGATTTAAGAGTGAACCCTGACGAGTTCAAAAAAGCAATTTTTTCAAACCGTTCAAACCACATAAGTCGCTACTGCTCAGAGGTTAGGCGTAAAATTGATGAGTATTACACCGAATGCGTGGTAAAGGGGACTCAGGTTCGAGCAGCAACATTGACGGAGTATGTGAGGAACGGATTTGAGGAGCAGCACTACACCCTCTTTAACCTCTTTGATGATTTTATTGAAATTATCAACAAGAGAAAAGGAGCGGAAATAGGAAATTCCACACACTCCAAATACCTATTGGCAATAGAACAATTTAAGATAGTTGTAGGCAACAAACCCGTAAAGGCAGTTGATAATACCGATGTTCTAAATTATAAGTACCACCTTAAAAATGAATTGAAATTAAAGGATTCCACTTTGGCATCATACCTGACAAAGGCGAAGAGTATTTTTGTTTACGGTATGCGTAACAACAAACTTACAAAGAATCCGTTTGACACTATCAAGATAAAGAAGGGGGAAGTAAACATCGTTCCTCTCACTAAGGAGGAGTTGATGAGGATAGCAAATAAGGATTTCGGCATTGAACGCCTGAACCAAGTGAGAGACTTATTTGTTTTCGCTGCAAATACCGCTCTATCATATTGCGACTTGGCATCGGTTCGTAGAGAGGATATTCAGACTGACGGTGAAGTGATGTACCTCAAAAAGAAGCGAGGTAAGACGGGAGTTACATATATTCTACCACTCAATGATACCGCTATTTCGCTATTGAAGAAGTATGACTTTGAACTACCGATTATCACCAATCAAAAATACAACTCGTACTTAAAAGAGATTGCCGATATTTGTGGGATTAAGAAGACTCTTACGACACACCTTGCGAGACACACGGCAGCGACATTGATGTTGAATGCAGGAATTGCGATAGAGGTAGTTTCCAAAATTCTTGGACACTCAAATACGAAGATGACACAGCACTATGCAAAGTTGTTGGACAAAACAGTCATCAACACGAAGATTGAATTTTAACCTACATCTATAAACAGCAGAACCAACACTTATTTTTTAGGTGTTGGTTTTTGCCTTGTTTAAGCACAAATTTATAAATATAGTTGGGACACATCTCGAACCCTATTCTATTAAGTGTTGTAAATCAGCATTTTATCCATTTATGAAAAATAGGTGCTTGCATATTTACAAACTAATAGTCGTTTTTAGCATTTTTTCTACCTGAATTGGAAGGTTTGCAGTTGCTTACCTATAATATCTATTATCTCTCCCTGCATGCGAAGAAATGCTTTGATATTCGGTTGCCTGTTGAGATTAGCGGTAACATCATTGGCAATCTCCCGTAGCACAACATTTCCCTCTAATATCTCTACTCCCGTTGTAATGGTTAAGTTTTCTTTGTTTTTGAGATAATTGGATAGTTGGTACTTGCACATACTTTCAATGGCACCGACACAACTATCATCATACTTGAAATTTTTAACATACTCTTTGAGACTTTTTACTATCTCTCTGCCTTTTGCCAAAATCTCCTCTTGTTTAGGTTTTACGGCATCTTTAACCTCCAACTCTTTTATCTGCTGAAAAACAACCACTAATTGCTCTGTTGCTTTCTGAACATTTATTGGAAATGCAGACTGCATGTTGTACTTAAAAATAATCTCATTAATTCTGTAATGCAAGATTGTCAGTTTATCCTCGCTTATTTTTGCTTCGCAACGAAGCGTCTTAAAATTTGGGATTTCGTTAAATTTCTTCATGTTTTTCTGTTTTTTTATTTGTTATTATTCCTTCTGTTTTATACCACTCCATAAATTCATATAGTCTTCTTTCACTATTAGGTTTTATTTTCTTTTCTTTTAATAGTTTACTATTCTCTTCAACACTTTTTTTAAAGTCATAGTTCTTCAATATATTTTTATTGGAAATATATCTCCTCATCTTATTTGCCATTGTCCTTACGGGTATATCGTACTTTTCACAGTATGCCTTATTAACTTTCAAACCATTTTTGTTTGTTATTGCCCTTCTTTTCTTCTGCCCTTCGGTTGAAGTGTTTATACCATATAAGTCTCTCTTTGTAAAAGCGCCTTTCGCTACCTTATAAAGAATTCTATTTGTAATCTCACCATCACTATTATCAATCCAATAAGTCCTTTCATACACCATTGCATACAAAAGATTCTCAAAACTCATTTCAGAATCAATCTTTAATCTTAGCAGAGCATTCCTGAATAATATCTTTTCTCTATTACCCTCTTTTATCTTTACAGGTATTGCCCTATTATGCCCATTATCATCTTTGACTACATAATACCTTCTTGATATTTCAACATAGTTATTAAGGTAAATATAAGGTTTGTCTTCGTGAACTTGTGTAGCATCGTGCAGAGGATATTTACACCTATATTTATTTAATAATTTATATACCGACTCATTATCGGTTAATTCCCAAAATTCTCTTTCAAACTCTTTATCAACAATTTTAATTTCTTTTTCTTCATAACTAACTGCTTTTCTATTACTTATATCATTTCTCTCTTCTTTTTTATAAGTAATAGAACTGCACTCCTCATACTCCTTGAAGGTATTAAAATTAAAGATATTATAACTCTTCAAAAGTAAACAATCTTCTGTACCATTTCCTCCCATCTGTTGAGAAGCATTTACACTTGTAGAATCAAAAGAAAAATCAGAAATAATCTTACCAATTCCCGTAGAAATCTTCTGTACCTCCTTTTTATATGTATCGTTAGACAAGATAGGTTGTTCATATAGGTAAACAAGTCTAAATCTGTTCTGAACACCTGTAACATTACTCGGTGTAGTGTACATTAATGTTGGTTTAGGTGTCACAGAAGTATAGAACTCCTGAGCGGTAAGACTGCAATCATCAATATCAAGAAATACCGTGTTTGTACTCTTAAAATTTTTGATAGTCTTTTCCTTACAACCAAATGAACCATCTGCCGATACATCTTTGAAGGTATGTGTAAAACAATAACCTTTTCTGATGTAATCCTCTAATCCATCAATGTCTAACTGCATTGTCTTGTAACGGAGTTTTCCCCACTCATTGCACTTGTTTTCATAATGTGTAGTGCTAACACCCATGTTAAATGTAAAATTTCTGTTCTCCATTTCTAATAATGTTTTTGAATAAATTATTTTCAATCAGTGTTTTAAGTTGATAAGCATACTCTAAATCGTGTTCTTGTTTAATTAACCAATCACAATAACCTAACTCAAACAGCAACTCATCAGTAGTACATTCTGTCAGATTCTTAATCTGATACTCAGGAATTAATGGAAATTCCTTTTTTAATTCAATTAATTTTAATTTTTGCATACATTATAAAATTTTAAGTAATTAATATATAATATGTTATATCATTTTGTTTACTTTCACATAGGGACAATAAGTCCCCTACGCCACAGGGCGTACCTATCAACTAATGCCTTTTACGGCATCAGTCTTCATTCATAATCTTTTAATTGTTAATCGCAAGGGTTGAATTTTGCCCCTTTTAGCAAAGATTCAAAGCAATATCAGATTTCAATTTCTGAATTACTGTTGCAAATATATAAAAAAATTTTTTGAGAAAACAAAATTTTTGAACATTTATTTTTTAGGAAGTATACTTCCTACCTACTTATCTGTTTTTATGTTTCCTCCCTCTTACTTCGTCAAAAAGGGTTGGTGTAGTTAGTATGCCACTATATGCCGAGAAAAAATTTTTTCGGATTTTTCGTCTTTTTTCAGAAGTTCAAACTATTTATAGTAAACAGACTAACTATGGCAAAAAGAATTTACAGAGAATTAACCGATGATGTAAAAAAATCCATTTCAGATAGTATGAAGGATTACCACAAAAGAATGACTTATGATGAGAGACTGAGAATAAATGCAAAGCAAAGCGAATCACAAAAAAGATATTGGGCAGGAATACTAAGTAAGAAAGAAAACGATGAGTAAATTTCTAAACCTTCAACTCCCACTTGTTAGAGCAAAGTTTATTCCTTAAAAATAGACTAATTAAAAAGCGTATAAAGCATTTAACAACAAATAGTTATTAAAAGTCATTCAAGTAAAAAATAGAATAAAAAATAAGCATGTTACCTCATAAGAAGTAGCATGCTAAAAGAATTTTTATATATTTGTAATAAAATTTATTACACTATGGCAGAATTAAGAGTAAAAGAGATTATCAATCAACGAGGAATATCGGTTGCTGAATTTGCTAAGATGATAGGTGTTACCCGTGAGTATTGTTACTCATTGGTTAATGGTAAACACGCAAGTCAGAAGCAAATTGAGAAGATGGCAAATGCTCTTAATCTGCCGATTCGAGATTTATACACCGTTCCATCTCAAATTGAATCAGCATACAATCCTTATGAAATAGTTTTTGGTAGAACGGAGCAATATCGGGCAAATGATATTGTAACTTTTGGTAAACTAAATGGGGAGTACGGTGCTTTTAGCAATATGAGTACGGAGTATCCTGTTGAGTGCTGCGGATATACATTCAAGACATCTGAGCATCTATTCATTGCATTACGATTTAGCGGTTATCCTGAACTGCAAAATGATATTATGAACTATCCTAATTCAATGTACTGCAAGAAGATATTTGTAAATGGTAATGATTATAAAAAATATCATCACCCTAATTGGCATGACGACTATTTTGATGTTGAGGTTATGAAGTATGTTGTATCCCTCAAATATGCCCAAAATGCAGGGTTTAGGAAGTTATTAAACAAGAGCAAGGGCAAAGTTATCGTTGAGGATACAACGCAACAGAACACCTCTAACAGCGTGTTAAGATGGGGTTGTCAGGATTTACAGAAAAAGGATTTAGTTAAGTCTGTCCGTTCCAACGCAAAAAAACATATTAACACTCTTATAAAGGAGGTAGAACAAAAAACATTATCTCTTAAAAAACCTCGTTCAGAATCTGCTCAACAAAAAGTTGATGACAAATTGAAAGCACAAATTAAGGCAATGGAGGAGATGGCAGCACTGTGCGAACAGACAATTTTGGGGCATTGTCATTACACCCTCGTTGGAGAGAATGCAATGGGTAAGATATTGACAGTTTTAAGAGATAATAATGGCAAAATAGACTATGATATTAAATATCCTTTATTCCTATTTGAGCATGAGATAAAGTAGTTAATAATTATCAAATGATATAAAACAAAAATCCTGCATTCGCTTTTATGGAGAATGCAGGGTTGTATTTGTATGTTAGAGGAGATTTTTTAGGCATGTGCTGCTTGGTGTTCGGTAATGATACTTATAACATTTTTGACATCTTGTATATGCTTAGATAAGTCTGAGTTCATAATGGTTTCATAACTCTTAATCAGTCCATCAGACATGGCGTTCTTAGAGTTTGGTATTGATTTCATATGAACAAAGTCATTACGGAGAATAACCATTCTTTGTATATTTGATATAGCATCTTGATACTGCTTACTATCAATGTTATAAATAGTCTTAAACTCTGTTAATTTATCTTTGATAGAGAATTTCAATTCGATTTCTGATTTATTTATGCTTTCGCCACTCCTTGTTATTGTATAATCGTTAGGTATATTACTATTCAAGAAACTCTCTAACGCCATTATAGACAATGTTAAGGAGGATACCCTATATGCTATGATTTGCTGAGCAATCTTGCTGTCAATCATATTGACTTCTTCCCCTTCACTTGACATTACACTGTGTTCCACCTTCTGTTGTGCAAAAGTGGGTAGCACATTGGTTGCCATTGCATAGAATAACCCTGCTTGTTCAATAAGCATATCTATTGGATCAGGATACACCACGCCATAAATCTTTCCATTAAATTTCATTGGAAACACATTACACATATCTGCTAACCCGTTTTCGTGATGCATTATACAAAGAAATGTATTTCCCTGCTTCTTGTTACAATACTTTTCAAAACCAATGCTTCCATTCTCAACAGGAAGATTAGCAAGGCACTCTTCACTAACCTTATAATGCAATCTCTTTTTCTCCATTCTAAACTAATTAAGATTAGTGCATACCCTCAACTATTGCGATTTCTTCGTCTGTTAAACCGTAGAGTTCATAAACCATTTTGTCTATCTCTCTATCTGTTGCGGATATTTGTGCAGAGAGTTCATTACACTGTTGCTTGTAGTCATTGAAAAAATCTTCCCACTCATCTTGCTCTCTAAGAGATAATACAATTTTTTGTTTTTTAAGTTCAGTGATGAATTTTGTAAAATCAAATAAATCGAAAGTTTCCAATGTGCTGTTGATTTTTACATTAGGAACATTATCTTTCAAACGCTGCATAAAACGACAGCGTTTTAACAGAAGACTTTGATTACATTTTTGCATTTGTTCAGAATACTCAACAAACAGTTGTTTGTTGGTAGGAATCTGTGGAATTGGTAATGAGCGAATCAAATCAGGGGTAAAATTAATTCCTCCACCCATACTTGAACTATAATAGTTTTCTCGTATATAATAGGCAATAACCTTTGAGTTCAAAACTGCCAACAAAAAATATAGATTATTTAAGTCTCCTGTTATAGTTACTGTTGACTTTGCAGGAAGAAATGAGTTGTCTTTGTCAATAATTGCTTCAAAGTATCGGATACCTGTTATAATTACTTTTGGTTTTGATAATTTTTCATATCTGTTAGGAAATTCTTTTTGAAAGACACCTCTATTAACAATAGGATATTGTGCCTGTTTTCCCAAGTATTTAATTTGAGAGAATCCCCACAAAGGTAGATACTTATCTATTGTACCCGTATTAATGAGTTTGAAGTCATTAGCACTTACCTGTTCTTTATCTTCTACAAATGGTACTAATAGATATGCTTCGGCAGTTGTGAATGAACCAAAGACTGAGTAATCATATTGTGATATTTTTTTTAATGATTCCAACTTTTTTATAAGTCCGATTCCTTTTGAGAATGCTAAACTTAGATTAAATCTTATTAATGTCTCTATTGGTTGTTTGGATAGAGTGTAAAGTTCTTGAATCTCAGCATTTTTAACATCTCCAATCATCATGTCTTTGCACTCTGTCTTCTGTAAACCAAATACCACAGAGGAAACATTGGCAGATTCAAATACCTTTTCAGATGTACAATCAACAAGAAAGTTTAGATTAGGTACAACAAAGTTTCGAGTGGAAGAACCATAGTCCAATGCAAGCCACTTGTTAGATGTTATAAATGCAAGTTTTCCGTAGGGTTGTAAAATGTTAAAACCTTTCTCAATAAAAGGTATTAGTAAGTCCCAATTACCTTTGGCACAGTCATAGTTGTTTGCAATGTATTCTCTTTGTAGCGGAATTGTCTTAGTCATTGTTTCCGAATCTACATAAGGAGGATTACCGATTACCACATCAAAACCTCCCTTTTCAAATACTTGTGGAAATTCTGCTTCCCAATTAAATGCTTTGTCTCCTGCCACCTCTACATCTGAGATAAGAGAGTTTCCACACTTGATATTGTTGTTCAAAGATGACAATTTACGGTAAGGTTGTGCAGTACGCAACCACAATGCAAGTTTAGCAATCTCCACGCTCTCCTCGTTAATATCAACACCGTATAGGTTGTTTTCAAGAATAACATTTTCGATATTTGGAAAGACAATGGCATCTCCTGTTATTTTTGCCTGCATCTCATCTATCAACTTATGCTCATTGATAAGATATTTCAATGCTGCATTCAAGAAGGCACCACTACCACAAGCTGGATCGCAAATAGTAACGCCCAATAACCACTCACGGTAATCATTCAACTTGTCGAAAAGTGCTTTCTTTGTGTTCTTTTGACGCTTCTTATCAGAGAAGTATTCCTCCTCATCAATATCCATCTCCGCTTTTTTCTCAGCACACAATTTACCCACTGTATTTTCCACAATATACTTTGTGATATACTGCGGAGTGTAGAACACACCATCTTTCTTGCGTTTACTTACAGTTGGTTGTTCATTACCGAGCAAAGAGTTCGTAACCTCTTCTATCTCCGTTAATGAGTGTTCAAAGATATGCCCAAGAATGTTTACATCAACTTCACTTGCATAGTTGTATTCGCTTAATTTGAGAGTGTAGTTGTAGAGAAGTTCATCACTGATAATTAAGGAGTCTAAAACTTCATCAGGTTTGAATAATCCTCCATTATAAGCAAACACTTCTATCGCAGTACTTTTGAAACCCTCATCTAACCATGTAAAGTATTTCTTAATACGGTTATACAAAGGTTGTTCTTCTCCCACCTCTTTCATCTTTTGCCACACATCTAAGATGTGTATTCTCATGGTATTAGGTGTGAGCAATCCTGAGTCCTCAGCGAAGAATATGAATAGTAACCTATCAAGAAGTTTCTGAGTTTTCTTGAAAAGAACAATCTTCTGCTCTGCACTCTCAACATGGTTAAGTGCTAAAATATCATTAAACAACACTTGCTTGAACTCAGAGTAATCCTTATAGAGTTTATTGGTAATCTCCTCCTCTTTGGACAAACTCTTTGCTTTTACCGTTTTTGGCAAATTCTTCTCTATATTCTCGTATGCCAAGCACAAATACAATAAAGCAAACTGAGATTCTGAGAGATTAAACAAATTAAACTCCTCAAAATTAACAGAGTTATCAATATAGAAACGGAGTTTTTCAAAATTGGAGATGATAACATAAGTTGCCTTTGCATGCTGATTTTTATAACCGAATGCTTGTGCTTCCACCTTCTTCAAATCGGTAGTGTTGCAACCCTTCAACTCAATGACTCCAACAACCTCGTTGTTGATTAAAATTGCGCCATCTGCCTTTTTACTATCGGTTTCATTATCTTCCTCCGTTCTTAGATTGAAATTTGGACTTGGATTAATTGTATATCCTAATACATTAACAAACAACTCACGCAAAAAACCCTCTTGGAATTGAACTTCATTGCTTTGGCGAATATTCTTTTGAATTTCAGGATTAAGAAAATATGCTTTATACACATCATACGCCTGAGCAACTTTCTCGCTATTAAGAGTTGCTATGTATTGAGATACTATATTGGGTTGAAATAAAGGCATACACTATTCATTTATTGGGTTTATAATCTTATCTATACGCTGCTTTATATGCTATACTATTTAGATATTTTCTCAGCAAGTGCCGTGAAATCTTTTACAGAGTTAATAGAATATACTTCACCTTGATAGACAATAGTGCCATATATCTCGACTCTATTTTCATCGGTAAACAATCTCCACACGGGCACATCAAGTACCTCCGCTATTGCTTCCAATCTCTGTAAGGTTGGATTGCCCTTTGTTAATGAATTGTAGAGATTATTTCTATCTACACCAAGCGTATCACTCAACTCTTTGAATGACATATTACGCTCTTCAAGCAAATTCTTTATGATTGAATAGTCCATTTTTTAATAAAATTATTTACCAAAGTTATAATTAATAAAAGGAAATCGCAAGTTTTTATGTAATAAATTACATTTTACAGTGAAATTATTTGGTAATATAATAATATATTACTATATTTGTACAACAATAAAAGGTAATAAATTATGAAGGCAAAACTTGGACAATACTACTACGCACCGCTACGAAACTATTGGGTTGTATGGCAGTGGACTTCCGTGTCGGAGACAGGCGCAATGGGAAGCAAAGTAAAAGAATTTTTTGATATGGAGGAGGCAAGAGCGTATGTATGGCAAATGAACGGTTGGGGCAAACCTTCAAAGAAATTAAATTAGTATAGTGTAATAAAAAATCTTACAGTATGGGAACAACAGCAATTATCGCAATGAACAACCTTGATGCTCACCGAGCAATGGTTATCGCACATCGTACAAACAATGCTTTCGCAACAGGTATGCTTACTGCTTCTATTAAGGCATTGAAGGCAGAACTTGCAAAGCGCATCGTTAAGATTACCTTCTTAAAGAAAGATGGCACTATTACCACACGCCACGCAACAACTACTCCAAGTTATGCAGGGCAATTTGTAAATGGCAACGGATACTGCTCAGATGCCCGTAATGTGGTATCTTTCGTGGATATTGATGCAGTCGGCAACAAGTGGCGTTCATTTAGATATGAGAGATTGATTTCTTGGGAATAATCATCAGGGAGGGGCAACCCTCCCACAAAACACCCTCAGTTATGGAAATGGCAAAATATATCTTACAAATTCTCCGCTCTCAGTTGATGGTAGTTTTCTCTTGGGGATTCCATAATCCCCAAAGACTACCTGATGATAAAGGTTTGAGGTTCTGTGTTCAGGGTTTCAAATATACAGGCACAGTTGAGGTTGTTTATATTGAAGGAAAAGACTTATTCGAGGTGGTGCTAACCGATAACGGAACAAAGGTAGAAGATGTTTATCTTGACAATCTTGTATCGGTGATTGACAACTTGGTTGAAAAAACCTCCAACTATAAGCAGAGCGTTGAGGAGGAATATGGTGTAAAATGAAAAAATAAAAATGAATTGATTTTTATAGATTTCTATATGCTTTATTGATATGATTTTGAATGATTTAATTGATTTTTTAATGCTTTTATTTGCTTATTAAAAAGAGGATATGTAATTTTGCAATACAATCATTTGAGACAATCATAACTACTTGATTTATAGTGGGTTTAAGGGCGAGTTCGAGTCTCGTTTTCCGCTCAACGCACGAAGGATAGCAGACAGCTATCCTTTTTTTGTGTGGTTTGCCAACGAATAAAAGTATATACAACCCAGCCTTTTGCGGACTTTGCAAAGAAATTAATACCTTTGCGACTCTTTATCAAAAAATTACCGCTATGAGAGAGATAAATCCCCAGCAGACAACTCGTGCATACGCCTTTGAGATGTGGATGCAGGCACCGATGCCGATGGTTACATTTTTCAAGACGCTCGATGTATCACGCCTCGTGAGAATTAGCCGCAAGCGTGGTCTGAAATTCAATATGTTGATGTGTTACTGTATTGGTCGTGCTGCCGTGCAGGTCAAGGAGTTCTATATGCTCCCCGTGGGCGAAAAGTTGATGCAGTACGACACCATTGCCGTAAACACTATTGTTGCCAACACAACGGGCGAGGTGAGTTCGTGCGACCTGCCTTATAGTGATGATTTGGAGCAGTTCAACAGCGACTATCTGCGCCTAACGAAGCAAGTGGCGGAGAGTTGTATCGACCACGACCTCTCAGCGGAGAGTATGGTTATCGGCACCTCAGCATTAGCACAGTACGAAATTGATGGTGCAGTAGGGATGTATAGCGGCGTTTTCAATAATCCGTTTATGATTTGGGGCAGATACAAGCGAGGGTTGTTTAAGACAACGCTGACCGTATCGTTCCAATTCCACCATACCCAGATGGACGGTGCTCACGCCGCGAAGTTTCTTGATATCTTGCAGAGGGAGATTGACGGCGTGAATATATAGGGAGATTACTCCTCCGCCTTTGTGGAGCCCTACCCGACATAGCCCGAACCTCGAAGTGTCCCTCCGAATATCTACCGTGAAAATAAGGGACACTTACTCCTAAATGAGGGGACACTTTGATAATTTGGGGCAGAAAAATCAACTTCTTGCAAACTTCTCAACTGGCAGTTGCCTACGCTTTATTAAAAAACAGTCAGATGAAAAGTACATTCAGAATCCTATTCTATGCAAAGTGGGAGGCAAGCGACGAGGCGAAGATGCTCCCAATCTATGTTCGCATTACAATCAACGGCACAAAGGCTCGTTTCAGCCTTAAAATCCGTGTATCGGAGAAAATCTGGGACCCCAAGAGTGGTCGAGCCATCGGGCATAGCCACGAAGCCCTACAAGCCAACCGTTACCTCGACAGTGTCGTTACACGCATCAATACCATATATTATCGCCTATGCGAGCAGAGCGAAGCTGTAACGGCTCATATGGTGCGTGATGAGTTTCTCGGCGTGAAAGCACCCAGCAAGACGCTACTTTCGGTATTCGCCGAGTTCAACGATAGGCAAGAGAATCTTATCGGCGTGGATATTACGCAATCGACATTCAACAAATTCGACTTGACATTTCGTCGTCTGGAAGAGTTCCTGCGAGTGAAACGCAATAGGCCGGATATCCCCGTATCGCTGGTCGATAGAGATTTTGTGCTCGACTTTGAGGCCTATTTGAAGGTCGATTACCACCTGCAAGCCAACTCCGCCGAGAAGTTGATGCGTATCTTAAAGCGCATTACCACGATGTGTTTCAAGAGCGGACTGATGGCGAAAGACCCATTTTGCGATGTGCGATTGAAGAAGGTCAAGAAGGATAGAGGCTACCTGACTCGCCACGAATTGGAGCTGATACTCAACTATAAACCAACGAAGAAGCGATTGGAGAAGGCACGCGATGTCTTTGTGTTTTGCTGTTTCACGGGTTTCGACTACTCGACTACTGCATCGCTGACCGAACAAAACCTTGTTTTGGCGGACGACGGCTCGATGTGGATTGAAACACACCGCGTCAAGACCGGTGTCGCATCAAAGGTCAAGTTGCTCGACATACCGCTTTCAATCCTGAAAAAGTACGAGCCAACACGCATTAACGGCTATCTCCTGCCCGTGTTGAGCAACGCCAAATACAACCTCTACCTCAAAGAGATAGCCGCCGCATTGGGCATCCAGAAACGAGTAACCTCGCACTTGGCACGCCACACATTTGCAACGACCGTAACCTATGCCAATGGCGTATCCATCGAATCCATCAGCAAGATGCTGGGCCATACCAAACTAGCCACGACGCAAATCTACGCTCGCATCGTCGACCAAACGGTGAGCAACGAGATGGATAAACTCTCCGCAAAACTCAGCGGCACAAGCTTCAGCCTCAATGGAGAAAACGAGGCAGAGGATTCCTCAACAGATGCATAAAACTAAGAGAGTGGCTAAAAAGTCATGTTATCTTCTGGAGAATTGGATATTTAAAATCGTTCTCAGATAGAGATCAGAATAAAATATCCCTTAGAAACTAAAGGCTTTTTAGTCACTCTCTTAAAAATCACATTAAGCATTCTTAATACGTCCCCTTTTGCAAACCTTGTCATGTTGATAATCAGGTGGAGTCATCTTAAAATTATTCTTATCACCTCTTTCTTTATTCTTGCATTGTAGCAAATGTGTTTGTTCTTGGAACTGCCTGAGTTGATCAATCTTAAGAACATGCTTGATAATTACATCATTCTCGCCACCTTTGACTCTTACCGGATTCTGATATAATGTTTCTCTAGGTTCAACAACCCTTGAATCTCCATAATAGGAAGTATTCGCTTGAACATAATAGCAATGCAGGTCCCTACTTACACTTTCAGATATATTACTAAAATAATTTACATCTTTATTATATTCAACAGCGAATAGGACATCTAAATCTGATCGGAAAATACATCGATGCACTATATCCGTCAATTCGTAACAATTATACACTGTAAATTGTACACCTCTCCATTGGCATAAATGATATATAGAATAGTCCTTTCTTGGTATTTGTTTTCTATATCCTAGTATTGTCATCTCCTCATTTGGCGAATAGTGGTTTTTTAGTCGTGGAACAATAAACGCCTCTCTCCTCCCATGAAATTCAAAAGGGAGTATTGAAACAGCAATATTATAACAACATTGATGTATAGTGAAGTGTTCTACACCAAACACCATAGCTCTTTGTTTCCTTTTAGATTCATCGGCGTATGCACAAAGCCAATTTAGAGGGACAAAGACTTCTGGGAGTAGTAAAATATCCACTTTGAGCTTTTCTGCTTGATTTAATATGTCAATATGCCTTTTACGTTTATCAGAAGATGTTATGGACTTATCAGTAATTGCTTTATGTACATCATCTTCAGAGGTGTTTACATTGGAGACTCCGACAATTAAAGTGGAGAATAATTCTGGAGTATTTATTGTGATAACTTCAGATTTTATTTTTAGTTTATGCTCTTTATTATTTGATTCACTATAATTTTTATATTTATCTAAACATACAATATTATCAAGACTTTCTTGATTCAATTGCTTGTACACGAATAAGCACTTCTCAAAATATTTATTCTCATTATCTTGATAAAACGATGATTCATATCGCTCTGCCAATATAATTGGCAGATACAAACAGCATATCTCATGCATACTGACATGACGAGGGATACGCCAATATTGATTTATTACATCATCTGCAATACCTTCTGTTATATCTGATATGTGAAAGTCTACAATATCAATATCATTATCAATATATTGCGAAGTGAAGGCCAATATTGGTAGTGGAAGCAAATAATGTCTTGTTAATAAAGATTTCTTAATTATCTTGCTACCATGCCTAATAAACACTTTATTATTGGATGACACAATATCTTTTACAACATAAGTTTGCGCCATCATTAAGCATTTTTCTAGATGCCCTTCTAAATATTGATTTACACCAATTTCAACATTTAGAGATTCTTTATATTTGTATGTACTATCAATACTGATCTTGGTTATAGCAGCGTTTATTTTATGTTGTAGTTTTAATATTGCATTATAGTTTTTTGTAATGGCAAAATATGTAAAGACCTTTTCCCACATACTATACATAGAAATTATGGATTCCCCATTAAAGAATCTAAAAATTTCATATTCTAAATCTGTGTCATGGTTACCTGGTGAAAGTATTGCTAGTTTTAATCGTTTAGCAAGAAACACTGAAGCTCCGTACTTATTAACCTTGCAAGATTCTATACTTCTAAATTTATTAATCGTGTCTTTATAGTGAAGATCATATGTATCATCAAGACTATCTTTAAGATCTTCATCATTAGGAAGGAACCAAAATGCACTACTATTTTCTTGGATTGTCGCTTGGAACTTATTTAATAAAGCTAATGACCAATGTGAATCAAAATAAAACAACTTAAGCTTATCTTTTTGTATTTCCAAGTTATTACATCTCTGAGACATTAATTTCAAAGACACATCTCTGCCTTGACTATTGTCAATTTTGAGTACATTCCCCTTCGAGAAAAACCTATCACATAGCCATTGTAGTACATTGCGCCCATCCGGCTCTTCCACATTCGATATTACAATGAAAATATCATCTACATATCTCCCATAATATATAGGTGCTGTTACATTTTTTATATCTTTATCAAAATCAGATAATAACCAATTTGCTATAACCCCAGAAGAAGGCAGACCAATAGGCAAAATACAATCAGATATATTTTCGTATATTTTATCTGTATGATCTCTATATATAAGGCTTAAAATATTAGTCAGACAAAGTAACTGTGTACTTCAATACCATATCCGCAGCTGCGCAGAACTACGATAATCATCAGTTTGTACAGCTTAGAGGAACTGGTATAGTCCATTCTAGGGGATCTGTTTTGTGCTACGATGACACCAATGCAAGTAGAGCTGGCATTGTTGGAATCAATGAGCGTTTGTGTGGCCATAAAATTGCAATCATTGGCTTAGGTGGTACAGGTGGGTATCTACTTGACTATTTGGCAAAAACAGAGGTAGCCGAAATCCACCTATATGACGAAGATGTGTTTAATACACACAACGCATTTCGCGCCCCAGGAGCACCTTCCATAGAGCAACTGAATCATCAGCCCTATAAAGTTGACTATTTTAGTGAAATTTATAGCAGAATGCATACTGGAGTCATACCACATCGTCTCAGAATAACAAAGGATAACATATCAGATATGGATGATATGAACATGGTGTTTATATGTGTTGATAGCCCTTCTGCTAGAAACTTTATTTCATCATATTTAGCAGACCACAATATATCCTTCATAGATTCTGGCATGGGCTTGGAGTGCTCTAACGATCGGTTAAGTGGCTTAGTTCGAGTAACTGTAGGGTTTCATGGGCACTACAATCATCTCAAAGATGCATATGGAGATGATGTCGCCAATGCAGAAGAAGATATGTATAAGAGTAATATCCAAATTGCAGAATTAAATTCCCTCGCAGCAGCTTTGTCTATTATCCAATGGAAGAAGATGCTTGGAGTTTATCATGAACACTCTGACGGATATTTAAATACTGTCTACTCGGTTGCTGGTAATAAAATAGCACATCAAAAATATGAAGATGAATAAGCTAGTACCAGTATTCGTGGAATACATTCCAATTGAAATAGAGGAAGGTTTTCTATACATTTCAATGAAATACGCCACCGCCACTCATCTCTGTGCATGCGGATGTGGAGAAAGGGTTGTAACGCCCATCTCTAAACGAGCTTGGTCTCTATCATATAATGGAGAAGAAGTGACACTTACTCCATCAATAGGCAATTACGAACAAGAGTGCCAATCCCACTACTTCATCCGAAATAATCGGATTGATTGGTGCTCCAACGTTTCTATTAGAGGACAAGTAAAGCTTCGCAAAAACAAAAAGAGAAAGAAGAGAAAAAAGTGGTATAAATTTTGGGACTAACATTAAATTGGAGCGATTTATCGCTCCTTTTTGTTGTGTGTAATAATTTCAGTTTGCACGGTCGAGGCGATATAGTGCCCCAACCGTGCGGTTTGCTGACATTCATTCACAACTCATTACGGAACTAATTCACTCGTTTACATCGCCACAACCTTCTTGATAGTCAGCGTGATATCGAAGTTATTCATTCGCAGGATGTCAGGGATTGAATATGGGTGGTAGGTGTTAAGGCTGTGGATAGCGAAGCAGATATTGATGTACTTAAGCTTATCCGCCTGTGGTTGCCAATCCTCATAGGCAGTCTCCCAATTGCCATTGTCAAAGTCGTTAACAAGGTCAGATGCTCTTACGAAATCGGCGCATTTGATGGGGAGATATCCCTGATCAAACAGCATATCGATAACCTGGTGAATCTTGACAAAATCAGAGCCAAAATACTCGTCGTTCTCCATCTGTAAAATGGCATTGGCAGCATTGGGATTATAGTTGAAACGCCCCTCAACCTCGAAGATGCCATCTACGAAAATTTTTGCCGCATCCTCATTTACAATCGCCACGCGCTCGTGCATCTGTCGTGTGATAGCTTTCAACTGGTCATTCAGTTTATCCATACGCATAATCTCATTGGGTGTCGCCTGAAACAACACATCCAAAGTATCCTTGCGCTCCTCAATAAGTTTTGCAAGATACGCACCCTTATCATCGGATACGCAGCAAGCCCTACCATCGTCTGTGAGGGCAAGGATTTCGCTCTCAATTTTCTCTACCTTCTCTTTAAGGCACTCCTTTGTCTCATAAAATAGTTTTTTCATACCTTTTTGTTTTTATGGCTGGGTGTTATGCCCAACCGAGTTTATAATCGATTATCACTTTAAGAGTAGATGGTGTTTTGAGAAAAGGTTTGAAAGGGCTGGGGAGGGAGGATTCTGAGAATTTGCTGATATGAGCAAAAGATGTGTCATTTTGAGCAAATTGCTTGTACATCGATTTGCTGAAATGTACAATGAGTATAAGAATATAGTATAAGACAGTAATACATACACTAATACTTTTTTCTTTGAAGCAAAGAAAAAAGGTATTCAAAAAAGAAACAAAAGGATTGGGGGCATCCGCCTGCGGCGTCTGATCTGTTTTTAGAAAACAAAGAGATGCTGGGATAAGATGGGATTAAAGGGAACATATATAGGAGGCCTATTTCCTCAGTATATCAAAAAACAAAAATATATCCTTCTATATACATATACCACCACATCATCACACAACCAACCGAATTCCATTTCGCCGACTGATTGCTAAAATCCGTATCGGCCACGGACACTCCCCGAAGGGCTAAGTCATTAATACGTCATATCTCATTGATAGTTTATCGTAGAAACCTTTTCTCCACATACTCAATCACTCCGCTTTCGACATCTTTTAGAATTGCTTCAATGAAATCCCTCGCATCAATATCCATTACAGAACGGTGCGTTTCATTCGTATATTCATATTTAATCTCTTTGATTTTTACGACCCCCCAATATTTTGACTCAATATAGGCATCCTCAAATGGGATAGTATGAGAAAAGTCTTCCTCCAATGAGTCTGGGATGGAAGCTTCTATCTCTTCATGTGATGAAATTATCTCCTTCTTGGAGTTGTATATATCATCACTTTTGCGTTCTATTGGAATGTGAGAAGCGTTTACCCATTGGGTTTTGTGTTCGCTACTCATCATATCCAACCAACGCAAATAAGGCTTAATATCAAATCCATGTTGTTTTGCCCAGTCTTCATCAACTAAGTATAAGCAACGACGCATCGATATGTGGAAATCTGTTATTACACGCCCCGCCAAACTTTCTTCCCCGATGGGCGCTCGAAGTTCTTTAAGGTGAATATTTTTACTTGCTGCATATTTCATTGCGCCATCTTGAAATCCCTTTCTGGTGATCATTATACCCTGCAATCCATCTATATCATCGATTACGCCATAAAAATCTCGCACTTTGCCAATAGGTACATTCTTTGAGTAATTTTTACACTCAATAGCAACTTTGTGAAGTTGTCCATCTTTCTCATATTCCCAGTAAACATCGATTTGATGACGAGTACCAGAATTGCCCAACAACTTAACATTGTGCTGTAATTTTATCGTTTTTACACTCTTTTGCGAAGAGAGCCCAGCAAAAACCTTTCGGGTAAATTGCTCGTATTCTGTATTCTTATTTCTTATTTGAGCCATATTAGTTCGAGTTAGCAAATCTCGTAACTACAAATAATTTGCCGTGTAAGGATAAGGCTTTGAAATGGCAGTTGTCGGCATAACGCAATGCCATTTTGGCAGATTTATATGGTAATTTGTTTGTAACTTTTTTCTGTCTTGTAAACTCTTTGTTATAAAAGACTCTAAACTGCACAAAAAAATCACCATTCTGAAATGACATCTATTCTCTGTTCGCTTTCGTGTAGTCGCTTGAGTGTTAAAAGATTACCTTTTGAGAAGTTATATGGTATTGACCATAAGAGCGATAATAATGTAAACTAATCGACACAAACCAACTCTATGCGCTAACTGTTCTCTGTACATGTTCCGAGACAGAAATTTTGAACAGTGGAAGCAGCAATGTTTATCTGCAATTTTGACGAACAGTTCGCAATCTAATATTGATTTACCCAACTCCTTATATTGTGTTGATTATACGACAATTATAATGTTTACTATATACAGAAGTAAACATCGTATGTACTCGTTTTGTACAAAGATTTCTGCATTTTTCTCACCCACAGAACGCACAAATAATTTCCTAAAATCTCAGATTCAAAAATCATAACCTTTTATACAAATACAACCCCGCCTCAGAAGTCATTTTGCAAAAACGCAAACCACGCTCAAACTATCATATAATAGAGATTATGTGCTATTTATGTATATTATATGACAGGTTGATAATTTTAGGCAAACCATTACTTCTGAGCGTATTTATTCGTTCACTTTATTGAAATACTTACTATCTTTGTATCATATATATGGCACTATGGAAATAATCAATCTACTCCATTTTAAGGACCGCTCCGAGCTTCGACAATGGCTTACTGATAACCATTGCAAGGAGAGGTGTTGTTGGGTGGTGACCTATCGTAGTAAATGCCCAGAATGGTCGGCCATTCCATACATCGAAGTTGTGGAAGAGGCTCTGTGCTTCGGCTGGATAGATTCCACTCTCAAACGCCTTCCGGATGGTCGATTAGTTCAACGCCTTTCGCCTCGTCGTCCTAAAAGCCATTGGACACAACTGAATTTGGATAGATGTATGGATCTTGAAGACAGAGGGTTGATGACGGATGCCGGAAGAGTTGCTTTTGAAAAGGCTTTTGAGTACAATGTTGTCGCACCTGATTCGGAGATGAATCAAATGATTGAAGACGAAAACAAACTCAGACGCCCCGAGTTATACAAATAGAGTAAAGACCATAATCATTACCAAAACGCTGTACAAGGTTACAGTGTCATTCGGCAACAAGACCATCTATCTCGACCCGAAGGACGGCAAAGTGCAATGAGCCGAACTCTAGATGGCGTGCTCCAAATCCTCAAAGAGCACTAGAATATTGAGAACCACAAGGAGACAGCCATTGGTAATGCACAACAAGTTTGCAACCAGCTCGGATATGTCTATTACCGTGAGAATCTTGCCGGCTTCGATGGCAGGAAGTTTATTGAGGTGTAGAATAAAAAGAGACTCTGCTAAAGTTATATTCAAACCTTAGCAGAGTCTTTTCGCGTTTACAGGAAATCCTCTTTTATTTTGCAAAATACTCAGTCTTCAACCAATAGGCGTAGATAGGATCTTGGAACGAGATCTCGCCAGCTTTGTTGTCCAAAATATCATTCTTAATAAGAGCAGCCTTTGAGCGAGCCACAGATGTCGGCGACGATATCTGGTAGCGGTGCATCACATCGGTTGAACTAATAGCCTTTTCACCCGCAATAAGGGCTTTAAGGTAGTTCAGTTGCTGTGTTGTCAAGGTCTCTGTAATCGTTACAAACAATAGGCTTAACTGCTCTACCAATGCAGCGTGTGCCTCGCGGACAATTTCAATGGTACACACATCCTTTGTTCTCAACCACGACTGCTGTGCCAACTGCTGTGCGTAGTAAGGGTGATTATCGACAAGTTCAACAATCAGGTTGGCTGCTTCTTCATTTATTTTCTTGCCTGTATCCTCAAAGCGGCTATTGAAGAACTCTACAAGATAAGGCGTGTCAATCTTATTGAGGAACATCAGATTGCCAAACTTGTAGAAGGGTTTTGACGAATTGGTAAACACTTCCATCATCATATGGCGTTTGCTACCATACAAGCAGTAAGCAACGCTCTGGTGCTGTTGCCAATGCGAGCGTAACTTTTTCTGGAAATAGTCGGGGTCAGTGAACTCTGCAATATTCTGGAACTCATCAACGCAAACAACGATTTTCAACCCTTTCTGCTTTGCAATATTCTCAGCAAGGTCAAGCACTTCGTCAGGATTGCGCTTTACATCGTCCCAATCGGAATCAATCGCTACTTCATTTGTAGGATCAGTGCCAATAGAAATCTTTGGCACAAGGTGCGAGAAAAAACTTTTTGCATTCTCTACAGCCTCTTCCCATTTAGTCGATGTCGCAGCGATAACCTTCTGTGCAAGCAGCGAATAGAAGTGCTCCTCATTACGCACATTAAAGAGGTCGATATGACAGATACGCAACTTGTTATCCTGCTCCATTGCTAACTTCACAGCCTTATTCACTAGCGAGCTCTTGCCCCAACCGCGAGGAGCAATAATGATTGTATTGCTAAGCGACACGAAATTCCAAACCAAGTTGGTTGTTTCCACCTCTCGGTCTATAAAATTCTCATCGGTAGCTATTCTGCCATAGATAAAAGGAGTCTCCATAGTCAGTTTATGTAAGTTTTGCAATATAATACAAAATATGTAATTACACAAATTGTTATTACAAAAAGAGTAAATACATTTTATGTAACATTGATTTTGGAGTGTGCATTTTATTTCCGAAGTGCGCTGTAAATGCTGCGGTGCGGAAACAAAACAACATTCCATACTTTCTCGGACAACATATATATGTAGCTTTATATCAATGTATTATCCTCGCATCTTCCGATGTGGCACAAAACATGCGCTGATTATCAATGAGTTGTAAATTTTAGAATGAAGTCGGGCAGATAATTGAGCCTTTCTTTTACAGCAAATGCACACTTCTATGATTTTTCGCTCGGTGCCCTAATCCTAAAAGATGGTAAAATTTCATAGAAAATTGTGTTAAATGGTGTATAAATAATGATGTCCCAGCCTGAGGCATTATTGCTCGTTGGAGTATTTGTTTACTTTCTATTTGGGGAAGTGTAGATACCTTTTCAAAGTGCCATTTTGACCCTGCTCCGTTACCACAAAAACACAAGTCAAAATACCACAAAAATACAAGATGTACCTAGTATAAAAGAGCAACTCGTGAGTATCCTCACGAGTTGTTTAACTTTATTTGGTGTCATTTCAAAGTGCCAAAATGGCTCTTTGAAATTTTGAATTTGGCACTTTGGAATTTTTGTTACTCTTCCTGTTCGTAGTAGTACGAGTAGTCGATACCCTTCATAAAGGTTTCACGGTCATTGATTTTGTCGGTCAAAGCAGATTGCAAAAGTCGCTTGATATCCGACGAGTCAGCGACACTTTTTTGCATCGCATTCAAGTAGTTGTTCTTGTCAATCTTACTCCAATCAACGCATTTCTGCAACTGCTTCTTGAGCATCAAATCGAGCCATATACGGGTCGCACGGCCATTGCCCTCACGGAATGGATGAGCGATGTTCATCTCGACATATTTGTCGGCAATCTCCTCGAAATTCGTTTCGGGCATCTGCTCGATTGTTGCGAGTGTCTGCGGAAGGAATTGCGACATCGCAAACTGGAATCCGCCCTTTGCGATATTCACCGTGCGAATCTGACCGGCAAAATCGTACAAACCACCAAACAGGTAGGCGTGGACCTGCTGCAAGCCTTTGACCGTTCCGACCTCGATGTTGTCGATTAGGCTACTCTCGAAAAGGGCGTATGCCTTCGACTTGCTCTTGCCGTCAATCGTCTCGTCGCTATTGGTAAACCACTCGACAAAACGCATCGCACGGGCGTTGGGAAAACTTTTTGCGAGGAGCAGAACGCCATCGTAGTCGAGGACATCAGCGAGTCGTCGCTTGCCATCGGGCGCAAGTAATTTCAACTGGTTAGTGCCACTAACCACTTCGCTATTCTTGCTTTTAAGTTTTGTTTTGAGATATTTCCAGTAGTTGCGGTTTTTCTGATAGTCGTCTTGGTCGTTCAGTACCCCGACGATATCGAGCACAGAGAACCACCACTTGGATTTTTCCTCATCCCAAACAGCTCTAACCTCACGGTCATTATAAAATCGAATGGATATTTTGGTCATATTCTATTCTAATTGTTTTCTGTATATTGCATCTAATGTATTGCCATCCTTATCTTTCCATATAGTCCAACCATTGGCTGATCTTCCCAAACAAAAGTCTGCCGCAGTACTTGGACTAGGAAATGTTTTATCTGAGGTCATTATCAATCTATCACCATCTAACATTGTATATTCCTGAAGCATGAGAGTACGCTTCTCTTTCCAGTTAAAGGATGGAGTCATCGACTTTGCAATTACGCTTCCTTTCAATACCGTGAAACCGCTAGAACTATAAAAGCCTTTCGCATCGCAACCTCTACCTTTGGTGTAGAAGATGTGCTCTACCTTTGGTTGAGATACCTCGAAGATATTGCATCCAATGAACGATGCCAAGAATTTTACATCCTCGAAGAATTCATCCATTGAGTCTTGCTGATATTCGGGCAAATTGGGAGCTTTTGGTGTCTGCTTATTGTCGCTCAATACAAAAGCATTGGCTTTCTTTGCCTCGGCTATTGCCTTATGCTCTAAATACTGCACATCTGCTTTTGTCATATCCGCATCTTTGGATACGAATATGAGAGCCTTTTGCCAAAACGACTTCTTGCTATCGTGGTCTTTTACACGCTCACGGAAATTCTCAGTCTCACCGATATATGCTTGTGGTTTGGTTGCTTCATCTTCACCGAGAAGTATGTAAAACGCAGGCTTTTGCAATTTCTCCTGCGTATTGAGATAAGCAAGATTTGAGCGTGGCACAACAAACATCTGACAAATCTTGTTGCTGATGAATGCATATTGTGTTCCTTTCGGATCTCCATCAATTAAGTATGTGGTTACTGTTTTGCCCATAGTTATATTGCATGTTCGAATTTCTATGACTCTATATTTTCTGTTAGAAGCTTATTGATATCCTCTTGTTCTTGTTTGATGTATTCGTATAATTTATCACGCGCGTCTGCCTCGAAGTTGACTGCAGTTGCAATAGAAATCCATACTAATTTTCTAAAATAGTCCCAATTGTTTATAGAAACTATTGGTTGTTGCAATAAATTCATTAACCTATTTACACTACCGTCTCCATTATCTTGTCGCTGCAAAAATAGATGAAATCGCTGATGTTGCCTATTGTTGGGTTCTGTTTCGACCGCGTAATATAGCACAAAATATTGCACATCATTTAGTACTTCACGATATTTCGTATCTATATCGCCTATACTCGTTGCTAATTTATCAGCAGCGCTATCTTGTTTTCTGACAAATGAGAATGTGGCATTTGCTGCAGTCACACGATCAAATAGCAGTTTGATTCTTTCTAAAGCGCCATTGGGATCCAGCCACATAATATTGGAAATCATTACAAGGTCATTGTGATTAAAAGCACTACAATACGCTAAACTCGCATTTCGGAATTCATCAAGCCAATGACTCTGTTGATGATATTTCATGATATTAAGTTGCAGTTGCCTATTCGCTCTATTTAACTTTTTGTTTTCAACTCTATTTTGTTTGTTCTGAGTCTCATTGTCAGCCCTATTCTTTTCGTTCTCAGATTCGTTATCCTTGCGCTGTATGTACAGAATTATAAATGCAGCAGTAGTGCTAATAATAGCACCCAAATATCCACCCCAAAATGACAACCACGCTATTTCATCTCCGACAATAGCTGTAAAAGAGGGCGTTAGTAATATAAAATTAAGAGCAATTGGCATGAGTAAAATAACTAATGCAATCCACCAATATTTCTTCATTGAAATTTTCATATGCTTTTATTCTCAATAAATTGTCATAAAGATATGAAAAATTTTGCTATAATCATAATATAGAGGCAAAAAAAGACGGCCGGAGCCGTCTTAACAAAGATTAATGAATACAAACGATCTTTCGTATATCACCTCCTATGATTCTCGAGGCAACAATAGAAGCATCCATCTACATTATTGTAGTATCTCTTTGCCTCTCTGATTGCTTTCGAGCTGTTGTGGAAGAAACCCAAATTGATTCGATTCTCGATTGATGGTCCATGGGCGCAACTTGAAGTATGCACCTCATGCTCACCCGTAGGTTGAGCGCTTGTGTTTATGTAAAACTATGTTATTATATATCAATGTATTGTCTCCCGTACTTTCTGAGTAAAGAAGTATATGTGTTTAGCTGTGAGTGTGGTGTGAGCGCATACGGTAAAAATTCTCCTCGCCCGACAATTCCAATCCCAAACGAAGTGAGTCAAGTGTGACCAACTTTTCAAATTCTCCCTTTACTTTACCGTTGCCTTGGGGATATCCGTCCATAGCGTAGTATAGTGTGGCGACTGGTTCTCCTTTGAGGACTTTATTGCGCCACTGCCCTGCACGCCAAACTTCACAGCACCACGACCAAAGGTGTGGTTGATGCTATCCATTGCCGAAGATAGGCGACTCTCACGCTCCAATGCCACAGAGTCGGTAAATAGCGAGCGCACAACGCCATCCAAAGGCATCAGCTTACTGATTACCACGCCTGCCTTCTTATATCCAAAGCCTCGGCGATGCACCTCACGGGTTGCGTTTACTGCCGCAGCGACTATTGCACGATGGTCTGCCGTAGGCTCCTCGAACGATACAAGGGTGCTGCCGTATGTCTGTGGCTCGCTCTCCTTAAAGCGGTTGGTATAGGCAAAAACCATCATCTCGACACACGCCGAGTGCTGGGCACGAAGCTTCTCGGCTGCCGAGGCCGCAAAGTTTGCCACCTGCTCGGCAAGCTCCTTGACATCGGTTATCTCCTTGCTAAAACTGCGGGAAACGCATATCGACTGCTTAGCCTCGATAGTATCCTCAAACTCGATGCTCGGCACACCTCGCAACTCCTGCCAAGTGCGCAAACCCACGATGCCAAATAATCCTCGCACCAGCCCTTCGTCCATCTGCGAAAACTCCCAAGCGGTGGAGATACCTCGCTCGTGGAGCTTGCGTGCTGTCTTGCGACCGATGCCCCAGACATCCTCTATCGGAAACTTGCGTAGCACCTTTTCGAGATCTTGCTGTCGGTGCATATAGCAGCCACCACGCAGCTTAGGGTACTTTTTACAGAGCTTCGATGCAATCTTTGCAAGGGTCTTCGTGGGAGCGATACCCACCGACACGGGGATAGAGGTGAGTCGCCAGCACTCGCTCGATATGCGCTTGGCGTAGGCATCAAAGTCGATACCCTCCATGCCGCGCAGGTCTAAAAAGGCCTCGTCGATGGAGTATACCTCCACCGAGGGAGCATACTCCTCCAACACCCAACGCACCCTCTGCGACATATCGCCATAGAGCGCCATATTGCCGGAGAATACCGCCACATTGTGCCTCTCGACAATATCGCGAATCTTGAAATATGGGTCGCCCATCTTTATGCCCAAGGCCTTAGCTTCGTTGGAGCGTGCAATAGCGCAGCCGTCATTATTCGACAGAACAATAATGGGGCGTCCCTGCAGATCGGGTCGAAAGACACGCTCACACGAGGCGTAGAAGTTGTTGCAGTCGGCAAGGGCAAACATCGCGCGTTAGGCCTTTTTTATAATATAGGTAACCACGCCCCATATCATAAACTGATTTTCGGGCGATATCTCTATCGGGCGATACTTTGTGTTTAGCTCGTTGGCAGGCATAAGGCGCACACGGCCATCGGCAATCTCAACACGCTTAACGGTGTACTCACCATCGATGTAGCATACCGCCTTGCAGTTGTTGTAGGGCTCAACGGCACGGTCGACAACGATAATATCGCCATCGTCCATCGCAGCATCCACCATCGACACGCCATCGATGCGGAAAAAGAATGTCGAGGCCTTGTGTCTAACGAGCAACTTCACAAGGTCCAACTTTTCGCGTATATCTTCGGCAGGCGAAGG
>JAFXFM010000020.1 GCA_017520545.1 Alistipes sp. | reverse complement strand
AGAACAGCACACTGGTTGTGTCTTATTCTATTTCTACATCAAACCACAACCCTACTCGTGCAGGTGTTACCTTGTCGCCAGTTGTGTCTTATTCTATTTCTACATCAAACCACAACAGTGCAGGGAGATTTATATTACCTTTCCAAGTTGTGTCTTATTCTATTTCTACATCAAACCACAACCCGAGGAAATCGAATACTTCGTTACCGCATGTTGTGTCTTATTCTATTTCTACATCAAACCACAACCTTTAGCTCACTTAATTCATCGTGGACTAAGTTGTGTCTTATTCTATTTCTACATCAAACCACAACACAATGAGGAGGATTGTCGCTACCTTATGAGTTGTGTCTTATTCTATTTCTACATCAAACCACAACGCCGGCTATCTTATGCGGTTATCCCCAAGAAGTTACATCGTTTTGACGATTAACAAAATGGACTACGAACTACCTGCGAAGTGCGTTTGATGCTATTTTTTCAATCTTACCTACTACAAATGTAGTGGAATTTCACGCCAATATCAAAAGAACGCTAAAAAAATTCTAATTGCTGGGGAGTTGTTAGTTTGGCTCGCTCAACCTTGCCCCAAAAGTTTTGTATTTCGCCATATTGCTTATCTGTTATACTTAGGATACTTGTCAATCCCGAAGGAGGCATTGAGGCCCGCACTCTTGTAATATGCACATTCATATTCTCTTTTGATGGGCAATGGCGAACATAGACCGAATATTGCATCATCGAAAAACCATCTTTCTCCAATGCCTTACGAAATTGGGCTGCCGCCTTGCGCTCCTTTTTAGTTGTGGTTGGCAAGTCAAAGAATACAATGAGCCACATAATATGATAAGCATTTAAGCGAAGTTCCGACATAATCTATTCAAGTAGTGGATATACGATTTTTTTACTTGTTCCCATATAACATTTTGCCAACGAGGAAGTTGTCATTGTTAAGCCAACCTCCAATGGTCGTGTTACCTTACTAAAAACTGTATCGGTAAACAAAATATGTAATAGTTGGCTTTTGGCATCTTTATCTAACTTGGTGATACCATTTGTAAACATATGATACACTATCTCATCAACATAAGGTCGGTAAGGTTCCATAATATCATCTGCCAATGGGAAAGCGTTGTAGCGGTTGCGATGAAAAATACCTAATGCCGGCAACAGCCCCGACCCCATCAACGCACGAGCAACGGCTGCACGAAGTAGGGTATAACTATAATTTAGTAAATTGTTGGGTGCAACACCTTCTCTGTGGCGAATAAAATTTTCTCCAAATAGCTCGTGCCAATATATTTTGGCTGCTACACCTTCACGATTGTCAGCATCTCCGCTTTTGACATTCGAGTAGTATGGTTTTAATAAATTACCGCACTTGCCTAATTTGTTTAATAGGGCTGCTTGGTTGCGAATCTTTGCCTCAACCACCTGCCTCCACATACCCTTTTTCAGTGGCTCGCTCGCCTCTATTTGCGCACGAAAACTCTCGCCTTGCGTCTTGTTACTATCAAGATTCATTAACATTGCATTGGGCATACAATTGTCGCCACAAAATATCACAGCCACATTGTTATCGGAGAGAGCATTAAGCAATGGTAGCGTAATAGAGGTCTGCTGATGCTCCAATACAACATAACCAATATCCTCGATAGGAACGGTCTTTTTTACATTGGGCATCTGTTTGGTATTGATAACCATTTGGTTATCTTTAAGGCTCAAACAGAAAGGTGTTGAGAAGAATAGTGCGCGTTTCAGCATAGGCGTTTAATGCTTAAATTTTATCTTTCCGGTAACAGTTATCTCAAAGTCGCAACCTTCGACAAGCATATTAAGTTGAGTATGAAGTAACCCTATTATAGGACGATACTCTTCGGTAGCAGACCATGTGCCATTCTTTGCTTTTAATTCGCCTGCGGGTCGAGCCTCTTGATGATGCTTAAATGTTAAGCGTCCATAAGAATTATTGCTAACAGTCAGTGTGCTAAATCCCATCAATTTATACAACCTCTTCGACAACTCGGCACGCGAACAATCATACAACTCCTCTGGGCTATTCTCATAGAATAATACCATTGTTCCGGTGCGGAGAATATATTTTAGCGGATAGTCGTTACTGTCGGATTGTGGTACTAAGTCGTAGCGATTAGTCTTGCCATTATAGAATTTTGCCGCTTCCAGATTATTGACTATTTGGAATGTACGCTTGGTTTTACCCTTCGCATCGGTGCCTTCGTAGAAAGCCATACAATAGTTACCGTCGTTTGCAACATAGTACTCTTGTTTATGGTCTAAACGAGAAAGCATTTGATGACGCTTTAGATGAATAGGCGAAGTAATACTTGGGGTATATATTCGTACCTTCTTTATATATACACCCTTTGCTTCGTTAAAACATATTGGCTTTGACATCGCGTCCTTAAAACCTTCTCGTTCAATAGCCGCCTTAACGCACGCTCGCACAGCTTCATCGACAATCTTGTCAACATCGGTTTGTTGCAATGAGTTCAACGACTTGCGAACAACATATTTGATTTCATCATCGCGCTTGATTGCACCGTAGAAGGTCTGCTGATGTAGCGCAGCACGCGCAGTATCGCCCTGAACATATATCGGTTTACCTTCGGCATTGAGTTGCACTTTACCCCGAACACGCAACTTTTTGCAAGTGTGTTTAGGCACATTGTTGGCAGTATAGTGCGACACAAGTAAGTCGTCGGCTATCGCCTTTACATCTTCGGTAAAGGTTGGCCACGGCTTGTCGAATATAGGTTTCTGCTCTCTATGCCAATAGTGTCGCTCGGTGTCGCGCTGGAACTGTGCCCACTTGGCGTATGTGCCACTTCCGATGCAAGCGATAGTGATGGCATCTATACAGTGGTGGATATGGTTTACACGCTCCTTCTTGCTATACTCCTCTTGCAATCCCCACATCTTGCGGAAATCGGCAGTGGTAGCACCTTTGATGGTATAGACTCGGTCGAATACTGTTTCAAGATACATCTTGGCATATCTGCCGATAATGCCGATATCTACACCTTGACGATTGCTGAACCCCTCCGGTACCTCGGTCATCTCGAAGCGGGATAACTTGCCACGCAGGTAGTTTAACTTCATTCGTAGATAGTGGCGTTCGCGTATAGCTCTATCCTTTGCCTCCTTGGTTGCAGCATTTTTGGCTGCACGATCTTGCCCGAAAATTCGTTTTTCGAGAGCCTCAATCTCCTTATCCCAACCGAGTTGCTCGATGCGAGCCATAATCTCGGCGTGGTTGGAGAGTTGTGTTGGCAGTTTCTCGCACTTGATGCGACGATTGAAGTCGCTCTGGCATAGAGTCTTGTTCATTTGCGAGTTGTCGCCGCCTCGGGAACGGGGAACGGTATGTTCGATATCGTATTTAGGGTTGGCACCAATAAAGTCTGTTATACTTATCTGCTCTCCAGTGTATAGGCATAGTTTGTTCTGCTCTATCCACAACTGGTATTTCAAAATATCATCCTCGGTAGGGGTGATATCGACACCGCACTCCTCCTTAAACAACATGGCTATCTCGTCAGCATGCTCCCTATGTCGCTTCTCGTTTTCGCGCTGATAACGCTCAATGGCGTTTCGCATATTAGCGTCGTTTAAACCACGAGCAAACTCGATATTGATTTTAGTGGTTTTATCGATTTTACCCTCCTTAAGGAGTTGATTCACCAACGCTCGCAGGCGGAATAGCGTTCGCATAGCCATAGGGTTGCGCACCGATGATGTACGAGGAGAACCGAGTTGAAATACGCCATTGGTGTTCGGTTGCACTTTGGCATAGGCCTCAATGCGAGAAGGCTCGTACAGATGAGCAGACTCGCTATAACCTATACCGTAATTGTCAAGCAACATGTTGTCTATGGCTTGTTTCTTTGTGATATGACGATACAGCGGATTGTCGGCATATTCATCGAGAATGGTGCATATGTCGATAATGATATTTTTGCGGGTGTCGTCGTTGTGCCACATCTCGGCAGGAACGACCTTCTCCATATTGGCAGCAAATACCGACTCGTCATAGCGATAACCACAGCGTAAATATGGGAGAATCTTACCTATGGCGTTGAGGCTCAATGCTGCATAGCCCTGTTTTACGGGGATGTTAACAAATTTTGTTGCCTGCTCATCGTTGAGTTGAAGATTCGATTTTGCCCACTCTCGCAATCTATCCTCATCGTCAAACGAGAATAGAACATGCCATATGTCGTTCAATATTTGCGACTCGGTTTTTCCCTCACCTTTAATGTAAACGCTACTCATTGTGGAGAGCCAATCATCGCCAAAGATGTCGCGCAGAGCAGCAGTCATTGGGGATCCGCTGACCGATGTAGACATCTTGAAGTTGAATTTATACGGAGCATCCACCTTATCGGCAACGTGAGCATAATGACCCTTTTTGCCTCCCGACAGTTTCTTGGCAATATCCTCAAAATCGAAATGCTCCTTACTCTTGCGATAGAACAGAGGTTCGATAAGTTGCACCTCCTCTGCTGTAAGCATACGCAGTTTGCTGTCGGAAGGTGTTTGAATTCTAATGTTGTTTACGAATGACAACATTCTAAACTCCTCGAAACGAGGGTGTGAAATTGGGCATCGGGACTTATCCTTTTCGAATGTACAAGAGCCAACTAAGCCTTTTTGCGATTTCAGAGGTCGTTGGAAGAAAATTGCACAATGAAGAGCTTTGCATAAATCATCAGAAAGGCGTTGCTTTTCGCAAATAGCATTAAACTCTTTCTCGAAGTGGGCGACACGTCCAGCATAGCCGTAGCCATCGCCGGTGCGAATCTTTTCGCCACCAATAAATAGTTTGTAGTAGAACTCGCCCAGGTAGGTACATCCGGCGGCAGTCATATCACTGTCGAGTTTTTTGATGCTCTCTTTTACTTTGCCATCCTCGCTGTTGGAGGAGTCTTTGCGGTTGCTCAAAAAACCTCGTCTTTGCGATAAGTGATAAAGCGCACGACCGAGGATGTGACGGTCATCTTGCTTATTTAGGTCGAGAACTTCTGTCAAAGCCTTATACCGGTCGGCATAAGGATTATTACTATCACCACTGCGCAACCACAGCATAAACTCATCCACTAATGGGTATTGCTTCTCATATCGCCACGCATCAAGTTGCTCTTCGCTCAAATATGGACAAAGATTGTTCGCAATCAACACTTTTAGCAGCTCGATTTTTCTTAATCTGCGACGATAGTAGTGTCGGCGAAGTGCGCGGGCTTCGGTTCTAGTCTGAACCATAGGCTTCTCCTCGCCTTTTTCGCGAGCAACACCCTCTTGAAATATGTCTACGCCACGATCCAATAGCGTAAAATGGTCATCCAACTGTTCAGTAATGGCCCAACCGATGGAATTGGTGCCGAGGTCTAATCCTAAAATCTTTGTCATATATAAGTCTGAATTGCAATTTCTTCCGTAAAATTAAGCAATAATTTTGTGTTGTGCAATTAAATATTTATATTTGCATCGTAAGAATTTCTACATCTTACCACAATAAGGCTATATGCCGAAGGTCATAGTACCTACGCCCTCGCTTCGGTGAGGGCATTTTTTTATTGATTCCGACACGATATATTGGGGCAATTGAAGATTATTGGTACGACCCGCAGCTTAGAAGGCTGTGGCCTAAGCATATGCTGAGTCAATTTATGTGAGTGTGGTGTGAGTGCATGCGGTGTAAATCGCACAACGCTTTGAATGTTTGAAACACACAAACCACACCGCCTTAACCGCCGGAATCACAAGGAGAGCGAGAGCAATAACAAACAAGGTGTTGCTCGAAGAGCCAAAAACAGAAGAGAGATGACTTCAAGTATATTTGAAAGTTATCTCTCTTTGTTTTTGCTGTGTGCGTAGCACAGCCACCCTGTTTTGTTATTGCCGAGCCGACGCAGTGAAAGACGAGCGAAGCGAAGTCAATCACATTTCAGGCAATGCTTATGCTCTCTTTGCCGAGGATTCCAAGGGAAAGGCGTTAAGCGGAGCAGACCTTTGTCTGCGGAGTAGCCAATCCCGCCCTGTTGCGCATTGCCGAGGATTCCAAGGGAAAGACGCAGTAAAGCGAAGCGGCTGCGTCAATCCTATACAACCACCTTGTTTTGTTATTGCCGAGCCGACGCAGTGAAAGACGAGCGTTTCGGCTACTCAAACTCACGCACTTGCGAGATAGGTTTGGCGACAAATTCGGGAGTGCCGTATCGCTCGATTATCTACTTGGTGAATGAGCATACAAAGTAGATACAAAATATCAACAAAAATGAGTGTGTCCAAACTTTTGGGGGCAGTACAAACTGCAAGGACACACTCATTTTTTATGGAATTATACTTATGAAGGCTATCTACGGATAGCTTTTGCTCCGAGATGTCCAACCTTCAACACCTTTGTTGCAGGGTTAGCAACCTTGATTGAACGATTGTTTTTCTTCTTGTTTGACAACTTCAACAAAGCAGCACCATTGCACTCGTCGTAATAAGTATCCTCGCTAAGAGAGTATTTATAGTTCTCCACTTTGTAAACATCTCCATCCTCGCTTGTCAATGAGGCGTTAATGGTGTACTCAGAACCCTCCTTTGTTACAGATATTGTACCATCAACAAGAGCTGCCATTGCAACATACTCCTCGGTCTCCGGATTCATTTCAACATAGTATGCTGGATACAAATAACCATCGTAATACTCACCTGGGCAGAATGTGCCAGCTGCGAAGGTATATTCGTAATCAGGAACAAATGAACCTACGCCATCGTGATTGTCAAGTTCGGTAAAGTACTCAAGAGAAATATTTGTAACATTGCCATTCTCATTTACTGCAAAGAGATTTAACATAATATCGTTTGACTCAGCACCATAAAGATCGCCCAAGCACTGAACTGTTGCCATCTGAGGAACGAAAACGGTGGTGTTGCCAACCGGACGAGCAAGAGTTGTGAACTTATGTGTTGTTACCTCTTGAGATGCAAGACCATTGCCATTAACCTCTGCTACGATTACAACATAAGGGGTTTCAGGCAAAAGATACGATGCTGTCAAAGTAGCTGAACCCTTAATAATATCGTCGAATCCGAATGTCAAGAGGTCTCGCTTCTCACTCTCAGAAACGCCCTCGTTGTATGCATTAACAACACTCAAGTGCAAATCAACCTCGTTAGTGATAGCAGTCAACGCATTGCCCTCTGCGTAAGTGGTGAGGTCATTCTCGCTATAAAGCGTTGCAAACCACCAAGTCTCGGCATCGTTAGGGGTGATGGTAACATCCACCGAAGAGTGTGTGATATTTGCGGTTCCAACAGCGAAAGTAACCTTGTTGTCGTCGCCACCATTGACATCATTACCATCGTTTGGTGTACAGCAAGCAAACAACATTGCTGCACCAAGCATTAACATTGAAAGTAGATTTTTTTTCATAGCATTTTGATTTTAATTTATTATTGAAAAGTGTACTTTTAGTTACAAATTGTAAAAAACCACCGTTATACGGCATCTGCAACGCATTTTTCTATAATGCAAATTTAGTAAAAAGATTTAATAAATCAAAATAAAAAAAGACACAAAGGACAATCTTCGTTATTGTTTTTAATTAAAAAGCGGGAGATTCCCACAGTCGCTACGCTCCTTCGGAATGACAATGTTTTCACGACACTAAACTATATAATTCCGAAAATATTATTCCCAGCCAAATTCTGCGGGTTACGCACTTTGCAATCCGATAAAATCGGGTGAAATCCGATGCAATTCTATTCTCCCCAGCAATCCAATTCCAAACGAAGAGAGAAGTGTGTGACCAACTTTTCAAATTCTCAAAAAAGGTTACGACTTTTTGCGGCATTGAGAAGCGACTGACCTTTCACCTCGGAGCCGACCTCCTCAACGACGCCAACCATCTCGTGACCAACGGTTATGCCGGGCACGGCACGGGACACACTGCCGTGCTTGATATGCAGGTCGCTGGTGCAGATACTGCCGAGCGTAATGCGCACAATGACATCACGAGGGCCTTGCAACTTGAGCTTCGGCTTATCGATCAACTCGAACTTGCCGTGGGATATGTAGGTGTAGGCGAGCATGGGAAATATATTAACTACTCATAAACTAACAATAATCATCAAACGGATCTTCTCCAGTCCATTCTAAACCTTGCGCTAGTGTGAAACACTTTCTTACTCCATCTTCTTCGAAAAATGTTCCTAGACTTTCGTGGATAAACATTCCATCTCTAAATGAGATTTTAGAAAGAGCATAAGGTTTTATGGCAAATCTCTTATTGTAGCTAATGACAACAATAGTATTATCAGCAGCTATTAGTGCTTTTTCAATCAATTGCTGAATGGATGATGGCTCGCTTTCTCCGTAATACGATGTAGAGTTGTAATCATTACCTACCACTAAACGATCAAAATACTCTGCAATAGGATTATCTCCAATTGATGTAGGGCAGCACAAAAAGTCTGTTGGAGTTTTCCAATTCATTTGCCAAGCAGTTTCTGGTGATTTAGCTTTAACAAGGTTGTAGACTACCTCTTCGGTCGCTTTTACAACATTCTCCGTTGTATTATTCTCTATCTCATTTTGTACAATGGTCGGTGCAGCGTCAGGTCTTATCAAGGACCTTGTCATTTGTTCCCATTCTTCATTAGATATAATGAAATCAGATTGGCTACCATCTGCTACAATCACATCTGCGCTGTTAATAGTTTTCGCCTGCTTCTGATTGACGGCTGTATATATACCTTCATTTAGCTTACTGCCGGCTAGAGGTTTTGGCATTTTAGCTTGCTCTGCCCAATATTTTCTCACATTGTCATATGCTGCTTTAGCTTCATTTGGAGTTACAGTTCGCATCCACTCCAATGAAGGTTCCTTGACCTGATTAAGTCTTTCTCGCAAAATATTCGGATTTTCAACAAAAGCCTCTATGCTACCACAAATGTATATTATCTTATTTTTAGTAATCTCATTATTCAAAGCATTCTCCAACCGAGTAAACCAACGCAAATTTTCTACTCGATTATTGCAACGATTAGTATCTATATGATCAACAACATAGACTTTGGAATCTCGCGCACCAAGAAATGCAGTAGCGACAATTATATGTACTCTATGCTGACCAATTAACATATAACCCGTTTTGGAATTTTTTATTCCAAAAGTCCACCTCCCATCATCTATACGCATTTTGCGACCTTCTCGTCTATGACGAAATATCGCACCATTATCACGTACCGAGTAGTGTTCATCTTTGTAAATACACTCTTTAACCTCTTTATAGTCGTTAATCATATAATTATGATACTTTTTATTTTTCTAATGTCAGTGTAACAACTCCGTCTTTTGCTTGCTAGTGTATATATTGGATATGTTGTAACCAAATACGAATATGTTCTTTGTTAATGGCAGATATTTGTGATTTATTCATATCAGATTCATTCATAAAAGTCGTATACATTACCATCATTGCATCAATCTTATCCTTGTGTCTATCTCCATCCTCGCTAACAGTCCCTTGTACGGCTTCTCTCGCAAAACAAAAACCATCTCGTACTCTATATCCAAACTTTGCACTATCGCCATACCCTTCAATGTGCTTATTTATATTGCTATTCATTTTTATTGGCATTCTTTCTTGATTTCTAGATAGAAATATACAAGCAATATCGTTTGCGCTTAGAGATTTATTTTTTAGTATTCTTTCGTTGTATCGTTCAAAAAAGTGACTAGAGTATGTGTGTATTTGGCGGATGAGTATCTCAGGAGAGTCTTCGGTAAGCTTGTATCCTCCTGCAATTAACTGCATAATAAATCTTTTGTTTTTCTCAAAAACAATGGCACAGTGCCCTACATATGGTTTCTCTATCAAGGCCCTATGACCTACATAAAAGAAAATCATATACTTGTTTTGTGTGGCAGGAATAGTGTATTCGTGCCACTTATAAATAGGAAAGCGTTTTGCCTTTTTGAACTCTTTGATTGCTTTTGGAAGTAGGCAATCCTTTTTAATTTGGATTTTGTTCAAATCTTTTGAGAGATGGTCGTACATCTCTTTGTATGTCATAGTTGAAAGCAACATATTTATACAACAAAATCAATTGTGAAAATTTAACAATTTATAATGAGGGCAAATCTTTACCAAAGTTAAACATAATTTCAATACAAAGAGTAGAGAATCATCAATAATCCTCCTCATAATCATCGTAATCGTATGGCGAATCGTAGTCGCGAGTGTTGTTGTGCGAGGTGTTGTCCGAGTCATCATCGAACAACTCCTCATAAATCCACGGTCAGACAGATAACGATAATCACAGGGCGAATAATGCTAACACAAGCGATATGAGGCCGGCAAGCCTCTATTTATAGCAAATCTGCGCTGCATAATGCGATTTATCGAAACTTTTGAGCTTTTCGATTATAGAAATTTTGTGTACCAAATCCACAAAAACAAATAAGCCTGCCTAACCTTCTGATTGTTAGGCAGGCCCTATATCTCTATTTCAGGTAGTTGTCGAGCCAATTGAAAAATTCACGGTTCCAAACCAACGAGTTTTGAGGTTTGAAAACTTGGTGCGCCTCGTTTTCGAACGATACCAATCGGGCGGGTATACCTCGCATTTTCGCAGCCGTAAATGCCTCCAACGATTGGGTGTATGGTATGCGGTAGTCGCGCTCGCCCGTGATAATCAAAATCGGCGTGTCCCACTTCGCAACCGCCTTGTGTGGCGAGTTGGCATAGGAGCGCACAGCCGTCTTATTTGTAGTATCCCAATATGAGCCTCCGTAATCGTTATTCACAAAGAACAACTCCTCGGTATGTCCATACATCGACTCGAAATTATAAATGCCGCAGTGGGCGATAAACGCCTTAAATCGCTTCTCGTGGTGTCCCGCAAGATAGAACACCGAATAACCGCCATACGAAGCACCAACACAGCCCAATCGCTCCTTGTCGCACCACTTCTCCTTTGCCACATCGTCGATAGCCGAAAGGTAGTCGCGGATATTTTGTCCCGAATAGTCGCCCGAAATCTGGTCGAGCCACTCCTGACCAAAAGATGGTACACCTCTGCGGTTCGGCGCTACTACGACGTAGCCCTGTGCCGCCATAAGTTGGAAATTCCACCTATAACTCCAAAATTGCGATACGGTGCTCTGCGGACCACCCTGACAGTAGAGCAAAGTAGGATACTTTTTGTTCTCGTCGAAATCAGGAGGAAGAATAACCCACGTAAGCATCTGTTTGCCGTCAGTAGTCTTAACCCAACGTTTCTGTACCTCACCCATCTTGATATTGTTATAGACAAAATCGTTTACGGTTGTAATTTTCGACATTGAGCCCTCCGCAAGGTCGAACTCAAAGAGTTCCGGAGCCATTGAGATAGTCATTACCGAGCCTACGCAACGACCACCGTTAATCTCGAACGAATTGATGTCGTGATCGCCCTTGGTCAGAACCTTAACCTTGCCTGTTCCGTCAGCCTTTACGCTGCAAATCTGGTGCGTAGCCTCGATAGGGGAGATAAAGTATAGTATATCTTCTCCATCCCACACCACATTTGTAGCGTGGTAGTCGAACTCATTGGTGAGATATTTCACCTCACCCGAAAGAGCATCGTAAACCATAAGTCGCTCCTTGTCCGACTCATTGCCGGCACGCTCCTGCGAACGGAAAGCGATTTTATCGCCCTTTGGCGACCAAACAGGATACTTGTCGTAGCCCACAAACGGGAACGTCTTGCTCTCTTTGCAGATATTCTTGGTTTTGCCACTTTCGAGGTTATAGATATAGATGTCCGAGTCGGTCGATACGGCGTAATCCTTGCCAGCGAGCGGTTTGCAGGTGTAGGCGAGTTGCTTTCCATCAGGACTCCACGAAATCTCGGCGTGGTCGAAGTATGGCGCAAGCGGAGTGTCCCAGGCCGCCTCGCTGCCTACGATATCGGTGCCCTTGCCGACACCCTCGGCAGAGAGGTCTGCAACGAAGATGTGGAGATAGTCGCCTTTATCCCAATAGTCCCAATGGCGCACCATCAAATCGTCATAGATGCGTGCCTTTGACTTTGCCATATCGCCATAAACGTCCGCCGAGTTGATATCCTTGGCGTGAACAAACTGCGTGTAGTATATGTGCTTTTCGTCGGGTGCTATGCCGAAACCCTCGATGCCGCCCTCTATTTTTGAAATTTGTACGGGGTTGCTGCCGTCCGCCTTCATACGCCATAACTGCATATCGCCACTGCGGTTCGATGCGAACCAAATCGACGTACCATCGGTGCTCCAAACGGGAGAAACGGAGGTTGAGGAGGTGTCGGTGAGGTGTTTCTCTTCACCTGTCGTCATATTGTGGCTCACAATTACGGTAACACCTCTGTTCTCCTCCATATTGTAACGGGTAAGGGTGTAGAGAAGTGTTGTGCCGTCGGGCGAGAGTGCGTGTTCTCCGATGCGGCTCATCTTCCACATAACCTCGGGAGTGAGGCGTGCCGCAGCAATCTCCTCGGCGGTCAATGCGTTGTCGATAACGAGGGATTCGGGCGCCTTATTGCACCCTACAAAGCCTGAAAGTAGCAATGCCATAGCAATAAATAGTTTTTTCATAACCTATATTTGACTTAAAATTTCTATCTTTGTAATGCTCAAAACCGAATAGACAATGCGTACAGATATATATTTTGGACATAATCTGTTGGTTCTCACCGACTCTTCAGTGGATATCGAGGGTGCTTACCGTATGCCTTCGTCCGAACTTTCAAGGGCGAATGTACTCAAAATTTTCGAAACCAACAATACAATCGTCGTTATTGACGCGATGATAGAGTACTACACCGAGTCGTTGATGAGCGAATTCAAGTATGTTGAAGCAGCGGGTGGCTTGGTTGAGAATGAGAGGGGTGAAACGCTGATGATATATTGCTACCGCCATTGGGATTTGCCGAAGGGGCATATCGACGAGGGTGAGAGTGCCGAGGTGTGTGCAGTGCGCGAAGTTGCCGAGGAGACGGGTGTCGAAGGGGCAAAAATTGTTCGCTTTTTGTGCAATACGATGCACGCCTATGGCGTTTATGGAGTGTGGGAGTTGAAGCAGACGTCGTGGTATCTGCTTTCGGCGAAGAGTTGCCCGACAAAACCCCAGCAGGAGGAGGATATTGCCATTGCAAAGTGGTGCAGCCCCGAGGAGGTCGAGGAGAATCTGCGCGCAACATATCCTACGATACGAAACGTTTTTGCCGAGAAAAACAGATAGACTATGGTTAAAATTCTTTGGGTTGATGACGAAATCGAGTTGCTGAAACCGCACATTATGCTCCTACAAGGCAAGGGGTATGAGGTCGATACCTGCAACAATGGTTACGATGCGATAGATATGGTTACGGAGGAGGCGTACGACGTGATTATTCTGGACGAGATGATGCCCGGAATGACCGGATTGGAGACGCTGCCTCTTATCAAAGATATTCGCCCTACAACGCCTGTGATAATGGTTACGAAGAGTGAGGAAGAGGATTTGATGGATAAGGCGATAGGCTCGAAGATTGCCGACTATCTGGTTAAGCCGGTGCACCCTTCGCAGATGCTGCCTCTTATCAAGAAACACGTTCATTCTCAACAACTTGTAACCGAAAAGACCACCGCCGACTATCAGGCAGAATTTGGACGTATTGCTATCTCGATGCTCAACGCCTCGACCTTCCGTCAGTGGGCAGCGATATATCGAAAGTTGGTGAATTGGGATATAGAGTTGTCGGGTGGCGACGAGTCGATACACGAAATTCTCCAACACCAGAAGGCGGAGGCAAACCACACCTTCGGACGCTTTGTCTGCAAAAACTACAAGGAGTGGATAAACTCGCGCGACGAGACTACGCCGGTAATGTCGCATACCCTTATGCGCAACAAAATTTTCCCCGTGGTGGATAGCCACTCGAAGACAACGTTGCTTCTTATCGACAACTTCCGCTACGACCAATGGCGAGCCATAAGCGGTAGCCTGCGTGGTTATTTCGATGTGGCTACGGACGACTTCTACTGCGCGATTCTGCCTACGGCTACGCAGTATGCCCGAAATGCAATTTTTGCCGGTTTAATGCCGTTGGCAATCGATAAATTGATGCCAAATAAGTGGCTCAACGACAATGAGGAGGGTGGAAAAAACCAGTACGAGGAGGAGTTCCTTGCGCGTCAGATAGCGCAATCGGGCAAGGGATATAAGTGGTCGTTCGACAAAATTATTCGCCCCGAAGCGGGACGCCGACTAATCGACAATATGCAACACGTTTACGATGCCGACTTCTCGGTTATCGTATACAACTTCTTGGATATCCTCTCACACGCCCGCACCGAAACAGATGTTATCCGCGAACTCACCGAGGACGATGCGTCGTTCCGTTCGCTTACCCGTTCGTGGTTCGAACATTCGGAGCTGCTCACCCTGCTTAAAATGCTATCGGAGAGGGGTCATACAGTGATTATCACCTCCGATCACGGCACTGTGCGTATCGACAACCCTGTGAAGGTGAAGGGCGACCGCGAAACATCGACCAATCTTCGCTATAAGATGGGGCGAAATCTCGCATACGATAGTCGTGAGGTGTTCGAGATTACCCGTCCCGAGGAGGTTCAGTTGCCTGCGCCAAACCTCTCGTCGAGCTATATTTTTGCCTACAACAACGACTTCTTGGTCTACACCAACGAAGCAAATCGCTATATCCGCTACTACCGCGACACCTTCCAGCACGGCGGTATTTCGATGGAAGAGATGATTGTACCATACATCGTTTTAGAGCCTAAAAAGTAGGCCACTGCAATGCATCAAAGCGCTATTATTAAATTATCTATCGGAAAGAGGCCTATAAATGGGACAAATGCTTTGATAAAACGATTGAAAGAGTTATATTTGCAACATAGATAGTCTTGATGCTAACACTTAAACATAAAATTATGAAGAACAGAAACATCTTTTTGTTTACGCTCGCGGTGTTGATATTCACACAATGTGCATCTAAACAGCAAGCTTTTGGTTATACCGAAAACGCCTACTGTGGTTTGAATATGAATATGGTCTACGTTGAAGGCGGTAGCTATGGTCAAGGCTCGGATGTAGATTATGAAGGTAAGCGCACGGTTACGGTTGATAGTTTTTGGATTGGAGAGTGCGAGGTAACCCAAGCTCAGTGGGAGAAGATAATGGGAACAACAATTCACGAACAGCGTTATAAGGCAGAGCGACTATCGGGTGAGGATCGCCCATTGCGAGGTGTTGGCCCTAACTATCCGATGTATAATGTATCCTATGCCGAGGCTCGTGAATTCTGCCGCAGACTTAGTGAGATAACGGGTCGTAGATACGAGTTGCCAACCGAGGCGCAATGGGAGTATGCTGCTCGTGGTGGAGCGAGAAGTTATGGATACAGATATAGCGGTGGAGATAGCTACGACCTTGAGATGGTAGCGTGGTGCAGAAGCAATAGCGGCACAAGATGCCACCCCGTAGGGTGTAAACGCCCTAACGAGTTGGGACTCTACGATATGAGTGGAAACCTGCAAGAGTGGTGCAAAGATTGGTATGGCGAATATAGCTATTACAACAGAACAAACCCTCAGGGTCCTTCTCACGGCGAAAGACGCGTTGTGCGAGGAGGCAGTTGGCGTTGGGAAGATTGGAAGTGTTGCGTTTGGACTCGCGACAAAGTTTTACCAACCTTGGCAACCACCTATATCGGATTCCGTGTGGTGCGCCTGCAATAGAGATAGTTTTAAATTACTCTTTAATTTTATGGGGCTGACACAATTATGATTTGTCGCCCCTTTTTTTGTACGAAAGAGGCCTTTCACGCTCTTTCACAAATTCAGGTTTGTTACTTTCAAAATAAAGTGCTACCTTTGTAGTGATGAAGTGCGGCTTGTCGCGAAATTGATAGAAGAGTGGATATTGTTATCACATACGTAAACGGCTTGGACCCTGTGTGGCAGAGCGATTACGAAAAATACACCAGCCAGCCTGTGTTGGAGAAGCGTTTTCGTGATTGGGGTACGCTGCGCTATCTATTTCGTGGTATAGCGGAGAATATGCCGTTCGTACGTAAGGTTCATCTTGTTGTTTCGCACGAAAGTCAGGTTCCTGAGTGGGTAAATCGCAATGAGGTGCACGTGGTGCTTCACAAAGATATTATCCCGGAAGAGTACCTCCCAACGTTCAACTGCAACCCTATCGAGATGCATCTGCACCGTATTGCAGGATTGGACGAAGAGTATCTCTACTTCAATGACGACCTCTTTCCGTTGAAAAAGTGCGAGGAGACCGATTTCTTCGAGGGTGGAAAGTGTTTTTTGGGTATGTCGCACCACATCTTTGTGTTGGATATGTTTAAGCGCATTTGTCGCAACTCCGACCGCCTTGCCCGCAAGGCTTTGGGGTTGAAACCTCGCCTCTGTTTCCTTCGTCCGCAACATATATGTACACCGATGTTCAAAAGCGAGTGCGAGAAGGTGTGCGCAACGGTGCCCGAGGAGATAGCTAAGACCTCGATGTCGAAGGTGCGCAATGGAGAGAATCTCAACCAATACCTCTTCCTCGACTATATGTACTTGAAGGGGCGACTTGTCAATAAGCGACTCTCGAAGAAGCACTTTTCGGTAGGTATGACCTCAGCAAAGATGTTGCGCAAATTTATCACCAACCCATCGCATAAATTGGTCTGCATCAACGATGTGCAACTCTCCGAGGAGCGATACGCGGAGTTGCGTACGGCTCTGCTCAACGCCTTCGAGGAGCGTTTTCCACAAAAATCGAAATTCGAGAATGACTAATCGCTATAAAATATCGCTGATTGCCCCGATATATGGCGTTGAGCCCTATATCGCCCAATTTGCCGAGAGCGTCTTAAACCAAACTTACGAAGATATTCAGTTCGTCTTCGTAAATGACGGCACAAAGGATCGCTCGGTCGAGATTTTGGAGGCGATTATCGAGGAGCGGTTCTCGCACCTCAAAGAGCGTATCGTTATCATCAACAAGGAGAATGGCGGTCTGCCATCGGCTCGCAAAGCGGGCTTGGAGCGTGCCGAGGGCGAATATATACTCTTTGCCGACTCGGACGATTGGCTCGATACGGATGCTGTCGAGAAGGTTGTGGCAAAGGCGGAGCAGAGTGCTGCCGATATAGTCTATTTTGACCTCGTAAAGGAGTATGGCGGAGGCAAACAGAGCGTAAAGCACGAGCGACACTACACCGCCGAAAATCGTCTGCGCTGGATAGAGAATATGTTCAACTATCGCTCGTTCGGATATACGGTAACAAAGTGTTTCCGTCGAAAACTCTATACCGAGAACAAAATCGTCTTCCCGAAGTTGGGTATGCACGAGGATATCTGTTTGATGGCGCAGATAATTTTCTACGCACAGTCGATAGCGCAACTGCCCGAACCGTTGTACCACTATCGCAAAGACAACCCTGCGGCGATGTGTTCGCAGAGTCGCAGTGTGCGCCACGTGGCCTCCTCACGCAATATGATGGGTGTGGTCGAGGCGTTCAAAGACAACCTTAAAGGCTCGCCAATGGAGTTTGTGGCAGATGGAGTGGTGCTGCGTGCAGGGTGGCATACGATGATTCACGACTGCGATATGTATGCCGAGTTTCCGTGGTTGAAGGGGGCTATCAGTAAGGCAAAGTTGAGTGTAAATTATCGCACTCCGCTGTTGTTCCAGAGTTTCGTTAAATTTTATAATTGGTTTAAGTGATGCACGGCGAGGCGTTCAAGATCGATTTGGTCTATATGTGGGTTGATGGCAACGACCCCGAGTGGCAGGCGAAGCGCAATTGCTACATTGGCGATAGTGCCGACCAATCGCAGGAGGTTGTGGGGGCTGCCCGTTGGCGCGACAATGACGAGTTGCGCTACTCGTTGCGTTCGGTCGAGAAGTATGCCTCGTGGATAAACCACATCTATATCGTAACTGACGGTCAATGCCCTGCGTGGCTCAACACCGCAAACCCCAAAATTTCGATTGTAGACCATTCGGAGATTATGCCGCAGGGGATATTGCCTACATTTAGCAGTACAGCGATAGAGAGTTGCATCCATCGCATACCCGGTTTGAGCGAACATTTCATATTGGGAAACGATGATACCCTCTTTGTGAAGCCAACCACAAAGGAGATCTTCTTCGAGGGGGATAAGCCGATAGTTCGTCTTATGCGATTTGATCGCCAGAAAGCATTGCGACGTGGCAACTACCACAAGATGATTCGCCGAATGCAGGAGTATATAGTTGAGGATTTTGGCAAAAAAATATACCTTGCTCCGCACCACAATTTCGATGCTTATCTGCGCTCCGACTACGAATACTGCGTGAATAATTTGCGTGCAGATAAGTGGTGTGCAACTTCGCAAAATCGATTCCGCACAGATAACGATATGCACCGAGCCTATGTTAGTTACTATATGGTCGCCTCGGGCCACGCCAAAATGCGTAAGGTGGGGCGTTACAACAACGTTGAAGGCTTATTTGGGCGCATAAAGGCATTTTTCGCAAACCGCTTTGCAAACGATTCGCGTTGCATCAATAACTATTCGCGCGACTATCACAAGCAGCTCCGCAAGTACAATCCGATAATGATTTGTGCCAACGACTCCGAGCGAGCAACGGACGGGGACGCTTTGAGAATGAAAAAATTTCTCGAAGAACTCTTCCCACAGAAGAGCTCATTCGAGAAATAGCGTTATCGCTCCGTAGGTGTTAGAACGATATTTGAGCCGAGTCGGTCATTGCGCCGTATTCGGCTCTTACTTTTATGTTGCCACCCTTGTCGCCTGTACGCACCACAAACGATGCTACACCTGCGCGGAATGGCGAGACTTTCTCTCCCTCGATGAAGGCATCGCCCTCAACCGCAAGGCGCACCTCGCCACCCGTAAAATTAGGCGTGGTATTGTTCTTGTCTTTCAAGTGTACATAGACAAAGACTTGGTCGTTCTTGCCGAGCGTTATGCCACAGTTGCTCACTTCCAGCGCAATCTTCTCCGCCTTCTCGGGGGCTAAAACGGTATGACGAGCCACCTCCTTGCCATTGCGGTAGCCGACCGCCGTAAGGTTGTTGCAATTTGGCAGGGCAACCTTTTGGAATGTGCGCATAGGCGTAGCCTTTGTATCGAAATTGAGCGTAGCAACCTCGTTACCGTTGGAGATAAGTTTGACAATCTCGCAGTTCGAGATTATAGCCTTCTCCTCAGGGGAGTTCTCGTCGAGATACGATGCGATATATACCATTGGCTCACCCTCGGGACGCAAAGAACGATAGTAGTAGTAAGCGTACTTCGGTAGGCGGTCGAGACTCATAACGCCCGAGGCCTCAATCTCGGCGGTATAGCCACGATTATAGTCGAACATTACCCAGAAACCGTCCGCCATAGCCTTTACCGAGGTAAGGTTGTCGATATGGGCGGTATAAACATTCTCGACCATCTGCACCATTCGTCTCTCACCATCCTCACGAAGTTGGCGCGAGGTGAGTTCGGGCTTCTGTCGCCAGCCACGAACATATTGTGTAAGACCGCCGTCGTTGGCGTAGTACTCCCAATCGCCATACTCCGACACGATAAGCGGCACATCGTGATCCTTGATGTTATTGAAAATGCGGAATTGGCGCGATTCAACGTAGATGTCGTAACCGCGTTGCCAACCTGCCGAGTAGCAATATGGTGCAGGGTACTCCTCGTGAACAAGGCGGCTCATCTCGGCAATAAAGTCGGCAGGCTGCTTTGTTTCGTTGAGCGAAGCCTCCCACGCCAAAATCGAAGGGTGATTACGGTCGCGACGCACCATATCGCGAGTTTGCTGATAGCAGAACTCTCTGAATTTAGGCTCCTTCTTGTTGAAGTATTGCCAGCCGAATACGCAGTTAAGCACGAAAATGCCGAGCGAGTCGCACGCCTCCAAAAAGGCTGTCGATTGTGGATAGTGCGATAGACGCACAAAGTCGAAGCCCGCCTCTTTTATACGTACAGCATCACGCACCTGCGCATTATCGCATACGGCATAGCCGATATACGGGTGGCATTGGTGACGATTTACGCCACGCAGGAAGCTCTTTTTCCCATTCACATACAACTCGTTATCCTTAATCTCAATAGAGCGAATACCAATTTTACGACTCTCCTCGTCCACTACCTTACCGCCTACCTCAATGGTGGTCTGCAAGGTGTAACGCGCAGGCGAAAGATGCGACCAAAGGCGAGGATTTTTAACCACCATCTTAGACTTCACGGTTGTTCTGCTCTTGCCTGCGAGTTTATGCCCATTGCGGCTCTCGGCAACAACCTTCACGCCATCGAGCAGACGATTTACCACGATGATATTTTTAGCCTTCCTGCCATCGTTTTCTACCGAAACGGCAACATTTACATCTGCCGACCGCTCGCTAACCTTGTCGTAGGTTACAAATACTCCTCCCTCGGCAGGTGTTGTGTCGATAAATGGGTGTGTTATAGCCACTTCACCCTTGCGAATAAGCGATACGTTGCGATACAAACCTCCATAGAACATAAAGTCCAACTTCTTCATCGGACGTGGGCCTGTAATTGGATTGTCGTTGTTATCGAGGCGCACAGCAATACTATTTTTGCCCTTGTGGAGATGGCTGGTCAAATCAACTGCTACGGGAAGATAACCTCCGAGGTGGTGAGTACAATGAACTCCATTCACCCATACGTCGGCAACATTCATTGCACCCTCGATATTGAGCCAGAGCTGCTCGCCACGCAATTTATCAACCTCGATGGTGTGGCGATACCAGCAGATGCCCTGCCACTGCTCGCCGGGATAGTATTTTTCGTAGCGAGGAGTGTGCGGAAGGCGCACCTTCTGCCAGTCGCTGCAATCGAGCTTCTCGGCAGAGTAGTCCGCCGTCGCATCGTTGGCAATGCGGAATAACCAATCGTGATTCATTCGCTCCTCGGCGTGGAGTACAAATGCAAATAGTAAAAAGAGTGCAGTTAAGAGTTTTTTCATATGGTTAGAGTGTTAGTTTTTCGGTTTTGGCACGGGTGTAGGCAATCAAATCTGTGGGCGAAAGGCGCAACTGCAAGCCTCGCTGACCGGCACTTATGTAGATGTAGTCGAACTCCAAGCACGACTCGTCGATAAAGGTTGGAAATGGCTTCTTCATACCTATCGGGGTGCAGCCCCCTCGAATATACCCCGTAGTGGGCAGCAGCTCCTTCATAGGTATAAGGTCGCACTTCTTGTTGCACGAAACCTTGGCCGCCAACTTTAAATCGACCTCCTTGTCGCCCTGAATGACACAAACAAAGTGCCCATTACGGTCGCCTCGTAGCACAAGCGTCTTGAATACTCGCTCGATAGGCTCACCGAGCGACTCCGCCACGTGCGTTGCCGCCAAGTCGTTCTCATCGACTTCGTAGGGAATAAGCTCGTAGCCTATTTTCGCTCTGTCGAGCAGTCGTGCTGCGTTGGTCTTGTTGATATTTTGCTTTGCCATAAAATAAATTGTAGTGCAAAGTTATTAAAATTTGATTGTTTTGCACAAAAAAGATAACTTTGTAACAAAATTAACTAACATTACAACTATTATGAAAAAGAGTCTACTCTTAATTGTCGCCTTGTCGCTCCTCCTGTCTGCAGCAGGGCAAAACAGGGATTCGATAACTCTGGTTACGGCACCTCGCCACGAATTGAAGCTTCCGAAGGGCGCAAAGGGCTATACTATTGTTCGCACCAATATCCTCGACTCAAAACAGACAATTTCGGTTATCCGCTACTCGCCAAGGCGATTTAAAACGATGATTGTGCAACCCGAAATGAATACACGCCTCTCGGTAACCGCCAAGGGCGCAGAGGCAGACTTTGGGGTGAATGCCGGCTATTGGGATGTGCGCATAGATAAACCCTCTACCTTTTTAAAACTCGATGGCAAGCAGATTGCGGTTACAGCGGACTACGAGAAGGAGCGCGTGGACGGCTTGGTGTGCGTAGGCAGACGCAAAGTCATTCTCGACTACTGCAAGGCGGGTGAAGAGGCGGAGTATGCCGCAAAATATAAGAATATCTTGGCTTCGGGACCGGTGCTTATCGACGATGGAAAGTGTGTAGACCACGACGCTTATACCCGCGGTATGGCCGATAATGCGGGGGGCAAACCTGTGGGCGCATACTACACATACACACAACGCCATCCTCGTACTGCCATCGGAACGGACAAGAGGGGAAATATCTATCTTATTGTGGTAGATGGTCGTTCGGTGGGCAATGCCGAGGGCGTTACGATTACCGAATTGACAAAAATTTGTGCGTGGTTGGGACTCTGCGACGCCATAAACCTCGATGGTGGAGGCTCATCGTCGATGTGGACAGCCGAGCAGGGCACCGTAAGCTATCCTTGCCGTAACAAGAAATTTGATCACGCCGGCGAACGCAAAGTGTCGAGTTGTATTGTCGTCAAGCGCAAATAATTAATATAATAGGTACTTATATACGACATTACACAATAGAGAATAAATAAATCCCCGCCCTTGGCGGTGGATTTATGATTACCGAGCAGAAAAGGCAGACACCGGAACACGGTCCTTTTTAGCCCTTTTGGGGTGTTAAAATAGGTGTTATCTAAATTTGTGTGTAACTTTGTGGCTGTTTGTGGAGAAGCAGGGGAGCAAACAGGTTTTGCACTGTGCGAAACTAATGCCCAAAACTATTTATATGGCAGTTAAAACCGACACCATTGAGATTATTGCGCTGAAAAAGGCTGTGGAAGAACGATTTGGTCGTTCGCTCGAAACGCGCACCGACTTTTCGCACTTGGTAGCAGATATCGAACTTAACACTCGCAACCATTTAGCCGAAAACACCCTGCGTAGACTGTGGGGCCGAATCTCGGGTTACGATACCGTATTTACGCGCACCCTCGATGTGTTGAGCTGTTATGTCGGTTGCGACCATTTCAAAGATTTCTGCCAATCCTACAAAGATCCGAAAGAGTGCGAGTCGGAGATTGTATCCAATGGCGTAACAATCAAAACCGAAGAACTTATACCCGGCGACCGCATTCGTATAGGTTGGTTGCCAAACCGTGTGTGCATTGTCGAATATATCGGCGGACGCGCATTCAAGGCGATAAAGTGCAAGAACGCCACGCTGCAAGAGGGCGACACCTTTGAGTGCAGCATTATGATTAAGAACTATCCGCTGTTTGTCGATAACCTCGTACACGGTGGCGAGCACTGCGCCCGCTACTCGATTGGCATAAACAACGGATTGACAATTCTCAAAAAACTCTAAATTTCGATTCAATTTCGTAAATCGCCCAATTTTTTGTAACTTGCACCACAAGATGGAGCACTACAAAGAGATAGACGAGGTGGTAGGAACCTCATTTGGCGATATCGCAATCCTTGACACCATAAGTCGTGGAGGCTCTTTCAGTGTGCTCAAAGCACGCCACAGCACGAAATTCGTAACGCTCAAAGTGGCAAATTCGCCCGATGCGATGCACACCGAATTGTTGCGTCGTGAGTATGAGTTGGGCTCAACCCTATCGCACGGCAGCATCATCACAACACTCGGCTTCGAGGAGCATACCGAAGCAGGAGCGGCAATAGTTATGGAGTATATCGAGGGTGAAACGCTCGATGAGTTTGTTGCGTCGAATCCCGCTCGCCAAGCCCGCGAGAGTGTGCTTCGAGATATCCTCGACGGCGTGGAGTATCTGCACCACAGAGGTCTGCTGCACAACGACCTGAAACCCCAAAACATAATCATAAACAGCAAAGGTGCGGCCCGCATTATCGACTTCGGACTCTCGGTGAGCGACGATAGTTTGTGGCAGGGCTGCGTTGGTGGTTCCGCCGACTTTTCGGCACCCGAGATACTGCGCGGAGAGGGTCCCGCAGGGGCATCGTCGGACATATACTCTGCGGGCAAACTCATCGCAATTTTGTTCGACGGACAGCGTTATGGTAAAATTGTGCGTCGTTGCCTCGACTCCGCACCCGAAAAGCGATACGGCTCTGTCGCCGAGTTGCGACAGGCTCTCGCCCGCTCTCGCCAACGCCCATTTGTCGTTACGATCATCACATTTATCGCTCTTGCCGCCATAGCCATCGCTGCGCCATATCTGCACACAGCACAACAGTCGGCTCATCACGCACGAAATCACTCCGAGGCAAAAAAGGTGCTTAATCAACACTACGACCAGATGTTAAGCCGAGTAAAGGTGTGTGGTTACACCGAATTTGCTGCATTGGCACGAGGGCTATACACAATGAGATTTATGGAGTATCGCAACACTCTACCCGAGGGTCGGCGACTTGCCGCCGAGGAGGTTTTTGCCAAGCACATCAGCACTTTCGATTCGCTGATGTTTGCGCTTCCGTCGATAGCGACCTTGCCAAAATCGCAGCAAGATTCGCTCAATCTGATACTCGAAAAATGGAGTGAGGAGGCGTTGTAGCACCCCCCACCTATCTTGTTATGGCCGCTCCGCCTACTCCAAAAAGGCAACACTCCACCCCCCCCAACCAACACAAAAAAGAGAAGTCCTCTCGAACTTCTCTTTTCGTACCCTATGATGTCCTATTTTCGAACGAGTTTTTGCGGGACTTGGGTCGTCTTTGGTCTTTGCGAGATATTGCCCCCCGACCCGAATAATCTTTGAGTGGGTTGTTTTAAGTGGGTCGAACGGTCGCAGCAGGTTTGAGCAGAGCGAAGGGAGGCGATTACAATCATAGATTGTTTGGGTTTGACGGATGATGGCTGAAAATTCATTTTCAAAGACAATCATCGGTCAAAGACAAAAGATTTCGATAGCAATAATCGCCGACCAAAGACAACTCTGCCACACCGCCACCGACTGACCGCCCCCGGCGAAGGGTAAACGAAAAAGAGGAAGACTTTCATCTTCCTCTTTTCGTACCCAGAGCCGGGGTCGAACCGGCACAGGGGTGAACCTACTGGTGTTTGAGACCAGCGCGTCTACCGATTCCGCCATCTGGGCTTCTGCCGACACTCTTTCGAGCGGTTCAGCGGTGCAAAGGTATAAATAATTTTTTGATTTACAACTTAAACCTGAAAATTTTCACATTTTTTTGTAGTTTTGTGGCAAGATGTTACGTCTAATAAGCAAAGATGTAGCCGCAAAAGGCTGAAAAACCAAACCGAGAAATGAGAGATTCCGAAAAAGAGTTTTCCCGAATTGTGCGAGAGCATAAGACGACAATCTATACCGTCTGTTATATGTTTTCAAAGGATAAAGAGGAGGTTGATGATCTCTTCCAAGAGGTGCTTATTGCGTTGTGGCGAGGATTCGAGGCGTTCCGTGGAGAGTGTAACATTCGCTCGTGGATATACCGCGTATCGCTAAACACCTGTATCAGCGCCGAGCGCAAAAAGCGTCGCCGTGCCGACTCCGCGCGTCTGGATATGAACATAAATCTCTTCTCCGACACCGATGAGGATAGCCGACAGGCGCAGATGTTGCGTGAGCGCATAGGTCGTCTTGGTGTTTTCGACCGAGCGATAATTCTGCTCTGGCTCGAAAACCTCTCCTACGAGGAGATTGGTGCAATTGTTGGCATCACAGCCAAGAATGTCTCGGTGCGCCTTGTGCGCATACGCGAACAACTCAAAAATATGTCGAACGATTAACCCTATGCCGCTATGAATAGTATCGAAATGAATGAACTCAACGAGATGCGCGAGCAACTCGCGGCGCTCAAAAAACAACTCAATACCCAAGAGATTATAAACGACCGCCTTATTAAAGAGGCGATGTCGCGAAAGCTCTCGGCACTGAACAATAGTGCGATTTGGATGAGTGTTGTATGTCTTATTATGATACCGTTGGGATATTTCAATTTCCAAAGAATGGGACACTCCACAGCTTTCTGTATTGCCACTTCCGCACTATTTCTTATCTGTCTTGTAGCTGTGATAGTCAGCCATTACCGTATTCACAAGCGCGATATATTTTCGGGCAATTTGGTAACGGTGTACCAGGAGGTTGCTCGAATGAAGAAGATATATAAGAGTTGGCACTATTGGTCTATTCCGCTGTTGATAGTATGGTTTGGCTGGTTGGAGTACGAAATATACTTAAACCTTGCAAACGAGGATATCTACGCTCTCATAGTTGTTAGCGCAAGCGGTATTTTCGGCGGAATTATTGGTGGCATTATAGGTTTGCGTATTCACAAACGCACACTCCGTACGGCAGACGATCTGCTTTGTCAAATTGAGGAGTTGCAGAGGCAGGAGTAGAGAGGCTTGTAGGAGATATTAGTGCTTTACACCGGTTTTAAGTATAAGCTCGGTATCTTTGATAAAGTGTTCGTAACAAGCACGTTGCGCCTTGGACATCTTTGCCTCGGCCGCAAATTCGGACGATATAAGCCTGAATCCCGGTTTCTTTACCCACACAGGTATTGTACGCAGGGAGTATTTACATACGTTATCCTCTCCTTTTTCGATGTCAATCTCCGCCAACAAACCGCCGTCGGTATTGTGTCTTTTCTGGTTCGAGATAAAATTACCCAACGAGTAGATTGTTATCAGGGTGTCGGTAGCGACGTATGGTTGCACTACGTGTGGGTGTGTGCCAACCACGATATCCACTCCGTTACGATGGAGGAACTGTGCCAATTTGCGCTGCTCACGCGACGGCTGGTGCATATATTCGAGCCCCCAATGCATACAGGCGATAATGCAATCGGTATCCTCTGAGGCAGCTTTTATATCGTTTGCTATTTGCTCGGTGTTGATGTAATTTACCTTGTAGCCTTTTGGCTTCGGGTTGCCGTTTGTGCCGTAGGTGTAGTTGATAAGCGCGAGCTTTATACCATTGCGCTCAATTCGAAGAATGGCATTTTTCAAAAAATCCTCCTCGCTGTGAAATACTCCTGTGCGGGCAATGCCGAGGGTGTCGAGTTTGGCTATTGTTTCGCGGGCGCCCTTGCGGCCATTATCGCAGCAGTGGTTGTTTGCCATTAGTGCAACATCCACGCCGAGCCAGGCCAAGGCGTCGATATACTCGGTGGGAGAAACGAAGCACGGGTAACCCGAATAGGGAGGGCGTGTCGATACTGTCGTTTCGAGATTTACAACGGCAATATCGGCTTGGTCGAAGTGGCTCTTAACCCCTTCGAATGAGGAGCGAAAGTCTATTGAATGCCCTCTGCCATAGGCGGCTCTGATTTGTGGCAGATGACACATCGCATCGCCGGCAAAAAGCAGTCGCAGACGTTTTGGGGGTTGAGGCTTTTGGGCGGAGGAGTCAATTGCTGGCTTGGCGCACTGTTCAGGTGCGCTATTGACTATTTTGCACGATGCACACAGGAGCACCGAGAGTAATGCCACAACCACCCCGACAGAGTATTTGCCATTGAACTTCATTGCGAAAGAGTTGTTATTCCTATTGCTCATATTGTATCTTACGGTACTCAATTAGTGCTGTTTATTATACAAAGGTAATACTTTTTTTAGTTTTCCGCTTTCCGCTTTAACCCTGCTTTGCAGGATTTTCCTCCTTCTTGCAAGGCATAGTCTGCAAGCAGCCTCTGCTCTTGCTTCGTGCGTCGGCTCCGTTTTCCCACTCCAAGCGAAAATAGAAAAACTAAAAGTTTTCCGCTTTCCGCTTTCCGTTTTCCGTTTTTATGTATATCTTTGCAGTCGCAAATGTGGAGGGATTTGGACTGATTGCAACCACAATAAAAAATTGCTAAACCGGCACTCTTTTTTGAGGCAGTTCTGCCAAATCCCACCCCGCGATGTTAAAAAGCTAAAATGGCTAAAAACAAAGAGATTTTAACTAAAATTTATTAAATATGGGATTTTTATTTACATCAGAATCGGTATCGGAGGGACATCCAGATAAGGTCTCCGATCAGATTTCAGACGCTATCCTCGACGAGTTTTTGCGTCGCGATGCATCGGCTAAAGTTGCCTGCGAAACACTCTGTACCACAGGTTTGGTGGTGGTTTCAGGCGAGGTTTGCTCGGACGCATATGTCGATATTCAGGGAACAGCACGTCGTGTGATTGACCGTATCGGATACAACCGTAGCGAGTTGCAGTTCGACGCCAAGTCGTGCGGTATCCTCTCGGCTATTCACGAACAGTCGTCCGATATCAATCAGGGCGTGGTGCGTGCCACCGAGGAGGAGCAAGGTGCCGGCGATCAGGGTATTATGTTTGGTTATGCCGTAAACGAGTCGCGCGAGTTGATGCCTGCGACATTGATTCTTTCGCACGTTATATTGAAGGAGTTGGCGGTTATTCGTCGCGAGGGTGAGGTTATGACCTACCTTCGTCCCGATGCGAAGAGTCAGGTTACAATCGAGTATGGCGACGACCGCAAGGCGAAGCGTGTGCATACAATCGTTGTTTCGACACAGCACGACGAAGATGTTGATGTTGCACAGATTAAGGAGGATGTTCGCACCATTCTCATTCCACGCGTAAAGGCCCGTTTGGAGCGTGCAGGAGATGAGTTGGCGCAGCTTATAGGCGAGGAGTATATACTTCACGTAAATCCTACGGGAAAGTTCGTTATTGGTGGCCCTCACGGCGATACAGGTTTGACGGGCCGTAAAATTATTGTCGATACATACGGAGGTCGTGGAGCTCACGGCGGTGGTGCATTCTCGGGTAAGGACTCGTCGAAGGTGGACCGTTCGGCTGCCTATGCAGCACGCCATATCGCAAAGAATATGGTTGCAGCGGGTGTAGCAGACGAGGTTCTCGTACAGTTGAGTTACGCTATCGGTATCGCCGAGCCATTGTCGGTTTATGTCGATACCTATGGCACCAATCACCTCTCAATCAGCGAGGGCGAAATCGCCGAGCGCATTGCCAAGATGTTTGACCTTCGTCCTGCATCTATCGTTAAGCGTTTCGGTTTGAAGAATCCTATTTTCGAGCCTACCGCATCGTATGGACACTTTGGTAACCGTCCTTATACTCAGATGGTTAAATTTGTTGAGAATGGCGTTGAGGTGGAGCGTGAGGTTGAGTTCTTCGGTTGGGAGCGACTCGATGCAGTTGATGCAATTCGCGAGGAGTTTGGCTTGTAGCATACGCTGCACAAAAACGATAAAAGGTGTGATTTTTTTCGAATCACACCTTTTTTTGTTATCGGGACAATCTCTATTTCACTAACTCTTTGAGCATTGAGTATAGGCGTTGTACCGGGAGGCCCATAACGTTGTAGAACGACCCCTCGATGCGCTCGATAGCGGTGTAGCCTATCCACTCCTGAATGCCGTATGCACCCGCCTTATCCATTGGGCGGTAGTGCTCGACGTAGTAGCGGATCTCGTCGGCTTCGAGCGAACGGAACGACACAAGACTCTCTGCCGAGAATGATATTGTGCGCGTGCGCGTGCGCAACGTTACGCCCGTAATAACTTTATGTGTAGCACCCGAGAGCGAGGTGAGCATCTCGACAGCCTCAGCCTCGGAGTGTGGCTTTCCGAGAATTTTGTTGCCAAGAACAACCACTGTGTCGGCGGTTAGCAAAATATCCTCCTCGGCAAGGGCGTGGGGGTAGGCGTTGCTTTTGAGCAGTGAGAGGTACTCGGCAACCTTGTCGGCTTCGAGGTCGGCAGGGTAGTGCTCCTCGCACTCGAACTTATCGGCAAGCGTGAAGTTGATATCGCAAGCGGCGAGCAACTCGCGACGACGTGGCGATGCCGAGGCGAGAATAAGACGGTAATTTTGAAGTCTATCTTTCAGTAACATAATAACTTATCTTCTTCTAAACTCCGAACAAATTACGGCAGTTGCGATGGCTACATTCAGCGATTCCGAGCCGCAGCGCTCTGCCGGATATGGAGGGATAAGTAACTTGTGTGATACGTTTTCTGCAACCTCCGCAGAGATGCCCTGTCCCTCGTTGCCCATAACAATTACGCCTGTTTTGTCGAGTTGGGCCGAGTAGATGTTTTCGCCTTCGAGGAAGGTGCCGTAGATGTTGGTATTCTGCTTCGAGAGCCATTCGGCAAGGTTTGTGTAGTGCACACGTACCCGCAAAATAGCACCCATTGTTGCCTGCACAACTTTTGGGTTGAAGCAGTCGGCGGTATCCTCCGAACAGACGATATCCGAGATTCCAAACCAATCGGCAAGGCGAATTATGGTGCCGAGGTTGCCGGGATTTTGTACGCGATCGAGCGCTAAAACGAGATTTTTCGCAGGTTGTGCCTTCGCAAGTGAGTGGCGAGGCAGTTCAACCACCGCCAAGACCGAATTTGCCGTTTTTAGCTGCGAAATGCGCTCCATCTCCTTCTCGCTAATCATCTCGCCCTCCGAAAATATCGGTTTGGTTTGGAGTATGCGGCGAATGCGAAGCGACGAGTTGCGAATCTCGCCAACAAGTTTCTCCCCCTCGGCAATAAATGCACCCAACTCTTCGCGACCGTGCTTTGTCGCAAGCGATTTGATGTCAAGTATTTCGGCTCGTGTAATCATTTAATTATCAACTAAAATACACTATGTTTTATCTGTTTTCGTAGCCCAACTTTTTCAATAGCTTGGCAGGGTAGTCGGTGGTTATTGCATCGAACTTGTGTCGAATAAACCAATCCATATCCTCCTCTTTGTTGATTGTCCAAGCGTTGAGGTAGACATTGCGGCGTTTGAAGCTCTTTATCCAGTCGGGGTGGGCAAAGTAGAAGATGTTCTGATAATCGACCGCCTTAATGCCATTTTTGCGTACCATATCGGGGTACATCTCTGGCAACTCGGTACGCCACTTACCAAGGTATTGGGCACGCCTGCCGGTACTCTTTTGCAGATATTGCACCGCTGCTATATTCGAGCCGAGAAACTCGCACCACTTCATTGCCCCCATCTCGTTGATAACCTTCACAATCTCCTTCGAAAGGCGCAACGAGTACTCGTCGGAGATCATAGTCTTAACATCGATAATCAGTTTTGTGCGATTCTGCTTCATAACCTCGGTGAGGTACTCGCGTAGAGTAGGAATCTTCTCCCCATTTTTAAGTGGATACTTTATTAAATCGGCATATTTAGCGTTCCTGATGACTATATCGTGGTGTTTTAAGTTGTGATATACAACCAACGAATCGTCGGCTGTGATGTGCACGTCGCACTCCGAGCCGTGACAACCCAAGCGTACAGCCTCGCGCCACGATGCCAACGAATTTTGTGGCAACCCCTTCTCCTTCCACGCTCCACGATGAGCTATAACGATGTTTTTGTGCCAATTGAATCGCTGTGCAGAAACCTCTAACGAGCAGGCTACAACAAGTAAAACAAGGATAAATCTCTTCATAGTATTGTTATTGTGGTTAAAAAAGCTCCGTTGCCTAAATTTTGAAAGTTTCGCCTTCGTGGGCGATATCGGTATTTTCGAAAATTGCTCTTGCCTCGGCCAAAAGGGGCTCTTTGTCCTTGTAGCGCGACGAGAAGTGCCCTATCAACAATCGTTTTGCACCTGCCGCAAGGGCTGTTTTTGCGGCATCTTCCGAGGTGGCGTGTCCTCGCTCCTTTGCCTCCTTTTTCTGGGCTGCGGCATAGGTCGCCTCGTGGTAGAGTAAATCGACTCCTGCGACATATTGCGCCACTGCACCCGAGCGGTTTGTGTCGGAGCAGTAGGCGTACGACTGCGGTGGGTGAGCTACGAAAGTGATCTTCTCATTTGGCAAAACTGTTCCATCTTCCAACTCAATATCGGCTCCCTCTTTGGCGGCGACTATCTGCTTTATAGTCAGGCCGTAACGCTCAATGGCAAACTTGTTTACGTTGCGTGGTAACGGTTTTTCGCGGAAGAGATAACCCGATGTCGGTACTCGGTGGCGGAGCGGTATGCTCCACACCTCCAAGGTGCGATTCTCAAAAATTATTTGGTGCTTCGTGGTGTCCACCTCTACCCACTCAACTTCGTATGGTAACTCCTTGTCGAAGTAGCGCAGATGGTACTCCAAAATCTCGCCAAAGGGGCGTGGCGCATAGACCGTAAGCGGTGTTTTGCGACCATAAAGACCGAGCGTAGAGATAAGTGGGAATAGGCCAAAAACGTGGTCGCCGTGGAGGTGCGAAATAAAGACGGCTCGCAGTCGCAACGGGTTTATGCCGCAACGGAACATCTGCTGTTGCACACCCTCCCCTGCATCGACCAAGTAGTACTGCTCATTGCAGTTTACCACTTGTGCCGAGGGGTGTCCGTTGGCAGTCGGTTTTGCCGATGCTGCACCTAAAATTGTTACACCAATCATAGTTAAAATTGTTCTGATTGGTAAATTTTGCACCTTACTTGCGTCGTAAATGCTCACATACGGTTAGTATGCTCCGCTTTCCGCCACTGCGTAACGCACAAAATTTCCTCAATCACCTCCAATTTTAAGTTTTTTGCTATTAGCCGTTAGCTTTTCCGTTTATCGTCTATTTCTGCGAAGCAAGAAAACGCTCAGCGTCGAGTGCTGCGATGCAACCCGAACCTGCTGCTACGATAGCCTGACGATAGTGTGGGTCGCGAACGTCGCCTGCGGCGAAGATACCCTCGACAGAGGTCTTCGATGTGCCCGCCTCGACAACTATATAACCCTGCTCGTCCAGTTCCAACTTACCCTTTACCAACTCGGTGTTAGGGTGGTGTCCGATTGCGAGGAAGAAGCCCGAAATGGCGATGTCGTACTCTTCGCCGTTGCCATTGCGAAGACGTACACCCGTTACACCGTCCATATCACCCAAGACCTCTACGGTGTTGTGTTCGAACAAGACTTTGATATTAGGAGTGTTGAATACGCGCTCCTGCATAGCCTTCGATGCGCGAAGGAATGGTTTGCGAACTATGAGATATACCTGACGGCAGAGTGATGCAAGGTAGGTAGCCTCCTCACAAGCGGTGTCGCCACCACCTACAACTGCCACATCCTGCTTGCGGTAGAAGAATCCATCGCAAGTTGCGCAGGCGCTGACTCCCATACCGCGAAATTTGAGTTCCGACTCCAAACCGAGATACTTTGCAGATGCTCCCGTACAGATGATAACAGACTCAGCCTCAATCTCTGTCTCGCCATCAACGGTGATGCGGAACGGGCGCTCCGAGGTCTCGATGTTGGTGATGATGCCTGTGCGAACATCGGCTCCAAGACGTACAGCCTGAGCACGAAGGTCGTTCATCATCTCGGTACCGCGAACACCATCGGGGTAGCCCGGGAAGTTCTCGATTTCGGTGGTTGTGGTGAGCTGGCCTCCCGGCTCGATTCCCTCGTACAATACGGGGTTCAGTGCAGCACGTGCTGCGTAGATTGCAGCGGTGAATCCTGCAGGACCGCTACCGATGATAAGTACTTTTACGTGTTCCATATCTCTGAATTTTTGTTGTTCTCTTTTTTCGCTTCACAAAAGTAATAATTCTCCGGCAAATGACGAAAAAAAGGTTGCAGAAAAATTGCCAAGTTTGCAAAAACAAAAAAAAATTTCTATATTTCGGACTGTAATATGCCGCTTTTCGGGCAGGGAAGTGCGAGATGTGAGGGCTAATTATCTGTGAGATAGGGCGTTGCGTTGAAAGCGCTTGGTTCGGTAAGAGGAGCCTGTAAAGTGGCAAAACGACGAAATTTTTACAAACAACACATAACACAACAAACAAATTTTTAATTAATTAAAAACTATGAAAAAATTATTTTTGATTTTGGCAGTTGTCGCAATGACTATCGGCACTGCTGTTGCTGCACCTAAGGCAAAGAAGGCACGCGGCGCAAAGGCTCAGGTTGAGGTTGTAGATAAGGCTGCTGAGGCAGCGAAGGCCGCAGAGGCAGCAAAGGCTGACTCGCTTGCAGCTGTTGCAAAGGCTGAGGCCGAGAAGGCTGAGACAGAGGTTGCTGGTGGCGAGTCTATGCACCAGGTTCTTATGCAGAAGTTCCTCGAAGGTGGTTGGGGCTGGATGCTTCCAATCCTCATCGTGTTGATTCTCGGTTTGGCAATCGCTATCGAGCGTATTCTCTTCCTTTCGCTCTCGACAATCCCTACAAAGGAGTTTATCGAAGATGTAGAGAAGGCTTTGAACGAGGGTGGTATCGAGGCTGCTAAGGAGGTTTGCCGCAAGAAGCGTGGTCCTATTGCTTCGATCTTCTATCAGGGTCTCGACCGTTATCACCTCGGTCTTGATGCAGTTGAGAAGGCAGTTGTATCGTACGGTTCGGTTCAGACAGGTCAGTTGGAGTCGGGTCTTGGTTGGTTGTCGTTGTTCATCTCGCTCTCTCCATCACTCGGATTTATGGGTACCGTTGTTGGTCTCGTACAGTCGTTCGATGCTATTCAGGCAGCAGGTGATATCAGCCCGGCACTCGTTGCAGGTGGTATGAAGGTGGCCCTCTTGACTACCCTCCTCGGTCTGATCGCAGCAATGGTTCTCCAGGTATTCTACAACTTCGTTATCGTTAAGATCGACGGTATGGTTAATGAGATGGAGGATGCGTCGATCACTTTGACCGATATTCTCACTGCTTACAACAAGAAATAATTTGAGTAACGAATAATCGGAATTTTATAATATGAAGACAGTATTAAAGACATTGCTGTGGGTTCTCATCGGTGTAACGGCCCTCTTGGCAGCTTGGGCTGTGCAGTCGGGCGGATCGGACCTGGCTATCAGCGTATCCCTCTATTGGGGTTATCTGCTGTTGGGCTCGGCAGTCGTTGCAGCAATCGCAGCATTTATTTCCAACGTAATCAGCCACCCTGCCGGATTGGGTAAGACTCTTGTCGGACTTGGTCTTGTATTGGTAGTTGTTGGTGTTCCGGTGGTATGGGTTTTGAACCGCGATATTCTTCCGGTACCTAACTCTGCGGGTGGTGTTTTCGACAATCCATTTGAGTTGCGAATCGCAGAGATCGGTTTGTTCGTTACCTACATCGTAGCTGTTATTGCAGTGTTGGTTGTAGTGTTCGACGTTTGCAACGGTTTGGTTCGCAAAGTTGTTAAGAAGTAAGTAGGTAGAGTATTTATGGCTAGTAAAAAGAATATACCTGAAATCAATGCCTCATCGCAAGCGGATATCGCATTTACCGTGCTTATCTTCTTCCTCGTGGTTTCCACTATGGACGTAGATACAGGTATCGTGCGAGTGTTGCCTCCAAAGGCCGATCCGAATATGAAGCAGGAGGATATCAAGGTGAAGGAGCGAAACCTTCTCTTGGTGTTCGTGTCCGGTTCGGGTAACATTATGGCTGGTGGAAAGGTGGTAACTATCGAGGCGTTGCGCGACAAGGCCAAGGAGTTTATCCTCAATCCGAACGACGATAAGAACCTCCCTGAGAAGAAGAATGAGGTTCTCGATATGCCAGATGGATCGAAGTGGACCTATCCTGTTAGCGAGGGTGTGATTTCGTTGCAGAACACTCGTGAAACGAGCTATGAGCGTTATATCGAGGTTCAGAATGCGCTTACTCGTGCCTACAATGAGGTGCGTGATGACCTTGCTATGAGCAAGTTCGGTAAGCCGATGAAGGACCTTGATGAGGCTGAGCGTAAAGTAATAACTAAGGCGATTCCAATGAAGATTTCGGAGGCTGAGCCACGTCAAAAGTTGAAGTAATATGGCAGTAATGAAGAAAAAGGGCGACCGCGAGGTGCCCGCTATGTCAACTACATCGCTTCCCGATGTCGTTTATATCATTTTGTTCTTCTTTATGCTTTCGACTTCGATGCGTGATCAGGAGTTGATGGTAACCTACAAGTTGCCTGAGGCTACCGAGGTTCAGAAACTCGAGAAGAAGAATTTGGTGTCGTATATCCACATTGGTGCTCCGTCTTTGCACTTGCAGGCGAAGTTCGGTGCCGCTCCACGTATTCAGTTGAACGACTCGTACAAGACGACAAAGGACATCTTGGACTTTATCGCTGCCGAGCGTGATAATTTGAGTGAGTCGGATCGTGCTTCGATGACCGTTTGTTTGAAGGCAGACCGTGATACCAAGATGGGTGTGGTGGCTGACGTTAAGCAGGAGCTTCGTCGCGCCAACGCCTTGAAGCTATCTTACGCATCGTCGAAGGTCCTCAAAGAGTAATCGTAGGGATCGGGCAGATGCTTGATAATAGGGACAACCGCGTGGTTGTCCCTGTTTTTTTTGCTGGTACACCTATATGTATTATATATAAGGTAAAAAGACAGTTTTACGATGTTTGCTCACTTCCGAACGCCTTTGCTTCAATGGCAAAATGACTAAATTGGACCATTTTATACGGTATTTTCAAATAAAAGTAGTAATTTTGTCCACGTTATGAGATATACAAATAATCTTTTTATACTGATTGGAACTCTAATTCTACTCGCTTCGGTGAGGGTGGGGGCGACGGCACAAACGGTGCAGACAAACCCGTCGGCGAGCAAAATAGAGTATGTTGTGGAGGTGAAGGATACTGTAACCGTAGCAACACTTGCAAATTTAGCAGATTGCTACTCCAATGTCCCCGGCATCTTTACGTTTAGAGGTTCGTCGCGCCGCGATATGCCTCAGAGTGGAACGCTCAAAGCGAAACCGACTCGTATAAAGAGTGTTTGGACCTTTAAAACCGCCTTTGACGGACGCGAAACACCCTATGGTACGTGGGGTGGAGGTGCCGGCTGGACGGGTCAGCCGCTATATGTAGAGTGGCCCGACGAACTCGTTGAGCGTCAGCGTAAGGAGTCGCCCGCTTTGACGGCAGACTTCTCGAAGCGCGAGATTATGGTTGGTTCACTTGCGGGATATGTCTATTTCATAGATTACGAGAGTGGCCGTGCATCGCGTCGAGCGCACAAAAGCGGAAACCCGATAAAGGGAACCATCTCGCTCGACCCACGCCTCAACGGAAACCTCTATATAGGTCAGGGTATTCCGGCATCGCAACCATTTGGTGCCGAGGTTTTTAATCTGTTTAGTCATAAGCGCATCTCTATGTTCGGAATGGATAAGCGTGCTTGGCGTCGATGGGGTGCTTACGACCCTTCGGCAGTCGTGGTGGATAACTTTGTGCTTCGTCTGTCCGAAAACGGCACGGTGTATAAACTGACAACGACCGAGAAGGAGGTGAAGATTCACACAACGTTGCGTTATCGTCATCGTGGCAGCAAGGCGTACGGTATGGAGTCGTCGCCGGCGGTGTGGGGTAAGTATCTCTACTTCTGCGACAATATCGGAAACGTTCTTTGCGTTGATATCGAAACGATGCAACCCGTATGGCACTACGATAATCGTGATGATAGCGATGCAACTATTGTCGTTGCGGAGGAGGCTGATGGAGTCTTTCTCTACACGGGCTCGTCGGTTGATAAGCAGGGCGATTCGGGCTATTGTCGATTTGTTAAACTCGATGCCAAGACGGGTAAGTTGGTGTGGGAGAATAAAATTGCGTGCCACAAAATGGAGTTTGGCGAGAAGAAGCGCGAGGGCGGAATGTTCTCGTCGCCACTACTCGGACGAGGTAATTGCGAGGGGTTGATATTTACCAATATCTGCGGTATGGGTGCAGACAAGGGTACATTTGTCGCTATCGACCGCACGACGGGAAAAATTGTCTATCGAAGAGCGCTTAAATTCTATTCGTGGTCGTCGCCTGTTGCACTCTATACGCCCGATAATGAGATGTACGTATTTACGGGAGATGTTATCGGAAATGTCTATCTGATTGAGGCGGAGAGTGGAAAAATCGTATATACGATGCGTGGAGGCAATAATTTTGAGTCGTCGCCTATCGTCATCGACAACTGTGTGGTTGTGGGTAGCCGAGGTCGCGAGATACACAAATTTGAGATATACTAAAAACGCGATATGAGAAATATACTATTTGCTTTGCTCTTTCTGCTGTGGCCGGTAGCATCGTCGGCGCAACTCTATGCTATGCGCGACAAGGTTGAGAGTGGCTACAACTTCTGGCTCTATGTACCGAATGGCTACAAGGATTGCCGTGCCGAGCGTCAGCGTTTGCAGGCGGAGGCGAAGGAGAAGCAGGATTCGGCTTCGATGGCAAAGGCGAAGAGTGTGCGCAAGCCGTTGCCGATTGTGGTATTTTTACACGGTCGCAGCCTTAGTGGAACGGACCTATACAAGGTGCGTAAGTATGGCACATTGGACGCTCTCTCGGCAGGACGACGGATAAATGCTATTGTAATAGCACCGCAGGTGAAGACGAACGATTGGTGGCGTCCAAATCGCGTGATGAATGTTATAAAGTGGGTTGATGAGCGATACGATGTCGATATGTCGCGTATCTACGTGTTGGGTATGAGCCTTGGAGCTTACGGAGCAATGGATTTTGCTGCTGCATACCCAAAACAGACAGCAGCGGCTATGGCTCTGTGTGGAGGTAGTACGCGCAAGCCTGCGGAGTTGGCAAAACTCAATGAGGTTCCGATGTGGATAATGCACGGTACGGCAGATGCATTGGTGCCGATTAGTGAATCTCGACGTGTTTATAAGGCGATGAAGGAGGCAAATGCCGATACACCTCGCTTGCGATACGACGAGTTTGAGGGTGCGGGACACTCTGTTTTTGCCCGAACATTCTATACGGGCGAAGCGTACGAGTGGTTGTTCAAGCACTCCACAAAGGATAAGTCGCGCCCTGTTGATCGCACCGTTCAGATTCCACCCTCGCGACTCAATAACAAACCTTATCGAGGCTTGAAGTTTGGTAGTGTAAAACTTAAAGTGGTGGACAACGTCGGTCCGGTGCAGGGTAATGTTCCTCCGAAGCCGCAACCTCAGTACCACACTATCGTCTCGGGCGATACGCTTGGCCACTTGGCTATAAAGTACAAGACCACTGTGAAGGAGCTTTGCCGTTTGAATAATATCACCGAGGAGACACTCTTGCAACTTAACAAAAAACTGCGTGTAAAGTAGTTGTGAAGAGGTGTTCGGACGGTGGCGAGAGAGAATAATATGTAACGGATAGGCGAGGGAAGTCCCAAGAAGCAGCCTATCCGTTATTTTTTTGTTAAAACCACTTTTATTTTTTATCTTTGCGTTTAGAACATAACCAACATAAAATTAATAAGATATGAAGAGAACATTATTACTTGTTTCGGCTGTTGCAACTATGCTCTTTGCAGGTTGCGAGAGCAAGAAGGTTGAGACGTTTAAGGAGGCTAACGACCCGGTTGCTTTGAGCGATGAGGCGAGGGCGGCTTGGAAAGAGGTTAAGAGCGGTTTGAATGCCGCTTGGGGAACACCAAACTTGGTGTATTCGCGCAGTGAAGTGCCGCAGAACCTCACTCCAACCTATGCAACTACCGCTTGGCGTGGTGAGAAGGTTTCGGCGCAGGTGGTGCTTTGGACTGCTTACGATTTCAAGGGCGTAGAGTGCGAGATTTCCGATTTCGAGTCGAACGATGGCGAACTCCCGGCTTCGATAGCAAAGGTGAATTTCGTTCGCTACACTCTCGGCGACAAGTCGGATAAGTCGTGTCTTTGTGGTCGCCCTAACGGACACCCTGCAATTTTGCAAGCCGATATGCTCGACACAGTAGAGGCTATGGATATTCCGGCAAATAGCGTTCGTCCGATCTGGATTACCATTGCTGTTCCACAAGATGCGAAGGCGGGCACCTATAAGGCTACCGTCAAAATTTCGCACAGTGGCTTAGGTTCGTTGAAGTTGCCTTTGGAGGTTGAGGTTGTAAATCAGGAGTTGGCAAAGCCTAAGGATTGGAAGTTCCACCTCGATTTGTGGCAGCATCCGGCGGCTGTTGCTCGTGTGGCAGGTGTTGAGGTTTGGAGCGATGCCCACTACGAGGCTATGCGCCCTGTAATGCAGATGTTGGCCAATGCAGGTCAGAAGGTTATCACCGCTACATTGAACCGCGACCCTTGGCAGTATCAGTGTTTTGACGACTACGAGCCAATGATCTATTGGACGCTCCACGATAACAATGTATGGAAGTATGACTATTCGCGTTTTGACAAGTGGGTTGAGTTTATGATGTCGCTCGGCATTGACAAGCAGATCAACTGCTATGGTATGTTGCCTTGGGGTAAGTGCGTTCTCGACTATCAGGATTTGAGTTCAACTGCACAGGATAATCGCAATCGCAAAATTAGCACCACCCCGCAAGAGGATAAGTACGAGGAGGTTTGGGGGCCATTCCTCACCGACTTTGCAAAGCACCTCAAAGAGAAGGGTTGGTTGAATAAGACCAATATGGCAATTGACGAGCGCAAGCCTGAGGATATGGACGTTGCGGCTGCAATGATTGCGAAGTATGCTCCGGAGTTGGGCTTTGCTATGGCTGACAACCACGACTCCTACAAGCGTTACGCCAATATGCGTGATGTATGCGTAGGTCAGCGCCACTCGGTAATGGCTCTGGAGGAGATTGCGGCGCGTCGTGCAAAGGGCGACGTTTCGACCTTCTACGTATGTTGCAGCACCTTGTTCCCTAATGCTTTTACCAATTCGCAGCCATACGAGTCGGAGTTGCTCTGCCTCTATGCTATTGCTCACGACTACGACGGTATGTTGCGTTGGGCTTATAACTCGTGGCCTGCTAATCCGCAATACGATTCGCGCTTCCGCTATTGGGCCTCGGGCGATACATATATCGTCTATCCGGGCGGCCGTTCGTCGGTTCGTTTTGAGCGTTTGATTGATGGTATCGAGCTCTTCGAGAAGGTTCACACGCTCCGTGCCAAGGCGGGCGAAAATAAGGAGGTGCTTGCTCCGGTCGAGGCAAAACTCGCTGAGATGCGAGCTCGCAACCTCAATGACTCATCGCTCAATTGGACCGATTTCCTTGCTGAGGTTAATGCAGCTGTAAACGAGGCTGCAAAGGGATTGGCAAAGTAAAAAGAGGGTATAACAGGTAGAGATGTGGGCCACCTTTGCGGGTGGCTCATATTTTTGCGGTTGTTAAGTTGGAATTCTGCGCGGTAAGTAGTAAATTTGTTCTATGATTTCGGCTGTTGCCCAATATATACTTGCAGTTAAATATCTGAATGTGATGTCGAGGACGCTGGCTTCTCGGCAGATATACCCTATTTTGGAGGAGGGTAGAGCCGATAGGGTGCGATGCTCGATTGGCAACTCTGTGATTGTCTTCGAGGTGATGTGCGATGGCAAGAAGATGGCTATGCGAGTATATATGCGTTCGCATCGCAATCTGCGAGCGATATATGGCGACAGATACTATCCGAAGGAGTTGCTTGTAAATTCGAGCGATACGGTCTATGGCTTGTCGGACGTTGTTTTGTGCGATTGGCACGAGGGTGTGTCGTTGCAGCAAAAGATAGAGGAGTGCTACAACAAACCGGTAAAGATGCGGGCACTATCGCAGATGTTCGAGGAGTTTGCCCTATGGCTACTTAACGAGAAGTGGGCGCACGGCGATGTGAAGCCCGATAATATAATACTCTCCTCCGACGGTCTTCATCTGATAGATTTCGATGCGATGTACTGCGAGGGTTTTACTGCGGACGATTGCGTGGAGATAGGTACGCAGCAGTATCAGCACCCTTTGCGCGATAGGTCGAATTTCGGGCGCGATATAGACGACTATCCAATAGCTCTTATTGCGACCGCTTTGGCTGCAATGGCGGAGGATAGTACTATCGGACGGGGGCTTCCGAATATGGACTACCTGCTTATTCGTCCACAGTTGGCTGTGGCGGGCAAGGACGAGATGTTGGAGTGTATAGAGCGCATATTTGCCGAGCGTGGTGATGTGCGGCACTATCGCATTGCGAAGTTGTTGCGATCGCCACGTTTGGAGTTGCCACAACTCAAAAGCCTATTGGAACCTTCGTATGCGGTCGCTTCGTCCGAAACACCGATGCTCGAATACTACAATGGCTATTGGGGTTTTGTGGTAGATGGACGCTTTGTTATACCGCCTCTCTACGACTTGGCTTTCGAGTTTAGCGAAGGGTTGGCGTTGGTGCGTATAGGCGATGTGTGGCACTTTATAGATGCGACCGGAAAGGTGGCGATAACTTGTGGCCGTGGCGTGGGTATAAAGCCATTTAAGGCGGGCGTTACCCGCATTGAGCGCGAGGACGGAGTGTTTGTAATATACAGAAATGGAGATATAGAGAGGATGTAAAAATGTATTCGCAAGAGATAACCCGCCGTCATCGTGCGGCAATAGTGATAGCAATCGACCAGTCGTGTTCGATGGGTGGAAAGATGAAGCTTAATGGCGTTGAAATGTCGAAGTCGGAGGTGGTTTCGATGGTTGTCGGCAACTTGATTGACGAGTTGATTATGCGTTCGTATCGTAATGGCGAGTATCGTCACTACTACGATATTGCTCTGATTGGTTATTCGGGCGAGAGTGTCTATTCGTTGCTGGGCGAGGATATCGCCTTTCAACCTATAACGGTGTTGTCGGCGCGAGAAGTCCCACGTATGCCCTACACTCTCGATTATAGAACCATAAATAGCGGTACACGCTCCTTCCGAGAGGAGGTGTCGATATGGGTTAAGCCTTGCGCACAAGGTGCTACGCCTATGTATAAGATGATTTGTGCTGTTACGAACCTTGTCAGCAATTGGTGTGCTTGCGAGGAGAATAGCGACAGCTTTCCTCCGTTGGTCTTTAATATAACCGATGGCGAGGCTTCGGATGCGGGATACGATATGTTGCGCAGTGCGGCTCATCGCCTTCAAAATATAGGCACAAGCGATGGTAAAACGCTCTTTGTGAATGTTCATATATCGTCCGATACCCACCACGCATCGCTACTCTTTCCATCGGCCCACGAGGTTCCGTTGTCGATACGCTATGCGCATCTGTTGATGGATATATCGAGCGTTATGCCCGAGCCTTTGCACCAATATATTCGCGAGTGTCGTTCCGAATTTTCGAAACCGCCATATATTGCAATGAGCTACAACGCTTCGGTGTCGGAGTTGGTGGCTATGCTGAACATCGGCTCGCGAAGTCTTAATATGGGGTTGTGATATTTCTGCAAAAAAATTCTGCGAGATTTAACTTTCTGCCGATTTGGTGTCTTAATAAGTAGAGAACCAACTTAAAACTTTACTTATATGAGAACCAAATTTAGACTTTTAGCGCTTGTACTTGCCGTGGCGACTATCTCGCTGCAATGTACAAAGGATAACGACGATATTCCGTCGATTCCAACAACTATTGACGAATTTTTCAAGGCGGGTACATTCTCTCACGAGGGTAAAATACTCAACTATCAGGAGTGCGCATTTGACAATTCTACGCAGGACAAATCCGCGCTTGTGGTGGTGTTGCACGGTCAGTATGCAAACGGCTCGGATAATGAGTCGCAGTTGCATCAGGACGCAATGATCAATGTGTGGTACTATCTCAAAACCCACAACATAAAGGCTGTGATGCTGGCTCCGCAGTGTCCTACGGGATGTGAGTGGGACGAGAACTCGAAGACCGCTTCGCATTTGACAATGTCGGAGTTGTTGAAGGCTATGCTCGATAACTACCTCAGAAAGAACGATAACGTTGATGCTTCACAGGTATATATTCTTGGTTACTCCGACGCCAACAGACCGGCTGGTGCAGGAGGTGTGTGGCGTATGATATCGGACTATCCCGAGATGTTTGCTGCAGCTATGGCCGTAGCGGCTGATCCGGACGATACAATATCTGTTACGAATGTTGCCAAAACACCGATTCTCTCGGTTAAGGGTGTAAGCGATGTCTACTCCGTGGCGCCTCTGCTCGACAGTTTTATCGATATGGTGCGCGATGAGGGTGGTGTAATTCGTGAGGACGTTATTCGCACGGCCTCACGTGAGGATTTGTGCCGTGAGGCATTCTCCGCAGAGCGACTCGATTGGGTAATGCAGTATAGGAGGTAGTTCGACTACTCGCAACAAATAGATACGAGGCGACTTTTCGGTCGCCTCGTATCGTTCTTTTTTTGTAATTTTACTTCAAAGGGTCAGCCTCGACACCCTCGAAGGTCATCTTCACGGGGAGAATGTTGCCCTCTGCATCGAAGTGCAACTCGTCGATGCAGGTGCGGCGGTCATCACCATCGGTCGAGCCGAGTGGGTGGCGGTGATAGACGATGTAGTACTTGCCGCTACGAGGGTTGTGCATTACCGAGTGGTGTCCTGCACCTGTGCCAATCTCTTTGTCGGTCTGCAAAATCACGCCACGCGACTCGAATGGACCGAGTGGATTGTCGGCGATAGCGTACGCTACGCGATAGTTGTCCTTGCGCCATTTGCCCTCCGACCACATAAAGTAGTACTTGCCGTCCTTGATAAACATAAACGGACCTTCGACGTACTCACCCGGAGTAATCTCCTTGAACACCTCGCCATTTTCGAACGGTACAAAGCCTGTGAAGTCGTCGTTCAACTTGCCGACGTTGCAGTGCTTCCAACCACCGTAATACATATAGTAGGTGCCGTCTGTATCTTTGAATACGAATTGGTCGATAGGCTGCGCACCATTGATAATATCGTTGATAAGTGGCTTGCCGAGGTGGTCTTTGAATGGTCCTGCGGGGTTATCTGCCACCGCTACGCCGATACCGCCAACTTCGCCTTCGCGAACATTGTTGCACGAGAACATCAGGTAGTACTTACCCTCCTTTTCGATGATTGATGGTGCCCACAATGCGTGAGTGAGCCACGAGATTGACGATTGGTCAATTATGCGCTCGTGCTTCTGCCACGTTACAAGATCCTTCGACGAGAAGGCATCGAAATGCAACTGCTCCTTAAACGGTTTCGACCAAGTCGGATATACCCAATAGGTATCGCCAAAAATTACACCCTCAGGGTCGGCGTACCAACCCTCTACGATAGGGTTTCCACTGCGCTTTGCCTCTGTGCACGATACGGCAACTACGGCAAATAGCACCACTGCAATAGATCTCAGAATTTTCTTCATCTTAATAATTATTATTTATGGTTTAGTTTTTCACTCGGTATGCTCGTTGAATACCTTTAATACGCATTATAGCGTGTATCAACGAATCGACAACTCCCACCGAAGGCACCTCAACGCTGATTGTTCCGAAGCCTGTGCCGTCGCCTCGCGAGTTAAGATTTATCGAGCGGATATTCAGCTTCATATCGCGGCTCACCACCTCGGTAATCTGATTTACCAAACCTGCCGAGTCGTTAGCATTTATCGCTATCGTAACGCGGAAGGCTCCCTGCGCATTCTCGCGCCATTTCGCCTCCATTATGCGGTACGGATAGTGCTCACGCATACGCTTTGCATTCGGGCAGTCGGTGCGGTGAATTGTAATACCCGTATTTATTGTTACAAAGCCGAAGATGTCGTCGCCCTTAATTGGGTTGCAACACTTGGCAAGTTTGTAGACAATGTTGTTGATGCTCTCGTCGATGATAAGCGCATCGCTCGACTGCTTCACAGGAGTTGCTGCGGTTGCACGGCGACGAGCCTCAGCCTCCGCTTCGGCTGCACGACGCTCCTCGTCGGCTTCACCCGAAAGCCACTTCGAAAGTATCTCCTTGATAACGCCAAGATCGAGTTTCTCCTCGGCAATAAGCTCGTAGAGGGCTGTGCCGGTGCGCTGTTTGTAGTATTTACAGAGGTATGCCACCACTTCGTCGATGCTCTTTGCTATCTTCCAGTTCTTTAACTTGCGTTCCAACTCCTCGCGTCCAAGATTGGCATTTTTCGCCTGCTCCTCGCGTATCACCGACTTGATTTTGCTCTTGGCGCGGCTTGTAACCACAAAGTTTAGCCAATCTGCCTTTGGCTGTTGATTCTTCTGCGTCAGAATCTCTACGATGTCTCCATTGCGTAGCGTTTCGCGGATGGGTACAGCACGACCATTCACCTTACCTCCCGAGCAAGTGCAGCCCAAGTTCGAGTGGATATCGAAGGCGAAGTCCAACACGGTAGCCCCTTCGGGCAGTTTGCGGATGTCGCCATTCGGGGTATAGACGAAAATCTCGCTCGAAGCGGGTGTAGCATCGAAACGTTCGGCGATATCCTCTTTGGTTTCGCTCATCGTTTCGCGCAGGCGTTGCAACCACTGTTCGCTGGTCTGACCGCCTTGATTTACCCCCTTGTAACGCCAGTGGGCAGCAATACCCAGCTCGGCAATGTTGTCCATACGCTCGGTGCGAATCTGAATCTCCACCCACTTGCCGTCGCCGGCAGCAACGGTGGTGTGTAACGACTCGTAGCCATTCGACTTTGGAATCGATATCCAGTCGCGTATGCGGTCGATATTGGGGGTGTAGATGTCGCCTACGATAGAGTACGCCAACCAACACTGAGCCTTCTCTACCGCCTCGGGACAATCTATAATTATGCGAATGGCGAAGATGTCGTAAACGCCCTCGAATGGAACCTTCTGTTTGCGCATCTTGTTCCAAATCGAATATACCGACTTTGTACGGCTCTTTATGTGGTACTTTATCTTCGCCTCATCGAGCCCATTGCGGATAGGCTCCACAAATCGCTCGATAAACGCCATACGCTCCTTCTCTCCCTCGCGTAACTTGTCGATGATGTGTTTGTAGTCAGCAGGTTCGAGCTGTGCGAGCGAGAGATCCTCCAATTCACTCTTTATGTTGTAAAGACCGAGTTTGTGGGCGATTTGCGCGTAGAGGTTCATCGACTCCCACGCCTTCTTCTGTCGCTTCTCCTCGGGGAACATCGCTATCGAGCGCATCACTTCGAGGCGGTCGGCGAGTTTTATCAATATCACTCGTGGGTCTTCCGAGTAGGACACAATCATATCGCGGAAATCGGAGGCTTGGTCGTGCTGTGTATTGAGTTTTAGCTCGGAGATGCTTGTCAAGCCCATTACGATACCTATAACCTCCTCGCCAAACTCTGTGCGAATGGTTTTGAGTAGGGTGTCGAGTGCTTCATCATCATCGGTTGCCGCTACAATGCGTACTGTGTCGTGGAGTATAGATGCGAGCGTGGAGTTGCGTCCTAAACCAACCTCGGTAGCGACAATGTACGCCACCTCTGCGGCGTGATTAAGCATAGGTGTGCCGTCGTAACGGGTCAAACCCTCCATTCGCTCCTCTGCAAATATGAGTGCCTTATCCACCAACTCCTGCGTCGTGGTCGAGAACTGATTTTTTACAGCCTCCCTCAATTTGCTATACCTCTCCATAATAGTCATCATCGTCATCTCTTTAATTAACCAAAATCGCTTTCCGTTTTGCGAACTCCTACCCATATCACGGCGCAGTGATTCTGGGGTTTACTAGGGGCGCACCTTAGGTGCTTACTAGGGGTTCTGGGGTGCGCTGGAAATTACTTTTGTCTTTCAGTTTTCCGTTTTCCGTTTTAATCCTGCTTCGCAGGCTTTTCCTCCTTCGCGTCAAGGCATAGTCTGCAAGCAGCCTCTGCGCTAGACTTGGCGTCGGTTCCGCTTTCCGTTTTCCGTTTTACAATATACAAACGCTCTCCGCCGGTGGCATATTGCTTAATCTCCTCTTCGGAAAGTCGCTTTTCATACTCAATATCCTCCGCCTCGAAGCCACATTCTCGCAGTCGCTCGGCGTAATCGCGTCCATAGATGCGGCGGTGGTCATACTGTCCGAACACCTTTGCACGCTCCTCGGGTGATGTTATCGTATCGTCCTCGAAGGTAGTTTCGCGGTTTAGGTCTTGTGGTACAAGCACCACGCCCCAACCACCTCGTCGGAGTATGCGGTACAACTCGCGCAGAGCCCTTCTATCGTCCTCGACGTGTTCGAGAATATGGTTACAAATCACTACATCGACGCTCTCATCTTCGAGCGGAATATCCTGAATATCGAAGTGCAACTTCGCCAGTGGACTCTCCAAGTCGGCAGTGAGGTAGCTGTCGGCGTGCTCCTTGCCGTAGTGTCGCTCGAATTGTCGTTTCAACGCCACCTCGGGGGCGATATGCAATAGGGTAGGATAGCCACCGAGAAGGTCGGTTTCGCGTTCGATGTAGAGCCACAGCAAGCGGTGTCGCTCCAATGCCAGGCAGCGTGGGCAGAGTGCATCACGACGTGATACGCCGTAGCCGTACGGCAAGAATTCGCGCACCTGCTTACCGCAAATCGGACATTTGCGCCCCTTACCAGCATACCACACACCCAACATCGGCACACCCCAACTTGCAATCCTCTGCAAGAAGGTGCGAGGCAGATGGTTTAGCGACCACTTGACTATTTTTTGAATTACCCCCATTGTCTAATCTTCGAGAACCTTATTTACCTCATTTTCTGCTTTGCGCAGTTTCTCGCGGCAGAGTGCAATCAGTTCGCTTGCGCGTTCCACTCGCTCCGAGAGGGTGTCAATGCTGTTCTGCTCCTCGCGCAACGATTTCAATATCTGCTCAATCTCAGCTATCGCCTCTTTGTAAGTCATATATTTAGCTTTTAGCTATTAGCCATTGGCCATTAGCTTTTTGTTATTTTTGTTATTTTACTTTCAATCTCTCCGTTGGCAAGCGATATGTTTATGCTGTCGCCAATAGCCACATCCTCAACACTTTGCAATGCTTTACCCTCCTTGCGGGCTATGGCGTAGCCGAGGCGGAAGATGCGCTCGGGGGCGAAGTTTGCCACCACCGTGGCTATGCCCTCCAAACGTTGTGCCTCGCTCTGCAACATACGCTCTGCCAAGTGGCGCACCTCGCCGGAGTACTGCTCCAAGCGGAGTGCTGCTGCGTGAGTCGATTGTCGGCAGATGTCGCGCAACGAGATGGCGCAATACTCTAATGCTCCGTCAAAGTCGGCTGCTCGCCCATCTATCCACGCCGCTACTGCCGTAGGGGTTTTCAGAGGTGTATGAGCCACCATATCGGTAACGCTCGTATCCTTGTCGTGTCCGATACCCGTAAGCACAGGCAACGGGAATTGCGTTACGGCAAACGAGAGCAGATAGGAGTTGTAGCACTCCAAGTCGCCTGTCGAGCCACCACCACGAATTATAGCCACCGCATCGAACTCCTCCTTGCGCTCGGCTACGGCGTAGAGTGCTGCCACGATGCTCTCGTCGCACCTCTCGCCCTGCATTGTAGCCTCGAATAATTCGGATTTGATGCGGTAGGCGCTTCGCTCCAACTCCTTCATAAAGTCGCGATAGCCCGCAGCTGTAGCACTCGAAATCACCGCCACTCGCTGCACCACCAATGGCATCTGTTGTGAGCGGTTCATATCCCACACCCCCTCTTTTTGGAGTTGTTCGATAGTCTGCTGTCGGCGACGCTCCATATCGCCTATGGTGTGCATCGCATCAATCGCTTGGATTTGTAATGATATACCATAGACAGCGTGGTGCTGGACGGTCGCCTTGAAGAGAATTTTCATACCCTTTGCAAGGCGTTGTCCGCTCTCCTGCTCGAAGCGACCTATGGTGCTCATCACCTGTGAGCGCCAAATCGTAGCTCTCGCTTGCGCCTCGGTTGCTCCTGTCTTCTCGTTCTTCTCGATAAGTTCAATGTAGCAGTGCCCCGAAGCGTTGATTTTTATATCGGCAACCTCCGCACTCACCCACACCGGCAACGGCAATGTGTCCGCCAGAGCGATGGATATTCGCCCTTGCAGTTGTGCCAAAGTTATATGTTGAATAGAGTCCAAACTAAAATTAGTTTTCCGCTTATCGTTCTCCGTTCTCCGTTTATCGTATCACTACATAGGGCTCCTTCGGCATTGCCTTGCCTTTTGGGAGCTGCACCGCCAAGACGTAGTCGCTCTCGACGGCTTTGCCCTGCTTGGTTGCCGGCTCCCACTTCGGGAGAGTTTTCAGTACCTTCAACACTCGGTTGCGAAGTTGGTGGTCGGTCGATTGCAGAATATCACCCAAGTGGAATGTGCCGTCTGCGTCGATGGTGTAGCGGGCAACAAAGCGTGCTACGCCAAACTCTTCGCTCCATTTCACTCGCTCCGAAACGTAGTCGGTAAGAGAGTCCCCACCCGTAAAGCGAGCCTCCTTGTCGTAGCGCAGCGTAACAACGATAACTCCATTGTTCGCCCTCTCGCCATACTTCGCCACTGTCTCCTCATTTGCCGGGAGGTGGTCGATGTGCTCGATATTCTGCTCGGGAATATGTTGCACACTCTCCATCTCCACACCATTTACGATATACAAAGGAGCTTGTGTCTGCGCTGTGGTAGACACAAAATGCAGAGTGCAGAATGCAAAATGCAGAATTAAAAATCTTCTCAATTCTTAGTTTTCTATTTTCCGTTTTACGAACTCCTACCCATATCACGGCGCAGTGCTTCTGGGGTTTACTAGGGGCGCACCTTCGGTGCTTACTAGGGGTTCTGGGGTGCGCCGGAAATTACTTTTGTCTTTCCGTTTTCCGCTTTCCGTTTTCCGTTATCCCAACTCCTGCTCCTTCAAACGCTCGGCATTCTCGGCAACGATAAGGTGATCGATGCAGTCCTGAATATCGCCGTCCATAAAGGCTGCCAAGTTGTAAATCGTATAGTTTATGCGGTGGTCGGTAATACGTCCCTGTGGATAGTTGTAGGTACGAATTTTTGCCGAACGGTCGCCTGTCGATACGAGTGTCTTACGCTTAGATGCGATCTCGTCGAGATATTTCTGGTATTCGAGGTTGAAGATACGGGTACGCAACTCCTCGAAAGCCTTCTCGGTATTTTTAATCTGCGACTTCTGGTCCTGACACTGCACCACGATACCCGTAGGAATGTGGGTGAGTCGGATTGCCGAGTAGGTGGTGTTCACCGACTGTCCGCCCGGGCCCGAAGCACAGAATATATCCTTGCGAATATCGTTCCACGAAACCTCCACGTCGAACTCGTCTGCCTCTGGCAATACTGCTACCGAAGCTGCCGAGGTATGAACACGACCTTGCGTCTCGGTCTGTGGCACACGCTGTACGCGGTGTACGCCCGACTCATACTTCAACGTGCCATAAACGCTGTCGCCCGTAACCTTCAAGATAACCTCCTTGTAGCCACCGACAACACCCTCCGAGAAGGATGTTACCTCGTAGCGCCAGCCCTTCGACTCGATATACTTGGTGTACATACGGAACAAATCGCCCGCAAAGAGTGCCGCCTCGTCGCCACCCGTACCACCACGAATTTCGAGTACGGCGTTTTTGCCGTCTTGTGGGTCTTTCGGAATAAGGAGCAGCTTGATCTCCTCCTCCATCTGCTCGATTGCAGGCTCCAACTCGGCAATCTCCATACGAGCCATTTCGCGGAACTCCTCGTCCTTCTCGTTTGCAAGGATGTCCTTTGCATCGGCCAGAGCCTGAATAGCCTTGCGAAAACGCTCCGAGGTCTCGATGATAGGCTCCAACTCCTTGTACTCCTTGTTGTACTGAACAAACGACTTGACGTCGGCAATCACTTCGGGGTCGGTGAGTTTCTGTCCCAACTCCTCGTATTTGATTTTCAAACCGTCAAGACGCATTAAAATTGAACTTTCTGCCATAAAGGTATGTTTTTATGAATTTAGTTATCATCTTCTTGGTAGATTCTATTCCTAATTTATAAAACCTACCTTTTAAGATTTTTGCCGTTAGCCATTAGCTTTTATTGTTAAAAATAGTTATAATCGTATTATTTCAACTCGCTTAACCAGCGGAGCAACAGATGTTGCCACTCCTTCTGGTAGGAGAATTTGTCGTAGTTGCCCCAGCCGTGTCCGCCCACAGGGAATACGTACATCGCCGCCTTAACGCCGTGATAACGCAGTGCCGCGTAGTATAGCGCTGCACCTGCTGCCGGTACGGTGGTATCGTCGTCGCTCAACAGGAGAATTGTTGGCGGTGTCTGCTCGCTTGCGATTTTATCCATAGCCCACTCGTCGGCCTCGGCTTCGGTGTGTTTTTTGCCGAGCAGATTGCGGAACGAACCCTTGTGGGTATTGAAGTCGCCTGCGGTCAATACAGGATAGAACAAAATCGAGTAGTTAGGTCTATCCTCGACTGCCGGAATGTTCGATGCACTCGCTGCGAGATGACCACCTGCCGAGAAGCCCATTATACCCACCTTCTTAGGGTCCAAACCCCACTTCTTTGCCTTTTTGCGAACAATGCGGATAGCCTCGACAGCATCTTCGAGCGGCACCTCCTTGTGCCCATTTGGCAGGCGGTATTCGAGAACAATACCTGTAATGCCATTCTTGGCGAGCCACTGTGCCATAAGATAACCCTCCTGATCCATTGAGAGTTTGCCGTAGCCACCACCCGGGCAGATTACCACCGACTGACCTGTAGCCTTTGCTTTGTCGGCGTGGTAGATGTACATAACAGCTTCGGTAGTGTTTACAAGGCGATTTGGTGAGGCATCGTACGCCTTGCCCGTTAAACCGTTCGAATGAGGGGCTTTGTCGTTATTCCATATAACAATCTTCTCGTCCTCAAACAAAGGTGTTCGTGTCTTCTCCTGCGCCTCTGCCGAGAGGAGTGATGCACCTAAAATAGCCATAGTCAAGATAAGTTTTTTCATAATTTAACTCTCCTTTATTTTTGTTCATTCAACTCTTTCAACCACTTTTCGAGCACCTGCTTCCACTCCTTCTCGTGGCGGAAATTCTTGCGTCCGACCCAGCCGTGTCCACCCGACTCAAATGTGTGCATCTCTGTCTTTACACCGTTTTGCTTCAATGCATCGTAGTAGAGTTGCGAGTTGATTGGACGTACCGTGCCATCGTTTTGGCTCAATAGTATGATTGTTGGCGGTGTAGTTGTGGTTACGCACTTGTGCAGCGCATACTTTTCGCGCAACTCCTGCGTAGCGTCCTTGCCGAGAAGACGTATTATGGAGCCTTTGTGGGTAACAGCAAGGTCGCTATCGATTACGGGGTAGAATAGTATGGCAAAGGCGGGCTTCTGTCCCTCCTCTGTAAAGTTGCAGGTGTATGCAGCGAGATGACCTCCTGCCGAAGAGCCTGCTACACCAACCTTTGTGGCATCTACTCCCCATCTCTTGCCGTGTTTGCGCATATAACGCATAGCCTCTTGTACATCTTCAAGTGGCACCTCTTTATGTCCGTTATTTGGCAGGCGATACTTTACAACCATAGCCGTAATGCCGATGCTTTGTAGGTATTCGGCGAGGTAGAAGCCCTCTCTTTCGATACATACCGAGCCATATCCGCCACCGGGCAGAATGATGACACCTTGCCCCGTTGCACATCTCTTGTCGGCCTTATAGAGGTAGAATACGGTCTGCGAGGTGTTCTTGAAATTTCCTCGCTTGTCGCGCCACTCATCTTTGGTCTCCTCGTTCGAGTGAGGAGCACGCTTGTTGTTCCAGCTCTTGATAGTTTTGTCGGCATTGCAGGGCACCTTTACGATGCTCTTTTGTGCCGACGCGCCAAATGTCAGGGCGAGAGCAGCAGCCGCAATTAAAATTCGCTTCATCTCAAACTATTTTACGATGTTGATAATTTTACCCGGAACAACGATAATCTTCTTCGGAGTAGCTCCTTCCAACCACTTTTGCGCCTCCTCTTTCGTTACGATATCCGCCTGAATATCGGCAGGCGAAAGGGTGAGCGGATACTCCTGCTTGAAGCGAAGTTTGCCGTTAATCATTACAGGGTACTCGAATGCGCTCTCCACCAAGTACTTCTCCTCGCATACAGGATAAGAGGCATCACAGATGCTCTCCTCGTGTCCCAACATCGACCACAGCTGCTCGGTGATGTGCGGCGCAAACGGAGCAAGCAACACTGCAAGTGGCTCCAAAATTTCGCGCTTGTGGCACTCGCCAAGCTCATTTACGCAGATCATAAACGCCGCTACCGAGGTGTTGAACGAGAAGTTTTCGATATCTTCTCTAATTTTCTTTATGGTCTTGTGGAGAGTTTTCAGCTCTTTGTCGGACGCTTTCTCGTCGGTTACAGCCCATTCGCCCGTGCGGGTGTGGAACAATCGCCAAAAACGACGAAGAAACTTATGTACGCCGTCGATGCCGTTTGTATCCCAAGGCTTCGACTGCTCCAATGGACCGAGGAACATTTCGTACATACGGAGCGTGTCGGCGCCATACTGCTCGACAATGTAGTCGGGGTTTACGACGTTGAACATCGACTTCGACATCTTCTCGACCGCCCAACCGCAGATATACTGTCCATTTTCGAGGATAAATTCAGCATCGGCAAACTCTGGTCGCCAAGCACGGAAGGCATCGAGGTCGAGAATGTCGTTTTTAACGATATTTACATCGACGTGAATCTCCTGCGTTTCGTACTCGTTGCGTAGGTTGAGCGATACGAACTTGTTGGTGCCAACCACGCGATAGACGAAGTTTGAACGTCCCTGAATCATACCCTGATTTACGAGTTTGCGGAATGGCTCACTCTCGCAAACATATCCGAGGTCGTAGAGGAACATATTCCAGAAACGCGAGTACATAAGGTGTCCCGTAGCGTGCTCGATACCACCTACATACAAATCGACACTGCGCCAATAGTTGTTAGCCTCCTTCGATACGAGAGCCTCCGAGTTATGAGGGTCCATATAGCGGAGATAGTATGCCGACGAGCCTGCAAAGCCGGGCATTGTCGAGAGTTCGTACTCCCATCCCTCAACGCGTGCCAATGGTGGCTCGCCCTGCTCGGTAGGACCGAAGTTCTCAATTGGCGGCAAGGTCAATGGCAACTCGCTCTCGTCGAGTGGGAGTGCCACGTCGCCCTTATATCTAATTGGGAATGGCTCGCCCCAGTAGCGCTGGCGCGAGAATATAGCATCGCGAAGGCGATAATTTACAAGTCGCTTGCCAAGACCACGCTTCTCAACCTCCTCGAACATCTCGACAATAGCAACCTTAACATCTTTGCCATTGAGGAAGTCGGAGTTGATAAGGCAACCCTCTTTTGCGTCGTACGACGACTCTTCGAGGTTTCCGCCCTCAACCACAGGCACAATATCCAAACCGAAGTGGCGTGCGAAGGCGTAGTCGCGCGAGTCGTGTGCAGGAACAGCCATAATAGCACCTGTTCCGTAGCCTGCCAACACGTAGTCCGAAGCATAAATCGGAATACGCTTGCCGGTGAATGGGTTTACGGCATAAGCACCCGTAAAGACTCCGCTCACACGCTTTGTCTCGGCAATACGCTCACGCTCGCTACGCTTCTTGGTCTGCTCGATATACGCCTCGACAGCCTCCTTCTGCTCGGCTGTGGTCATATCGGCAATCCACTCGTGCTCGGGCGCAACAACCATAAACGTAACACCGAAAATAGTGTCAGGACGGGTAGTGAAAATCTCGAGTTTGCGGGTTTCGCCATTCGCCATTTTGGCATCGAAGAATACCTGTGCGCCTTCCGAGCGACCTATCCAGTTGCGCTGAATCTCTTTGAGTGAATCGCTCCATTCGAGCGAGTCGAGACCGTCTAACATACGCTGTGCGTATGCAGTAACACGCAACAACCACTGCTTCATTCGCTTCTGCTCAACAGGGTGGCCACCACGTACCGACAATCCGTCCTTAACCTCGTCATTTGCGAGTACGGTGCCAAGTGCAGGACACCAGTTCACCATCGTATCGGCACGAAAGGCGAGGCGGTAGTTCTGTAACACCTGCTCCCTCTCAGCCTCGCTCTTGGCGTTCCACTCCTCGGCCGAGAAGTGCAGCTCTGTGGTGCAAGCAGCATCGACACCCTCGGTGCCGTGCTTCTCGAAGTGCGCTACGAGCTCGCTGATAGGCTCAGCCTTCTCCGTAGCGTTGTTATAGTAGTGAGCGAACATTTTAAGAAATGCCCACTGTGTCCACTTGTAGTACTCAGGCTCGCAAGTGCGCACTTCGCGACTCCAATCGTACGAAAAACCGATCTTATCCAACTGCTCACGATAACGCGCGATGTTCTGCTCGGTGGTGATTGCCGGGTGCTGTCCCGTCTGAATTGCATACTGCTCAGCAGGCAATCCGAAGGCGTCGTAACCCATTGGGTGCAATACGTTGAAGCCGCATAAACGCTTGTAGCGAGAGTAGATATCCGAGGCGATGTATCCGAGTGGGTGTCCTACGTGCAAGCCTGCCCCCGATGGGTATGGGAACATATCCAATACGTAGAACTTCGGACGCGAATTATCAACATCTACTTTGTAGATGCCTCGCTCCTGCCACTCCTTTTGCCATTTACTCTCAATCTCCTTAAAATTGTATTCCATAGCTATATTTTATTATTTTTTGATTATTCCGCTTCTTGTGTGTGCGTTGCGTGTGTGTGCATACGCGCATTCAATCGGCAAATATAACGAAAAAAGTTGAGAGTAGGGAGTCCAAGTCGGAGAATTTTGCAAAAGAATTGCTATCTTTGTGAATACTCAAATAAAAACAGAGCGAAATATGAGAAGAATTTCGATATTGGTAATGCTCTTTTTTGTGGCAATTTTTGCAGTAAATGCCCAGAGCCAAGTTAAACATTTAACCCTCAAAAGTGAGGTGCTCGGAGTGGAGAAATCATACTCGGTTTATCTCCCCGACGGATATGAAAAATCGACCGAACGATACCCTGTTCTTTACCTCCTTCACGGAGCCTACGGAACTAACCTTTCGTGGGTGGATGAGAGGTTCGGAAATATGCGGAAAATTACCGACGAGGAGATCGCCTCGGGGCGTGCTAAAAAGATGATTGTAGTGATGCCCGATGCTCGCGGAATAGGCAAGCGCAATGCCGAGAAAAATATGGGCTACTTCAATGTCGAAAATTGGAATTATGAGGAGTTCTTCTTCAAAGAGTTTATTCCTCATATTGACCAGACTCTCAGGACAATAGCCGAGAAGAAGGGGCGTTCGATTGCAGGGCTTTCGATGGGTGGTGGCGGAGCAGTTGTATATGCCCAGCGACACCCCGAAATTTTTGGTGCAGCATACTCCACAAGTGGCCTTCTCGACCATCGTTATCGCCCCTTAATGGCCGGAAATTTCGACTCAACTTGGACGTTGTCTGTGGCACGAACCTCGCCCGTGGAATTTCTGCGAAATGCCTCCGAAAAAGAGATAGAAAAATTGCGTACTGTGAGGTGGATGATGGACTGCGGTGATGATGATTCAATCATCTCTACAAATATCGATTTCTACATCGAAATGCGTCGCGAAAAATTACCTATCGAACTGCGTATTCGCAATGGCAATCACAATTGGGTTTTCTGGCGCGAATCATTGCCTTTAATACTCGCCTTTTCTTTTGAGTAAAAAGGCATATTGCACGGCTATTTTTGCACGGCACTGCGGATGTCGAAATGCTCACATAGGCTCACTATGCTGCGCTTTCGCCACCTTGCTTCGCACAAAAATAGCCGTACACTATGTCTTTTTACGGTGGGCGATTGGGCGGTTTTCTGCAACACTTTTTTGCACGGTACTGCGGATGTCGAAATGCTCACATAGGCTCACTATGCTGCGCTTTCGCCACCTTGCTTCGCACAAAAATAGCCGCACACTATGTCTTTTTACGGTGGGTGATTGGGTGGTTTTCTGCAACACTTTTTTGCACGGCACTGCGGATGTCGAAATGCTCACATAGGCTTACTATGCTGCGCTTTCGCCACCTTGCTTCGCACAAAAATAACCGCACACTATGTCTTTTTACGGTGGGCGATTTGCTGTTTTTCTGCAACACTTTTTTGCACGGCACTGTGGATATCGAAATGCTCACATAGGCTCACTATGCTGCGCTTTGCTTTTGCGTTCTCCTAATGCCCTTACCCCCCCCGCCGCCCTCCGTATTTTAAAATTTTTTCGCCCCTCCTCCCAACCCCCTACGAAAATTGTTGATAACTCGCCGAAATCGCAATTTTGTAAAAATTCAACACGCTAAAAATCAACACTTTGCAAATTTAGTGATAAGCGTAAATTATTATATATCCAAAAATATAAGAAAAAAGAATAAATAAAGTTTCGAAAAACGGCTAAATAGCTGAAAAATCGGGGCAAAAAAGGACGAAAAAAACTCATATATATATTGTAATTCAAAAATTTTGCTTACCTTTGCGAGCCTTTTGGCACAATGAAATAGAGATTTGGGGCGTCAAACCCCCGTGATTATTAACAAATTAAAGGTTTAAAATGCCAACAATTCAACAGTTAGTTAGAAACGGCCGAGCAAAGATGGAGGACAAGTCTAAGTCTCCGGCTCTGGCAGCGTGTCCGCAGCGCCGTGGTGTTTGTACCCGTGTTTACACTACAACACCAAAGAAGCCTAACTCGGCTATGCGTAAGGTTGCGCGTGTAAGATTGACCAATGGCAAGGAGGTCAACGCCTATATCCCAGGAGAGGGCCACAACTTGCAGGAGCACTCAATTGTATTGGTACGCGGTGGTCGTGTAAAGGACCTTCCGGGTGTACGTTACCACTTGGTTCGTGGTGCGCTCGATTCAGCAGGTGTTGACGGTCGTCGTCAGCGTCGCTCGAAGTATGGTGCAAAGCGACCTAAGGCAGGTGCAAAGAAGTAATTCAAAACAACAAATTTTTTAACAGAGAAAGAAAATGAGAAAAGCTAAGCCAAGAAAGCACACTCTACTTCCTGATCCAAAGTTCAACGATGTTGAGGTAACTCGCTTCGTAAACAACTTGATGTTGGATGGCAAGAAGAGTATTGCCTACACAATCTTCTACAATTCGTTGGAGTTGGTAGGTAAGAAGATGAAGGATGCTGATAAATCTCCAATTGAGGTTTGGAAACAAGCCCTTGAGAATGTCACTCCACAAGTCGAAGTTAAGTCCAAGCGTATCGGTGGTGCGACATTCCAGGTTCCAATGGAGGTTCGTCCAGAGCGTAAGGTCTCTATTTCGATGAAAAACCTTATTTTGTTCGCACGCAAGCGTTCTGGAAAGTCAATGGCAGAGAAATTAGCTGGCGAGATAGTTGATGCCTACAACTCGATGGGTGCAGCCTTCAAGCGTAAGGAGGAGATGCACCGTATGGCCGAGGCTAACAAGGCATTTGCACACTTCAGATTCTAAAAACAGAGGTAAACGATGGCAAGAGATCTTAAATACACTCGTAATATCGGTATCATGGCTCACATCGATGCCGGTAAGACTACCACTTCGGAGCGTATCCTCTTCTACACCGGTAAGACTCACAAGATCGGTGAGACTCACGAGGGTGCCGCTACTATGGACTGGATGGTTCAGGAGCAGGAGCGTGGTATTACCATTACCTCTGCTGCAACAACAGCATTCTGGAACTACAAGGACAAGCAGTACCAGATTAACCTTATCGACACCCCGGGACACGTTGACTTTACCGTTGAGGTAGAGCGTTCGTTGCGCGTTCTCGATGGTGCCGTAGCTACTTTCTGCGCCGTAGGTGGTGTGGAGCCTCAGTCTGAGACCGTATGGCGTCAGGCAGACAAGTACAATGTTCCTCGTATCGGTTATGTGAACAAGATGGACCGTACAGGTGCTGACTTCTTCGCAGTTTGCTCGCAGTTGAAGGAGCACTTCGGCGTAACAGCCCTTCCGGT
>JAFXFM010000019.1 GCA_017520545.1 Alistipes sp. | reverse complement strand
GCTTTTCCTCCTTCGCGCCAAGGCAAAGTCTGCAAGCAGCCTCTGCGCTAGGCTTAATGTTCCATTTTCTTCCTTCTTGCAAGGCATAATCAAAGTAAACTTTGCTTCTGCCCTTACTTCGTGCGTCAGTTGGCGTCGGTTGCCCTTCGGGCTTCACCGCTCCGTCTCGGCATAGTCTGCAAGCAGTCTCTGCTCTCGACTTAATTGCGGCGTTCCGTTTTCACACTTCAAGCGAAAACAGAAAAACAAAAGTTTTCCGCTTTCCGCTTTCCGTTTTCCATTTATTTTCCTATCTTTGTCGCTTTGGGAGCAAAAAGTTAGGAAAATGATGGATTGGCACATAGCGGTTGCGTTGCTTGTTTCGGGAACGCTTGTCGGTATAATCAACACCCTTGCAGGAGGTGGTTCGATTATTACGATGACTATGTTTATGGCATTTGGTCTGCCTATTAATATAGCAAATGGCACAAACCGCATCGTTGTACTAATGCAGAATCTTGCAGCCTCGATAACTTTTATCCGTAAAAAGTCATTCAACATAAATCACGGGTTGCTACTCTCCATTCCCGTAATCTTGGGTAACATAGTAGGCGCTCTCGTATCGCACCATATGACCGATATGGTCTTCAAGATATGTTTTGGCGTAATCCTATTGATTATAATGGTTTACCTTCTATTTGACAATAAAATCAAGATCAGGGAGGGACAAAATATCGAGATAAAGCCACTACACTACCTTTGGTTCTTCCTTATCGGCTTCTACGGCGGTTTTATTTATATAGGCATCGGATACCTTATCCTCGCCGTTACGCTCTGGATAATGCGAATGGATTTGGTAACTGCAAATGCCATAAAAGGCTTCGTCATTCTGCTCGCCACGCCATTCTCGTTGGCGGTCTTTATGATTATGGGTGATGTCGATTACACCTTCGGAATTGTGCACGGCGTTGGCAATATGATTGGCTCGTTTATTGCCTCGCACTATATGGCAAATTGGGGCAAGAATTTCATTAAGGTATTTATGGCAGTCATCGTCGCTATCTGCTTCGCCGATTTGATGGGGTGGCTCTCACTCCACGACTTTTTCTATTCAATAATGTCTATTAAAGAGTAGTGCGATGGAGGAGAAGATCAGGATAGAGGGTGCGCGAGTCCACAACCTCAAAAATATCAATCTCGAAATTCCCCGCAACGCACTGGTTGTCATCACCGGCTTGTCGGGCTCGGGCAAATCGTCGCTCGCCTTCGACACTATCTATGCCGAAGGGCAGCGTCGCTATATGGAGACGCTATCGATGTACGCTCGACAATATATTGGCACGATGGAGCGCCCCGATGTCGATAAAATATCGGGACTTTCGCCCGTTGTTGCCATCGAGCAAAAGACCACCAATCGCAATCCGCGCTCTACCGTCGGCACAGTAACCGAAATAGCTGATTTTCTGCGACTTCTCTTCGCAAGAGCATCTCGTGCTTTCTCCCCGGCCACAGGCGAGGAGATGGCGCACTACTCGGACGAGCAGATTGCCGATTTGATTCTTCGCGACTACAATGGCAAGAAGGTCGCCTTTCTTGCACCCATAGTGCGAGAGCGTAAAGGCCACTACCGCGAACTATTCGACACATTTCTTCGCAAAGGATACATCTACGCCCGCATAGACGGTGTAATTCGCGACTTCACCGGTGGCGAACAGCTCGACCGTTACAAGACACACTCGATAGAGTTGGTAGTTGATAGAATGACCGCACGCGAGGAGGCTCGCGATCGCATTATGACCTCGCTGCGAGAAGCGATGCGACAGGGCAAAGGGCAGATGGCAATCCACGACTACGACACAGGCGAGATACGCCACTATTCGCGCCACTTGATGTGCCCGACCACAGGCATCGCCTTCGAAGACCCCGAACCATTCACCTTCTCTTTCAATTCCCCTAAGGGAGCCTGCCCTCGCTGCAACGGACTTGGAGAGGAGGCTGTTTTCGATATTAAAAAAGTTATTCCCGACAACACGCTTTCGCTGCGAGAGGGTGGAGTCGCGCCACTTGGCAAAGGACGCGAAAACACCTTGTTTGCAACGCTCGAAGCACTCGGCAAGCGATACGACTTTACACTCGACGATCCAATCGGCACAATCTCGGAGGAGGGGCTGAACGCCATTCTCTATGGCGATGACGAGCCTATGTTGGTCGAGGTTTCGGAGTATTCGAACCGAGGTCGCCAGATGCGCTCGTGGGAGGGTGTTGCCGAGTATATAAACTCCAAAAGCGACGATGACAACGCCCGCAAGGGCGAGAAGTGGCGAGAGCAATTTGTGGCGTATCACAAATGTTCTTTATGCCACGGCAGTCGCCTGAAAGAGAACGCATTACACTTCCGTATTGCCGGTAAAAATATCGCAGAATTATCCTCTATGTCTATCTCCGCACTGCGAGATTGGTTCGACGGAGTAGAGGAGCAGTTCACCGCCAAGGAGTTGAAAATCGCCCACGAAATAGTCAAAGAGATACGCGAAAGGTTGCGCTTTTTGACCGACGTAGGTTTGGGTTATCTCTCGCTCGGCCGAGCATCTCGCACCCTGTCGGGTGGCGAGAGCCAGCGTATTCGCCTTGCCACGCAAATTGGCTCGAAGTTGGTAAATGTGCTCTACATACTCGACGAGCCGAGCATTGGACTTCACCAACGCGACAACGAGCGACTAATCAACACCTTAAAGACGTTGCGCGATGCAGGAAACTCGGTTATCGTGGTAGAACACGACGAGGAGATGATGCGCGAAGCGGACTACATTGTGGATATCGGTCCAAAGGCAGGCAGAAGAGGTGGTCATATCGTCGCGCAAGGCACTTATAGTGAAATTTTAGGTGCGCAGGGTTATACTGCTGATTATCTGGCAGGTCGTCGCACCATAGAGATACCACAGGAGTTGCGAAAGGGTAGTGGCGAATCAATAAAAATCATCGGCGCACGAGGCAACAACCTCAAAGGCGTAGATGTGGAGTTTCCACTCGGAAAACTCATCTGCATAACGGGCGTCAGTGGCTTGGGCAAGTCGTCGCTTGTAAATGGCACGCTCGTACCTATTCTCTCGCATAAGCTCTACCGCTCGTATGCGCAACCTCTTGAATACGATACAATTGAGGGGTTGGAACACATTGACAAACTCGTAGTTGTCGATCAGTCGCCTATTGGTCGTACTCCGCGCTCAAATCCCGCGACATACTCGAACGTCTTTGCCGATATCCGCAAGCTGTTCGAGGCAACGCCCGATGCGCAAGTGCGTGGTTTTAAGGCGGGTAGATTCTCTTTCAACGTTAAGGGTGGTCGCTGCGAGGAGTGTCGTGGTGCAGGCGTGCAGACTATCGAAATGAACTTCTTGCCCGACGTATATGTGCAGTGCAAGGCGTGTGGCGGAAATCGTTACAACAAGGAGACGTTGGAGGTACGCTACAAAGGCAAGAGTATCAACGACGTGCTAAATATGACCGTAAATATCGCGGTCGATTTCTTCGAGCACATTCCAACCATTCATCAGAAGTTGAAGGCGATACAGGACGTCGGCTTAGGTTATCTCACGCTCGGACAACCTTGCACCACCTTGTCGGGTGGCGAGAGTCAGCGCATAAAACTCTCGGCAGAGTTGTCAAAGCGCGACACCGGACGTACGCTCTATATCCTCGACGAGCCGACTACGGGTCTGCATTTCGAGGATATTCGCTGCCTTATTGGCGTTTTGAACAAGTTGGTGGATAGGGGGAATACGGTTATCGTAATTGAGCACAACCTCGATGTCATAAAGGTTGCCGACCACATCATCGACCTCGGTCCTGAGGGCGGCGAAGCTGGTGGCGAAATCATCGCCGCAGGCACTCCAAGCGAGGTTTCTAAATGCAAAAACAGCCATACGGCAAAGTATCTAAAAAAGCTAATAGCCATTAGCCGTTAGCCATTGGCTATTAGCTTTTTAGTAAAATTAAAGAATTTAGGGAGTTTAGGGAGGTTAGCAAATGTTGATTTGAGCCCCATTAAACTCCCTAAATCTCTTATTGTTTCCGTAAAAATTTCTAATTTTTAACCCATAATTTTGCATTTTGCATTTTGAATTCTGAATTTATTTATATATTTGCACCCTGAACCATTTGATTTTTTTGTATGGGAAATGAAGAGGCTTTTAGTATTGTTGGTAGCAACACTTGGCTACTTCTGTACCTACGCCCAAGAGGTTAATGAAGATAGCCGTACCCCCGATTTTATCGTAACTCCACGTTTCGATGCTAATCCTTACGCGCCTATAAAGGGCGGCTACAAAGGTTTCGATTTTGGAAATTCATCACTCTACACATTCCTCGACGGCTCGATAGGCGACTTCTCCTATTCGATGTCGAACCATTGGTTTTCGAGCGATTGGGACTCTACAAAATCGCTCTACGAGAATGCTTTCCGTTCGGACGATGTCGATTTTATCGATTGGCTCACCCTCTCTTATCAGGTCGGGCAATTTGGCTTTACCTTAGGTAAAGATATGTTGGCAATAGGTACTTGGGAGCTGGACTACTACGATGTAGACGTTCACACCTCGCTCGTATCGCCATTCTGGCACAAGACGGCAATCTATCAGTGGGGTGGTGAGGTCAATTACACAACCAAAGACGAAAGTACAACACTCCGCTTTCAATTCGGCACCTCACCATTTGGCGAGCGACCTTTCGCATCGAAACTATTTGTCTATTCGCTCTATTGGAGTGGCGAATATGGCTGTTTCGCACCAATATGGTCCACCAACTTTGTGGAGTACGAACGGGGAAAGTTCCTCAATATCATAGCACTCGGAAACTCGTTCTCGGCAGGAGATTTCACTATCGAGGTCGATTATATGAATCGTGCATCGTCCGTAAAACGCTTCTTCAATCAAGAGTGGAGCATCAGCGGACAAGTGCTTTACAACCACAAGGACAAAGTAGAGGCATTCGTAAAGGGCGGTTACGAGAATTACGGCAGCGACCTCTTTGGCTATGAGGACGATATGTGGTTTATCCCAACCGACAACACTCTCTGTCCTAAATACTGGTATGTGGGCGGTGGTGTGCACTACTTCCCCTTGCGAGAGAGTCGCGATTTGCGTCTTCACGCCGTAGCAGCTTACAACAACTTTGCAAACAGCCTATCGATATCGGTCGGCGCAACATATCACTTTAACTTAACACAAACCATTCTGAAAAACCGTAAAAAATAGAGATGGCAAAAAAGAGTGAAACTATAATCAAAATCGAGAACTTGTCGAAATCATTTGGCGACAAGGTTGTACTCGACAACATCAACCTCGACATCAAGCGTGGCGAGTTCGTAACATTATTGGGTCCTTCGGGCTGTGGTAAGACCACATTATTGCGAATGTTGGCAGGCTTTACTCAACCCGATGCAGGAGGTATTATTACAATGGAAGGTAACGACATTCTGAGTATGCCTCCGCACGAACGACCTCTCAATACGGTTTTCCAGCGATATGCGCTCTTTCCGCACCTGAACGTCTATGAGAATATCGCCTTCGGACTGAAGCTCAAAAAAGTTGCATCGAAGGATATTGACAAGCGTGTACGCAAGGCGTTGAAGATGGTGTCGATGACCGACTACGAGGATCGTGATGTAAACTCGTTGTCGGGCGGACAGCAGCAGCGTGTAGCCATCGCCCGAGCTATCGTCAATCAGCCGCAGGTTCTTCTGCTTGACGAGCCATTGGCTGCACTCGATTTGAAGATGCGTAAGGATATGCAGATGGAGTTAAAGGAGATGCACGAGGCTCTCGGCATCACATTTATCTACGTAACCCACGACCAAGAGGAGGCGCTTACGTTGAGCGATACAATCGTAGTGATGAGCGAGGGTAAAATTCAGCAAATAGGCACTCCGACCGACATATACAACGAGCCCGTAAACTCGTTTGTTGCCGACTTCATTGGCGAGAGTAACATTCTCAACGGCACGATGATACGCGACAAGGAGGTGGAGTTTATTGGACACAAATTCGAGTGCGTTGATACCGGTTTTGGCGAGAACACCGCAGTTGATGTTGTGGTACGTCCGGAAGATATCTACATCGTAGGAAATGTGGATAATGCCGACTTTACCGGCACGGTTAAATCCTGCACCTTTAAGGGTGTTCACTACGAGATGTTTGTCGAGACTGACAAAGGCTTCGAGATGATGATTCAGGACTACAACGCTTTCGAAGAGGGTGCGACTGTCGGAATGTTCATCAAGCCGTCGGATATCCACGTAATGCGCAAGGAGCGCACCTGCAACACCTTCCAAGGCGTGATGACATCGCCTACAACAGTCAAGTTCCTCGACACCGAGTTTGAGTGCGCGGAGCAGGGCGTAAAAGAGGGTGATGTAGTTACGGTCCGTGTAGCGTTCAATAGGGTAGAGTTGCACGACTACAAGGAGGATGGAAAGTTGATTGGCTCGGTGCACTTCATTCTCTACAAGGGCGACCACTACCACCTCACCGTGAAGACCGAAGATGGCGATTTTATCTATGTGGATACCAACGATATATGGGATAATTTCGATATTGTGGGCATATCCATTGGCAAGCGCGATATTTATGTATCAAAACGTGTTTAACCCCTTTGGCAAAGATGAATTTCGTATCTAAACTATTCAACAAACGAGCGAATTGGGCGATACCATACGCCATATTCCTTGCTATGTTTGTGGCACTGCCTCTCGTGCTGATTGTTGTCTATGCCTTTCAAGATAGCAATGGGGCATTCTCGCTCGAAAACTTCACAAAGTTCGTAACGCAACCCGAAGCGGTAAACACTTTCATATATTCGATAGGTATCGCACTCATAACCACCATTTTATGCATATTATTAGGTTATCCAGCCGCTTGGATTTTGAGCAATCGCAAGCTCAACAGTTCTGAGGTTATGGTTGTGCTGTTTATCCTGCCTATGTGGATAAATATCTTGGTGCGCACACTCGCTACGGTGGCTCTCTTCGACTTCTTGAAGTTTCCACTTGGCGAGGGAGCGCTGATTTTCGGTATGGTCTATAACTTCCTGCCGTTTATGATTTACCCCATCTACAACACCCTCAAAAAGATGGACCACTCGCTTATTGAGGCTGCCGAGGATTTGGGTGCTACACCTATTGAGGTATTTCGCAAGGTTACCATACCACTCTCAATGCCGGGTGTAATGTCGGGCATTATGATGGTGTTTATGCCAACAATATCGACCTTCGCCATCGCCGAGTTGCTCACGATGAACAACGTAAAACTGTTCGGTACAACCATTCAGGAGAATATAAATAACGGAATGTGGAACTATGGTGCAGCGTTGTCGCTGATTATGCTCATAATCATCGGCATAACATCGCTATTCTCCGATGGAGATGAGCAGACGGACAGCGACAGCCTAATTTAGAGGAGGAGAAGGTATGAAGAAATTTTTCGCACAGCTCTATTTGTGGACGCTATTGGCGTTGCTATACGCTCCGATTATCATCATCGGCATCTTCTCGTTCACCGAGTCGAAAGTTTTGGGCAATTGGACAGGTTTTTCGACCAAACTCTACACCTCGCTTTTCAGTGGGGGAACCCACCACTCTTTGCTCTCAGCAATACAGAACACTTTGAGCATAGCACTGATTGCCGCTATCGCTTCGACACTTCTGGGCACAGTTGCCGCTATCGGCATATTCAATATGCGCGGTCGCAAGAAGCAGGTTATCAACTTCTTGAACGACATACCTATGCTCAATCCCGATATTATTACGGGTATTTCACTATTCCTGCTCTTTGTGAGTTTGGGCATTTCGCAGGGCTACACAACCGTCGTTCTGGCACACATAGCATTCTGCACTCCGTATGTTGTGTTGAATGTTATGCCGCGTTTGCAGCAGATGAATCCCAATATCTACGAAGCAGCCCTCGACTTGGGAGCAACACCATTTCAGGCACTGCGAAAAATCATCATTCCGGAGATTCGCCCGGGAATGATTTCGGGCTTTATACTTGCGTTTACGCTCTCGATTGACGACTTCGCAGTAACGCTCTTTACCAAGGGTAATGAGGGCTTAGAAACCCTCTCGACCTACATCTATGCCGATGCTCGAAAGGGTGGTCTGACACCCGAATTGCGACCACTATCGACAATTATTTTTGCAGTGGTACTGCTACTGCTCATAATCATAAATGTTCGCGCAAAGCGTGCTGCCAAGCGCAAGCAAGCAATGTAACCTACGATGAAAAGAGTCTTAATTACAATACTTTGTGCTATCTGCACCGCCTTTTCGGTTGGTGCGGCAGACCGTGCCCACACGCTCAAAATCTACAACTGGGCGGACTATATTGACGAGAGCGTCTTGGACGACTTCAAGGTGTGGTACAAGGAGCAGACGGGCGAGGAGGTCGAGATTATCTACCAACTCTTCGACATCAACGAGATTATGTTGGCAAAGATTGAGCGCGGTAAGGAGGATTTCGATGTGGTCTGTCCTTCGGAGTACATTATCGAGCGTATGTTGCGCAACGATATGCTTTTGCCGATAGATAAAGATTTCGGTAAAACGCCTAACTATCTGCAAAATATCTCGCCTTATATCATCGACTGCTTCAACAAGATTGACGGCTCGGGTAAGAATGCCAACGACTACGCCGTGGGTTATATGTGGGGTACTACGGGACTCCTCTATAATACGCGCTATGTTACGCGCGATGAGGCTTCGACTTGGGGCGCACTGCACAACGAGAAGTTCGAGAAGAAGATATTTATCAAAGATGCCTTCCGTGATGTATATAGCACAATTCTTATCTATCTGCGTCAGAAGGAGTTAGCCGAGGGTAAGACCACACTCGACGAGTTGATGTACGACTCTACGGACGCCTCGATTGCCGATGTTGAAAAGTTCCTCAAAAAAGCGAAAAAATTGGTTGCCGGTTGGGAGGCAGACTTCGGCAAAGAGATGATGACCAAGGAGAAGGCATATCTCAACCTCACGTGGAGTGGCGATGCTGTTTGGGCTATCGAGGAGGCTGCCGAGGTAGGTGTTCCACTCGACTACGTCGTGCCGAAGGAGGGTAGTAACGTATGGTTCGACGGCTGGGTAATTCCAAAATATGCCGTAAATACCAAGGCTGCACGCTACTTCATAAACTTTTTGTGCCGTCCCGATATTGCCATTCGCAATATGGAAGAGATTGGCTATGTGAGCGTTATCGCTTCACCCGAAGTACTCGAAGCACAGAGCGACGACGAACTCGAAGAGACCATTGATGCCTCCTATTTCTTTGGCGATGGAGCCGAGAATGTCAAATTAAATCCTGTATTATATCCGGACAAGTCGGTTATTGAGCGTTGCGCTATGATGCACGATTCGGGCGATCGCACACCAAAGATGTTGGAGATGTGGGCACGAGTAAAGGGCGAGGATGTGCCATTGTGGAACTTAATGATAATCGTGATATCGTTTGGTGTGTTGCTCGTTTTGGGTATTCGCCGCAAAATCAACAAATCCCGCAAAAAGAGCCACCGCGCACAACGCAAGCGCAAACGCAAATAGAATCAAATTTTAGGCAATTTTGCACGCTGTATTTTGCATTTTGCATTTTTAATTGTACATTTGCACCGCAAATAGGGCTCGGATGGTGGAATAGGTAGACACGCCGGACTTAAAATCCTGTGGCCAGTAATGGCCGTGCGGGTTCGATTCCCGCTCCGAGTACTTAAAACAGAGTTCGCTATTTATCGATAGCGGACTCTGTTTTTTTTCGTTCTCGTTCGAAGAAATCAGTCGTGGCAAACAAGAGAGTTGCCATTTATTGCCATTAAGTGAGTCTCGGCGAACGAATGCCATTCATTGTCATTCTATGCCATAGGCATCGAAAACGATACCCAACAATCAAGGGGGACACCAAAAGGAAAAAGCCCTTCTCACAACCACGGGTACGAAAAATCGTACCCAGAACGGAGAGGAGAGCCATTAAGGCATCAAAACCAAACATCTCTACGCACGCCAGCAACTCCCTCCACACGTACAACTATTTTTGCTCGAAAGATATTTTTTCAGCAAAATAGTGCGATATATAAAATTTATTTTATAAATTTGTGATATAAATCCATTTAATTACGAGAGTGTTCATATCTGCCCCACGAGCAAATGATAGTGCAGTGGGAGATGATACAACCTCACACTCTCCGTTTATTTACAAGCGTATTAGAGGTTGGTGCGCACAAAAAAACTTAATTACTATGAAGAAGTTTTTCACTTTGGCGGTTTTAGCATCGGCTATGATGTTTTCCAGTTGTTCGAGCAGACTCGTAAACACCGCAACTCACAACAGAATCAGCGTCTTGGACCCTGTTGTTGCCGTATTTGCGGATCTTAAAGTTTCGCCGACAAAAATCGAGTACTCTTACGTTCCTACCAAGACCGTTGCAAACGGAGGTGCAGAGAACATCGTAAATACCGCTATTCGCGAGGCTCTTCTCGCAAATGGCAATTCGGACGTAATGGTTGCTCTCGAAAATCAAATCAAGTACGCTTCTGATGGCACTATCGAGTCGGTTACTATCACTGGCTATCCTGCAAAGTATGTTAATTTCCGCTCGCCTGGTGATGAGTACCTCCGCGAGGTTTCGAAGACCAACTTGGGCAAGAAGAAGTCGGCTATGCCTGCCGGTGCAGGTGGCGTTACTTTCCTCGAAAAGTTAATGGGCAAATAGTATTTTATGAAGAGATTATTAATAATTGCCTTCTTAGGGCTTTTATCACTCTCTGCCTTGGCACAAGGAACTCGCACAGTGAAAGGTTATGTGCGAGATGCCGAAGGTGAGCCACTACAAGGTGCCACTATCAAGGCTGTTTCCGACAGCGCTACCACAACATCTACGGCTAAGGGTACCTTCGAGATGCAAGTTTCGCTGCAAAGCAAATTTGTAGAGGCGTCGTTAGATGGCTACATTGCGGCGCAGGCTGAAATCGACGGCTCCATCATCGTCTTCAAGTTGAAGGTCGATAAGAAGTACGCTGCCAATAAGGCCAAAGCCGAGAAGGCAGCACGTATAGCCGCAGAACAAGAGGCGGCACGTTTGGCTGCCGAGAGGGAGGCTATCCGACTTGCCGCAGAAAAAGAAGCTGCACGCATTGCTGCGGAGAAGGCTGCGGCAGAGGAGGCTGCACGTTTGGCTGCCGAGCAGGAGAAGCAACGTCTTATAGCCGAAGCAAAGGCGAAGGCTGCCGAGGAGGCTCGTGTTGCCGCCGAGAAAGCAAAGGCAGAGGAGGCTGCTCGCATCGCCGCCGAGCAAGAGAAGCAGCGTCTTATAGCCGAAGCGAAGGCGAAGGCTGCCGAAGAGGCTCGTGTTGCTGCCGAGAAAGCAAAGGCAGAGGAGGCTGCTCGCATCGCCGCCGAGCAGGAGAAGCAACGTCTTTTGGCAGAGGCAAATGCGAAAGCCGAAGAGGAGGCACGCATCGCCGTAGAGCAGGAGAAGGCTCGCATCATCGCCGAAGCAAAGAAGCAAGCCGAGGAGGAGGCCCGCATTGCAGCCGAGAAGGAGAAAGCACGCATTATTGCCGAGGCAAAAGCTCAGGCGGAAGAGGAGAGGGCTCGCATCATAGCTGAAGCTAAGGCAAAGGCTGAACAGGAAGCCCGCGCCACTGCCGAAAAGCAAGCTGCCGCACCGAGCGAGGTGGCTGTTGTGCAAATCCCACCTACCAAGACCGTAGCGGAGGAGAAGCAGAGCGTTGTAGTCGCACAACCAGCGCAGCAGAGCGTTGTTACCACTGTCCCTCAGCAGACAAGTCAGGCGTACGAAACTGCATCTAATCGTGATGAGGACCAGGTTCCATTGGAAAAGAAGCCAAAGAAGCCGTTGAAGAAGAACCGCTTTGGTCAGATGCTCGAATTCGGATTTATGGCAACCGCGCAGAATTTGCAGAATATCCAGGCTCTCGATATGGCCGCTTCGCTCAACTATGCGTTGGGTTGCAACTTCAACAATATGGTATTCCTCGGCGTAGGTACGGGTATTATCTGGAATATCGACGGAGGAGTACAAGAAATGGGACCAGCGGGGGACGGATATCCTGGTGGAAGCTCAAGTAGTTACTATCCGGAGATGGAGATTGGCGCACTGCCATTGGCAACATTCTCTATTCCTGCGTATATTCACTTCAAGGTCAATATGTCGCGCGACACGAAGGTTGCTCCATACTTTGCACTCACCGCAGGTGCAGAGTTCTCGCCAATCAGAGAGCAGTATCACCCTACACCAAACCACACATTGTCGTACAACCAAATGAGTATATTTGGTAAGGCTTCGTTGGGTGTAAATTTCCGCATTGGCGACAAGTCGGCAATCTATTTAGGTGTTGGTTATCGCATCGACAATCGCTACGGAGCTCGTCTATTCAGTGGCGATGCGAAGGTTTACCCCGTAAAGTATTGGGTTCACGGACTCACTGCAAACCTTGGTTTCTTGTTCTAATCCACTTGCGACAAAATCAAAGCCCGACTTGTTTAGTCGGGCTTTTTCTATTTCTGTTCCAAGTATTTAATTACTGCTTCGGGAGTTGGTTTTTCAAACCACGCTATCTCCTTATCTCGTCTAAACCACGTCATCTGTCGCTTGGCGTAACGGCGTGAATTGCGCTTTATAAGTTCAACCGCCTCATCACGCGAAATCGTGCCGTCGAAGTAGTCGAACATCTCGCTAAAACCGACCGTCTGCAAAGCGTTCAAGTGTCGGTGGGGTAGCATCGCTCGTGCCTCTGCCTCCAAACCTTCCGCCATCATCATCTCCACACGACGATTTATGCGGTCATATAACTCCTCACGCGGATAGTCGATACCAACCTTCACAATCTCGAAATCGCGCTTTTTCGTGCCTCCGCTACGTAACGACGAGTATGGGCGCCCCGTTGTCAGGCAAACCTCCAATGCGCGAAGCACTCGCTGTGGATTGCACCTATCGACCTCATTATAATAGACCTCGTCCAACTCTCGCAACTGTTCGACAAGCGACGATAATCCCTCGGTTTTGAGCCTTTCGAGCAACTTCTCACGCAGTGCAGGCTCTGCATCGGGCAGATCGTCCATACCTTCGCACAACGCCTTAATATACAAGCCCGAGCCACCCACAGCAACTACCGTATCGTGCTTCTGGAACAACTCCAAGAGCCGTTCCAAAGCCACACGCTCGTATGCACCGCAATTAAACTCCTCGCTGACATCCAGACAATCTACGAGGTGGTGCTCCACGCGAGCCCTCTGCTCGCGCGAAGGTTGCGCCGTACCTATCGCCATTCCGCGATAAAATTGGCGTGAATCGGTCGAGATTATCGGTGCAGCGAAATGCTCGGCTACGGCGATACTCAAATCGGTCTTACCCGAACCTGTCGCGCCTACGATTACGATAAGTCGTTTTCTACCACTCGTCATCGCCATCGCTATCGCCATCAAAGTCGCCAAAGTCGTCCATCATCTCGTCGAAGATAGAGCCTGCATTCGAATCCACTGCATCGGGATCGTACTGGTCTGGCACCGGAGCATTCTCGAACGCTACACGAGGGTATTCGAGCGTAGGATTTGGCTCCGACGAGCCCACCAACTCGATATAGAACGCACGCTCGGCAAACATATCGAAGAGGTAGATTAGTCGGGTATAGTCTGCCACGATAATCTCCGCCAACGACGTCTTCGCCATTGGCAATGGAGCATCTTCGCCCTCATATCCCGTATCACCCATATCCATAAGCGTAAATTCGCGGCAACGCTGCCACTCCTCGTCCGCCGTAAAGAACGATGCCATACAATCGTCGTAACCAATCGAGCGAATAATAAAGTCGTGAAACTCCGATAGTTTCATCATCGGATCAACCTCGAAATCGCGAACGAAATTGTCGTTCTCGTCGCTCAACATTCTGAATTTTAGAATCATAGTCTATATTTTTGTCTTTACAATTTGCTAAATATCGTGCGAGAGTGGTGGTGGCACACACTCCGCTGTATCAAAATTGCCCCAACGCTCCGTTATCGAGTCAATCGTCGCAAACAACTCCGCAGGGTCGTTCAACGTAACCAATTTCATTCTCGTATCCTTAAAGTTTGGCAAACCCTTAAAATAGTTCGATAGGTGGCGACGCATCTCCAACACGCCAACACGCTCACCCTTCACTTCGATAGACTTTGCCAAGTGCTCCTTCGCTATCGCCACACGCTCTACAACACTCGGCTGCGGCATCACCTCACCAGTATCGAGATAGTGGCGCACCTCGCGGAATATCCACGGGCGACCATAGGTAGCACGACCAATCATCACCGCATCAACGCCGTAGCGGTCGAACATCTCACGCGCCTTTTCGCCCGAATCGACATCGCCATTGCCGATAATCGGAATTTTTATGAGTGGGTTGTTTTTGACCTTGCCAATCAAGGTCCAATCCGCCTCTCCTTTATAGAGCTGGCAACGGGTACGTCCGTGGATTGTCAGAGCAGCAATACCTACATCTTGCAGTCGCAGCGCAATCTCCTCTATATTTTTCGACTCATCGTCCCAGCCGAGACGAGTCTTCACCGTAACAGGCTTTTTGACAGCCTCGACAATCTGTCGCGTCATTTCGACCATCAACGGCACATCACGCATCATTCCCGAGCCTGCTCCACGCCCCGCAATTTTCTTCATCGGGCAACCGAAATTGATATCTACAATATCGGGATTTGCCGACTCGGCAATACGCGCAGCCTCGACCATCGGTTCAATCTGGTTGCCATATATCTGAATAGCCACAGGGCGCTCAAAATCGTTGATATTCAACTTTGCACGCGACTTCCAAGCATCGCGGATAAGCCCGTCCGACGAGATAAACTCGGTCGTTACCATATCCGCTCCGAAACGTTTACAAATGTAGCGGAACGAGGGGTCGGTAACGTCCTCCATCGGGGCTAAAAACAACGCCTCCTTGCGAAACTCTATATCGCCAATCTTCATCGGTGCTTATAAATTTGGTATGAATTAACTATATTTTGCCACACTATATATGCCGTAGGTGCCACACACGCCAACGGATTCAGGAAAGACTGCGAGAGCCATATCGCAAAGACCGTATTCTTCTGTCCAAGGGCTTGTGCGCCAGCAACCTTATCGCCATATTTACGTCCGAGCAGATGTCCGACGCCGAATTGTACCAAACAAATCGCCAGCGCCACCATAGCCAACAAAATCTCTGCTCGTATATGCTTGGCGCCGCTCTCGATGATAAAGTGGGTTGTTTTGCCCATTATCACCACCAGCGACCCCAACCATAAATAGAACGAAAGCATCGAATTTGCGCCAATTCTATGCGCTATTTTCGGAGTAATCCAGCGACACAACTGCGCCACTACAAACGGAAATATCAACAGCGGAGTTACCCGCATCAAAATCTCTGTTACCGTACAAGTGCCATCTCCCCACGCCGAGAGCAACGGCGGAGCAATAAATGCAATGGCTATATTGCAAATAAGGCTGTGCGTCGCCATCGTTTCAACCTTTGCACCAAGCATTCCCGCCAACACCATAGCACCCATTGCCATAGGCGTCAATGCGCAAATCATTCCTCCCTGCGCCAGCGTATCGCCCAATGGTCGCAACGCATAATAGACCAAAAAAGTCATTGCCAACTGCGCTATCATCAGCCAAAAATGCAACATCGTCGGCTTCATTTCGCGAATATCCACACGACAGAAGGTGCAGAAGAGCATCGAGAAGATGAAGAATGGGGTAGACACCTCCCCGCTCCACTCGTCGAAAGCAGTTATGGGATAACACAACAATGCGCCTATCACCATACTTATAGGCATAGCGATAGAGCGCATTGTATGTGATGAAATATGCACTATTCTATTCCGTTAAAGAAGTATGGAGCGTACTTGTATCCACACTTGTCGTACAACTTACGCAACAGGTGCAAACGACGTGCGAAATCGTCGTAGTTGCGATTCTCATAGGTCCAACCTACCTCTGCAAGGGCAGCAATACGAGGCATAACCATATACTGAACGTGGTCGAAGTTTGGCACATATTCGGTCCACATATTACCCTGAACACCAATAATAGACTTACGCTGCTCAGGAGTCAATTGGTCGTATGGGTCGAACGAATAGACCTTGCGGATAGGCAACTGGAATCTCTTGCCATTACCGGCCGCACAAATAGGCTCGTTGTTGGCATCGTGGTCCGAAGTCTGGCAGTAGTCGAGATAGCAGTAGTGGCGAGGGGTCATAATAACCTCGTTACCCAGCTGTGCAGCCTTGACACCACGCTGCGCTCCACGCCAAGCCATAACAGTCGCGGTCTTCGAAACGCCACCTTCGAGAATCTCGTCCCAACCAATAAGGCGACGACCGTGCTTTGCCAAGAACTTCTCTACACGATGAGTGAAGTAACTCTGCAACTCGTGCTCGTCCTTCAAACCCTCCTCCTGAATACGCTTTTGGCACTCAGGGCAAGCCTTCCAACGATGCTTTGGAGCCTCGTCGCCACCAATGTGGATATACTTCGATGGGAACAACTCCAAAACCTCTGCGAGGACACCCTCTACAAACTCGAATGTCGATTCACGACCTGCACACAATATATCGCGCGAGATTCCCCATTTGGTACGCACCTCGTACGGACCCTTTGTGCAACCAAGTTCTGGATAAGATGCCAATGCAGCAACCATATGGCCCGGCATATCTATCTCCGGAATAACGTCGATATATCGTTCAGATGCATAGCGCACAATCTCGCGTACCTCGTCCTGAGTGTAGAATCCGCCATAAGGTTTACCATCAAATTTTCTGTTATTCTTTGTCTGCAAGCCCACAAGCGTCTCCTTACGCATCGAGCCAACCTTTGTAAGGTTAGGATACTTCTTAATCTCGATACGCCAACCCTGATCCTCGGTCAAGTGCCAGTGAAAACGGTTCATCTTATGCATAGCGAGAATATCGATAAATTTCTTAACTTCATCGACACTGAAAAAGTAGCGACAAACGTCGAGCATACCGCCACGATAAGCAAAATGTGGTTTATCCTTCACCACCATACAAGGTAGGGTAGCCTTTCCGCCCTTTCCCTTGGCATTGAAAACCACCTGACGAAGGCTCTGCAAGCCGTAGAATACGCCCTGCTCGCTACCGCCCTTAACTACTACGCCCGACTTTGCGATTTGGAGCGAATACTCCTCCTTACCGAGCGATTTATCAATCGAGAGCGCTACGGCACCCTTAGCAGGTGCAGCACCCTCCACAACTGCGAGTTGCAAGCCCTTCTCCGCCTCCACTTGCGAGCAGAAGATTGTAGCAGGACGCACAAGCGACTTTTCAGCTACATAGATTGCAGTTTTTGGCGACAACACGCACTTTCCCTTTTGTGGCTCATACGACACCGGTTTCGGGATAATCATACACTCGGCAGCCACCACCGACAATGATGCGACAAGCGCAACAACTAATAAAAGTAATTTTCTCATAAATGTAAGTTTTTGGTTGATTTGGTTAATTTATTATTCGGTTACTCTATTCCATTGAAGAAGTATGGGGCATAGTTATATCCACACTTATCGTACAACTTACGGAACAAATGCATACGACGAGTAAAGTCGTCAAAATCTTTGTTCTCGTACGACCAGCCCACCTCGGCAATAGCCGCCAAGCGAGGCAACAGCATATGTTGTGCGTGTTTGAAATTAGGGATATACTCTGTCCAGAGGTTGCCCTGCACGCCGATAATAGCCTTACGTTCCTCCTCGTTCAACTTATCGTATGGATCGAGCAAATAGACTTTGCGAATAGGTAACTTCGCCTTCAAACTCATAGCCATAGGCTCTTTGTTTGCATCAGGGTCAGAGGTTTGGCAATAATCCAAGTAGCAGTAACGAGTTGGTGTCATAATAACCTTATTGCCCAACTTCGCAGCCATAATACCACGATTAGGTCCACGCCAAGCCATCACAGTAGCGGTCTTCGAAACACCTCCATCTAAAATTTCGTCCCAACCTATAATGCTGCGACCGTACTTTGCCAAAAACTTCTCTACACGCTTCATAAAGTAACTCTGCAACTCGTGCTCATCTTTCAATCCCTCCTCTTGGATGCGCTTTTGGCAATCCGGGCAGACCTTCCAACGATGCTTCGGAGCCTCATCGCCTCCGATATGGATATATTTCGAAGGGAACAATTCAAGAATCTCGGACAATACGCCTTCAATAAATTCGAATGTTGATTCACGACCTGCACACAAAATATCTTGCGAGATACCCCACATCTTGCGCACCTCGTACGGACCCTTTGTGCAACCGAGTTCTGGATAAGATGCCAATGCAGCAACCATATGGCCCGGCATATCTATCTCCGGAATAACATCGATATATCGTTCAGTAGCATAGCGTACAATATCTCGCACCTCGTCCTGTGTAAAGAAACCTCCATAGGGCTTGCCATCATACACGGGCTGTGTGCGCTTGCTGTATCGACCAACCTGCGTCGCATTACGCACAGAGCCGATTTTAGTGAGGTTTGGGTACTTCTTAATCTCTATACGCCAACCCTGATCCTCGGTCAAGTGCCAATGGAAACGATTTACCTTGTGCAGGGCGAGGATATCGATAAACTTCTTCACCTCATCAACACCAAAAAAGTAGCGACAAACGTCGAGCATACCGCCACGATAGCCGAAGTGTGGTTTATCCTTTACGGTTACACACTCAACCGACACCTTCTTGGCATTGCCTTTCGAGTGGAAGACTACCTGACGAAGGCTCTGCAAGCCGTAGAATACACCCTGCTCGCTACCGCCTTTTATTACGATTCCCTTCTTTGTTACATCGAGCTGATACTCCTCTTGCGCAAGCGACTTATCAATCGAGAGCGAGATTACACCTTTGCCCTTTGGCAGGTTCTCAACCACCGACAACTGCAAGCCCTTCTCGGCTGCAACATACGAACAAAATAGGGTAGCAGGGCGCACCAGCGACTTATCTGCCACATATACAACGCTCTTCGAGTTAAGAGTCATTTTGCCTTTTTGCGGCTCAAACGACACGGGGCGTGGTACAATAACACACTCTGCCGCCATAACCGACAACGATGTTGCGAGCGCAACGAACAATAAAAGTAATTTTCTCATAACTATTTGTTTTTGGTTTGGTTGTTATTTTTATCTGCTTAACTATAGTTTTTTTGCATCTATTTCAATGGCATTGAATGGTTGCGCACTATTAGGAGTGCTTAATAACAGGGGCATTTGCCATTTATTTGTCATTCTATATCATTCCTTGCCATTTTGCTACGTCATTGCAATTTGCCGCAGGTCTTATTCCATTTGACCTGCTTGCCATTGCAAATGGCACTTTTTTTAAGCTATGGGAGGCAAACAACACGGAAGCCGACAATGCTGAAACGGTTCGACGGGGCGTTGTTGCCACGATAAGCAACACGGCAGATCGATGCAGCATTGTACCAGCTACCCCCGCGAATAACGCGGTAGCTACCGGATGATGGTCCGGTAGGATTTGTTTGCGGGCTCGAAGAGTAGTAACTTGCGTTATACCAATCGTTACACCACTCCCTGACATTGCCACTCATATCGTACAAACCAAGCTCGTTAGCACTCTTCTGCTTGACTGCGTGGGTTGTTCTGCTACTATTATCTTCGTACCACGCAACATCGCTTATTGTATTGCTACCGCTATACTTGTAACCTTGGCTCTTATTGCCTCCACGAGCGGCATACTCCCACTGTGCTTCCGTTGGCAATGTGTATCTCTTGCCAGTGAGTTCACTCAACTTTGCGCAGAACGATGTGGCGTCTTCCCAACTAACACATTCAACAGGGCGATTGGTATCGCCTGTGAAGTTTGACGGGTTATTGCCCATTATCTTCTGCCACTGCGCCTGAGTTACCTCACACTCAGCAATATAATACGAGTCAAGCGTTACACTATGAACAGGTTTCTCGTCGCTCTCGCCAGCATTCGAGCCCATCTGGAATGTGCCGCCTTCAACATAGACCATCTTCATATTTATGCCTGCCGCAGTTTCGATAAAGGTCTGATGTTTTGGTTTTGTTCCATACCTTACGCGAATTCTCTGACCGATTCGCAATGTGCTGGGGTCCAAGTCTGGATTGAGTTCACAGATTTTGTTTATTGTTATACCATAGGTCTGAGCCAACTTGTATAAATTGTCGCCCGATACAAGCGTGTGGTAGATAGTGTCGTTAGATTCCTCGTTGCCATCAACTGCTTCGCCATCGAGGCAAACAACACGGAAGCCAACACCGCCGTAACGGCCCGACGGGGCGTTGCAGTAACGATTAGCAACACGGCAGCCCGATGCAGTATCGCCCCAGCCACCCCCGCGAATAACGCGGTAGCTACCGGATGATGGTCCGGTAGGATTTGTTTGCGGGCTCGAAGAGTAGTAACTACTGCCATACCAATCGTTACACCACTCCCAGACATTGCCACTCATATCGTACAAACCAAGTTCGTTAGCACTCTTCTGCTTGACTGCGTGGGTTGTACTACTACTATCACTTCTGTACCAAGCAACATCGTCGATTGTATTGCTACCGCTATACGTGTAGCCTTGGCTCTTATTGCCTCCACGAGCCGCATACTCCCACTGCGCCTCCGTTGGCAAGGTGTATCTCTTGCCTGTGAGTTCGCTTAACTTTGCGCAGAAGGCTTTGGCTTCTTCCCAACTAACACTTTCGACAGGTCGATTGGTATCGCCTGTGAACTTTGACGGGTTATCGCCCATTATCGTCTGCCACTGCGCCTGAGTTACCTCACACTCAGCAATATAGTAAGAGTCGAGTGTTACACTATGAACAGGCGTCTCGTCGCTATCGCCAGCATTCGAGCCCATCTGGAATGTGCCGCCTTCAACATAGACCATCTTCATATTTATGCCTGCCGCTGTTTCGACGTAATCTTTGCTCAATTTAGTCAGCGTTAAATTCAAATCTGCGGTTTTGCCCTCCTCGATATTTACGCTCTGCTTCTTGGTGGCGAGGTCGCCCTTGCGCAGCTCTACCTCGTGCGAGCCGATAATCAGATCGACCATAAGCGGTGTGCGACCCGCACTCTTGCCATCGACATAGACATCTGCCAAAGCGGGGTCGCTCGTTACATTCAGCGTACCCAAAATTGGCGAAGGAGTAGGTATAGTGTAGTTCTGCTCCGAAGGGGTGGCGGTGATATTCTTCGACACCGACGTAGAACGGTGTCCCACCTTGCGAGCCTCGAAGATATAGGCTCCCGTAGCCAAATCGCCACGCCAAGAGCCCTTGCCGACGCGCTCGTTGTTGATATAGATATCGCAGTCGCTACCCGCAGAGAGCGAAACGGTGGCGAAGTCGGCAACAAGCGTTGGGGCGTAGTCGAGGGTCTTGCCATCTTCGATAACAACCTTGCCGTCGAAGGTTTTGTAGAGCGACTTGACGATGCGTACGCTGTGGTTACCACTCGCAAGTTTATCGCTCTTGACAGGTGCAGTGCCGAGGAGTTCACCATCGACATAGACACTCGCACCATTTAGCGCACCCTCGCCCGAAACGCTCAAAAAGCCGTGAGCAGGGCGAAGTTTAACGCTCTTCTCGACCTTTGCGCCACTCACAACGAAAGTGCCCTTCTCGTCGTGGTAGTCCTTTGCCGAAACGATGTAGTTGTAGGAGCCGTTGTAGAGCACCATCTGCGCAATACCCTCGCTGTCGAGCGGGTAACTCTTATCGCCCACGGCAATAGATGCGCTCACAGGAACAATTTGGAATACAACATACTGCGGACGTGTAAGTTGGGTATCGACCTCCACCTTGAAGTAGATATCGGCATCGGTTACAAGCACCTCCACCTCGCGCTTCAACGTGCCGTACTCGACACGAATTTTGTGCTGACCCACCATTATATCATTAACAGTGAGGGTATAGCCCGAATTGCTCTTGCCCCTATATTGGTTATCGACATAGACATCTGCACCCACGACATTCGTACTCACCACAATAGATTGCATCTGGCAGAGTTGGGCGTTCAGGCGATACTCCTTGTCGCCTTCCAAAGCAAACGAAACCTCGTTCGAGTCGCCAAATTTAGGGTGGCGAAGGTAGAAACGGGTCTCGGGTTTTGCCGTAAGTTCGATAATCAGTCCATTGCCCTCGTAGGCTACAATCTGCCTCATAACCTCGACAACGCCACCGACAGGCTCCACCGATAGTTGCGCAATATCCTCGCGAGTCATACGGTTGATGTGCATCTTGATACGTGCGCAAGGTCGCATCGAGCGGTCGAGCCCGATTTTGTCGATTGGCACACCCGAAAGCGCATCGGTCTGCACCGGTGCTAAACTTTGAGGGTCAATTTCGATGCTGCGATAGTTCTTCGGGCCTTCGGTTTGCGCCATTGCCATAAGCGGCAAAATCAGAGCAAATATGTAGGTAAAAAATCTCTTCATCTCGTTTGTGTAGATAATTCCCACAAATTTAACGATTTATTTTGTTTTTACAAAATAACGCAAAAAAGAGCGAAGAAAAATCTTCGCTCTCCCAAAAAATCAGTTTCGATTATTACTCGATAATGCCTGCGCGACGGAAAATGTAGTCCACGTTTTTGAGGTAGTACTCCAACGTGAAGCAAGCGTCCAACTCCTCGCGCGAGAGCTTCGACATCACCTTCTCATTCTCTGCCAAAAGCTCCTGATAGTCAGCTCGCTCCGCCATAGCACGCATAGCCACCGGCTGAACGGTATCGTAAGCCTCCTCACGCGAGAAGCCCTTGTCGATAAGGGCGTTCATAACGCGCTGCGCAAAGATAACCTTGCGAGTGCGATAGATATTCTCCATCATCACATCCTCGAACACTACGAGGTTATCCAAGATACCCATAAAGCGGTTGAGCATATAATCGAGCAACTCGGTAGCATCAGGCAAGATGATGCGCTCGGTTGCCGAGTGCGAAATATCTCGCTCGTGCCACAAAGCCACATTCTCGCAAGCAGTTGCCATATAACCACGCATCACACGCGCACAACCACATATATTCTCCGACGAAATTGGATTGCGCTTGTGAGGCATTGCGCTCGAGCCCTTCTGACCCTTGCCGAAAGCCTCCTCGACCTCGTGAACCTCGGTACGCTGCAAGTTGCGAACCTCGAGCGCCATCTGCTCCAACGACGATGCGATAACTGCCAATGTAGCAATGTAATAGGCGTGGCGGTCGCGCTGAATAACCTGTGTCGAAACGTTCGCGCTATCAATACCCAACTTCTCGCAAACATAGTCTTGTATCGAAGGCGGAATGTTGGCGAAATTACCCACCGCACCGCTAATTTTTCCGACCTCTACACCACGTGCAGCAGTACGAAAGCGCTCGATATTGCGCTTCATCTCCTCGTACCACAACGCCCATTTCAAACCAAAGCAGGTGATATCGGCGTGAATACCGTGCGTACGACCGATACAAGGAGTATTACGAAACTCCAAAGCACGACGCTTCAAAACAGCCAAGAAGTTCTCCAAGTCCTTCTCCAAAATCTCGTTCGCCTGACGTAGCAAATAGCCATTTGCAGTATCTACAACGTCGGTAGAGGTCAAACCATAGTGCACCCACTTGCGCTCCTCGCCGAGGGTTTCGCTTACGGCACGAGTGAAGGCTACGATGTCGTGGCGGGTCTGCTCCTCAATCTCCTTGATACGGTCGATAGAGAACGACGCCTTATCCCACAACTTCTGGACATCCTCCTTTGGCACAACTCCCAACTCGCTCCAAGCCTCCGAAGCGAGAATCTCAACTTTAAGGTATGCGTTGAACTTGTTCTGCTCGGTCCAAACATCACGCATTACCTTACGGCTATATCTTTCAATCATAGTAATTTATGTTTAGTTATTTAATAACTCGGTTTAGATAATCCCGTTCACCGAAATCGTAAATGATTGTGCTATTTTTGTGCGAAACAATGCGATGGAAGCGGAGCATACTTTGACGTATGTGAGCATTTCAGCGACAGCAGATTCGTGCAAAAAGAGCCAATCAGAACGATTTTACTTAACAATGCGGTTTAGGTAACATTCGATGGTATTTTTCATCAACATTGTGATAGTCATCGGACCAACACCACCCGGAACAGGAGTGATGAACGATGCAACCTCTTGCGATGCGATAGTATCGACATCGCCACACAATTTGCCCGTTTCAGTATCTCGATTTACACCCACGTCAATAACAATAGCACCAGGTTTAATCATATCGGCTGTAATAAGGTGCTTACGACCTACGGCTGCCACCAATATATCCGCCTCACGACACACCTCTGCAAGATTTTGTGTGCGAGAGTGCGCAATAGTAACGGTTGCGTTGGCATCGAGTAGCAACTTAACCATCGGCTTACCGACGATATTGCTACGACCAACTACGACAGCTTTTTTACCGGCAACATCAAAACCGCACTCGGCAATCATCTGCATCACGCCCTTTGGCGTGCAAGGCACAATACAAGGCTTTCCAAGCCACAAATTCGCAACATTGGCAGGGTGGAAGCCATCAACATCTTTTTCGAGAGCAATAGCGTCAATCACGCGCTCCTCGTCTATATGTTTAGGCAATGGCAACTGCACCAATACACCATCAATCAGTGCATCGGCATTTAGGCGGTCAATCTCCGCCAAGAGAGCAGCCTCGGTGGTATCGGCAGGCATTGTAATAAGCTCACTTCTGATACCTACCTCTCCCGCAGCCTTTATTTTACCACGAACATACGACTGACTTGCAGGGTTCTCGCCAACGAGAATTACCGCCAACGACGGCACTCGTCCATACTTTGCCTCCAACGCCTTTACCTCCTCTGCCATTTCGCTCTTCAAGCGCATAGAGAGTTGTTTTCCATCTATAATTTGTCCCATATTTCCAACTACTTAAAAGCCTTATGACCAATATCGGTACGGTGGAAGAGGTTTTCGCACTCAATTTTTGCAACCTCCTCGTTTGCCTTGCAGTGTGCGTCAGCGAGGGTTTCTCCCTTTGCCACAACAAACAGCACACGACCGCCATTTGTTACCAGCTCGCCATCTTTGACGGCAGTACCCATATGGAACACGGTGCCATCTACACTCTCAATGCCGCGAATAGTAAAGCCCTTGGCATAGTCGCCCGGATAGCCCTTCGATGCAAGCACAATGCCGAGAGTAACCGCCTTATTCCAAACGATTTTGGCTGGTTTTTCGCCCATAGCGACCGCCTCGAAGACATTGGCGATATCGCTATCTATCAACGGAAGCACAACCTCTGTTTCGGGGTCGCCAAAGCGAGCATTAAACTCGATAACCTTCACGCCGTCAGCCGTTTTCATCAATCCGCCATAGAGTACGCCCGTAAGCGGGCAACCCTCTGCAACCATTGCTTTTGCCGTAGGGCGCATCACACGCTCCATAGCAAATTCGAGGTCATCGTCGGTGATAAATGGCAACGATGTATAAGCTCCCATACCGCCCGTATTAGGACCCTTATCGCCATCGTAGGCGCGTTTATGGTCTTGCGCCACAGGCATAGGGTAGACATTCTCGCCATCGACAAAGCACATCAACGAAAACTCGGGACCTTCGAGGTAATCCTCAACAACAACGCGTCCCTTGCCGAAACGGTCATCGAGCAACATATCGCGCAGAGCCTCGCGTGCTTCCTCCATCGTTTCGGCAATAACAACACCCTTACCTGCCGCCAAACCATCGTATTTCAGCACTGCAGGCAGTGGTCGAGCCTCGACATAAGCAACCGCCTCGTCGTAGTTGTCGAACGCCTTATATCCCGCAGTCGGAATATCGTACTTCGCCATCAACTCCTTGGCAAACTCCTTCGATGTCTCGATACGCGCAGCCGATTTGGTATGACCGAAAATTTTTAAGCCCTCTTTACGGAACTCATCGGCAATACCCACAGCCAAAGCCGCCTCGGGGCCTACAACGGTCAAGTCGATGCTATTCTCTTTGACAAATGCCTTCAACTTCTCGACCTCGGTATCCTTTATCGCTACACACTCCGCCTGACGAGCAATACCGGCATTTCCGGGTGCGCAAAATATCTTATCCACGCTCGGCGAACGGAACAACGCATCGACAATAGCGTGTTCACGACCTCCCGAACCAACGACTAAAACTTTCATACAATTTGGCTATTAACTAATGTTTAAAATGCCTCATACCGGTAAACAACATCGTGATACCCAATTCGTTAGCCTTCTTAATCGAATCTTCATCACGAACAGAACCACCCGGCTGAACAATAGCAGTAACACCATACTCTGCTGCAAAAGCAACAGTATCGTCAAATGGGAGGAAACCGTCCGAGGCTAGTACCAAGCCCTCGGTATGGCCTGCTGCCTGTGCCTGTTTGAGGGCTATTTCGGCAGAGCCCACACGATTCATCTGACCTGCACCAACACCCAAAGTTGCGCCATTCTTCACTACGGCAATTGCATTCGACTTAACGTGCTTAACCACACGCCAGCCGAAGTTCATATCTGTCAGTTGCTCAGCAGTAGGCTTTGCCTCTGTTACGCACATATCCGCCACGACCTCTTTGGTCGTAGTATCGAGGTGCTGAACAAGCAAACCGCCATTTACGCTGATATACTGATTCTGCACATCGTTGGTGCGAGTCATATCCACCTTCAATACGCGCAAGTTCTTCTTTGAGCAGAGAATTTCGAGAGCCTCGTCGGTGAACGATGGAGCCATAACTATCTCCAAGAAGATAGGCTTCATTCCAAGTGCCACCTCTGCGGTAACCTCACGATTGAGAGCTACGATACCACCGAAGATACTCTTTGTATCGGCCTCGTAAGCACGAGTCCACGCCTCCAAAGCGTCCTTTCCGATAGCAGCACCGCAAGGATTCATATGCTTCAAAGCCACGCAGAAAGGCTCCTCAAACTCGCGTACGATATTCAATGCTGCGTTTGCATCCTGAATGTTATTGTACGAGAGCTCCTTACCATTCAACTGCTCGGCATACGCCAACGAAAAGTGCGTAGTCGAGTTATCACGATAGAACTTCGCCGATTGGTGAGGATTTTCACCATAACGCAACGACTGCTGCTCGTCAAACTCCAAGAACAACTTCTCCGACAAACCCGCCTGCTTACGCATATAGGTTGCGATACAAGCGTCGTACTGCGCGGTGTGGGTATAAGCCTTTGCCGAGAGTTGCAAGCGGGTTTCTACCTTTGTATTACCCTCTGCCTTAATCTCGTCGAGAATCTGCGCGTAATCAGCAGGGTCGCAGACTACGGTTACATCTTTGTAGTTCTTTGCAGCCGAACGCAACATCGAAGGACCGCCGATATCTATATTTTCGATAGCCTCCGCCATCTCTACACCCTCTTTGGCGATAGTTTGGCGGAAAGGGTAGAGGTTTACGCAAACCATATCGATAAACTCGATACCATTCTCGCGCAACGCCTCCAAGTGGCTCTCCAAATCGCGACGAGCCAACAGTCCGCCGTGTACTTTGGGATGCAGGGTCTTTACTCGACCATCGCAGATTTCAGGAAATCCGGTAACCTCGCTGATGCCGATAGTCTTAACTCCGTTATCCTCCAACAAACGCTGTGTACCGCCCGTAGCGATAATCTCCCAGCCGAGCGACTGCAAACCGCTGACAAACTCAACCAAACCGGTCTTGTCGCTTACACTAACCAATGCTCTCATCTTATATACCTATTTTTTTATTTTATTACTCAATCACTACGCCTTCGGTATCGGTTACGCAACCTATAATCGAGGCCTTTTCTCCCGCAGCAGCCAAAATGTCGAGTGCCTTCTGCGCCTCGCTCTCATCGAGTGCTATAACCATTCCCACGCCCATATTGAAGATGTTGAACATCTCGCGATGTGGAATTTTACCATACTTTTCGAGCAATTTAAACACACCCAAAATCTCCCACGAGCCCTCGTTGATATGCAAGCCCTGTCCATCGTGCAAGATACGTGGTATATTCTCGTCGAAACCGCCACCCGTGATGTGGCAGATGCCGTGAACATCGCAATTACGAACCACCTCCAACACCTGCTTTACGTAGATGCGGGTAGGGCAGAGTAGAGCCTCGCCAAGAGTGCGGTCGCCCAACTCTTCGTACTTTGCATTCAAATCGAGATTGTTATCTGCAAGTACCTTGCGTACGAGTGAAAAACCGTTCGAGTGAACACCGCTTGATGCAATTCCAATAAGCACATCACCAACCTTAACCTTCGAGCCGTCAATAAGTTGCGACTTCTCGACAACACCACAAGTAAAGCCCGCAATGTCGTACTCGCCGTCCTCGTACATTCCCGGCATCTCGGCAGTCTCTCCACCAATCAATGCACAGCCTGCCTGACGGCAGCCCTCGGCAACACCCGCAACAATAGCCTCAACCTTGGCTGGGATATTGTGTCCAAGCGCTACGTAATCGAGGAAAAACAACGGCTCGGCGCCCTGTGCCAAGACATCATTCACACACATCGCCACAGCGTCGATACCGATAGTATCGTGCTTATCCATAGCAAAAGCCAACTTCAGCTTTGTTCCTACGCCGTCGGTACCGCTTACCAACACAGGCTCTTTGACGTTGAGCGCTGCGAGGTCGAACATTCCGCCAAAGGCTCCAATGTTGCCCATCGTACCCAAGCGGTTGGTCGATGCAACGTGTTGTTTAATTCGGCGGACAACCTCATATCCCGCTTCGAGATTAACGCCGGCCTTCTCGTAATTTACTGCCATAATCGTATCTATTTTTTCTTGTTAATTTCCGAAATATCGTGTGTCATAGGGGTAGGGTACTTACCATCGAAGCAGGCAAAGCACATCTTCTGACACTTGCCATTCGACGAAGCCAAACACTCCTTGACGGACATAAACGCCAACGTATCGGCACCAATAATTTCGCAGGTCTCCTCAACCGAGTGCTTTGCGCATATAAGTTCGTCGAGCGACGTCGTATCCACTCCATAGCAACAAGGGTGCGTCATTGTAGGACTCACAATACGCACGTGGACCTCTTTCGCTCCCGCCTCACGCAACATCGCGACAATGCGTTTCGAGGTTGTTCCGCGAACTATCGAGTCGTCAATGAGTGCGATGCGTTTGCCCTCCACAATTGAGCGTATTGCCGACAGCTTCATCTTCACACCCTTCTCACGCAACGCCTGCGAAGGCTGAATGAAGGTACGACCGATATACTTATTTTTGATAAGTCCCATTTCGTATGGTATACCACTCTCCTCGGCATAGCCCATTGCAGCCGATAACGATGAGTCGGGTACTCCAACTACTATATCTGCCTCGGCTGGTGCTTCGTGCCACAAACGACGTCCCGACTCCTTTCGGAAGGCGTGGACATTGCAACCATCGATATCACTATCGGGACGCGAGAAGTAGATATACTCCATAGCACACATATTATACTCACTCGTAAGCGAATACTTACGACTACGCAAACCGTTGTGGTCGATTGTTACAATCTCTCCCGGCTCTACATCTCGCAAGAAGGTTGCACCCATAACATCGAAGGCGCAAGTCTCACTCGAAACGACATATCCGTCACCCAACTTACCAATAGCCAACGGACGGATACCATACTTATCACGACAAGCGTAGAGGCGATTTTGAGTCATAATTACAAAGGCAAACGAACCTTCCAACAGATCCAGCGCCTCCATAATAGTGAAGATACGCGGTTCGTCAGCCTCCTTCTTTATAAGGTGTGCCAACAACTCGGCATTTGTATTCGACTGGAAAAGGCTGCCTTTACTCTCCAAATAATCGCGAATCTGCTCCGCATTTACGATGTTGCCATTGTGGGCAACAGCGAATGAGCCTGTATTGTGAAGGAACGACAACGGCTCGATATTGTCTATGCTACGACCATTCGCCGTAGTGTAGAGCACGTGTCCAAGACACATCTTACCCTCCAACTTCGAAAGGCTTCCCTCATTAAAAACCTCTTGTACAAGTCCGTGGCCACGATGACGATACATATGACCATCTTCTGCCACGCTCACCATACCGCAGCCCTCCTGACCACGGTGTTGCATCGAGTGCAATCCATAATAGACCAGCGACGAGGCGTGCTCAACGTTATATACTGCTAAAACACTCATATAAACTGTGTTTATAAATTCATAATTAAAAATGAAAAATTAAAAATTGATTTTTCTATTTCCGACTATGAATTTTAATTCTTAATTTTTAATTTTTACTTTACTTTGTAAAGTACTTCACTGCGTTTGCAAAGATATTCTGGCGCTTCTCGCCGGCGATATTCTTGAATAGGCAGTCATCGTAACGCTCCGTATGTCCCATCTTACCGAGAATCTGTCCGTTACGACTGATAATACCCTCGATACCGTACGACGAGCCGTTAGGGTTGTGCGGTGCATCGGTTGTAGCATTGCCCTCCATATCGGCATACTGGAATGCCACCTGGCCATTTGCAAACAACTCCTCAGCCATCTCCTCGCTCACCACAAACTTACCTTCGCCGTGGCTCACTGCAATAGAGTGCAAATCACCAACCTCGAACGACGACAACCAAGGCGAAGCGGTAGTTCCCACACGCGTAGAGACAATCTGCGAGATGTGTCGGTGAATATCATTGTGGAATAGGGTAGGCGACTCCTTGGTCATCATACCCAAGCGACCATAAGGCAACAATCCCGACTTAACCAACGCCTGAAAACCATTGCAAATACCGAGAATCAGACCACCACGCTCAATCAACGAGTGAACAGCCTTCGTTACAGTTGCATTGTTCAGTACGCTGGCGATAAACTTACCGCTACCGTCCGGCTCATCTCCGAGCGAGAATCCACCGCTCAAAACGAGAATATGGCACTTGTCGATAGCCGCAGCCATCGCATCAATCGAATGGAGTACGTCCTCCGCAGTAAGGTTGCGGAATACTCCGATATGAGTCTCAGCACCCTCGCGCTCGAAAGCACGCGCCGTATCGTAGTCGCAGTTTGTACCCGGGAATACAGGGAGATATACCTGCACCTTCTCAACCTTCTCGCCCTGATATGTTGGAGCAGCCGCTGCATAGTTGCTCTCACGGCACTTCTCGCCCGACTTACCCTTGGCAGGGTAGATCTTCTCGAACTTCGCGGTATTTGCATCGTACAACTCTGCCAACGAGAACTGCTCACCCAAGACCTCAATGCACCTCTCTTCGGTGGTATGTCCCACCAAAACAGCGTTCTCGAATGCAAGCGGCTTAACAGACTGAACGAGAATTGAGCCATACGAGCAGTCAAATAGGGTAGCTTCGTCGCAAGTGAGCTTCGCGCCAATCTCGTTACCGAACGACATCTTGGCAACAGCCTCCGCAACGCCACCGAAGCCGATAGCGTAAGCTGAAACGATGTTGCCTTTGTGAATCTCATCTGTAACAAAGGCGAAGTTAGCCTTCAACGCCTCGGTATTTGGTGTATAGTTCGCATTTGGAGTATGCTTAACGAGATAGAGGAAATTACCCAATGTCTTAAACTCAGGGCTGATAGCCTTGCGTGCATCAAGCGTTGTGATGCCGAATGCAATCAAAGTTGGTGGCACATTGATATTTTGGAATGTACCACTCATTGAGTCCTTACCGCCAATTGACGGCAGACCAAACTCCTTCTGCATACGAATAGTTCCAAGCAAAGCCGACATTGGCTTGCCCCACGAGCGTGCATCACCCATACGCTCGAAATACTCCTGATACGAGAAGCGCATCTTCTCGTACGAAGCACCCGAAGCCACAACCTTCGCAATAGCCTCTACTACAGCGTATTCCGCTCCGTGATATGGCGACCACGCCGAGATATACGGGTTAAATCCAAACGCCATAACGCTCGCCGTCGAAGTCTTGCCGTGGCGCACAGGCAGAGTCTGCATCGAAACCTGTGTTTCGGTGCGCTGCGTCTTACCGCCAAACGGCATAAGCACCGTCGAACGACCGATAGTCGAGTCGAACATCTCGCACAAGCCTCGCTGCGACACCACGTTATTGTCTTTCAGATTGTTTATCATCTTCTCGCGGAGATTCTCGCCCGCAACCTCGCGATGGAACGGATTGCGCTCGACAACCGCACCAAGGGCAATTTTGGTGTAATGCTTTGCACCTGCCGAGTCGATAAATTCACGCTTCAAGTCGGCAACCTTCTCGCCCTTGTAGAACATACGCATACGCTGCGTATCGGTAACATCCGCCACGTGCGTAACCTCGACATTCTCCTCTCGACAGAGGGCTATCATCGCCTCCACGTCCTTCTTCTCCACAACTACGGACATACGCTCCTGCGACTCCGAAATAGCCAACTCGGTAGCGTTCAATCCGTTATATTTCACAGGAACACGGTCGAGATAGATATCCAAGCCGTCGGTCAATTCGCCAATAGCCACCGAAACACCGCCTGCACCAAAGTCGTTCGACTTCTTAATCAAACGTGTAACATCACCACGACGGAACAAGTGCTGAATTTTGCGCTCCTCCGGAGCATTTCCCTTCTGCACCTCCGAGCCACACTCCTCCAACGAAGCAGTGGTATGTTGCTTCGACGAGCCGGTTGCTCCGCCGATACCATCACGACCGGTGCGACCACCCAAGAGCAACACTACATCGCCCGCAACAGGGCTCTCGCGACGCACATCTGCCGCCTTAACAGCGCCAACTACGGCACCCACCTCCAAACGTTTTGCCACATAGTCGTCGTGGTAAATTTCGCGCACGTGGGTTGTAGCCAGACCAATCTGGTTACCATAACTCGAATAGCCGGCTGCCGCCTTACGAGAAATGATGCGCTGTGGCAACTTACCCTCGATAGTTTCGTCTATACCTTTATATATATCGCCCGCACCCGTTACGCGCATAGCCTGATAAACGTATGCACGTCCCGACAGTGGGTCGCGGATTGCACCACCCAAGCAGGTCGAAGCACCGCCAAATGGCTCAATCTCGGTAGGGTGGTTGTGGGTTTCGTTCTTAAACTGCAAGAGCCACTTCTCGGTCTGCCCCTCGATATCCACATCTACGAAGATGGAGCAAGCGTTGTTCTCCTCGCTGACCTCCATATCGTCTAATTTGCCAATTTTACGCAAGTAGCGACCGCCAATAGTAGCCAGCTCCATCAAACACAGCGACTTCTGCTCACGACCGAGTTCCTTACGCATAACGCCGAACTCCGCCAATGCAGTTTCGTACTCGCTCTTCATAAACGAGTCGTCAATCTTTATCTCCTCAATCTCGGTTGTGAAGGTGGTGTGGCGGCAGTGGTCGCTCCAATAGGTATCCAAAATTCGCAACTCTGTCTGTGTAGGGTTGCGATGCTCGCTTCGGAAGTACTCCACAACGCAACGCAAATCGTCGGCATTCATAGCCAAGCCATTCGCCTTGCAGTATGGCTCCAAATCCTCCTCCTTCATATCGGTAAAGCCCTCCAACACAGGCACCGGTTTAATGTCGGCTTGTTCTGCGTCGGTCAGAATTTGTAAATTCTTCTCGCGCGACTCCACCGCGTTGATAAGGTAACGCTTAATCTTTGTCATCTGTTCCTCACTCACGCCATCGTCGAAAATATAGAGGCGCGACGAGCGAATTTTAACTTCGGCAGCCGGCTCCAACAGATGCACACAATCAACTGCCGACGATGCACGCTGGTCGAACTGACCCGGCAGATACTCGATAGCAAGATACCTCTTACCCTCGTAGTCGCACTCGTCTGACACGCAATCGGTAACAATTTCGCCAAATACGGAGTAGCGGCAACGTTCCACGAGGTCGTCGCTGAAACCGAACAAATCGTATACATTGAGTACTCGCAACGACTCGATAGCGAGCGAGAGATTCTCGTTCAACTCCTTGCGGAGCGATTCAGCCTCTACCTGAAATCGAGCGTACTTCTCTACATATATTCTGTGATTTTTCATAACTTCGTTATTCAAATGCAAAATGCAAAATGCAAATTGCAAAATGCAAAAATTTGATATTTATAAATAATTTTGAATTCTGAATTCTGAATTTTGAATTAGAGTTCTGGAAGCGTAGCTGCAAGAACTGTTGCTGTTTGCTTTGCACGGAAAGCGAGCAACTTCTCCTCGACAGCCTTGTCGGTGAGGGCAAAAATCTGCGCAGCAATCAAAGCCGCATTCTTTGCACCATTGATTGCGGTTGTTGCCACCGGAATACCACCCGGCATCTGCACGATAGACAACAACGAATCCAAACCACCGAGTGCCGAGGTCTTGATTGGCACACCGATAACCGGCACCGTTGTCATCGCTGCGGTAACACCTGCAACGTGCGCAGCACCGCCAGCGCCTGCGATAATCGCACCAATACCACGCTCGCGTGCCGACTTGGCAAACTCATACATCAAATCGGGAGTACGGTGTGCGCTGATAACACGCTTCTCGTACTCGATGCCCAACTCTTCGAGGGTTTCGCAAGCCGCCTTCATAACGTCCCAGTCGCTTGTCGATCCCATAACCACTGCTACCTTCATAATTCTTTTTTTGCTTTTAGCCATTAGCCATTGGCCATTGGCTTTTTGTTTATAATATTTAATCGTATATTTCAACTCATTAGGCTAGTAGCCTAAATAAAAAAGGTCGCTACACACCTGTGTAATGACCCTCTTTATCTGCACACGCTTGCCCCCGACATCTGCTGCGACTCTCGACACAGCTGAACAAAGGAGACTATATGTACGCACTGCAAAAACATAGTGCAAAGATACGCTTTTTTTATATCATAAAAAAGTACACCAAGCGGAGTTATTAACATTTTATTGTAGAGTTGGGAAAAGGGAAAACTCCCAACTGTTATCTACCACCTACTCACTACTACCTATTAACTTACAATCCGTAATCTACCCATAGGGTAGTGGCAGTAAAAATGCAAAATAGTAAAATAAAATGCAAAAAAGTTATTAAAAAATTTGCATAATCATATTTTTGTACTTAAATTTGCATTACAATAAAACACACGCAAAACAACGCGAAATGCGGTTTTATTTCAAATCGAAAGCAAACAGTTACATTTTAATAACAATTTAAAACCAAACAATTATGAAAAAGTATTTACTTGCAGTTTTGGCGCTTGGCGCAACAATGATGATGGCTTGTAACCCTGACGACAACAAGGGGGGGGGTGATGAACCAGAACCAGAAGTTAAGGCTGACTACACATTATCTACCAATGTTATGGGTGGTTACCTCGATTATTATGGCGATGACTACGAAATTGGCTTGAATGATTACGTTCTTGAACTTGATGCCGTTAACCTCGACGCAGAGGGAAATCCGGTAAGTATGGGCATTCTCTTTGTTGAGTATTTGTGCGCTCTCGACAACACCACCGGCTTGGGCTCTTTCACTTCGGCTGGTCCAGATTGGGTTACAGGAGAGAATCTCCAACCAAACACCTATTTCCCTGCCGTTGAGATGGAGGGAGAACTCTATGGTAGCGCATATATGGAGATGGATATTGCAACAGAGTCTCTTACCGCAGCAGAGGGTATTGTTGATGGTACATTGACTATTTCGATGAGCGGCGACAACTATGTTGTTAAGGGTACATTAAAGACCACAAGCAACAAGGTCATGAAGGTTGATTACACCGGCGCACTCGAGTTCAGCGATTATACAGCAGAGAGTTCTCTTGCTACATTGAGCACAAAGAAGGTTATTCGCATCGGCAAGTCGTTCTCGTCGGTTTCGAAGTTCTTGAAGAAGTAATAAATTCACACTTACAATTTTTAAGGCGACTTTCGGGTCGCCTTTTTTTGCATTTTTTTGTATTTCACATTTTGCATTTTGCATTTTTTGTTGTACCTTTGCCAAAAGTTTGAGCAAATGTATATTCTGCACAACATAGGCAAGCGCAAGACTCCGCAAATTCTGGAGTTCCAAAGAGTGGGAGCGTGCGCAGTGTGCGGTGCTGAAGGATAAAGAGTTACGGGGCGGAGTGCGTATGCACTCCGCTTCTTGTTTTCAGAAAACAAATTAATAATAATATAAATATAGGTAACAAAACTCACAACCGTTCTTTTGCATACGACTATCCTGCGGAGCAGGACCAAGTCCCACATTTTCTAATGGGGGATTTAGGGGGTAATGTAAATACCGAAACATAATGTCGGTATAACTGCCCAAGTAGCCAAGAACTTAAAACGAAAAGTAATAACAATACAAAATAAAATTAACAACATTATGTTCCTTGACGAAAGAGTTTATCAGGAGGGTTTAACCTTCGACGATGTATTGCTTATTCCGGCATACTCGGAGGTTTTGCCACGCGAGGTTAGCACCAAGAGTCGCTTTTCGCGCAACATCACACTCAACATCCCGATTGTTTCGGCTGCGATGGATACCGTAACCGAGGCTCCGATGGCCATTGCAATCGCTCGTGAGGGTGGTATCGGTGTTATCCACAAGAATATGAGCATCGCCGAGCAGGCTGCACAGGTACGCCGTGTGAAGCGTGCCGAGAATGGTATGATTGACGACCCTGTAACCATCGCACGCGAGAACACCGTAGGCGATGCGCTCGATATGATGCGCGAGAATAAAATTGGAGGTATTCCGGTAGTGGACGAGAATCGTATGCTCGTGGGCATCGTAACAAACCGCGACCTTCGCTTCCAGAAGGATATGACACGCAAAATTGACGAGGTTATGACCTCCGAAAACCTTGTAACCATAACCGAGGGCGAGAACACCGATGTTGCGGAGGTTTTGCTCTCGAACAAAATCGAGAAGTTGCCGGTAGTTGATAAGGAGGGACACCTCGTAGGACTTATTACATACAAGGACTTGACAAAGGCACAAGACCACCCGAACGCTTGCAAGGATTCGAAGGGACGTCTTCGTGTAGCAGCAGGTATCGGCATTACGCCCGATGCAATGGAGCGTGTTGCCGCACTCGTGGCAGAGAGTGTTGATGCCGTAGTTCTCGACTCGGCACACGGCCACTCAAAGGGCGTTGTAACGCTGTTGAAGAAGATTAAGGAGGTTTATCCTAAACTCGACGTCGTGGTTGGAAACATCGCCACAGCCGAGGCTGCAAAATATCTTATCGAGGCTGGTGCCGACGGCATTAAGGTTGGTATCGGTCCGGGCTCAATCTGCACCACACGCATCATAGCGGGCGTAGGTGTACCGCAATTGACTGCTATTTTCGACTGCGCCAAAGCAGCGAAGGGTAGCGAGGTTGGCGTTATTGCCGATGGTGGTCTGCGCTACTCGGGCGATATCGTTAAGGCGTTGTCGGCAGGTGGCACTTGTGTAATGTGCGGTTCGATGTTTGCCGGCACCGAGGAGTCGCCGGGCGAAACAATCATCTACAATGGTCGTAAGTTCAAGACCTATCGCGGTATGGGCTCAATCGATGCGATGAAGGCGGGCTCGAAGGACCGCTACTTCCAAGACGGCGAGGCGAATGCTATGAAGCTCGTTCCGGAGGGTATCGTAGGTCGCGTTCCATTCAAGGGCTCGTTGGCAGAGACTGTATATCAGTTGGTTGGCGGTATTCGTGCAGGTATGGGTTACTGTGGCGCACGCAATATAGAGGCGTTGCAGCAGGCTCGTTTTGTTCGCATTACCTCGGCTGCGGTAGTTGAGAACCACCCACACGACATCACCATCACACGCGAGACCCCTAACTATTCGCGTGGAGAGTAAATTGAATTAAAAATTAAGAATTAAGAATTAAAAATTAAAAATCATTATGAAACAAGATATGATTGTGATTCTCGACCTTGGTAGTCACGAGAACACTGTGGTTGCCCGAGCAATTCGTGCATTGGGCGTATATAGCGAGATATACCCACACGACATCACCGCAAAGGAGTTGCAGGCGTTGCCAAATGTAAAGGGTGTTATCATCAACGGAGGACCTAACTGCGTAATTGATGGGGTAGAGATTGACGTTCTGCCCGAGATTTACGAGGCCGGCTACCCTGTAATGGCAGCAGGTTGGGATAAAGCATTGTGCGACAAGAAGTTGCCACAATTCACAGATAGCCTCGATGCTATCAAAGAGGCGCTAAAAGAGTTCGTTTTCGACACTTGTAAGGCGGAGGCGAATTGGAATATGACAAACTTTGTTGCCGATCAGGTGGAGTTGATTCGCCAGCAGGTGGGCAACAAGAAGGTATTGCTCGCATTGTCGGGTGGAGTAGATAGTTCGGTTGTTGCGGCGTTGCTGTTGAAGGCTATCGGCGATAACCTCGTTTGCGTTCACGTAAATCACGGTCTGATGCGTAAAGGCGAGTCGGAGGACGTTGTGGAGGTGTTCCGCAATCAGCTCTGCGCAAATCTTGTTTATGTTGATGCTACGGAGCGTTTCCTCACAAAGTTGGAGGGCGTAGAGGATCCGGAGAAGAAGCGTAAGATTATCGGCGGCGAGTTCATTCGCGTATTCGAGGAGGAGGCACGCAAGTTGGAGGGTATCGACTTCCTCGGACAAGGTACAATCTACCCGGATATCGTTGAGAGTGGTACAAAAACTGCAAAGATGGTTAAGTCGCATCACAACGTGGGTGGTCTGCCCGAGGATTTGCAGTTCGAGTTGGTAGAGCCGTTGAAGCAACTCTTCAAGGACGAAGTTCGTGCTTGCGGTTTGGAGTTGGGCTTGCCATACGAGATGGTATATCGTCAGCCATTCCCTGGTCCGGGCTTGGGTGTTCGCTGCCTTGGCGCAATCACTCGCGATCGCTTGGAGGCAGTGCGTGAGTCGGATGCTATCTTGCGTGAGGAGTTTGCAAAGGCGGGCTTAGACAAGACCGTATGGCAGTATTTCACCGTTGTGCCTGACTTTAAGTCGGTAGGTGTACGCGACAATGCTCGTTCGTACGATTGGCCTGTAATTCTTCGTGCGGTAAATACCGTTGATGCGATGACGGCAACCATCGAGCATATCGATTGGGCTGTCTTGGCAAAAATCACCGACCGCATTTTGAAGGAGGTTAAGAATGTAAATCGTGTATGCTACGACCTCTCGCCAAAACCGAATGCAACCATTGAGTGGGAGTAAATAACGGAGTAAAAGACAGTATCGTCTATCAGCGATATTAAATCTTAATTAATTTATAAATCAGCGATTTAGAGGACTCGAACCTTTAAGTCGCTGATTTTTACATATATGCAAATTTCAACCAAAATATAAAAAATGCACCCTAAAAATACACCCTTTCAATAATTATTACTACCTTTGTCTAAACAACTATTACTACTATGGCAAAAGCACCTAAATTCCGTTTCACCATCAAATCTCAAACAGACAAAGAGAAAGATGCTATCTTGTATGTTGAATTTGCATTAGACAGAAGGTATAAACTATCTCTTGGAGAATCTGTCAAACCTCAATGGTGGAATAACAAACTGCACCGAGCGATAGTCATTGAAAGTGGAGAACAGAAACAAGCAGATACAAGAAACAACAAGAGAGTAAATAAGTTCTTAGATAGTCTTGAGAAAGACTTGATAGATTTTTTCGAATGCTTCAAGAATTGGAGAAAAATACACCCCCCTATATGCCTTCCTCCAATACAAAGCAAAATGGTATCTCTTGTCAAAGAAAAAATAGACAAATATCATAACAAGGAGAAGGAGGAGATTGTAAAGAAAACTAAAACACCAACTCAATTCTTCCAAGAGTATATTGATAGTTTGGAGCACAAGGTTAATCAACGCACAGGTACACTAATTAGCAAAGATTCTATCACCAATCACAAAATAGTACTTAAACGCTTTAATGCTTTTCTTGCTCACACTAATTATAGTGATAGTTTTGCTATTTTCGATAAACGCTTTGAAGAAAAACTTGAATCATTCTTATTAAAGGAGTTCAACTACGCTCCTCATACCATTTGTGCTACAAATTCGGTTCTCAAAGTTTGGTTGAAAGAGGCAGAGAGAGAAGGTTTGCTTCAAGACACAAGTTATAAGAATATGAAAAGCAAAGCACCTGCCGTAGAACACATATACCTCAGCGATGAAGAGTTACAAAGGATTTATGACATTCAATTCACTGAGGAGTTATACAGAAAGCATAAATTAGAACGAAGCAGAAACGGAATAGAGGCATCGAGGGATTTGTTCATCATAGCGAGCAAGACGGGATTGCGCTTTGGCGATTTGTCAATACTCAATCACTCAACTTGGGATTTAGAAAAACGGAATTTATATATTAACACCCATAAAACACAGAAGAGAGTAGTAATACCGCTCTCAGATATGGTGGTGGAGATATACAATAAATATCAAGGCGAACTTCCTATTCCACGAGATAAAAGTCATTACAACAAGCACATTCAGAAATGTGCAATGATAGCAGGAATAGATGAGGATATTTACAAAATAGACAAGAAAGGTGGAGTCTTAAAACAAATTGCTTACAAGAAGTGGCAGTTGGTAACAAGTCATACTGCTCGTAGAAGTTTTGCAACCAATATGTATTTGAAGTGCCACGATCCATTTACGGTTATGGCAATAACAGGGCATACCACCGAAGAAAACTTTTTGAGATACATCTGCATCAGCAAAGAAGAATACGCTGAACGAGCAAGAAAATTCGTATAACTAAGTATTTGTATATTTGGAGTGGGGTAGTCAGCAATGGGTACCCCTTCCTATTTACTCCGTTTTCTCGTTTCCCTCCTCTTGATATTTTCTCAAAGAGGTGGGTATGATTAGTTTGCCCTATATGCCGTGAAATTTTTTTTTACTAAAAATCGTATTTTTTAGTCTTTTTTCAAAGTTGAAACTATTTATAGTAAACAGACGAATTTACTATGGCAAAAAGATATTATAGGGAACTCAGTGATGATGTTAGAAAGAAAATTTCAGATAGTATGAAGGATTTTCATTCCAAACGAACAATAGATTCTAAGCGTGCTACCTCTGAGAAGCAATCAGCAAGTATGCTACATTATTGGAGTGGTATCAAAAGTAAAAAGAATGAAGTAAATGAGTAGATAGAATGAATATACCCACTTCAAACTGCAAAGTCTATTCTTAAAAATAGATAGACAAAAAATGTTATAAAACATTTAATAACAAATAGTTATTAAAAGGTATTCAAGTAAAAAATAGGTGTTAAAAATGTTTGTTTTTGGCAGATAGTGTTATCTGCTGAAAGATTTTTATTTGTAAATATCTACCGAGAAAGTTGGGCGCATACCTATTATCTTCTTATACGCTTCTCTCATCACCGCTTCGACTTGGTTAATATCAACCTTTGCACGGGTATCAGGTATCACAATGGCATCGTGAATATGAACAGCGGGGACTCTCTTTCTAAACAGAGACTTTAACACCTCTCTGAATATCTCACTCTCCAAATCCATCATCAGATTTGGCAGGGCAGTCTCTTGACTACACATTATGGTTGAACCTTGCGAACGAACCGCCTTCTTACGGGCAATTAAATGTTCTTGCAAGTCAGGGTATTTGAGAGGTTCTTTCCATCGCATTATCAAGTTATAGACATTCGGATATTGTCTCTTGAATTCCTTAGCAAATTCTTTCCAAGCAATCTTTGGCGACTTTGAGTAGAACACCTCTCTAAACATCTGCTCTTTTATCTCTGCTCTGCTATACCCCTCTCCTTGATGCTTGGCAAGTATATCGTCCCAAAATCTTCCTGTGGTAGTTTTCCATACATATAACAACTCATCATCAGCAAACTTTGCAATAATTGATTTTTCTATATTGTTACTTATCAATATATTACGGAGTTTTTCTGTGTCATAATAGTTGTTAGGGGTTGGATATATACTGTCCTTATCTATATTAATTAAAACAGAAGAAATAAAATAAGATAATTGAATAGAAATACCTTTACTATTAAAAATAAAATAGTTAAATAAAACAGGGTGTGAATTCTTACAATCTATTGAGAATCTAATGTTTATAAACTCTTTTAGTTCTCTTTCCAACGAAGTTAATATGTGGTAAATTCTGTTATTATTATCAATAGAATATATCTTCAAATCACTTTCAAAAGAGTCTGTAATAAAGTTATAATAAGGTTCTTTGTTTGAGTCTGATGATATTTGTTCCTTGATGTATGAATCAAAACCTACTTTGTCTTTAATCTTAAACTTGTTGAGGTTCCTGACATAGGTTTCAGCAAATGATTCTCCGTATAGAGTTTTGAATTCAGTGGTTGCCAAACGCTTAATGATAGCATCTTTTAATAATTGCTTAGTTTTGTTGATGTACTTCAAGATGGTGTAATTGGAACACTGTGCAGTGGTTATGTTGCCAATAACCTTATAATGCTTTGACGAATTTCCAATGATGTACTTGCTGTCTATCTCGATGTAACCCAACTTCTGCAATGCCCTCAATAATTCATAGGAATCTTCCCCGATAACCTTCTGTAATACGGAATACTGAATACTTGCTCCATCAACGCCCTCTTCTCTATTGGTTGCGTGTCGGTATGCAATCGTATGAACAAGGTATATTGCTTTGTTGAGGATACGGGTGTAATCCATTAGAGGTTTACGGGATTTGCGAGTTTGGATAAACTCAGCATTGCCATCATAGACACTGATGCTATTCTCGTCTATATCCCATTCACCCTGTTCGCACAATACACGGTATTTCGCTATAACAGCGTTATAGTCAATGCCTTCAATAGTATATATTTTGAATGTTTTAGTAACCATACTTTCAAGATTTTTAACTATACTAAATATGGTTATTTGCTCTTAAAAGTCAAGAAAAGTTAAAACCAAATGTGTTGAAAATGGTTACTTTTATTTTATCCCAAATTGATACAAACACCTCAAAAATTGATACCTAAAAAGTATCAAAAATTGAAGGGCATTACTTCAACTCCTTCGCCTTCGCTAATGCCTGTTCCAAATCGGCAATAGAAGAGAGTTCAATAACCTCTCCATCAACCTTTACAAAACCACTTACAATAGGTTTGTTCTCGGTTTCAATTAAGTCGGTAACATCTACTCCCAATACATTTGCAATCTTCTCCAATGTTGCGATGGTTGGATTACCGTTGAGGGTGGTACTTAAATTTACAGGGTGGATTTCCAACATCTCAGCCACTTTTGCCAATGTTAAACCCTTCTCCTTTACAATCTGCTTTACTCGTAGTTTTGCCATACTATCCCAAAATTTTAGACAAAGATAGAAAATAAATATCAGAATGTTAAATTATTTAGATAAAATTAAAATAAAATGTTAAAATAATTTGGATTATTAATAATAAAGTTTTATCTTTGTAGTAGAAATAATGGATATGATATTAATAAAATATGGCACGAGAGAGAAAATATCAGATTGGTTGCTCAGGCAGTGGTTGGGGCGTATGGGAGATTGCAACGGGCAATAAGGTTGCAAGTTTTGGTCGCAGCAGATATGCAGCGCTCGATGCTTGGTATGAATTGGAGGGTTGGACTAAACCTTCAACTTGGTATTAGGAATTAAAATTTTAACTAACTGTAATAAAAAATCTTACACTATGAACGCATTGGTAATTACAAACGGAACAGCAACAAGAATGGCGGTAATCGCAGCACGAACAGGAAGCGAGTTGATGGCGGGTGCAAAGGCGATGATGATTGAGTCCCTCAAACATAAACTCCGTACAGGCGTGGCGCATTTTATCTTCCAAAAGAAGAATGGAGAGTTGAGGGAGATGTTCGCCACTACTAATCCATCATTGGTAAAACGCCACATCAACGGTAGGGGCGTGAGCAGAGAGTTGTATGCCACCACAGCAGTATTTGATTGTGAACTTGGCGAATGGCGTAGTTTCCGATGGGAAAGTATTGTGAAGGTGTTTTAACCTTCACTTTTTGTATCATTTAAAGCGATACTTCACAGGGTGCTATTCAAAAAGTTTCTCTTTTAGAGAACATTGAAACAAAAAATGCTTATATTTGCCTTGTCAATCAATAGATTGACGGACATATTGAAAGTGTTTTTTGCAGTCCTAATCTGAAAATCTGACAGTTTTTACGACAACGGGGCAACGAATAGCACTCATTTCTTGTATATGTATGGTTGGGAGCATTCTGCAACCCCATTCTGCATATTACGGGTGTGGGGTATCGCATCGTTTATTGTTGTCAAGGTTTTGTCAGAACCGTCAGATTGATAGACGAACAGTGTTTCTCCACACTTTCTTTATTGTCATAACAGAATGAACATTTTAACAATTGTTTAATTTTTAATACTTTACTGTTATGAAGAGACTATTTTTATTAGTTGCAGTAGTGGCAATGATATTGCCAAGTTGCAAAAAGTTTGAAGAGGCGATTGAGAATATCAATGGGCGTCTTGATGAGATTGAAAACACCCAAATTGCATCACTCCAAGAGCAGGTGAAAGCTATCAATGCAACTCTGCCCGAACTGAAAAAGATGGACAAGGAGCTGAAAGGGTACATCGAGAGTTTGCAGTCCACTGCAAGCAATCTTCAAAAATCAATTGATGCTACAAACAAAGAGATTGAGAGTGTTGAGAGGGAGTTGAAGAACAGCATTTCATTAGCAAAATCTGATGTGTTGGCACAACTTGCATCTGTAAAGTCGGAATTAGAGGGCGAGTTAGCGCAAATCAACAATGCTATCACCTCTTTGCAGAATAAGGACAAGGCATTAGAGGATAAAATCAACGATTTGGAGAGTTATGTCAATGGCGAAATTCAGAGCACAAAGGATTGGGTATCTCAAACCTTTGCAACTCTCGAAAAGCATAATGAATTGGCAGCAGAAGTCGCAAGCATCAAGACGCAGATAGAGTCAATCAACAAGAGTCTTACCGCCCTTGAAACTCGCCTTAACACCAAAATTAAGGAGGATGTCGAGGCGGCAGTATCAACCTTGAACAAGGATATCCAACAGAAGGTAACAGAGATTACCAAAGCATATACAGATGCTATATCGGCAGCAAAGGAGGAGGTTGAGGCAGCATATACACAAGCAATCAAAGATGCTATTTCCGCTTCGGAGACAAAGATGCAACAGTGGGTTAATAACCAACTCGCAGGTTACTACACTATGCAGGAGGTTAATCAGATGCTTGCCGATATTATGCAGGAGTTCAACAGCAAACTCGAAGCACAGAAGGCATATCTTGAAAATCTTATCAGCGAACTCTCGGAGCAACTCACCAAGAACATCTCAGACAACAAGGAGTTGATAGATGCTTTGCGTGAAGATTTATCATCGGCACAGGGCGAAATTGCAACCAATAAACTCGCCATTGCGGATAATGCAGAGCAGATTTCAAACAATGCCACCAAGATAACTGCCAATGCGCAGGCAATTGCAGAGAATAGCGAAGACATAGAGGGCAACAGCCAAAAGATTGACGAGAATAAATCCCTTATCGAGGCAAACGAGACTCTTATCAATAACAATAAGAGTGCAATTACCTCTTTGCAATCAAATGTAGATACTAACACTCGCACTATTGCCAAGAACGCAGAGGAGATTGCCAAGAATGCTGCTCTTATCTCCGCCAATGCAACTGCTATTGGCAATAACGCACAGGCGATTTCCGAAAACACCGCCTCTATCGCACAATTGAGAAGTGAACTCAACAACACAGCTGCTGAGATTACCGAGGCATACAAGGAGGCAATCAAAACCGCCATCAACACCTTGAATGGACAACTCCGTGATGCTATTGCTACGGAGGTTTCAACCATCAACACCCGTATCGACAATGAGGTGGCAACTATTAACGCTGCAATAGATGCTCTCGATGCTCGTGTTACAGTTTTGGAACAAGAGGTTAAGACTATCAAACTCACCATTTACAATATGCAGGCAGATATTGCCGAGATGCAGGAGCAGATTGCTGCCCTTATCGAGCGTATTCAGTCGTTGAGTTTCGTTCCTGAGTTTTCGGATTGCAAGGCAACAATGTACTACACCGAGAGCAATGGCACAATCACCGCAGGCAGTGCAACCCTTAAATATGAGGTGCGCCCTGCTGCTGTTGCTGAGGAGTTGGTTGCAGTTTGGGAGGAGGCGTTGAGCGTGAAGGCAGTCTATGCTCAAACTCGTGCCACGGTTGGCGAATTTGTAAACCTCACCGTTGAGAGCGCATCGGCAAAAGATGGTATTTTGACAGTTGTTGCCAAGGGCGCAAACCTCGAAGAGGGATTCTTCCGCAACGAAATCTCTGCAAATGTGCGTTTGGAGGTGTCGAATGGTTACAACTGTTTGACTTCCGACTATGTAAATATGGTGCCTTGGACAACCAACACAGTTTATGTTCCTGATGTAAATTTTAAGGCGTATCTTGTCGAGAAGTTTGACACCGATTCAGATAGCGAAATTTCGTTAGCAGAGGCAGAGAACATTACCGAAATTGATATTACGGGACTTATGCCACAAGCAACTTCGCTTGCAGGTATCGAGTATTTCACCAACCTCGAAAAGTTGAACTGCTCGTTCAACCGCCTCACTGCGCTTGATCTTTCGAATAATAAGAAACTCACCGAGGTTAATGTAAGCAACAACCGCCTCACTGCCCTCGATGTTGGTGGTTGCACTGCTATTGTATCGTTTGATGCTTCAAACAATAAACTCACCGAGTTCGATTTGAGCGCAGCAAAGGGACTTACCACGCTGAATGTTGCTACCAACAAACTTGGCGCACTCAATGTATCGCAGAACAAGCAACTTGTTTCGCTCAACTGCACAGGCAATGAGATTACATCGCTCGACACTACCACAATTCTCGGACTTACGGAGTTGTACTGCGGTAAGAATAATATCTCTTTGCTCAATTTAACCAAAAACACAGCACTCACCACGCTCGAATGTTTTGAGAATAACTTGACATCGCTTGACATTACCAAGAATACCGCTCTTACAACTCTTGATTGTGGCGAGAACGCATTGAAGACTATCTATCTCAGTGGTGAGAAGATAACTACTCTCGATTGTGCTAACAATGCTTTGGAGAGCATCAATCTCGGTATGCTTACCAAGATGACAATCCTTGATTGCTCGCACAATGTACTCACGCAGTTGGATATTACAAAGTGTGCTGCTCTCGAAACGCTGAATTGCTCTTACAATGCCCTCACCGCATTGGATATTAGCGCACGCCCTTCGCTCAAAACCCTCGACTGCTCGAACAACTCTTCGCTCGTTAAGTTGTGGGTTAAAGATGATGCGCAGCAGGGCGCAGTTGCCATCAGCAAAGACGATGCAACAACCATATACTACAACAATGGCGGTATCGTTATCCCTGATGCGAACTTGAAGGCGTACCTTTTGAATAACTACGATGATAATGGCGATGGCGAAATCTCTATTGCCGAGTCGGACAATATCACTATGGTAAACTGTTCGGGCAAGGGTGTTACCGATTTGACAGGTTTGGAGTCTTGTACCAACCTCGTAACCCTCAACTGCTCAAATAATAGCATCAAGACAATTAAACTACCAAATCTGAAAGCACTCAAAACACTGACTTGCAATAGTAACCCTATCGAGCATCTTAACCTTGATAACTGCACGGCGTTGGAGTATCTCAATTTGCAGGGTGTAACCACCAATGCTATCAGCGACACCGCAATCAGTATTGATAACTACACACAGGCATCTTCGCTCTACTTTACTGCCAAGAATACAGCGTTCAAATCATTTACATTTAAGAATGCTACCGCTTTGACTACTTTGGAACTTTATGGTGAGTTTTCCGATGTTACCATAACCAACAATACAGCACTGACATCGCTTGTATTCTATGCCCCTGTTGTCAATGCTACATTGTCGGGCAATAGCGTATTGGAGGTGGTTGATGTATCTTCGCTCTTGCAACTCGAAACACTCGATGTGCAGAAATGTAAGTTGCAGTCGCTTGATGTTACCAAAAATGTCGCTTTGACTTCGCTTGTATGTAATAACAACGAACTCACAACCCTCGATGTGTCGAATAATACTGCACTTGTGAAGTTCTACTGCAACAATAATAAACTGCCAAAAATCAATGTTGTTGCTAATACGGCATTGCAGGAGTTCGATATCTCAAACAACAAACTCTCTGCTCTCAATATCCGCAGTAATACGGCACTTACCTATCTCAATGTAAGCAATAATGCGGAGATTTCAATGGTTGATGTGCAGTATAATACGAAATTAAGAACTCTATTTGCGGAGGGGTTATCAATAGGGGATATTAATCTATATAAGAACACCGCTCTTACCGATGTAAATATAAAAAACAATTCAAGTCTCAAAACAATTATTATTTGGGATAAGTGCAAGACTCGAAATGATTACCTTCACTTTGATATGGGAGGTGTAGAAGTTTATGATAATGCAGGCAATAGTTACGGTTATCCATATAAGGTTGGTCAATATATTCCTTGGTGTAATGGAGGTGTTGTATGTGAGATTGCAAATGGAGGTACAAACGGAAAGATGATGTCTGTTACCGAAACAACTTCAACAAGTTGGGGCGAGATGTACATCACAACAAATGCAAGTAATAACAATAATGGTATGGCAAATATGAATACTATTAAGTCTCTCAATCCTGATTTAAGCAAATATCCCGCATTTAAGTGGTGCGCTGACTATGGTAAAGATGCTTGGTATTTGCCTGCATTAAATGAGTTGGAGGTTATTCATAACAATAAATCCACAATCAACTCAACACTCTCCGCTAATGGTTTCACCACACTCGGAACATCTTCTTATTGGTCGTCTACTGAGGACAGTAGCATCGGTGCTAACAATATCCATAGCAATTCAAGTGGTGATATTTATTCGGGTAGCAACTCTAAGAGTGGCAAATACAATGTACGTGCTGTCCTCGCTTTTTAATTAACGATTTAACATTTCGGTTGGTGGTTTAACCGCCACCAACCTTAAAAAACAATTTGCTAACAATTAAAATTTACAACTATGAAAAACTTTAATCCAATTGCAGTAGAGACAATAACTATTAAATTTGATTGCTCCTGCGAAACAGAGGTTGTCGAAACTTTAAGTGATTTGCCTATTGCTAATATGTATGCAGATAATGTTGCTGATAGTGAAGACACAGATGAGCATCCGATTTACTGTCTTGACTGCGGTAAAGAATACACTTGCTATGTGTATGTCAATATGTACGAAGGCAATTTAGAGGTAAAAGATGAGAATGGCAACGAGGTTGATGTCGAGATTATTGATATACAATATAGTGAAGAAATTACTAATGATTAAATTTTACGATTATATAATGATGCGGCAAAACTTATTATATCGGAAAAGTATATTATCGAAATTAAAGATAGATGAGTTTGTTGTATAGCAATTCATAAAGGGAGGCACACGCCTCCTTTTTTGTTGGTGTGCAAAAATCAATTACCTATTTAATACCATATACATAATAAATTCAAATTAATTCATATTATTATACTAATAAAATTTGTTTATTTAATAATATATTATTATTTTTGTCATACAAAATTAAACTATAACCAATATGACAAAGATTAAAAGCACATATCGTACATCGGATTATCTTGATTGGGATTCGATGATGAACCTTATCCGTAGATTGTATAGAGATGGCAACTACCGAATGAGTTTATTGTTGGGTTGTGGCAGTTTCTTCGGATTGCGAATTTCCGACTTGCTCACATTGAGTTGGGATATGCTACTTTATGAGGAGCAGTTTACCATACGAGAGAAAAAGACAGGAAAGCGTAGGGTGGTGAAAATAAACCACGAATTTCAACGACATATCAACAACTGTTACCGAGCATTAGGAATTAAAGACGATAGTGAAAAATGTTTTTTATCTCAGAAGGGTAGTGTCTATTCTATTCAGAGAATCAATGCAATCTTAAAAGACATCAAAAAGAACTACAATGTGAAAATTCAAAATTTTAGCACACACTCAATGCGAAAGACTTTCGGTAGAAAAGTTTTTGAGTCAGCAGGAGAGAATGCGAACTTGGCATTAGTGCGACTGTCTGAACTCTTCAACCACTCCAACATCGCAATCACCAAAATATATTTAGGAATCAGACAAGAGGAACTGTTAGAAACCTATGACTTGTTAGACTTTTAGGTGAAACATTCACTTATATACAAAAATGAACATTTCACAAAATAATAACATTGTCTATATCAACACTTTACATAAGCAAGATACGGACAATGTTCTTTTTTATATGAATATCAATGTTTTTGAAATAGTTTTTTGGGGTATTCAGAGTCTCTTATATACCTACATATATTATATAGATAACTTTCACATATCAATAGGCAGAATAAAACACAACTAAAAATAGATTAATTTTTAACTCTCTAAAAATGAGATAATTAACTAATAATCAATAAGTACTAATCAAAAATAAATACACCCTATAAATGCGCCCTGTAAATAGTATGTGCTTGTATTTATCTGATATTTAATTATTTATTGCTACGGAGTGGGAGTAATTGCAATACCTATGTAAAACAGAATTGGGTGTCCATCAGGACACCCAATTCTGTTTTACATCTTCGAGCAACTATTAGTAAAGGTTTGGCTCGATAATCAAAGTTGCGATAGTCATCTTCTCGCCACACATCGAGAGAGCTACCTCGCAAGTGAACGCCTCCTCGTACGACTCCGGAGTTTTGAGGACACGGAAGTTGAGCACATTTTGACCCTTATCGCCCTTTGCAGTCGCACCCCAAGTGTAATTTTCCTCGTGGAAATCATAGCCCTGACCAACCTCTATATACTCCTTGCCCTGACCGAGAATCTCCGCAGTCCACTCTGCATTAGGAGTAATACGGTACTCCAAGATGTGATTACCAAGCTTAGTACTAAGTTGGAAACCTCCGCCCTTTGCATTTGAGAAGCCGTCAGCCTTATCCCAAGTCCAACTGTACTCGCCGGAATCCTCGTCCTGAACATAGTTAGCCGTCTTGTTGTACGGGAATGCAGGCACCAATGTAGGCTCCTTCTTCTGCGCACACGATGTTACGAAGAGAGTCGATGCTACGATAGCAACGAGGCTCAAAATAGTTGTAATTTTTTTCATACTGTTTTTGTTTTATTTAGTTAGTAAAAATTTATTTCTCCTTTATATAGCGGTCTATGGCGGCAGCAGCCTTACGACCCGCACCCATAGCCAAAATAACCGTTGCAGCACCCGTTACAGCGTCGCCACCTGCGAATACGCCCTTACGGGTTGTCTGCCCCCACTCGTCAGCCACAATCACACCACGACGTGTAGTTTCGAGAGCCTCGGTAGTCGAAGCAATAAGCGGATTTGGAGATGTTCCGAGTGCCATTACAACAACGTCGCACTCTATCTCGAAGTCCGAGCCTTCAACCACAACAGGCGAACGACGACCACTCTCATCAGGCTCGCCCAACTCCATCTGCACGCAATTTATAGCCTTCACCCAACCCTTCTCGTCGCCTATAATGGCGGTAGGGTTAGTAAGCATCTTAAACTCGATGCCCTCCTCCTTGGCGTGGTGCACCTCCTCCACACGAGCAGGCAGCTCTTTCTCGCTACGACGATATACTATCACAGCCTCAGCACCTAATCGCTTGGCGGTACGCACTGCATCCATCGCAACATTTCCGCCTCCTACAACCACAACCTTACGACCTACATATATAGGGGTGTCGTACATATCGTCGTAGGCGTGCATAAGGTTTGCACGTGTGAGGAACTCGTTTGCTGACAATACACCGTTCAGATTTTCGCCCTCGATACCCATAAAACGTGGTAGTCCGGCACCCGAACCGATAAACACCGCATCGAAGCCCTCCTCATTGAGCAGAGAATCTATTGTTATGGTGCGACCTACAACCACATCGGTTTCAATCTTTACACCCAACGCCTTCACACTCTCTATTTCGGCCTTTACGATGCGTTCCTTTGGCAAACGGAACTCCGGAATACCATATACAAGAACGCCTCCTGCTTCGTGCAGGGCCTCGAATATCGTAACCTCGTAGCCCATTTTTGCAAGGTCGCTTGCGCAAGCCAAACCCGCAGGTCCGCTACCTACGATGGCTACTTTATGACCATTTTTCTCTATCTCGACCGCAGGACGACCATTCTCCAACTGCCAATCGCCCACGAAGCGCTCCAATTTACCTATGGCAACCGGCTCACCCTTAATACCAAGAATACAAGCACCCTCACACTGCGACTCCTGCGGACAAACACGACCGCAGATGCTTGGCAACGACGAATCGTGCGAGATAACCTCGGCAGCCGCAGCAGTATTTCCCTCGCGCAAATGCTCAATAAATCGAGGTATCTGAATACCTACGGGACAAGCACCCACGCAACGCGGATTCTTGCAGTCGAGACACCTCGTAGCCTCCAACATCGCCTCCTCACGATTGTAGCCATAGCACACCTCCTCGAAGTTGGTGGCTCGCACTTGTGGGTCTTGTTCGCGTACAGGAACGCGAGGTATCTTATTTGCCATAAACTACTTGTCTAAACCTATATTGCACTTGTGTCCCGCCTCACGCTCACGCTGGATAGCCAACGCACGTTGCTCTTGTGTGCGGTACATACCCTGACGGCGCATAGCCTCGTCGAAATCGACATCGTAGGCGTTAAACTCGGGACCATCGACACAAGTAAACTTGGTCTTCCCCGCTATGGTTACTCGACACGCACCGCACATTCCCGTACCATCAACCATCAAGGCATTCAGCGACACAATGCACGGCAAGTCGAACTTCTTTGCCGTCAGCGTTACAAATTTCATCATAATCATCGGACCGATAGCCACACAGCAATCATACTGTTTGCCTTCGTTCACGAGTTTTTCGAGTAGGGTAGTTACCAAACCGTGAAAACCCTCCGAGCCATCGTCCGTAGCGATGTAAAGATTTGTGGCAACCTTCGCCATCTCCTCGGCGTAAATGAGCAAGTCTTTACTCTTTGCACCCACGATAACATCTACCTCCACACCTCGCTCGGTAAGCCACTTAACTTGCGGATAGACGGGTGCAGCACCCACGCCACCACCAACGAAAATAAACTTGCGCTTGCGCAACTCCTCGATATCCTCAGCAACAAAATCCGAAGGACGACCGAGAGGGCCCGCCACATCAGCGAGGTATTCGCCCTCACCCTTCGCCACAATCTTGCGTGTAGATATACCCAACGCTTGTGTTACGAGAGTTATGGTCTCCTCCGCTACGTCGTAATCTGCGATAGTGAGAGGTGTGCGCTCGCCCTTCTCGTCGGCACGAACAATAACGAACTGCCCCGGCTTTGCCGAGCGGGCAATACGCGGTGCTTTAACGCGGGTCAAATAGATATTCTCCGCAAGTTCTCTCCTTTCAACTATCTCAAACATTCCTTTTATCGTTACTCCTCGACAATTGCCGAAATTCTGATGGTTATAACAGGCGTCTTCGGGTCATTGCTTATAATTCGCAACCTCTTGACCACCGCACCATACGGCAACTGCGAAGGATTAATCGTTACTCTAATTTTTCTTTTACCGCCTGCCGCAATAGTTGGACTTCCCTCAATATCAGCAGATAGACCTTCACCGGCAAGCTCGATTTTTCGTATCGTTATGGCTTTATTGCCACTATTTCGCACCTCAATCGTACGCGACAACTTCGCAACACTGCACTTTACAGCCCCAAATTTAATAAAATTTTCGGATATAGCAATCATTTGCGAGCGATTATTTGCATTTTCTTCGCGAGAATCTATCGCAAGTCCGTTTATGATAAACGGATACTCCGCCTTTTTGCCATCTATTACAAGCCAAACCGAGTATGCCAGTGTACCATAAGTAGTACTGTTTTCGGGTAGCAGACAGTCGAAATTTATAATCGCCTCGCTGCCTGGTGCAACCCTTGATGGAACATAAAACTTCAACTCGGGATAAGGATTTGATATTGCAAGAGTTACCGCACGTTTTGAGCCGTTGTATATCTCGAATGTCGATTGCTTCATCTTACCGTGTTCAATATAGCCGAACGAATGTGAGTTCACACCCACTCGCACGCCCTCGCCAAGCGTAAGCGGAAATCGTTCGTCGATAGACAACTTGCGAGGTCGTACCTTTCCCGTAATAAGCAGCTGCTCCTTTAACTCGCCTTGCGAAGTTACAATAACAACTTTTCGGGCGAAAGGTCCCGGGTAGTTCATCGGGCTAAACACAACCTTCACCACCGACTTTGCCCCCGGCATAACGGGTTTGCGCGAAAACTCCGCCTTCGTACAACCACAAGAGGAGTGAGCCGCAACAACAACTATCGGCTTCGACGAGGTATTACAAAAGGTGAAATTGTGGGCAACAGCACCCCCATCTTCGGCAATTTCACCAAAGTCGTGAGAAAGTTCGTCAAATCTCACTTGTGCGCCCAAAACACCATAAACGAGTGTAAATAAGGCTATAACGACAATGTTTCTAACGCTATTCATTGGCACAAAGATAATTTTTTTAATTTTTTTATGCAAAAGTTTTGCAGGAATAAAAAATTTGCCATATATTTGCACTCGCAAAACGGAAATAACCGCATTGCAAGGTTCTAAAAAACGCCTGAATAGCTCAGTTGGTTAGAGCACATGACTGTTAATCATGGGGTCCTAGGTTCAAGTCCTTGTTCAGGCGCTATTGCGCGAGGGTTGCAAAAACGATTTTCGACGAAGCGAGAGGGCTTAATAATAAGGTATTGAGTTTTCGAGTAGCGAGTAAACAGAGTGAGTGTGGATAGCAGCTTTGTTGAAGACAGAGAATCAGCAGTCCCAAGCCATTTTTAAAAAGGGAGTTTAGCTCAGCTGGTTTAGAGCATCTGCCTTACAAGCAGAGGGTCGGCGGTTCGAATCCGTCAACTCCCACAAAATCAAGACGACTTTTTAAGTCGTCTTTTTTTGTGTCCGTTGACGAATTCGGTCAGTCGGTGGCGGTGTGGCAGAGTCGTCTGCAAGTGAGAGATAGCCATTGTTGCAACGCAACGACGATAGCAAATTAAATATCATCATCTCAAATAAATTTGGCTGCTGCTATTTAATTTACTCTCTAAAACCTCTGGTTTTAATGTCTATCTCTCATCTTTTGCTCTGCGCAAACCTGCGACGACCGTTCGAATCCAGGGGAGGACGCTTGATAGGATTGGATAGGAATGAATAGGATTTAATAGGATAAAACCCTTAACGCCCTTAATGCCCTTAATAACCCTAACAAAAAAAGCCAATGGCTGGTGCCATTGGCAAACTACTCACTACTCTCTACTAATTACTCACTAAAAAAAGCAACCCGAAGGTTGCTTTCAAACTATTGTTGCGGTGCTCCTTGTGGGCGTGGACTCTGCCCGCCCTGTCCGCCACGAGGACGGCGCGGACCCTGACCAATGGTAAATACCTTCGACAACTGCTCGGGAGTAAGATAGTTTACAAACACCTTGATATACTCCTTCTTAACCTTGATAATCTCCTTATCGCCATTAAGTTGCGCCATCATAATTTTCTTGGCAACCTTAATGGTCATCTCCTCGCCCTTGAACGAATCGACATAGGTCTTTGTATCCTTGCGCACAGCACGAATCTCGCGCTGATAACCCTGATACACAGGCAAGAACTTCTTCGCTTGCTCAGGGCTCATATTGAGGTGCTTCTGCAACATCTCCAACATACGAGCATTGCGATCACCTCCTCGCTGTCCGCCCTGTGGAGGTTGCGCCGAAACGGTTACAAATGCCAATACGGCAATAATCATCAAAAGGAACTTCTTCATAACACTATATTTTAAAGTTTTAGATATGCAAATATAGCATAAATTTTCAACATATTAAACAATTGTAGCCAAAAATTGCATAGTATCTCGCTCGTCCGCATAATCGAATAGTGTAGGATACTGAGCACGACCGAGCGGCACGCAACGCGAATGCAAACCATCAATAGCACTTACCACGCACTGCAACCTTTCGTCATTCTCCGCAAGCCACTGCCGTACCTCGGCAAGATTGGAGTATGCAACCACATTTATCCGACTTAAAAAACGCGGAAATTCCGCCTTCGAAGAGAGGAAAACCGCCTCACCCGAATCCTCGAACACCTCGCCGCTCATAGAGAGCAACGCCCTGCACTGCAAGTAGTTGTTGTGATATGCGTGGCACATCTTGCGGGTAGGCAACGAGAGTTTATAGCCTTGTGGCACAAAAACCAGCGACACATTGCGACAACCCAAGCCCGAATAGGTAAAAATGTCGTCTGCGAGCAACTCGATATCCCCCTTCGACTCCTCGCCCGTAAGCACTGCAACCGAGTGGCGACTACCTCGCAAAAGCGACGGAGTTGAGTCAAATGTTGTACTAAAATAGAGGTTTGCACTATCTCCACCCGTAGCAATGACAGCATCGTAATCGGCTCCCTCTACATATTTTTCTATGCGTAATTCCGGTTCGATATCGAGCAACAATTTCTCGACAAACTCCTCCAAAACACGATCTTTGCTCGACGGCTTCACGTATGGTATATTGCCACTCGCTATCACGCACATAAGATCAAAAAATCCCACCAGAGGGATATTTCCCGCCATAATTATCGCCACACGCTTCGCTTCGCTTCGCGCACAGACAGAAGGGTAGTGCGACAGCCACGCTGCTATTTTCTCGGCATCAAGCATTTCGCTTCGCACCGCCTCGACAGCATAGCATATATCGCCGACCGAGAACCACTCATTCTCCACCACTGCACGTTCCACGACCGAGCGCGACTCCTCATCGTTGCCGAACTCTGCAAGGCGCACGCCAAGTTCCGAAAATATCTCTACTGTACTCTTCACGAGTACAAAGGTAGAAAAATTTTCTATTTTTTCGCACCATAATAGGAGTCATCGAGTCCTAAGACGAAACTTTTTCGCATCAACAACGACAGGAACGCCACCATAGCGACCAATATCGCGCTCGCCACAAACGGGAAGGTGCTTCTATTTTGCCCCATAATTTTCGCCACAAAATCGACCACAAACGGACAGACCAGCACCGCAATATAGTTCACTGCCATAACCACCGAAAGAGCCTTTGTTGCTGCATCGGGAGGTGCAATAATAGCGGTTTTATCGTAGATTATCGGCTGCAACACGCCATAGCCTACGCCCGTCAAAATCACGCCGATAGTCATCAACGGAATATCGGGCACTGTGCCCACCAAGAGCAAACCTACGACGATAAGGCAGAGCGAGATAAATATCGTCATCGAGCGCAAGCGACGAATAATGCCGTTCAGCACAAAGCCCGGAAGCATAATAGCGAGGAAAAAGAGCGATATCATAACGCTCGAGAACTCCTGCGGAAAGCGATATTTTTCGAGCAGGAAAGACAAATAGAATGTTATCACAAGCGTAGTGAATGTAACGATAAAATAGAGCACCGAAAGCCCCGTAAGGCGTGCCCGACCGATTTTCGATTGTCGCAGCTGGTCGCTCTCTTTTGGCTCGGGAGCCGACTTTACACCACGCAAAGCAAGCAACATAACCAACGCCACAGCCGGCAAGAGATAGACCATAAACGCAAGGTGCCAATCGCGCGTGGCGATCCAGCCCACCGCCGCCGTAGCCACCACCAGCGAAAGGTTGTTTATAGCCGACGAAATACCGAGTTGGCGCACTCGTCTGTCGCCCGTAAAGTAGCGCACGACCAAGCCCGTAGAGTAGGGCACAGCAATACCTGCACCCACGCCCATCACACAACTCGCCACGATAAGTAGTCGGATATCTTTGGCAAAGATGCAGACCACGCCACTTGCGAAGAAGATAAACAGACCTACGGCAAGCAGTTTCAGCGACTCGCCACCTCGCTCCGACAGCCAACCTGCAAGTAGCACAAATGGAATAATCAGCAGCGACGGCAACGATGTGAGCATTTGAATTTCGAGTTGCGAAGCGGAGGGAAAAATTTTGCTTAAATCCTCCAAAATAGGCGATATAGCCAACCCCGGCAACGAAGTTACCGCCGACACCGACCAAATAGCGATAAGCGCAAGAAGGGATATTTGCCCCTTACCCGTATAAATTTTCATAGCGACAAGATTTTAACCTTATCACTATGATGCAACGTTAGTGCCACACCGAGCGGAGAACGGAAAACGGAAAGCGGAAAACGGAACCGACGCCAAGTCTAGCGCAGAGGCTGCTTGCAGACTATGCCTTGACGCGAAGGAGGAAAAGCCTGCGAAGCAGGATTAAAACGGAAAACGGACCGCCGCGATTAAGTCGAGAGCAGAGACTGCTTGCAGGCTATGCCAAGACGGAGCGGTGAAGCCCGAAGGGCAACCGACGCACGAAGCAAGAGCAGAGGCTGCTTGCAGACTATGCCTTGCAAGAAGGAGG
>JAFXFM010000018.1 GCA_017520545.1 Alistipes sp. | reverse complement strand
TGAATTTTGCACGAGTCGTCGGACGCCAAAATGCTCACATAGGTTTACTATGCTGCGCTTTTGTCGCCTAACATCGCACAAAAATAATCTCATCATTTACGATTTTTTGCCATTTGCATTGATGGGTATCGATTTCGATACCCATCTTGCTTTTAGTCATTACTCTTTTTGTTATAGCAGTGTTACCAGCAGCACGATGGCTGTGATTAGGGCGATGATACCTACAGCCACGCGAATGGCCAACATCTTGCAGCCGCGAGGCATACGGATACCGCAGTAGGGACAACGCTCCATACTTACGGGAATTGGTACTCCGCACTCGGGGCAGATTACCGTAGGTTCGTTATTTGGGTTTATGTCTTTCGGACTTGCAACCATAGTTTTGAAATGTTTGTTGCCGCAAAGTTAGTGATTAATTGCGAAAAATAATAATGGCGAGAAGAATTTCCCGCCATTACTATTTTCGAACTTTCGTTCCTTTTCCGTCGTTACGCCTCGACTTATGCCAAAGGCTTAACGCTTACGTACGAACGATTGTCGCGCTTCTTGGTGAATACTACTGTACCATCAACCAATGCGAAGAGGGTGTGGTCCTTGCCCATACCTACGTTCTCGCCTGGGTTGTGAACTGTACCACGCTGACGAACGATGATGTTGCCTGCCTTAGCAAACTGACCACCGAAAAGCTTCAAACCGAGTCGTTTGCTCTCCGACTCACGGCCGTTCTTCGAACTACCTACACCTTTTTTGTGTGCCATACTTCTCTAACAGTTTTTAGGGTTATGCAACAATGTCCTCAATCAAAATCTGCGACAGGTACTGGCGATGACCGTTGCACTTCTGATAACCAGTTCTGCGCTTCTTCTTAAACACCAAAACCTTATCGTCTTTGAGGTGCTTGAGAATCTTACACTTTACGCTAGCGCCTTTTACAACAGGTGCGCCAACCTTAACCTGACCGCCATTCTCTACGAGCAGGACCTTGTCGAAGCTCACAGACGAATCTACCTCGCCCGCAAGACGGTGAACAAAGAGCTTACGACCTTTCTCAGCTTTGAACTGCTGACCTGCAATCTCTACTATTACAAACATTTAACTTAAATTTGTTATGTGTTGAACTATAATTCAGCCCGCAAAGATACAAAGAAATTTCAGAATTAAAAATTAAATCTCAAAAATTTTCTCTTTTATCTATGATAACGCAATCAACGCAAGTATCTGTGCCGTGAAAATTCGCAAGAACATCGTCAGCGGATAGACCGTGGCGTAGGTTACAGCAGCGCGGTCGTTTGTGGCTACGGTATTGGCATAGGCGAGTGCCGGTGGATCGGTCATCGCTCCCGACATCAGACCCATCAATGAGAAGTAGTCCATCTTCATCGCCTTGCGAGCGATAATGCCCACGATAAGGAGTGGCAATACCGTGATGATAAAGCCGAAGAGTATCCACCAATAACCACCCTCTGCAATAGCCTGCACAAAGCCTTCGCCGGCGCCCAAGCCGACAGCTGCGAGGAAGAGTGAGATACCAATCTCGCGAATCATCATATTTGCCGAGTTGGTCGTGAAGGTTACCATCTTGTATTTAGGACCATACTTTGCCAGCAAAATAGCTATGATAAGCGGTCCGCCTGCCAAGCCGAGTTTTACAGGCTCCGGAATACCCGGGATAGCAATCGGAATAGAGCCGAACAACACACCGAGGAACATTCCGACAAAAATTGGAATTAGGTTCGGACGGTCGAGGCGCTTCACCGAGTTGCCGAGAATTGTCGATACTTGGTCGAGGTCGTTTGCACGGCCGACAACGACAACTACGTCGCCCATCTGCAAGCGCAACTCGTAGGTTGCAACGAGTTCGATACCTGCACGCACAACGCGAGTGATTGTAACGTGGTAGTTCTCGCGGATATGCAGGTCGCCGATATGTTTGCCGTTAAGTTCGGGTTTCGTAACCACGATACGTCGCTTTTCGAGGTGCGACGAAGCGGAGCCCCACTCCGAGTCGTTGATCTTCACAACATCACCAATGAGCGACTGTACCAAATCAACCTCCTGACTGCTCACCACAATACGCAAAATGTCGTTCTCCTGCAATTCGGTCTGTCCCGAGGCGATGCGCTGTTGATTTTCGTGGTCGAAGATACGCGCTACGACGAAGTGGCTGCGTGTGATACGGCTGATCTCTTCGATGGTCTTACCGAAAATTGCGTGGTTTGTAACACGTACGTCGATACGCACGGTACGCGGAGCGTCCGAACGGGTAGCCTTCGATGCCTCGCGGTCAATTTTTATGCGGAATACCCAACGGATAATCAACATCGAGAGAATTATACCCACAACACCGAGCGGATATGCTACGGCGTATGCTGTTGCCATTGTCGAGGCTTCGCTTCCCTCCACTACGCTCTGTGCAGCACCCAAGCCCGGGGTGTTTGTTACGGCTCCCGATAGCACACCTACCATAGTGGTAAGGTCCTCGCCCGAGACTACGTGTATAACGTAGCAGATGATGCAACCAAGTGCGATAATCAGCACCGCCAACATATTCATCCTGATACCTCCGTCGCGCAACGACGAAATGAAACTCGGTCCAACCTGAATACCAATTGAATAGACGAAGAGTATCAGACCGAACTCCTTAACGAAGTGGCAGATTTTGGGGTCTATCGTAAGTCCGAAATGCGACAATACGATGCCCACAAACAAAACCCAAGTTACACCCAACGATACAGAGCCGAATTTTATTCGGTTCAGCAATAATCCTATGGCAATGGTTAGCGCAAGGATAATCACCGCCGTAGCGATGCCGTCGCCGGTAAAAAGATTAATAAACCAATCCATATTGCTCTTATAAATTAACCTAACACTGCCCTTGGATTCTGTCCAAAGGCGGCGCAAAGATAGCAAGAAAAACGGAACCGACGATGCGGAGCGAGAGAAAAAAGCAAATTTATTTGCATTTTTCCGAGCCGCGAGGAGGAAAAGCCTGCGAAGCAGGATTAAAACGGAAAGCGGAAAACGGAAAACTTTTGGTTTAGATAGTAGATAGTAGATAGCAGTTAATAATACTCTAACACCTCTAATCTCTTTAACCCCCTCAACCTCTATCTACTCCTCTTTACCGTGTTAAGCACATTTCCGTTCTTGTCAATCATATGCACACAAAGTGTACTTTTGCTCGCCGAAATCACCGAAAAACCAGCCTCCGGACTGCAATAGATAGTGCGCTTTGTAGGCTTAACATCGCGACTCAGCGATGCCGACGAGTTGATGACGTAGTCGATGTTGCTGTTCTTGTCGCGCAGGTGTTGGAACGAATGAATGTGTCCGCAGAGATACATTGCCACGTTGTTGTGGCGCAAAAGAATCTCATTAACCGTGCTTCGCATATCTTCGCGCTCCTGTTTGCTCTTTTTGGTGTAGGCGTGAATAGGGTGGTGTCCTGCCACTACGACCCAGTCTTCGGTCGCCTCGCTCAGAGTTTTGTCCAACCACGCCAACTGTGTTTTATAGTCCTGATAGCGTGCATCGGGATATTTGTCGTCCGTGCGGTATTTCTCTATCATCGGCGTCGTGTCCAACATTACAAAACGAATTGTTACATCGCCCTTTGCAAAGACCATAGTATAGTACCTCGCCGGTACATTCCAACTCGGATTTACTTGGTTGTAACCAATCATCGCCTGCGAGTCGCCTCTATATTCGTGGTTTCCCAATACAGCGTACCAATCGAGCCCCAAATGCGCGTATATATCTTCGTAGTTGGTCTGCCAACGTGGATCATCAACGCTCTTTACGCCCGAGCCGTGGTGGGTGTCGCCCGTGCTGATTATACACTCGGGCTTAATTTTTTTCGCCATTTCGCCCATTACGTTGGCAATAACCTGCTGGTCGTAGCAGCCATTTTTCCCGAGGTCGCTCGCCCACAGAAAGTTGATGTCCTGCTTCAACTTGCGCCACGACTTTGGAGTTTGCGCTGTTGCTCCCGAAAGAACGAAGGCAATGGCGACTAAAGATAAAAGTACTCTCTTCATACCTGTATACAACTATTTTATGCCATACTTTTTGAGGATTTTAGCAATTTTTGGCTGATACGCCTTGATGAAGCGATCGAAACCTACATCTGTTGGGTGTGAGTTGTCGATAGTTCCGTCGGTGCCCAAAACATCTGGTACGGCGAGGAAATAGACATCTTTATACTGCTTCTCCAACCTCTTCATCATCTTTGCTGCGGTGGCTGTGAGGCTCATACGGCTGGCGTACTTCTTGGTGTCGAATTTGCTGTCTTGGTCGATAGGGCTCTGAATGAAGATAAGCGGCTTGCCCGGGTGAGCCTTTACCAACTCGGCAACAAAATTCTCCAAGCGCTCCACAATCTGCTTCTCCGACGGGTTAGAGAAGGCGTCGAATACGAAGGCGTCTGCTTCGCAGCTCTTCAAAAATTCGAGGAACTGTGGTTGCATCTTACACTGACCACTGAAACCAAAGTTTATGAAGTTGATACCCAGGTTGCGACTCATCAACGCAGGGTAGGTCATTGCAGGGCGCGATGCCGATGCGCCGTGTGTGATGCTCGAACCGTGCACTATAACCTTGTGGCGGAATGGCGAAGGCAGACCCTTGATGGTTGCTCCTTCGTCGATGCCAATCTCCAACTTTGTGAGTTCGCACCAGCACGGGAGGTAGAGCAGGCACTCCTTCTCCCCCTCGTCGAGGTTTTTAATAAGCGAACGCGTGCGCTTGTTGTTTTCGGGGAGGGTCGATACGCGACCTACCGCAGCAAATTTCCATTTGCCGTTCTCTTTTATATATAGGTCCAAACCCGCCTGCAAAATGCCGGTTATATTGTCGCCCATACGGCGAGGTTTCCACTCCCACGAAGCCGAAATCTGCGAGGAGTTGGTCTTAAACGCGACGTACAATCCCACAGGCTCCTTCGAGTATGAGATAATCGTCTTGTTGAAACCCTCGTATGGGGTGTGATCGAAGCGGTAGAAGGGACTTATGTCGCTCTTTTTGGTGTGGCCGTGAATACCCAAATCTACGGCATCGACATAGCGCAACTCCTGTGCTGTGGCAACTGCTGCCAACGCAACGATAGCAAGAAGTGTTAAAAAGGTCTTTTTCATAGTTTTTATGTTTTATGTTTTTAGAGTCGTTAGGGGCGTTAGAGAAATTGAGAATTAAGAATTATTTTTTTACTCTCGTCTAATCTTCCGTTTTCCGTTCTCCGTTTTCCGTTTTCCGTTAGCACTTAATCACTCCCGAGCCAATCAACCTTTCGCCATCATACCAAGCTGCAAACTGACCGCCTGCGATGCCTCGTTGAGGGTTGTCGAAGAGGATAAACAGCGCATCTTCGCGTAGTATGAGCGTTGCATCTTCGAGTGGCTGGCGGTAGCGAATACGCACCTTAAATCGTCGCTCCTCGCCTACGCGCATCGCTTCACACGGCTCGACCCAATGCACCTCCGATAGCTCTATGCGCAACGCCTTGCGGTAGAGTCCCGGGTGGCTGTCGCCCTCACCTACATATATAGTGTTACTCTCGATATCTGTACCTATAATGAATAGCGACTCCTTGCGACCGCCAATACCCAAACCCTTGCGCTGACCTATGGTATAGAAGTGAGCGCCGTTGTGCTCGCCAATTTTCTTGCCATCACGCACAGTGTAGCGATACGGCTCTGCGAGCTGCTCTATCTCGCTCTGCTCTGCTCGCTCTGCATACCTTCGCCACGTAGGTAAAATTTCGTGAATGTTTCCCCTTTTTGCAGCGAGTTGTTGTTGTAGGAATACGGGTAAATCGACCTTACCGACAAAGCATATTCCCTGCGAGTCCTTGCGCTTGGCGGTTGCCAACTTCTGCTCCTCGGCTATGCGGCGCACCTCGGGCTTTAAGAGGTGCCCGATGGGGAATAGCGCATACTTTAACTGCTCCTGCGAGAGTTGGCAGAGGAAGTAACTCTGGTCCTTGTTGGGGTCGCTGCCTGCGAGTAGCGAATAGACCTTTTTGCCATCGACTATGCGCTCCTCTTTGCGGCAGTAGTGGCCTGTGGCCACCGCCTCGGCACCGAGTTTCAGCGCCTCTTTCAGGAATACGTCGAACTTTATTTCGCGGTTGCACAACACGTCGGGGTTGGGCGTACGACCTTTCTCGTACTCCGCAAACATATAATCGACCACTCTCTTGCGGTACTCCTCCGACAAATCTACATAGTGGAAGGCAATATCCAATCTCTTCGCCACCAACTCGGCAAATACTTGGTCGTCGTGCCACGAGCACTCTCCCTCCAACTTGCCCGTTGTGTCGTGCCAATTTCGCATAAATAATCCGATGACCTCGTGCCCCTGCTCTTTGAGCAAGTACGCAGCCACCGACGAATCGACACCGCCTGATAAACCTACTACAACCTTCATATTAAAAATTATTCTGCTTGGTAAATTTTGCGCCGCTCGTCGGATAGCGACGTGGCAATCTCCCTCTCTCTACTCTCCGTTTTCCGTACAATTGTACAAAGGTAGGGGCTTTTTTCGAAATATAAAAATCATAGGCCATACTTTATATAAATATCTTTTGAAAATTATTTGATTTTCTCTGCAATTTACAATAATTTTGTGGGAACATTCGTTTTGGATAGCGAAATAAAACACAAATTATGAGAAAGAACACATTGATATTGGTAGCAGTATGCTTCGCATCGGCACTCCTCGGTGCCGGTGTATCGTATTACGCAATTAGTAAGAGCAGCCAGCCACTCGCTGTGAACTATGTGAGTGGCGATTATGGTGAGGTGAAGACACAATTTGTGTCGTTGGAGCCTTCGACAACCTATCCCGATTTGACCTATGCAGCCGAGAAAGCGGTTAAGGCGGTGGTGAATATCGAGGCGATTGCCGAGGTTGAGGTGCGCCAGCAGGAGATGCCTTACAACCCATTCTTCGAATTTTTTGGCTTCCCACAGCCGCAGCAGCGACAGGGCGACGGCAAGCCGTTGAAGCGTGAGCACCGTTCGGGAGGCTCGGGCGTGATAATTTCGCACGATGGTTACATTGTAACCAACAACCACGTGGTCGATGGTGCAACCAAGTTGAAGGTTAAACTCAACGACGGACGTGTCTTCGATGCTAAACTTGTCGGCAAGGACCCAAATACAGATATCGCCCTTATTCGAGTTGATGCCGACGGATTGCCAACCTTGCAGTTTGGCTCTTCGGACGCATTGCGACTCGGCGAGTGGGTGTTGGCTATCGGTTCGCCTTTCGACCTGCAATCGACCATTACCGCAGGTATCGTAAGTGCCAAGGCTCGTCAGTTGGACGTTATTCCTAACGAGTTCCGTATCGAGTCGTTTATTCAGACCGATGCCGCCGTAAACCCGGGAAATTCGGGTGGTGCGCTCGTAAATGCCAAGGGTGAGTTGGTGGGTATAAACACCGTTATCAAGTCCTCGACAGGAAGCTATATCGGCTACTCGTTTGCCGTACCTGAAAGTATTGTGCGTAAGGTAGTTAATGACTTGCGTGAGTACGGTATCGTACAGCGTGCTCTGCTCGGCATTTCGTATCGCTATATCGACCAAGATTTCATTGACCAAATGGGCAAAGAGGCCGGAATCAAAGAGGTCGGTGGAGTATATGTTGCAGGCGTTATGGAGGGCGGCTCGGCTTCGGAGGCAGGTATCCGCAAGGGCGATGTTATCACTCAGATTGACAGCGTGAAAATCACAGCTCCGACAACTCTCACCGAGCAAATCGGCAAGCACAGCCCGAACGATAAAGTATCGTTGGTTGTAAAAAGAGATGGAAAAGTGAAACATTTTGAGGTTGTTCTTCGTAATAAGGCAGGTAAGGCTGAGTTACTCGCTAAAAACAGCGTTGATGTTGTTGAGGTTTTAGGCGGTCGCTTTGCCGATATCGATAACAGCACAGCCAAGAAACTCGATATCAAGGGCGGCGTGAAGGTTCTCTCGATAAAGAGTAGCGGATTGCTTGCCAAAGCGCGTGTACGTGAGGGCTTTATCATCACTCACATCAACGACAAGGCGGTGCTTTCGGTTGCGGAACTTGGACGTTTTACCGATAAGGTGCAGTCGATAGACGGAGTCTATCCTAACGGCAAGTCGGCGAGCTATGTTATTGTGCAGTAGCACAATGAAAAAATCGTTCTTATGAGTTCTTTTTGCACGAGTCGTCGGATAGCGAAATGCTCACATACGTTTGAGTATGTTCCGCTTTCGCTCCCTAGCCTCGCACAAAAATAATCTCATAATCTCCGATTTTTTAGGAGTTGCTGAATGGAAGGTTCTTTTTGTACGAGTCGTCGGATAGCGAAATGCTCACATACGTTTGAGTATGCTCCGCTTTCGCTCCCTAGTCTCGCACAAAAATAATCTCATAACCTCCGATTTTTTGGGGAAGAGAAAAATAGACTTTTAGCGCACCCCATAGAGCGACCAACGGGAGCGACCCCATAAAGGGCGGAACGCCCGCCCCCCCCCAGAAAGCAGTCGCAGACTGCGCCCCCAGAAATGTCGCGCCGTGACAAGGGTAGGAGTTTGTAAAACAAAAAAAGGCAAATAGCAAAAACGAAGAAACAATATGCGTCAATTAAAAATTACGAAATCCATCACCAATCGTGAGAGTGCATCTCTCGACAAGTACTTGCAAGAGATTGGTAAAGAGGAGCTTATTACAGTAGAGGAGGAGGTGGAACTTGCCCAACGAATCCGCAAAGGCGACCAAGAGGCGTTGGAGAAGCTCACCAAGGCAAATCTCCGCTTCGTGGTGTCGGTGGCAAAGCAGTATCAGAATCAGGGTTTGAGCCTTCCCGACCTCATTAACGAGGGTAACCTCGGCTTGATTAAGGCTGCCGAGAAGTTCGACGAAACACGTGGTTTTAAGTTTATCTCGTATGCTGTATGGTGGATTCGTCAGTCGATTTTGCAGGCTCTTGCCGAGCAGTCGCGTATTGTGCGTCTTCCGCTCAACCAGGTGGGTTCGCTCAATAAAATCAACAAGGCTTTTGCCCGTTTCGAGCAGGAGCACGAGCGTACTCCTTCACCCGAGGAGTTGGCTGCAGAGTTGGAGTTGCCACGCGAGAAGGTTACAGATACTCTGCGTGTTGCAGGTCGCCACATCTCGGTTGATGCACCATTTGCCGATGGCGAGGACAACTCGTTGCTCGACGTCTTGGTGAATCCCGACTCGCCAAATGCCGATCGCGGTCTTATCAACGAGTCGTTGGCTACCGAGGTGGAGCGAGCACTCGAAACTCTCACCGAACGTGAGCGTGATATTGTGCGTTATTTCTTCGGTATCGGTTGCTCCGAGATGACTTTGGAGGAGATTGGTGAGAAGTTTGACCTTACCCGTGAACGTGTTCGCCAGATTAAAGAGAAGGCGATTCGCCGTTTGCGACAATCATCGCGTAGCAAACTTTTAAAATCGTATTTGGGATAAGAAAAAGCGAGTTCGCATCGAACTCGCTTTTTTTTCTACTTTCTGCTGTGCGAAAATAACCATTTTAACCTTTTGGCAGTAAACGCCTCTTCGCAGGCTTCACGATGACCGAGTCCGGGTAGTACCGAAAAATTTATTTGTCCACCCAATTTCTTAATTTCGGATGTGAACCACTGTAAATTATCTGCACAGCGTTCGTACTCGCCTGCAGTAACGCATAGTGGAGTGTTGAGGTATTCGTTTGGCTCGGCTTTGCGGTTACCTGCCGATGCTATAAATGCCGCTGCAAAGAAGTCGCTCTTCTCGCGCATAATCTTCCAGGCTCCCATTGCTCCCATCGAAACTCCGCAGAGGTAGATGCGGTTAGGGTCAATGCCGACCTCTTTGATATAATGGTCTATCAGCTCGAAAATTTTATCTTCATATCCCGGCAGATCTCTGTGGGCAATCCATTCGTGGGTTGGAGGACATTGTGGGGCGATAAAGTAGATCGACATTTTGCTCTCTCGCAAAAATTTTTCTATGTTCCATACAGAGTGTCTTTGTATCTGTCTTTCATTGTCTACGCCGGTGCCACCTTTTCCGTGCAGATAGATTAAAAGGGCGGGCTTCTTTTTGTTCGATAACTTTGCAAATTCTTGGTATTTAACCCCTGCAAACTCCTTTGGCACAAATTGTTGCGCATAAGCTGATGCGTAACATAGAATTGCTGTAATTAGCAAAATGATTTTGTGAAAATTTCTCATTTGTCGATAGTTTTTCAACAAATATATGTAGAAATTTCATCGATTGTAATCCTCGAGGTGCGAATTGACCAATAATAGCGTTGAAACGACTATCGGCTGTTGGCTCTTTTGTTTTCCGGACTCCGCGTTCCGTTCGGCACAATTCTTGCCCTATCTCGGGGCAAAGGGAGTGGTCGGAAAAGGTAATTATTCTTATCTTTATATGTTTACACATCTTTCTGTTATTTTCTGTTTGCACACACCGGCCCTCCTTTTTTCTGCTATTAGCCGTTAGCTTTTTTAATTGAGAATTGATAATTGAAAATTTAGCGTTTCTCTCCGCTCTCATCTCTCTCTGTACTCTATACTCTGTGCTCTCGTCAATTTTTAGCATTATCTCATTTTTAATTCTTAATTTTTAATTTTTAATTAAAAGTTTGTTATCTTTGTGCGATATTGTGTAGCAATGGCAGATTACAAAAAGATAAATATCCGCAACAAGCGTGCGACTTTCGACTACGAGATACTCGAAGAGTACCTCGCAGGCATTGTTTTGGTGGGTACCGAGATTAAGTCTATCCGCCTCGGCAAGGCGTCGATGGTCGATTGCTACTGCTATTTCGAGAAGGGCGAACTTTGGATTCGTGGAGTGAATATATCCGAGTATGCGTGGGGTACTTGCAATAACCATATCCCCAAGCGCGACCGCAAACTCCTGCTCAATCGCAAGGAGCTATCGAAGTTGCAACGCTCCTTGCAGGATAAGGGTTTAACCATTGTCGGTTTGCGCCTATTCCTCAACGAACGAGGTCTTGCAAAGGTTGCTATCGGACTTGCTCGTGGTCGTAAGGCATACGACAAGCGTGAGTATCTGAAGGAGAATGACGCAAAACGCGAAATGGATAAAGCGATGAAGACTTACAAATAAAATGAAAAATCGTTCTTATGAGTTCTTTTTGTACGAGTCGTCGGATAGCGAAATGCTCACATACGTTTGAGTATGCTCCGCTTTCGCTCCCTAGCCTCGCACAAAAATAATCTCATAACCTCCGATTTTTTTTGGGGGGGAAATAAACTTTTAGCGCACCCCATTTAGCGACCAACGGGAGCGTCCCCATAAAGGGCGGAACGCCCGCCCCCCCCCAGAAAGCAGTCGCAGACTGCGCCCCCAGAAATGTTGCGCCGTGACAAGGGTAGGAGTTTGTAAAACAAAAAAGGCTAATAGCTAAAAAGAATATGGCATTAATTTTAGCAATAGAGACAGGAACCGATATATGTTCGGTCGCGTTGGTTCGCGATGGCGAACTCGTGGCACTGCGTGAGAGCGACGAGGAGCGCAACCACGCCAAGAAAATTGCTGTATTTGTAGATGAGCTTTTGCGCGAGAGCGGTGTGTCGGCAGACGAGTTGGACGCTGTGGCTGTAAGCAAGGGTCCGGGTTCATATACAGGCTTGCGCATTGGCGTATCCTTTGCAAAGGGTTTGTGCTACGGGCAGAACATTCCGCTTGTGGCGGTGGGCTCGCTCGACTCGTTGGTTGAGGTGGCACGCGAGGACTACGAGGCGGGGATTGTCGATGTCGAGAATTGGAACGAAGCGACGCTCTGTCCGATGATTGATGCTCGCCGTATGGAGGTCTATACGCAGATATTCAATGCCGAGGGCGGGGCGCAGAGTAGTGTCGAGGCGAAGATAATTGATGCGGAGAGCTTTGCTGCGGAGCGCAATTCGGGCAAGCCGTTTGTTATTTTTGGTAGCGGCGCAGCTAAGTGCGCTGAGGTATTGGAGGGCGCAACGCATATCGAGGTTGTTCCGTCGGCACGTGGTATGGCACGATTGGCAGAGCAAGCTTTTGCCGAGGGTAAAACAGAGGATGTGGCATATTTTGAGCCGTTCTACCTCAAAGATTTTGTGGTTGGCACAGCCAAAAAATCTTTGCTTGAAAGGGTGATGAAATAAGAAAACCAACGGCTAAAAATCAAAAGAGAACAATTAACACAAAATAAAAGTACAAAACTATGTCAGAATTTATCTATCAGGAGCCGCTCCCAATCGAGCGCGACAACACTGAGTATCGTCTTTTGACGAAGGATTATGTGAAGGTCGTTGAGTGCGATGGCCGTAAAATTTTGAAGGTCGATCCAAAGGGCATCGAGCTCCTTGCGAAGGAGGCTTATACCGACGTATCTTTCTACCTCCGTTCGGCACACTTGCAGAAGTTGCGCAACATCTTGGAGGACGCCGAGGCTACCGACAACGACAAGTTCGTGGCTTACACTATGCTTATGAACTCGTGTGTGGCAGCCGAAGGTGAGTTGCCGACTTGTCAGGACACGGGTACTGCAATCTGTGTGGCTCACAAGGGCGAGGATGTATGGACAGGTGCCGATGATGCCAAGTATATCTCGCGTGGTGTCTACGAAACCTACAAGGAGCGTAACCTTCGCTACTCGCAGGTTGTACCGATCACTATGACCGATGAGCATAACAGTGGCACCAATCTTCCTGCGCAGATCGACATCTACGGTGGACACCCAGGTATGGAGTACGACTTCCTCTTCCTCACCAAGGGCGGAGGCTCGGCAAATAAGACCTTCCTCTATCAGCAGACCAAGGCTCTTTTGAATGAGGAGTCGCTCGTGAAGTTCTTCAAGGAGCACATCAAGGATCTTGGCACTTCGGCTTGCCCTCCATATCACCTTGCAATTTGCATTGGCGGTACTTCGGCAGAGATGTGCCTTGCAACAGTAAAGAAGGCTTCGGCAGGCTACCTCGACGAACTTCCAACTTCGGGAAATGAGGGTGGTCGTTGCTTCCGCGATTTGGAGTGGGAGGATAAAATTCTCAAAATCTGTCAGGAGATGGGTATCGGTGCACAGTTTGGTGGTAAGTACCTCGTACACGACGTTCGCGTTATTCGCGCACCTCGCCACGCAGCTTCGTGCCCTGTTGCTATCGGCGTAAGCTGCTCGGCAGACCGCAATATCAAGGGTAAAATCACTCCGGAGGGCATCTTCGTGGAGCAGTTGGAGAAGAATCCTGCACGCTTCCTTCCAGCCGAGGCACCTGCAATGTCGCCTGCAATTGATATCGATTTGGACGAGGGTATGGATAAGGTGCGTGAGATTCTCACCAAGTACCCAATCAAGACCCGTCTTAATTTGAAGGGAACACTTATCGTGGCTCGTGATATTGCTCACGCTCGCATCAAGCAGATGCTCGACGAGGGCAAACCAATGCCGGAGTACTTCAAGAATCACCCTGTATACTATGCCGGTCCTGCAAAGACCCCTGCCGGATACGCATCTGGCTCGTTTGGTCCAACTACCGCAGGTCGTATGGATCCATATGTAGACCTCTTCCAGAAGCACGGAGGCTCTATGGTTATGGTGGCGAAAGGTAACCGTTCAAAGGCTGTTACCGATGCTTGCCACGACAATGGTGGTTTCTACCTCGGCTCTATCGGAGGTCCTGCTGCTATCCTCGCTAAAAACTCTATCAAGAGTGTCGAGGTTGTAGACTTCCCTGAGCTTGGTATGGAGGCAGTTCGCAAAATTTATGTAGAGAATTTCCCTGCCTTCATCATTGTAGATGACAAAGGCAACGACTTCTTCGCAGAGTTCGCACACTAAAAATTGTTCTGATTGACTCTTTTTTCACCAACTAACGGAGAGCGAAATGCTCACATACGCTCAAGTATGCTGCGCTTTCGCTCCCGTATTTGGCAAAAAAAATAGTTCAATCATCTCCAATTTTTTGGTTGTGGGGAAGGGAAAAGAAAAAAAGTTTTCCGTTTTAACCCCACTTTGTGGGCTTTTCCTCCTCGCGGCTCGGCATAGTGCAAACAAGTTTGCGCTCTGCTCTTGCTTCGTGCGTCGGTTCCGTTTCGGAGCAGGTGGCTGACTACCACCTACTCTGGCAATAAAAGATAGAAATTTGCGTTTTTAACATATGAAATCACTTTTTCGTAAAGTAATCACTATAACACTTCTTCTCTGCACCGTCGTAGTGGCGTGGGGAGCGGGCGCGGTTACATTTAAGACCGAGGCTCCGATGTTTGTGTCGCAAGGCGAAACATTTCGTGTGGCGTTCAATCTCAACGCCAAGCCTGACGACAAGAACTCCTTTATCGCGCCTTCGTTTGAGAATTTCAATGTCTTGGCGGGTCCTACCGTATCGCAAGGCTCGTCCGTGCAGTGGGTAAATGGTCAGAAGAGTTCGTCGGTGAGTTATCGAATAACCTACCTCCTCGAAGCGACAAAATCGGGCGTGTTTACTATTGGTGCGGCGTCGATAGTTGCCGACGGCAAGAGGTGTTCGACAAAACCTACCGCTATCGAGGTGCGTGGAGAGGGACAATCCGCATCATCTTCCTCTTCCTCCTCCTCTGCAACGAAGAAGGAGTCTGCCAAGAAGCGTGCAGATAGTCGTATTGAGCAGGGCGACCTACTCTTGCGTCTTGACCTCTCATCTCGTTCCGTATACAAGGGCGAACCTATTCGTGCGAGGTTGAAGTTGTATAGTCGCGTCGATATTGCGGGTATAGAGTCGTCAAAGGTGCCTACCTTCAATGGTTTTTGGACACAGCAGATAGAAGTTCCTGCGGGACCATACCGCGAAACGCTTAATGGCAAGGTTTATCAGTCCTACAACATCGCCGAGTATCTGCTCTATCCGCAGCAGGACGGAACACTTACCATAGGCTCCGCCGAGATGACAGTTTTGGCGCAGGTTATGGTGGCAACAGAGGACTCTTTCGACCCATTTTTCGGAGTCAGCCATCAAGCCTACACCATACGTCGTGTGTTGAAATCGCCTGTTGTAAATGTGCAGATAAAACCATTCCCTGCGGGAGCACCGGCATCGTTTACGGGTGCTGTGGGACAATACACACTATCGCAAGAGCTCTCCGCCTCGGAGGTGGCTGCCAACTCGGCGGTAACACTACGCCTTACAATATCGGGTAGTGGAAATATGAACTTTATATCGGCACCAAAACTCTCGTTGCCTACATCGTTTGAATTGTACGACGTAAAGAGCGAGGAGAAGATGCAGAACAAGGCATCGGGTAGTTCGGGCTATCGTCGTTTCGATTATCCGTTTATCGTTCGTGCCGAGGGTGATTACGATGTTGAGCCTATCGAATTTACCTATTTCGACATCTCGAAGAGGCAATATGTAACTCTCACAACGCCATCTTGGCACATAAAGGTTACACCCGACAAGAGTGCATCGTCCTCGTCGAAACTCTCCATAGGTGTTGGTCGCGAAGATGTGCAGCAACTTGGCAACGACATTCGCTTTATAAAACTTGACGATCCGGCATTGCGCTCGGTGGTGGCTCCGTTGGTATTGTCGCCTCTCTATTGGGCATTGGTTGCCGTGATGTTACTGCTTGCCATATCGGGATACCTTCTTATCCGTAAATATATCCGCGATAACAGCAATATCGTACTTGTCAAGGGAAAGCGGGCAAACCGAGTTGCGGTAAAGCGCTTCCGTATAGCCGAGAGATATATGCGCGAGGAGGATCGCCGAGCATTCTACAAGGAGATGCTTCGCGCATTGTGGGGCTATTTGAGTGATCGTTTCAATATCCCTGTTGCCGACCTCACACGTGAGATGGTGCGCGAGGAGTTGAGCCATCGTGGAGCCTCTGCTGAAGCCGAGGCGGTTATTGCCGTAATTGCGAGGTGCGAGGAGGCACAATACTCGCCTATCGAGACTCTCGATATGGAGAATATCTACAAGGAGGGCGTTGAGGCTATATCTAAAATCGAAAAAATAGCGAAGTGATGAGAACATTTATAATATATACCGTTTTACTCCTCGCGTCGGTGGTGGTGAAGGCTGCCGATGCTACGTCGTTGGAGCATTGGGAGGCAGGAAATAGAGCCTATGCTACGGGTGATTATAATAAGGCTATAGAGGAGTATAAAACAATCGTCGATGGAGGAGAGTATTCGCTGGAACTATACTACAACTTGGCTAACGCCTATTTCAAGGCGGATAGCTTGGGCAAGGCGATACTCTACTACAATAAGGCGTTGCGACTCGACCAGTCGCAGCCGGATGTGATACACAACCTTGCATTTGCCGAGGCGCGAACCAAAGATAAGGTCGCCGAGATTCCCGAATTTTTCCTCAGCGTGTGGGCACGTGCCGTGCGTAACTCAATGAGCTGCACGACTTGGAGTGTGTTGTCGCTCCTCTCGATTGCTCTGTTGCTCGTTTTCGCTTTGGTGTTCCTGCTCGCTTCGCGTATAGGAGTGCGCAAGGTGGGTTTCTTTGGGGCTTTGTGCACCTTTGTTGTGCTGGTTATTACAACCTCCTTCGCAATATCTTCGCGCAACGATATGTTGCAACACGACGAGGCTATCATTATGGCATCGGCAATCTCTGTAAAGAGTTCGCCTGATGGCTCGGCAACAGACCTTTTCCTTCTGCACGAGGGCACGAAGGTGCGAATAGTAGCGGAGGTGGATAGTTGGTGCGAAGTTACCCTTATCGATGGTAAGAAGGGGTGGATTGAACGCAAAAACATAGAGGAGATATAGTTGTATGTCGAAATTGCTGGATAATGTCGTTGGAGAACTCTCTCGCTTGCCGGGTATAGGTCGTAGAACAGCCCTGCGCTTGGCGATGCACATTCTGCGAATGCAGGAGGAGGATGTGGTGTCGATGGGGGAGAGTATGATCGACTTCCGCACGAAAATTTGTCGCTGCGCCAAGTGCAATAATCTCTCCGATACGGAGATTTGCGACGTGTGCGCCGACCCCTCGCGCGACAGAAGCACGGTATGCGTGGTAGAGCAGGTTTCCGACCTCTTGTCTATCGAAAAGACTCACCAATATCGAGGCGTTTATAGCGTATTGGGAGGTGTGATATCGCCGATGCAGGGCATTGCTCCCTCCGACTTGCGTATCGACCTGCTTCTCGACCGTATCGCTATGGGCGAGGTCAAGGAGGTTATTATCGCCATTTCTGCATCGGTCGAGGGCGAAACGACGATGTTCTATCTGATGAACTGCCTAAAACGCTTCCCTCACGTGAAGGTTACTACCATAGCCCGAGGTATCGGCTTTGGCGACGAGTTGGAGTATGTCGATGAATTGACCATTACGCAGGCATTGATGAATCGTAGAGAAGTTTCAAAACAATAAAAAATTTATAGAGTTATGAAGAAATTATTAGTAATGTTGGTTGTGGCAGCTATGGCTGTCGGTTGTTGTTCGCAGTGTCGTACCCGCGTTAAGGAGGCTAAACCGTTGGAGGGTACAACGTGGCATCTTGTAAAGGTTGGTGGCGAGAGCCTAACTCTCCCTGCCGATAGTTTTAACATTATTCTCACCGAGAACAACTTGGGCGGTCGTGGTGCTTGCAACAGCCTTCTCGGACAGTACGCTACCGGCGAGAAACTCGCTTTGCGCTTCTCGCACCTTGGCTCAACCAAGATGCTCTGCCCCGAGAATGAGCAGTTGGAGATGAAACTGATTCAAATTCTCTCTCAAACCACTCACTACGATATCGACTACGATATGTTGATGTTGATGAAGAATGGGGAGATTATAGCGGTATTCAAAGCACAGTAAAAAATCGTTCTGATTGGCATATTTTGCACGAATGCGTCGGTCGCCAAAATGCTCACATAGGTTTACTATGCTGCGCTTTTGTCGCCTAGCCTCGCACAAAATCTGCTCAACCATAAGCGATTTTTAGTGTAGGCAGAGTTCTGATTGGCATATTTCATACGAGTCGTCGTATAGCGAAATGCTCACATACGTTTGAGTATGCTGCGCTTTTGTCGCCTAGCCTCGCACAAAATTTGCTCACTCCTCACTAAAATAAGGGTTAATAGCCAACGATAGCGACCAACAACGGTCGCTATCGCTTTTTGTGGTATGGTTTGTGGAAGCATTTGGTTGATGCATAAACCTTAAAATTTGGTAACTATGAAAACAACTAAGGCTACAACAACCAAAAGCAAAGCAAAAAACGACGCTCGCCTTACGGCTGCGCCAACAGAGTTTATTCCTCAATCGCCTACTGCCCCCGATGTGGCGTACAAGATGGTTAAGGACGAAACGTATCCGCAGACACAACCGCGTCTTAACCTCGCAACTTTCGTTACGACCTATATGGACGAATACGCCACAAAGTTGATGAACGAGGCGATAAGTGTCAATTACATCGACGAAACCGAGTACCCTCGCGTGGCGGTGATGTGCGGTCGCTGCATCAACATCATTGCCAACCTATGGAACACCCCAGAAAAGGCGGAGTGGAAGGCTGGTGCTCTCGGCATCGGCTCGTCGGAGGCGTGTATGCTCGGCGGTGTGGCGGCACTTCTGCGTTGGAAGGCTCGCCGTAAGAAGGAGAACAAATCGTGCGAGAAGCCGAATATAGTGTTGAGTTCGGCATATCAGGTTGTATGGGAGAAGTTTGCCCAACTCTGGGGCGTAGAGATGCGCGAGGTGCCGCTGTCGTTGGAGCACCCGTCGCTCGATGCAAAGGCTGCGGTGGCACTCTGCGACGAGAATACAATCTGCGTAGTGCCTATTGCGGGTGTAACTTGGACAGGTCTGAATGATGATATCGAGGCTCTCGATAAGGCACTCGATGCCTTCAACAAAAAGACAGGCTTCGAGGTTGCTATCCACGTCGATGCAGCTTCGGGCGGCTTTATCTTGCCCTTCTTGAAGCCCGACTTTAAATGGGATTTCCGTTTGAAGTGGGTCTACTCAATCTCCACCTCGGGCCACAAATATGGACTCGTATATCCGGGCTTGGGCTGGGTTGTTTGGCGCGACAAGAAGTGTCTGCCCGATGAAATGGCGTTTAGCGTCAATTACTTGGGCGCAAACATCACGCAGGTTGGCTTGAACTTCTCTCGCCCTGCGGCGCAGATATTGGGACAGTACTACAACTTTATCCGCTACGGCTTCGAGGGCTATCGCTGTATTCAGCAGGAGTCGATGGATATAGCCTGCTACTGCCACGAGAAGATTGGCAAGATGAAGTGTTTCAAAAACTACGTGGAGAAGTTGGATAATCCGCTCTTCATCTGGTATATGGACCCCGAGTACGACAAGAAGGCAAAGTGGACTCTCTACGACCTGCAAGCGGTGTTGCAGCAGAGCGGCTGGATGGTACCTGCATACACAATGCCGAAGAATATCGAGGATATGTTGGTTATGCGAGTAGTTGTACGTCAGGGCTTTACACGCGATATGGCGGATATGCTTTTGACCGATATTGCCAATGCTGTGGCAGATTTCGACAAGTTGAAATATCCTACCACATCGCGCCTCGCTTACGAGAAGCGCGAGAAACAACTCGGCAAGGTATTCACCCATTAGAATCTCTTTTCGAAAGAAAATAAACATCGAAGCGTTGTCTTCGATGTTTATTTTTTGCATATATATCAATTATTTTGTACTTTTGTGTCATAATGGAGCGTCGTAAATTAAATATAGTAGCGTATATATGCGCTTTTATTCTATCGCTTGTAGTGGCAGGATGTACTGTGCCGGACAATAGTGGCGATAACAACGAGTTTGCCGAAAAAGAGGCTACAACAACATTTTTTACCAATGCTGAGATCATCTATAATGGTGATGATATTGGTGAAGCTACCTCGGACGGTTGGGTGGTGAAGTTCTATACCGATATGGATATGGATGCAATGGGCAACCTTGTCGGTCCGGGCGAGGTGATGCAGTTGTTGTTGAATGTCCCGTACGAGAGCGAGCAGACTCCGAAGTTCGACAATTTAGTGGGCGAATATCGCTCGCAGAGCAATTCGGGCGATTTCTCGCCAAACACCTTCGTTTTCGGTTATATGAGTTCTATTGAACTGCCCGATGGTCGCCACGAGCGCCCGGATGCAACCTTCTACGCATCGTTGGCGGAGGGTTCGACGGAGATGGATATCGACCTTATCGACGATGGTAGGGTAGCGATTGTGGAGAATACCGATGGTACGCTTACCATTAAGGGCACACTTGTGGGTAAGCAGTGTCGCAAGCGCAACTTCGAGTGGACCGGCAAGGTCGAGCCGAAGTCATCTGTCGAGCCGATTGTTCCAAACTCGTTGCTGACAACCGATTTGCAACTTACACATCTCACAAAGGCGTCGATTCAGGATAGGGGGGACTGCTTCTATCTTGGTAACGAGAGTTATCGCGATTTTCTGATTTTCCTTGTTGAAGATACAATTTCATTTGAGTGGGGCAAGCCAGTTGGTAGTGGCGATGTGCTACGTTTGGAGTTGCTGGTGCCGTGGGATACCGATGTTGCCGACGGTGTACCTGCGGGCACATATCCTATGCTTACTCGCAATGCCGACACCTCGTTCGACAAGAGTGATATCATTCCATATCACGCTGTGTCGGGTTTGCCAGACCGCTTTACTGTGCCATATTGGTCGGGTACGTGGTACGTGAACTATGTTGATAGTGCGTGGGGAAATAGTTATGCCCGTATCGACAGCGGTACTGTAACCGTAGAGCGTGGCAGCGATGGCTCGCACCGCTTCGTCTGCAACTTGAAGGATTGCTCCCTGCCAAGTTTCTCGGTCGAGGCAGATGTTGCTATCTCAAACGAAAATATAATAAGATAAAGATATGAAAAAATTTCTCTGTTTTCTCCTGTCGGCGGCTACGCTCTTGGTGGCGTGCGAGCCCGACAATAGTGTCGATAACAACGAAACAGGCTTGCCTCTGAATAGCTATTCTATCAATGAGAATAAGGCACAGTTGCAGAGCGTGGCGGTGGATATGTTGGGCGAAAATATCTACATTGTAGCCACTCCTACGGCAAATCTCACTACGGCAGCCGAGATTTTCGAAAGCGATGAGTATGTGTTCGTGGCGGTAAGTCCGCTCTTGGTGGGCAAGACGTTCGACCTGAAAACCGAATCGAAACTCTACACCGTTACCTCTACGCTCTCGGGTGCAAAACTCGATAACGTAACTCCGTCGGACAATAAGGCTATTTCGGCGGGTACAGCGACGCTCTCCTACGAGAATGGTGTTGCTGTGGTTAAGGCAGATATAACGCTCAAAAGCGGCACGGTGTTGAAGGTCCACGCCTCGGCGGCGAACGAACTCTCGTTGAACAACAATATCATATCGCGTGGCGACGAGTATAAGCCTCTCCGCGCGGCATTCTACGACGAAGGCGACTACTCGACAACGCTCTACTTCACTCCTGCCGGTGCGGAGTATTACGGCGAGTTGGAAGATGTGTCGTGGTATATGTATATAGGTGTCTCGAATTTGCTCCTCGATGGCAAGACGCACTCGTTGGCGGAGCTGGGCGGAACATCGAGTTTCGAGTTTGGCGTAATTGACAATGTTTCGGATATGAAAAGCACCGAGATTATGGCGGGCTTTCTGCGTGGTGCTACGGGCGAGTTTACAATCTTGAAAACAGCGGCGGCAACCTACAAGGCAGATATCAATATCACGATACAGGGCGTAACATATACTGCATCGTTCGAGGACGAGTGCATCTCGGTAGATTATGCACCCGAGAAGCCTACAAACTTCTTTACCTACAAAGGTACCGACTACACCGTACTCTCGGCAACGCTGACACAGGGCGCAGAGGTGTGGAGCGTCGAGATTGCCACATCGAGCGGCAAGAATGTGGTGCTGAATGCCCCAAAGGCGTTCTTTAATAGTGGCGATGGCGGTCGCGGCTTCTCGCAGAGTGCCGATTTTACGGTGGAGTACGACGGCACAGTTTATAGCAAGGCGAATGGCTATTCGGGTACTATTATCTCGGCTTACGACGAGGCAACGCAACATTTGGCGTTGGACTTTTTCAACAATAGCGACGTGAAATTTAACTATACGGGTACAGTCGAGGTTAAGTAGTTATGACAAAGTGGTCGAAAATTTTTGTTCTGATTGCCGCTATTTTCGTGGCGGTAGGGTGCGTTGCAGAGGATAGTGGCGCAACTCCAAAGGGTGGCGTATATGGTACTCTCCAAGTTGGCGAGGAGCCTATTCCTGTAAATTTTGTGAAGGTTACCGAAACGGATGCGTGGTTGTTGGTAACGCTCTCTCCACTTACCGATGCTTCGAGCTTGACTACCAATGCCATTATTGGCGTGAATACCGAACTGCTCGGTATGGAGTTGGACGTGGAGCGATACTACTGCAACGACGACTATATTGTGGTCTACGAGGACCCGCAGTGCTACTATGCACCATTCCGCCCACTCCAAAGTGGAAAAATTATGATGCGAAAGAGTGGCGATGCGGTTGGTGTGGATGTTGATGTAGTTTTGTTCGACGGTACTCCGTTAAGATATACCTATTGGAAGTTACCAAAATAGAAAGTGGAGAGTTTTGCTCTCCACTTTCTATTTTATGTCAATGATATATCCCGCGCCACTATACCCGCTTCCTACGGTATATTGCACGGCGGTAGGCGAGAATTGCGTTTTGTGGTAGAAGTGGCAGTGGCCCGTAAGTATCGCCTTCAACTCCTCCTGATTTTTTAGCCATTTACAGAATTTTAGCGTCGTCTTGTCGGCGCGTTGCTGCACGCTGCGATTACGCCACTCCTCTCCTTTTGGGCGAGGCTTGCCGGCATAGGTGTCGGTAATTTTGCGTGGTACTCCCACCAAGTGAGCCGCTTTGCCCTTGGTCCGCTTCAACATCATTTCGCACATCTCGGGCGTGTAGAGAGGGTTGTGGCACACCATAACGATAGGCAAGCCCCTCTTTACCTCCTTTTTCATCTTGGCGAACTGCTCTTTTGAGAATTGGTAGTAACCGTTGTCGAGCGTTACGAAATTTACACCATTCACCACGCGCGAGTGGAAAGTCAAATCGTTCGGATAGACCGCCTGTACCATATCGTAACTCTTGGCGCGGTAGACTGCATCCTCCTTCGCCTCGCCAACGTATAACGAGTATTCGTGATTTCCGGCGCAGACAATCCATTCGCCCTCGCTGAAAATATCCTTCGCAATTTCGAGGTTTTTCTCGCTCACAAAGTCCATTATATCGCCCGTATGAACGATTGTCAAACCATTCGTCTTGGCGTATTCTCGATGCGCGAGCAAAGTCGCTTCGGGGTTTTTGAAAATTTTAATACGCTTGTTTGCCAACTTCTGTTTGCGGCTATCGTCGCGCTCATCGGCGTATGCAAGATGCGAGTCGGAGATGTGCAACACCGAAAATGGCTTATCTGCACCCACTTCAATCGCAATTTTGCGCAGTTTTATGGTCGCTCCTTTGTGCGTGTACGTTACCGTTTGCGCCGATACAATCGGTGCAAGTAGAGTGGCGGCAACTGCGAAGATGCCACAAATAAAGGTGTGCAAAATCCTCATAATTACTCCTTTACAATCGTTACCGAGAAGATCAGATCGCCCGGACGAATGTCGTCGATAACGTCCTCGCCCTCCACAACTTTGCCGAAGCAGGTGTGAACACCATCGAGGTGCTGCGTGTTGCGACGGTTGTGGCAGATAAAGAACTGTGAACCTCCGGTATCCTTACCACGGTGCGCCATCGAAAGCACACCTCGGTCGTGGTACTGACGCTCGGCATCGGTCTCGCAAGGGATAGTCCAATCGGGACCGCCCGTACCATTGCCGATAGGACAACCGCCCTGAATTACAAATTCGGGAATTACACGGTGGAATGTCAAGCCGTCGTAGAAATGCGACTCGGCAAGTTTTACAAAGTTTGCTACGGTGATAGGTGTCTCCTTCTCGTAGAGTTCCACCTTCATATCACCCTTTTCGGTCGAAATAATTGCGTAAGTCATAGTTTGCTTGAAGTTTAATGACATACAATGACATTCGGGCTTGCGCCCTTAATGACAATGAATGACAAAATTATTTTTGTTTTCTTTTTTCTATACGAGCTTTTTTCAATGACTCCTTAAATCCTCCCTCATTCACAAATTGGGATAGTTGTTTTTCAATATATTTTCGCAATAAAACATCTTCCTGATGAATTAGAACAATAATCATATTAGCAATTACTTCATCATCTCGTTCGTGTGCAAGTTTGACAAAAAAGTCGGAATCACTATGCTCTATGCCGAGTTTGCGCATCGCTTGAACTTTTGCCGAGTCGGTTTCCCAAATTCGCAGTTTGCGAGTTCGCAAATAATCTTCAAAATCGACCAACAACTCTTGAAAACTTGCTCGTGCAACATTTAGCAGTTTAAGATGTGTTTCAGATGACGTTAGCGATGCGGCTTTGCCCTCTACAATGTTTTGCTTGCCGGAACGGGCTGCTTGTATCATTTGATCTTTTGTGCGGTCGCCATAACCGATAAATCTATCGCAAAAGTGATAGGTTAAATCGTATATTATTACCGCCTTTTGATATGCAGTAAAGTTGCGGTATAAGTTGTTATTTTGACACATTAAATCCATATCCAAAGATACGGAATAAACTTAATATAACCAAATAAACAGGTTGTAAATTGTCATTGGAGATTGTCATTGAGCACCATAGGTGCGTGTGTTATTGAATGTCATTCCTTGTCATTGAATGCCGTATTGTAAAAAAATCTTGCTCAAATCGAAATAAGTTTTTACCTTTGTGAGTAGTAAAACAAAAAATAGAATTTGCCTATGAAGAATTAGCGTATTAAGGTACGCACATTTTAGACATATTGGAAAAAGCGTTAACTTTTATTCTGGCTGTTGAAACTTCGACAATTTCAAAAGTGGCACGAGAAGTGAAGTTGGTGCTCACGTATTTTAGCGTGGGCTTCACTTTGATATTTGTGCCACAGGTAGTCGAAGACCTCAACAGCAGATAGATGAGTTTAGTCCTCGCTTTTTTTATGTGTGTACATAACCTAAATGAAAAAAGGATGACGGAGTACCCGAAAAGCCGAAAGTGAGTAGGTGTTTTTAATAAATGAATTACTTTAGTTTAATATTATGGATGCGATTTTGGGATTTATTTTGGGCTGTTTCATCGGAGGTGCGTTGGCAATTGTGCCTGCACTTTTATTGTTGATTGTATTATTCTTAATACGCCTGATATTGCCTTTTTGCCTTCCCAGAGTAAAGGGGTGGTTCTATATTGCTGTTATCATTGTAGCTATAGTTGCAGGTGGTATATATTTTAATGATTTGGTTGTGCTAATTGAACCTAAAGATATAGAACAGGGCGGTATTTTATCAGGGCTTATTGTAGCTACATTGCTGGTCGTGCTAATTAGCTATGTTGTGTGTAGAATTATTATTCCTGTGTGTCCTCATTGCGGAACTTGGGCTTCAGGAACTCAAATTGGCTTTGAATCTTGGGAAACAGGTAACTATAAAATAGAGAATTCCCAAATAACAAAAGAACGAGATTCTGTTACATATTATAAATGTAGCAGATGTGGTGAAGAATTTAGTTCTCGTGCTTAAAATAACAAATCGCCTCGCAGTTTATTCTGCGAGGCGATTATTATAAAAAGCCAATGGCCAATGGCTAACAGCTAATGGCTATAGTTTGCGTATCTCTGCAAACTCCTTGAGTTGTGCTACTAACTTTGGCAAGCCAATCGCTGCACGCTCCTTCTGGTGGAAGATGCGGTTGCGGAGGAACGGAATTTTTGGCGTTGATGGGTCCACAACATAAATCGGCACATCGTTGCTCTTAACCCAGCCAACCAACGAAGCCGCAGGGTAGACCGCCAACGAAGTGCCAACGACAATCAAAATATCCGCCTCTTTGACAATGTCGCGTGCTTTGTCGAACATAGGCACAGCCTCGCCAAAGAATACGATATGAGGGCGCATCAACTCGCCATTCGGAGCCTTCTCGTCGAGCGTCTGGTCGCGCAAACCGATATCGGTAACGTACTTCTCGCCACTCTCCTCGCGCAACTTGGTGAGTTCGCCGTGAAGGTGGGTGATTTTGGTCGAGCCTGCCTGCTCGTGCAGATTGTCTATATTCTGCGTAATAATCTCAACATCAAAATATTTCTCCAACTCGGCAAGCGCCTTATGACCCGCATTCGGCTGTTTGCCCGCCATCTCGCGACGACGCATATTGTAGAAGTTTATCACTTTGGCTCTATCGCGTTCCAAAGCCTCAGGAGTGCAGACCTCCTCAATTTTATAGTTTGCCCACAAACCATCGCTACTGCGGTAGGTCGGAATACCCGAATCGGCACTTACACCAGCACCTGTCAATACAACTATTTTCATAATAAAAATTATTCTAATTGGTAAATTTTGCACCTTGCGTCGGTCGTTGAGTTGCTCACATACGCCTTAGTATGCTGCGCACTCACCGCCTAGCAACGCACAAAATTTCCTCAATTACCTCTAATTTTTAGGTTTTATATTAAAAAAAAGTTTTCCGTTTTCCGTTAGGACTCTATTTTGCCTTGTCGAAATAGATATCCAACAACTCTTTCGCTGCAATAAACGAACTCAACTTTGCATCGAGAACACGCTGCTCAACATCGGCTATGCGGCTTTCGATTTCGGGGTTGAGGTAGAAGCGGCTCTTCAACGTTTCGTTTATGCTCTCGTACATCCAATACTTATTCTGCTCGTTGCGGTGGTGCTGGAAGTAGCCGTTGCCCTTGGTGTGTTCGAGGTACTCCTCTACGCCCTTCCAAATCTCCTCCAAGCCGACACCTTCGAGCGATGAGCAAGTGTAGACTTTTGCCCTCCAATCGCTCTCCGGAGTAGGGAACAACTGCAACGCATTCTGGAACTGACGGCGGGCAACCTCCGCCTTAATTTTATTCTCGCCATCTGCCTTTGTTATGACCATCAAATCGGCCATCTCCATAATGCCTCGCTTGATGCCCTGCAACTCGTCGCCCGCGCCCGAAATCTGCAACAAGAGGAACATATCGACCATAGAATGAACGGCTGTTTCGGACTGACCGACACCTACGGTTTCGATAAAGATTACATCGAAGCCCGCCGCCTCGCACAACACCACTGTTTCGCGAGTCTTGCGTGCTACGCCGCCGAGCGAGCCGGCAGATGGCGAAGGGCGAATAAAGATATCGGGGTTGTGGCAGATTGTTTCCATTCGGGTTTTGTCGCCGAGGATAGAGCCGCCACTGCGCTCCGACGATGGGTCGATAGCCAACACCGCCAACTTGTGGTGCAATGACGTAACCATATTGCCGACAGCCTCTATCCACGTAGATTTTCCCGCACCCGGAACACCCGTAATGCCTATGCGTACCGAGTTGCCGGCATAGGGCAAGCAACGTTCGATAATCTCCTGCGCTTGTGCGTAGTTGTCGGGGTTGTTGCTCTCGATAAGGGTTATCGCCTGCGAGAGAATAGTTATGTTTCCCGCCAAAATACCCTCAACAAACTCGTCGGTCGTGAGTTTGCGACGACGCTTCTTTACGAAGTAGGGATTTACAATCGGCTGCTCGGCAACGCCATCGGTTACCGATAGTGCGCTGTCGTGGTGGGTATCGAGGTACTCGCCACGCTCGTAGTGGTCAATTTTTGTGTAGGACATAAAATTTTGCTTTTAGCCATTAGCCATTGACTTTATATTATTTTATTTGTTAATTTTCGGGAGTCGGTATTTCAACCCTTCTACCTCGCTCCAACTGCCATCTGCACGCACCTCTACGGGCGAGAACGATACATACCAGAATGGCGTTTTGTAGTGCAATGGAGCCTCCATTTCGATGGTGTTCCAACCCTTTTTTAGCTTCAAAACCGCAGGCTCGCGCATCCAAAATAGTTGCTCGTTGGTCCACGGAATATCCTGAATATCGCGGTAGCGGTAGGCACTGAAATGGTAGGCGTACTCGCCCGGGTGATTCCACTTTACGGGTGGCAACACCTTCTCGCCATTTACGAGGATTGTACCGCCCGTCTCCCACTCGCCCTGTTTGCCTATGCCCGCCGAGCGGCGAGTAGAACGCGAAGGGGTTTCGAAAGCCACAAACGCACGTACTTCGCGCTCCTCCTCCGAGTATATCTCGGTTTTGAGGTGGGCAACCATCTTTTCACTTGGCTCGACTCCGTTTGCAATAGCCAAGGCGTGGAGGTGTAGCGAGCCACCATAAGCGGATACCCACTTCATCGCCTCTTTTGGTGTGCCTTGTGGTTGCGGAATGGTTACTAACCAAGGAATATGGGCATTTGCTACCCAACGTACGTGCCAATCTCGCAGCAAGTTATCGCGATGATATATCAGCTTCTTCTCGAACTCTACGAGCGCTTTGTGCCATTCGGCTTCGGGCGATGGTAGCAACGCCTCAAAATCTACGCCACTGCCTTTACCACCCACCCAAGCACGCTCGGCATAGGGCAATAACGAAATAGGCACAGCATTTATCGGAAACAACTGCTCTTCGCTCTCCAAACGGACATCGTTCCAAAGGCAGAGAATACCGCCCAAGGCGTGTCCGTCGTATCGCTCTGCACCGCAGAGTTGGCGCAGGAAGTAGCGCGATACATTATTTATAGGGCAGCCGTGGTTGAGATAACCCATCGAAGCGTCGATAAGAGGGTGCTTTTTGAGTAGGCTCAAATCGTCCTTGCCATACTTTACAGTCTCCATCGTGTTCGCTCTGCGCCCCTCCATAGCTCGCACGCTCTCCAAAATGGCATCTTTGGACGACGGCGTAATGCCCGGGTCCCAAATTACCGCCCTGCGGTTGTGTTTGGCGAGAATCTCCTCGTAGTGGCGCACAAAACCCTCGGCGTCGTCAATTTTGCGACGCACCTCGTCCGAGCCGAGATGGATATATGGGCACTCCTCGGGGGTGATTTCGGTGAGGAACTCCTCGAACAATACGTCGAGAATCTTCATTCCGCGAGGATCCTCCATCTGGAAGCCGAAAATCGTCCAGAAGTACTCGCTATGGCTCGGAATATCAATTTCGGGAATAACCACAATACCTCGCTCCTTGGCGTAGGCGATAATCTCGTGTATCTCCTTGTAGGTGTAGAATTTTCCGGGTGTGCGAGTCTGCTGCTGGTAGCGTGCAGCGTTCAGTACGGGGTATGCTCGGCACTCGATGCGCCACGCAGGATTATCGGTCAAATGCCAATGAAAGACATTTAATTTATAAGCCGAAAGCAGGTCCAAATCCTTTTTGAGATTCTCCACCGAGCGGAAGTTGCGACCGCAGTCGTACATATAACCTCGTATCGGAAAAGCGGGGTAGTCCTTAATCTTCACTACGGGCACCTCGCCGTTTGCATCTTTGAGCTGCGCAAGGGTAGCCTTTGCCCACACCATACCCTGCGCGGTCTTGGCACGGAGGTGGGCGGTGGTACCATCGATTTCGATGGTGTAACCCTCGTCGGGAAGGCTCGACGACGCATCGATGCGCTCGTCGATATGAGTCAGTTTAACCTTTTTGTTGCCTTTGCGGGTCATCTCTACGGGAGTCGGGATAACCATCTGTGCCACAGCATCACCAACGTATAGTGCTAATATCGACACCGCACAAATGATGGATAGAGTGAATTTTTTCATTGCGACCGGATAAATTTTTCCAATTAACTACAAAGGTATGATTTTTCCGACGAAAGTCCAAACGAAATACGGAATTATCTGCGTTGGATGTGTATGTCATTGCGAGGCTTGGCACAAGCCGTGGCAATCTCCAACCAACCATTTAACGAGGAGATTCCCACGCTTACTATGCTCGCTCGGAATGACGTTTGTTTTCACTCGCCTAAAATAAATGATTCCGATTTTTATACGGTAGTTGATTGTTTTTGATAAATAATTTGTATATTTGCACTATAATAACCGAAAAAACAATTGCCTATGAAGCATTGCGTATAGTTTGATGCGCACAATTTAGACATATTAGAAGGAAAAGCATTTTGATTTATTCAATCTCTGACAAAAGTTTGGCGACTTACATCGAGATAGTGGAATGACAATTGAAATGCTCACGCATTAGCGTGGGCTTTTTGTTGTTTCGATTCCATTGGGTTACGCCAAACACCTTGTCAGAGCGAGATACGAAAAGTACCGCGCTTTTTTTTGTGCGTATCCGAACCCTCTTAAAAGGTACAACGGAGTAACCCGAAAAGCCGCAAGTGAGTAGGGAAATAGACTAATTAAAACTTAAAAACTTGAAGACTATGAAAAAGATTTTATTGGTATTGATAATGCTTTTAGGTATTTCTTCTGCTGCAAATGCGCAGTTTGCGGGCTATGAATTCGGCGGCAAATTTCAGGCTGAAAGAGATATTCCTAGTGTTGATATAAAAAAGGGGGATGTGGTTTATATATCTTTTTCCAAAGATTACAGAACAATAAGTTTTGAAAATACAAGAACCTTTAACTCTTTTATAGCGAAAAATAATGGTGGTATGGGAGGCTCTAAGGATGGATACTACTTTAGATTTTACAATATAGAAAGCTATGGGATAAGAGTACAGATCGGATATAATAGTTATGCTGTAAGAATCGGTAATACTGTTTTGAGAAAATTATAGTACAATAATGAAATCTTTTGCGTCTATTACTTCAAGTATATAGTGTGATAAAAATGAATTGCTATGAAAAAGTATTTATTGTTGATATGCGTATTAGCGGTTTCTTATCCCGTTTTTTCTCAATCTGCATATACTCAGTTTAAGATACAGAGTAGAGAAGATTATGAGTATGAAAAGAGTCAGAGATATGTTCAGAGAGATACGTACAGTACCTATACGGGTCGAAAACAATGGGTTTCGTGCGAATTTCGCTACAGTAACGGCGAGAAGTCTTATGGATTATATAGTAATGGAAGGATATATGACTTTAGTGACGGATTGTATGGACACTATTTTGTTGGCGAAGAGATGTATTACAAGTGCTATAAGGTATATATCAGATGGGATCACGGAGGGGAAACGACGGGTAGTTTAAATTATAAAGAGAGATCTGATGGAAAGCCTGTGTTTAGAATAAAAATAGGTGGTAGTACAAAAGGGTATAATCCATTATAATTTGCCGAATAAGAAAGATGATGGGTTATAAAAAGCAACAGTAAATGTTCTGTCGGGCTTGTATATCGTTTGTGTTATTATTGGCAGGCGCTTTGATTTATGCAACTTGTCGGCAAGAGGTGTTGTTTCTGATGCCTTTTAATGTAGAATGGTTGGCTAAGATCAAAATAGAGGTGGATTATGCTAATTGTGGTCCAATTACAAGTTGGGTAATCTTCTGCTTGCCTGATGCATTGTGGTATATGGCTCTGCTTGTATTTCAGTCGGCTTTGTATGATGGCAAATTTGCAGGAAGATTCATATTTGGACTGTCTGTTATGCTACCGTTCATATTAGAAGTAATACAACTTTGTGGTATTATACCCGGAACATTTGATTGGTTTGATATATTAACTTATTTATTAACTCTAATAATTTTTTTACTATGTCAAGAAAAACATTTTTTTCGATTTTGGTGTTGATTTGTTTTGTCGTGATTGCTATTGGTAGTTCTACTACTGCTCAGTCTTCATACAGTGGTAGTAGCCGCAGTAGCAGTAGCAGCAGCAGTCGTAGCGAATCGCTTCTTGTGCCAGCGGAGTTCCCAGAACCGACGAAAAATAGATACTAAATATCTATTTTAATTGAATTAGGTGAGATATGGCGGCGGCTATTAACATAGCCGTCGCTTTTGTATAGTAACGGTCGGTAGCGGCTGGTAAGGGCTAATAAAGCGGTTTAGGGTGGTGTAAAGCACATCATTACTTGCCGCTAATAGCCGTTACTTGCCGTTACTTGCCTTTTGTTGCATATGAGCCAACCGGTCCGACCTTGCCGAATGTTTTGTTATTTATTTCACAAAAGGCAAAAAGTTTTCCGAAAAGTGTTGTTTATTTCCGTAGGAAATGGTATCTTTGCCAAGATTGTGAGGGTGTATGCCCAAATCACAGCAAGTAGAACTAATTTTCTTTAACCAAATAAAAACTAAAACTATGAAAGTATCCCACATTGAGCATCTCGGCATCGCAGTTAAGAGCCTTGATGAGGCGATCCCTTATTGGGAGGGCGCACTCGGATTGAAGTGTTACAAAATCGAGGAGGTTGCAGACCAGAAGGTTCGCACCGCATTCTTTATGCTTGGCCAGACCAAGATCGAACTCTTGGAGGCGACTTCGGAGGATTCGACAATCGCAAAGTTTATCGAGAATAAGGGTATCGGTATTCACCATATGGCTCTCGCCGTTGAGGGTATCGAGGAGCAGTTGGCTGACGCCGAGGCTCAGGGTATTCGTCTTATCGACAAGACCCCACGCAAGGGCGCTGACGATATGACTATCGCCTTCCTCCACCCAAAGAGCACACAGGGTATTCTCACCGAACTCTGCGAGAAGAAATAAAACCGTTCTGATTGGCTCTTTTTGCACGAGTGTGTCGGACGCCAAAATGCTTACATACCTTTTAGTATGCTCCGCTTTTGTCGCCTAACATCGCACAAAAATATCTCAATCATTTACGATTTTTGGGGATTTTGGAAACTTGAACAAATCTAAATTTACAAAAAATAAGAAAAATAGCTATGAGCGAAATTCAAAACAAAATCAACAAACTCATCGAGAACCGCGAGACGGCTCGTATGGGTGGTGGCGAGAAGGCCATCGCAAAGCAGCACGAGAAGGGCAAGTATACCGCTCGTGAGCGTATTCAGATGTTGCTCGATGAGGGCAGTTTCGAGGAGTTCGATATGTTCGTAACTCACCGTTGCTACGACTTTGGTATGGAGAAGAAGCACACATTTGGTGATGGCGTAGTAACAGGTTATGGTACTATCGACGGTCGCCTTGTTTACGTGTTTGCACAGGACTTCACCGTAACCGCAGGTTCGTTGTCGTTGGCTTTGGCAGACAAAATTTGCAAGGTTATGGATATGGCTATGCGTAACGGCGCACCTTGCATCGGCTTGAACGACTCGGGTGGTGCTCGTATTCAGGAGGGTGTAAACGCTTTGGCGGGTTACGCTAACATCTTCCAGCGCAACGTTATGTCGTCGGGTGTTATTCCGCAGATTTCGGCAATCTTCGGCCCTTGCGCAGGTGGTGCAGTCTATTCGCCGGCTTTGACCGACTTTATCATTATGAAGAAGAACACCTCTAATATGTTCCTTACAGGTCCGAAGGTTGTTAAGACCGTAACCGGCGAGGATGTAACACAGGAGCAGTTGGGTGGTGCAGTAGTTCACACCACAAAGTCGGGTGTTGCACAGTTCGCAGTTGATACCGAGGAGGAGGGTATTGCACTCATTCGCAAGCTCATCTCTTATATGCCGCAGAACAATATGGAGGACGCTCCGTTGGCAGTTTGCACCGACAGCATCGCTCGTTTGGAGGACTCGCTCAACGAGATTATCCCTGATAACCCAAATCAGGCATACGATATGTACGATGTTATCAAGGCTATCGTCGATAATGGCGACTACTTGGAGTCGGCAGCTTCGTATGCAAAGAATATCATCACCTGCTTCGCTCGTTTCAACGGTCAGTCGGTAGGTATCATCGCCAACCAGCCTAAGTTTATGGCGGGTGTGCTCGATATCAACGCTTCGCGTAAGGCTGCACGCTTCGTACGTTTCTGCGACGCATTCAACATTCCTCTCGTAACCCTCGTTGATGTTCCTGGATTCTTGCCTGGTACAACACAGGAGTATGGTGGTGTTATCACTCACGGTGCAAAGTTGCTCTTCGCATACTGCGAGGCTACTGTACCAAAGGTAACCGTTACATTGCGTAAGGCTTATGGTGGTGCTTATATCGTTATGTCGTCGAAGCATATCCGTGGCGATATCAACTACGCTTGGCCATCGGCAGAGATTGCCGTTATGGGTGCATCGGGTGCAGTTGAGGTGTTGCACGCAAAGGCTTTGGCAGAGTTCACCGATCCTGAGGCAAAGGCGAAGTTCGTAGCCGAGAAGGAGCAGGAGTACAAAGATTTGTTCTCGAACCCTTACAACGCTGCGCGCTATGGCTATATCGACGATGTAATCGAGCCACGCAACACTCGTTTCCGTATTATCCGTGCTTTGCAGTCGTTGGCAACCAAGCGTTTGCAGAACCCTGCTCGTAAGCACTCGAACATTCCATTGTAGTCCAAAGGTAAAAGCGTAAAAAGTTATGGATAAATTTGCAAATGTAGGCTGGCCGGAGATGTTGCTTATGGCGGCTCTTGGTTTCTCGGTGGTATTTGCCGTACTCGTGCTTCTTATCTTTGTAATGAAGGCTATGGGTTGGGTATTTACTCACCAGAAGAAGGCTGCAAAGGCTGCCGTAGCAGGCGCAGCAGCGGCAGAAGAGGAGCACGACGCAATTACCGACCAGGAGATTGCTGCGGCTATCATTACCGCATTGAAACTCTACAAGAGCAACTTGCACGATCAGGAGTCGGAGATGCTTACCATCAACCGCATCACTCGTGCGTACTCGCCTTGGAGTTCGAAAATTCACGGATTGACTCAGTTACCTGAGCGTAAATAATTTAAGACACACAAACGAAATGAAAAAGTATTCATTGAAAATCAACGGCAACTCTTACGAAGTTAAGATTGACGATATCAACGAGGCCTCGACCTTGGCTCACGTAACGGTCAATGGCACAAAGTACAATGTAGAGATTGAGGGTGGTAAGGCTGTGGCTGTGAAGAAGCCGCAGGTTACTGCTGCTCCGGAGGCAACCGGTCTTTCGGTAACTCCAAAGACCCCTATCGCAACCAAGCCGGCTGCTGCTCCTGCGGCTGCTTCGGGCTTGAAGGTTGCTTGTCCGCTTCCGGGCACAGTTCTCTCTATCAACGTTAAGGAGGGCGATACCGTAGCGGCTGGTCAGACTCTCCTCGTGTTGGAGGCTATGAAGATGGAGAACAACATCGACGCCGAGCGTGGTGGTGTTGTTAAGCAGGTGCTTGTTTCGGCAGGTGCAACTGTAATGGAGGGTGATGTTTTACTTGTAATTGAGTAGGCGTTATGATTTCACTATTGCAGTCTGATTTCCTTCTCGACAGCGTTATGAAGTTTGTCGAGACTTCGGGATTCGGGGCATTCTTTGCGCCGGGTGGCTGGAAGTTTGCGGTGATGATTGCACTCGCGTGCTTCCTTCTCTACCTCGCAATCAAGAAGCAGTTTGAGCCGCTTCTGTTGCTCCCTATCGCTTTTGGTATGTTGCTTACTAACCTCCCGGGAGCCGAGATGTACCACTCGGAGCTATTTGCAGGAGGTCACGTTCATTGGGATATCTTCGTGGATAATGCGGGCCTTATCGACTACCTCTATCTTGGAGTTAAACTCGGTATCTATCCTTGTTTGATCTTCGTGGGTGTAGGAGCGATGACCGACTTCGGTCCACTTATTGCCAATCCTAAGAGTTTCTTGCTCGGTGCAGCAGCACAGTTGGGTATCTTTGCAACCTTCTTGGGCGCTTACGCCTTGGGCTTTGCTCCTAATGAGTGCGGTTCGATTGGTATTATCGGTGGTGCCGATGGTCCTACCTCAATCTTCTTGACGGCTCGTCTTGCGCCTGAATTGCTCGGCCCTATCGCCATTGCAGCTTACTCGTATATGGCTCTTGTGCCGGTTATTCAGCCACCAATTATGAAGGCCCTCACCACCAAGAAGGAGCGTATGATTAAGATGTCGCAGTTGCGTCAGGTGTCGAAGACCGAGAAGATTATCTTCCCTGTTATCATCACCATCATCATCTCGTTGCTTCTTCCATCGGCTGCGCCACTCGTTGGTTGCTTGATGCTCGGTAACTTGATGAAGGAGTGTGGTGTTGTGGATCGTTTGTCTAAGACCGTGCAGAACGAGTTGATGAACATCGTGGTTATCTTCCTCGGCATCTCGGTTGGAGCAACTGCTACTGCCGACTCGTTCCTCAACTTCAAGACTCTCGGTATCCTTGTGCTTGGTATCGTTGCGTTTAGCTGCGGTACAGCCGGAGGTTTGCTCCTCGCGAAATTTATGAACCTCTTCTTGCCGGAGGGTAAGAAGATCAACCCACTTATCGGTTCTGCAGGTGTATCGGCGGTGCCTATGGCAGCCCGTGTATCGCAGACCGTAGGTCAGAAGGAGAATCCATCGAACTTCCTCCTTATGCACGCTATGGGTCCTAACGTAGCGGGTGTGGTAGGTTCGGCGGTGGCAGCAGGAATTCTACTTGCCTTCTTGAGCTAAAATCATTCTGAGCGGTGAATTTTGCACTGCTCTTCGGTAAGCGAGCTCCTCACATAGGTTTACTATGCTGCGGGCTCGCTTCCTTGTTTAGTACAAAATTCCCTCGCTCATCTCTGATTTTGAATGGATTGTTATGTTGCGTTGCAACTACCTCCTTAAAAGCAATTTTTGGTGGTGTTGCATTTGCCTCTCTAAAATGATTTTTAGTGATATTTTTACACCCCACTCTCGTCTTTTGTCTCTCATCTCTCGTCTAGTGGTATAATAACTTGTTGAAAACCCGCTCGTTTTGCTATTGCATATCTCGAAGATTATGTATAAATTTGAGTTATGAAAGCGACATTAAGACTACACTACTGCACCGCTGAGGGTGCCAAGTTACAGATTGTGCCTGCCGAGGGTAAAGTTTTGGATATGCTCCGTGAGGAGGGTGGCTATTGGAGCGTAGCTATAGAGTTACACTCCGACCGTCCATATCGCTACTCCTATCGCGTTGTAGCGGGCAAGCGGGTTCTCCGTACGGAGTGGGGCGAGGGACACTCGCTAACCGAGATTGCGGGTTGCCCTGCTGTCGAGGTTATCGACCATTGGCGCGATATGCCTACGAATAAGCCACTCCATTCGTCGATGTTCCGCCAGAGTATCTTTGCGCGAGCAGTCGAGCATACGACTATCGTAGCGGGTTCGACGCACTACATCGAGGTTGAGGCGGTGCTGCCTTCGACCGAGCGACTCGCCATTGTAGGCTCCTCGAAGGGGTTGGGCGAGTGGAACACCGCAAAGGTGCAGCCGATGACCTATCTTGGTAACTATCGATGGGGTGTAGCCTTACGCGAGCGCGTGTGCGCGGAGTATAAATTTGTAGTAACCACCGCCGAGGGTGAATTTTTGCGTTGGGAGCAGGGTGAAAATCGTTTGTTGCAGCCATCGAATACATTGAGCCTGATTTTTGGTCTGCGTCTTCGCGATAGCGTGCGGTGGCGAGGGGCTGGTGTTGCCGTTCCTGTATTCTCGCTGCGTTCGGAGCAGAGCTTTGGCGTGGGTGAGTTTGCCGATTTGCAACTCTTGGGCGATTGGTGCGCCAAGACAGGACAGCGTATAATTCAGATTTTGCCTATCAACGACACCTCGATGTCGATGACGTGGCACGACTCCTACCCATACAACACCGTTTCGAGTTTTGCACTGCATCCGCTCTACCTTCGATTGAGTGATGTGGGCTATCTGCGTGGTGAGGAGGATCGCCGCGAGATGGAGATGTTGAAGGCTGAACTGAATGCCCTGCCCGATATGGACTACGAGCGGGTTGTGAAGGCGAAGATTAAGTATCTGCGCAAGATGTACGAGCAGTTGGGCTCGCGTTGTATGGATAGCAAATCATTCCGCGACTTCGAGAAGCAAAATCGCTCGTGGCTTATGCCGTACGCGGTATTCTCGGTGTTGCGCGACAAGTATAAGACGGCAGATTTCACCAAGTGGGATACCTTTACGAAGTTTGCCGAGAAGCGTTGTGCTGCCTTTGCCGAGCGTAATGCGAAGGAGGTGGGCTTCTACTACTATATGCAGTACCACCTCGACCGTCAGCTTCGCAAGGTACGCGACTACCTCCACTCGAAGGGGGTGGTTTTGAAGGGCGATATTCCGATTGGCGTATCTCGCACGAGTGTCGATGTTTGGCAAAACCCCGACCTCTTTGTTACAACATCGTCAGCAGGTGCTCCGCCCGATGACTTTTCGGCAGAGGGACAAAATTGGGGATTTCCGATCTATAATTGGGAGAAGATGGCGGAGAATGGCTATGCGTGGTGGCGTGCCCGCTTTGCAAAGATGGCAGACTACTTCGATGCCTACCGTATTGACCATATTCTCGGATTCTTCCGCATCTGGGCAGTGCCGCAGGGCGCGAAGAGTGCGTTGTTGGGCGCCTTTGCGCCATCGCTGCCTTATTCTGCTGCGGATATCCGCTGCGAGGGCTTCGACTTCGACGAAAAGCGTGATGTTGCGAAAAAATTGAACGACGATAATGTATTGTGGTTGGCGTATGGTGAGGGCTTTGTGCCTCGTATATCGCCATTCAATACCGAAAAATTTAAGACTCTCTCGAAGTTGCAGCAGCAGGCATTTGTGCGCCTGCACGACAACTTCTACTATAACCGACACAACACCTATTGGGGACAGACGGGCGCAATGCGATTAAAGAGCCTGACCGAATCGACGCCAATGCTGGCGTGTGGTGAGGACTTGGGTATGATTCCTGCCTGCGTGCCACAGGTTATGCGCGACGAGCAGATTCTATCGCTCGAAATAGAGCGTATGCCGAAGGAGTATGGCGTGGCTTATGGCGATACTATGCGTTATCCATATCTGTCGGTCTGCTCGACCTCCACACACGATATGTCGCCACTTCGTTTGTGGTGGCGCGACGAGGCGAAGCGTGATGCCTACTATAAAGATATTCTCGGTTTGGAGGGCGATGCTCCTGCGGAGGCAACAGCGGTATTGTGCGAGAAGATTGTTGCTCGCCACCTCGCCTCACCTTCGATGTTGGCGATATTGCCGTTGCAGGATTGGTTGTCGTTGTCGGAGGAGTTGCGTAGCGACGACATCGAGCGTGAGCGCATCAACATTCCCGCCGTGTCAAATCACTATTGGCGCTACCGTATGCACCTCTCGCTCGAAGAGTTGCTTGGTGCTACGGAGTATAACGATAGGGTAGCAAAGTTGGTGAAAAATTCTAAGAGATAGTGCAGTCTATCGCCTCGGCAATGCGCTCGCCATCGAGTGCTGCCGAGATGATACCACCGGCAAATCCGGCACCCTCGCCGGCAGGGTAGAGCCCTGCGACCTCGGGGTGTTGCAGAGTCTCTCTGTCGCGCGGAATACGCACAGGGGTAGAGGTGCGCGATTCAACGCCTACAACCACCGCTTCGTTGGTGAGGTACCCCCTCATTCGCTTATCGAATACCGATATTGCCTCGCGTAAACGCGACGACATAAATTGTGGTAACCACTCGTCCAATCGCGACTCGACAATTCCCGGCACGTAGGAGCATTTCGGCAGTGAAACCGACTTACGACCTGCCACAAAGTCCGCTACGCGTTGCGCCGGAGCTTTCTGCAACTCAGGTGCTTGCGCTCGTGCCGCCTGCTCCAACTGTTGCTGGAAAACAAGACCTGCCAATGCGCCATACCGCTCCTGAAAGTGAGCGAAATCCTCCTCTCGAATCTCCGTTACGAAGCCCGAGTTGGCGTATGGCGAGTTGCGGTGCGATGGCGACATTCCATTTACCACCGACTCACTCTCGTCGGTCAGTGCGGGCACAATAAAACCTCCCGGACACATACAGAACGAATAGACACCTCGTCCACCCACTTGCGCCACCAAGGAGTATGATGCCGCAGGGAGATACTCCATCTCGGCAGAGCGGTGATATTGAATGTTGTTGATTAGTTGCTGAGGGTGCTCGATGCGCACCCCCATAGCGTAGGCTTTCGCTTCAAGACGCACGCCACTACGGTGCAACATATAGTAGATATCGCGTGCCGAGTGCCCCGTAGCGACAACCACAGCGCGAGCCTCGACTTTGTCGCCTCCTGCGATAACACCTTCGACACGACCATTGCGCACTATTAACTCCTCAACCCTCTTTTCGAAGTGTACCTCGCCACCCGCCGTGCGAATAGCCTCGCGCATATTGGCGATGATGCGAGGGAGTCGGTCCGAGCCGATATGGGGGTGTGCTTCGTAGAGAATTTCGGGCGAAGCTCCGTGAAAGACAAGGCGTTGAAGGGCACGGTTGTAGTCGCCACGCTTCTTGCTTCGAGTGAAGAGCTTTCCGTCGGAGAATGTTCCTGCACCACCCTCGCCAAAGGCGTAGTTCGAGTCGGGATTAACGCCCTGATTGCGCTGAATTTTGGCGATATCTTTGCCACGCTCGACAACCTCCTTGCCACGCTCAAAGAGAATAGGCCTATACCCTAACTCTATAAGTCGTAGCGCACAATACAATCCGGCAGGACCCGCTCCGATAATTATGATTTCGGGCTTGCCGACCGCCGAGGGGTAGTCGAAGTGGAGAGGTGCAGGCTGCTCCTCGTTGTCGATGTATGCCTCGAACGAGAGATTTACCTTCAATGCGCCCCGTCGTGCATCTACCGAGCGCTTCACTATACGCAGTAGCGCAATGTCGCTCTCCTTTATGCGCAACTCTCGCGCCACCAACGGAGTGTAGAACTTCGCATCGGAGGCGTGCTTTGGCGAGAGGGTAAGGTTTACAAGCTTCGGCATATAAAAAGTGTTACGATGTGCAAATTTAGCATTTTTTCGTAAAATTAGGCGAAAAAAGCTAAGCGAAGGTTGCGATTTGTGAAAAAATGGTTACCTTTGCACCCACATCCAAGGCGGATATGGTGTAATTGGTAGCCACGCCAGACTTAGGATCTGGTGCCGAGAGGCGTGGGGGTTCGAGTCCCTTTATCCGCACAAGCGACTGTCTGTTGGCAGTCGCTTTTTTTGTGCGAATAAAGGAACTCGGTCAGCGTGTTGCGCCTCGGCAGACTTGTCTATGGTTGGTTGTTGTTTGCTGCGCAAATCCTCGTGTTTGCTGTGCGAATGTGTCTGAAAATAAATTTTCGTCCCATCGCCCATCAACCCCGACAATCTTCGATTGCAACAACCTCCCTTCGGTCTGCTCTCGGCTTCTGCCGCCGTTCGAGTCCGTTGTTACAGTTGTTCTACTGCTGCGGTCGTTCGAGTATCTTTTGTATGAGGGAAGCCGAGCCGTCATTGCGAGGAGCGAAGCGACGTGGCAATCGTTGTGTGTCTAAAGGAACTCGTTCAGTTGGTGGCGGTGTGGCAGAATAGAGTTGGAATAGTTTGTGGTAAATTTTCTAAACTCCCTACCCCCCCCCAAAAAAAAGCCCCCTTTACAGAAAGGGGGTTGGGGGATAGGTAACACACTAAATTGTGTAGTGCTTGCACTATACAATACCCTGTTCGAGCATTGCCTGTGCCACCTTCAAGAAGCCGGCGATATTTGCACCCTTAACATAGTTGGTATAGTCGCCCTCGTCGCCCGCCTTAACGCAAGCCTCGTGGATTGACTGCATAATGTAGTGCAACTTCTCGTCCACCTCGGCAGCCGACCACGAAATGTGCATAGCATTCTGTGTCATCTCCAAGCCCGAGGTTGCCACGCCACCTGCATTTACTGCCTTACCCGGAGCAAACAAGATGCGAGCCTTCTGGAATGTTGCGATAGCCTCAGGGGTACAACCCATATTCGAAACCTCAGCAACGCACCAAGTACCATTTGCCAACAACTCCTCAGCATCAGCACCGGTAAGCTCGTTCTGGAATGCGCAAGGGAGTGCGATGTCGCACTTCACGCTCCACGCCTTCTTGCCCGGAACAAATGTTGCATCGGTAAACTTCTCTGCGAAAGGAGCAACGATATTGCGGTTTGAAGCACGCAACTCCAACATATAGGCGATCTTCTCGTCGTTCATTCCGTTAGGGTTGAGCACTACACCGTCAGGTCCCGAAATAGCGATAACCTTTGCGCCCAACTCGGTAGCCTTCTTTGCTGCACCCCAAGCCACGTTTCCAAAGCCCGAAATTGCAATTTTGGCACCCTTCAACTCCTTACCTGCACGGTGGAGCATATGCTCAACGAAGTACAACGCACCAAAGCCTGTTGCCTCAGGGCGAATCAACGAGCCTCCCCAAGTAAGACCCTTGCCGGTCAATACGCCTGTGTTGTACTCACGAGCCAACTTCTTATACATTCCGTACATATAACCAATCTCGCGACCGCCTACGCCAACGTCGCCCGCAGGAACATCGGTATCAGGACCGATATTCTGCCACAACTCCAACATAAAGGCCTGGCAGAAACGCATAATCTCGGCATCGCTCTTGCCTACTGGGTCGAAGTCAGAGCCGCCCTTTGCTCCACCCATAGGGAGCGTAGTCAAAGCGTTCTTAAATGTCTGCTCGAAACCGAGGAACTTCAACATCGAAGGGTTTACAGCCTTGTGGAAACGGATACCGCCTTTGTAAGGACCGATAGCCGAGTTGAACTGTATACGATAACCGAGGTTTGTCTGAATTTCGCCATTGTCATCAACCCAGGTTACGCGGAATGTGATGATGCGGTCGGGCTCAACAATGCGCTCAACAATTTTAGCCTTCTCAAACTCCGGGTGCTGGTTGTAAACCTCCTCAATAGACTCCAAAACTTCACGTACCGCTTGCAGGTACTCGCTCTCTCCGGGGTGCTTGCGCTCCAAATCGAGCATAATTTCATTTACTTTCATAATTTTCTGGAAATTAGGTGTTTATACTAAACTTTATACTCTTTATTTCTTTACTTTTAGCCATTGGCTTTTTCAGTTTTGCGTACTCTGACTCTTGTTACGGCGCAACTATTTCTGGGTGCGCAGTCTGCAACTGCTTTATGGGGGCGGGCGTTCCGCCCTTTATGGGGACGCTCCCGTTGGTTGCTTTATGGGGTGCGCTTCACTCTTTTTCCGCTTTACCCCCCCCCGTCGGCTATAAATTTCCTCTTTTCGTTCTCTCGTTTTCCGTTTTCCGTTTTCCGTTTCCCGTTTCTTACACCTCTACGAGGTTGTTCTTTATGGCGTAGACCACAAGGCTTGCCGTATTGTTCGAGCCCGTCTTTTCGAGGATGTTGGCGCGATGAGTATCCACTGTACGCTTCGAGAGGAAGAGTTTGTCGGCAATCTCCTGCGTGGAGAGTCCTTGACATATGCCGAATAATACGTCCATTTCGCGCTCGGAGAGCATCTCCGTATCGTTGTTACGACGCATTGCTCCTGAGAGAGCCTGCATAACATCGTTGCATATATACTCCTCGTCGTTCATCACAGCCTCGATAGCTGCAAATACCTCTTCAATCGAGGAGTCTTTCAATAGGAAACCCTTTGCTCCGGCCTCCATCATTCGCGAGTAGTACTTCTCGTCGCCAAACATCGAAAGACAGATGACTTTCAGGTTCGGATTTTGCGACAGCGCCATAGCCGTAGCCTTGTCGCCCGAGAGAGTAGGCATTGCAATATCCATAAACACTACATCTGCCGCCATAGCCTCGGTGTTCTCCAAAAACTCTTTGCCGTCGCTCGCCTCCGCTACGACACGACACGAGTGGTTGCCATTAATCAGCCCTCGAAGTCCGTTGCGGAATAGTGCGTGGTCATCTACTAATGCAATTTTTATCTCTTTTTCCATCTGCGCTTTCTTTGGTTTATCTTCTTATCCTCAGGCTTGGTGTTGATGTCGATTGAAGCCCTCATACCTTTACCCTCGTTGCTTGTGAGTTTCAGCGTGCCATTCAGGGAGTTTATGCGCGAAGTGATGTTCGACAAACCCATACCGCCCGAAGCAGTCGTGCTCTGAATGTTGAAGCCTTTGCCATTATCGCTGTATCTCAACTGTAATACGCTGTCATCGAGTATCAGCGAAATGTCGATTTTCGAACAACCCGAGTGTTTGAACGAGTTGTTTATTAATTCGCATACCACGCGGTATAATACCACCTCTACATCGCTGTCAAATCGCTCGTTGTGTAGGTTTGTTTCGAAGGATATATCTATATTGTGTAACGACTTTATGCGCGATATGAAGTTGCGAATGCCCTGCGATAACCCGAAGTCCATCAGCACCTGTGGCGACATATTGTTCGATATCTCGCGCACCGAACGAATTGCCTCGTCAATCACAAACTGCGAGTTCTTTAAAATCTCTTGTTGGTGGTTGTTCATATTCTCGGTAGAGATTGCCGACAGCGACATCTTGGCGGAGGAGAGCAGGGGACCCATACCGTCGTGTAACTCCTTGGCAAACTGCGAACGGGAGCGCTCCTCGGTACGAAGTACCGTCGAGAGTAGCTGTTTGCTCAGACGTTCACGCTGAGCATTCAGGTCGTTGATGTGATTTACCAACTTGTTGGCGAAGAATACCGCCACAACAAGACACGCCGAGAGGATTACGTCGAAGGTTATGAAGAGGTTGTAATTTACCGGTCCCTCCGAGAATATGTGGAGTAGATGCTGTGCAAAAGAGGTTGCAAAGCTTATGATGCACAATATCCAGATAATGCTATACTTCGTTTTTCTTACAAGGTGCGCCGCGTAGCCTATGGCTAATAATTGCACGGCCATAATAATCACCATCGCTATTTTTAGTCCAAGGCTTACCATCGTTGCGCTCTCTCTATAATAAGACTTTCAGATGCTCCATTTGGTTGTATGCGGTCAAATCTACCTGTACGGGAACTACCGCTACATATCCGTTTGCTAATGCCCACTCATCGCTCTCTTCGGCTTCGGGCTCGGCGTTCGAGAAGGCTCCTGTTAGCCAGAAGTAGTCCTTGCCGTGAGGGTCGGTGCGTTTGAAGAACTCCTCGCGCCAATAACCTCGTGTCTGCCGCGCTATCCGTATACCTTTAATCTCGTTGCACGGAATATCGGGCACATTTACATTTAGACAGAGCGGACGTGGTAGGTCGTTGTCGAGTACCGCTTTAACAATCTGCGAACCGTACTTCACAGCACCCTCGAAATTGGCGTCGAGGTCGTGGTCGGTGAGCGAGAGCCCGATGCTCGGAATGTTGTAGAATGCCGCCTCTATCGCCGCACCCATAGTGCCCGAGTAGAGCACATTCACTGCAGCATTCGAGCCGTGGTTGATACCCGAAATCACCAAATCGATTTTCTCATCGACGAAGAGGTGGTCAAAAGCCATCTTAACGCAATCTACGGGTGTGCCGTTGAGCGAATATACCAACACACCCTCCTCCTCTCTGACTTTGTTCAGACGTAGTGGATTGTGAATGGTAATGGCTTGGCTCATACCACTTTGGGGTGTTTCGGGGGCAATGGCGATAACACGACCAAACTGTCGTGCGACCTCTATTGCTGCGGCAAAACCCTTGCTGCGGTAACTGTCATCGTTGGTTAGGAAAATCAATTTTTTACTGCTCATCAACCACAAAGGTAGGAAAAAAAACGGAAAACGGAAAGCGGAAAACGGAAAACTTTTAAGATTTTCGTGTGTAGTTAGAAAAACTACTAACTACGCCGACTCCACCAACTCCTCTAAAAAAACTACGCACTTAACTTGGAATTAGTGAAAAAATGGTTACCTTTGCAGTCGCAATGCCCAGATGGCGAAATGGTAGACGCGCTCGTTTCAGGTGCGAGTGCTGAGAGGCGTGTAGGTTCGAGTCCTATTCTGGGCACTTCAAAAGGAGTCTTCGTTCACGAAGGCTCCTTTTTCATTTACCCAGAATAGAACTCGGTCAGTTGGTGGCGGTGTGGCAGTGTCGTCTGCGCGTAATTGGCGTAGTCGTATTGCTATGCAATTATAAGCCTTGTGCAGATAGTCTAAAAGCAAATAGATTTTCTTTTAGTCTATCCTCACAATTCTTGCAACTTTGTTGCACGACTACGCCTTTTCCCTCTTGCACTGCTCAAACCTGCGGCAACCGGTCGAGCCCCAATTCGGGTTCGGTATGCTCTCAGCTTCTGCTGTCGGTCAAGCCTCTGTGTTGTAGTTATTAGGGTTCTTCATTTACCCAGAATAGAACTCGGTCAGTTGGTGGCGGTGTGGCGGTCTCGTCTGACGAATGCTTAATGGCGAAGGCATTTACTATTAAAAAAGCCAATAGCTAATGGCTAAGAGTTAAGAGCTAAAAAAAACTAAAAGTTTTCCGTTTTCCGCTTTCCGTTTTCCGATTTTTTTATTAACTTTGTTAAGATTAACCCGAAGTAACGGTGGCGGCGGTATATTTTCATATTCCATTTTGCAAGCGATTGTGCGGTTATTGCGACTTTTATCGCAGTGTAAAGTTGCGCTATATGCCGCAGGTGGTCGATATGATGCACGGAGAGTTGGCGGAGCAACAGTCGTTCTTGCACGACACGACCATTCGCACAATCTATTTTGGTGGTGGTACGCCATCGCTGCTTGCGCCGTGTGAGATTGAACGATTTATCGAGCAGGTGCGTTCACAATTCGACTGTTCGCAGTTGGAAGAGATTACCGTTGAGGTTAATCCCGACGATATAACAGCGGAATATGTTGCAGAGCTGCGTAAGACTTCGGTAAATCGCATCTCGATAGGTGTGCAGTCGCTCGACGACCGCTGCCTTGAATTTATGGGACGACGCCATAATGCCCGGCAGGCTGTTGATGCGGTGAAGATGTTGCAGGAGGCGGGCTACGACAATATCTCCGTAGATGTGATTTTCGGCATTCCGAACTTCGGCGTAACGGAGTTGATGACAACCTTGGAGGGTGTTTTGGCAATGAATGTGCAACATATCTCTGCCTATCACCTCACCATTGAGGAGAATACCCGCTTTGGGCGAATGATGGCGCGAGGAGAGTTTACCGAGATCGACGAGTGTAGCAGCGAATCGCACTATATGTGGGTGCATAGAGCGCTGACAAATGCAGGCTACGAGCATTATGAGGTGTCGAACTATGCTCGTGAGGGTTTCCGCTCCAAACACAACTCGTCGTATTGGAAGGGTGTGGAGTACTTGGGCATAGGTCCCGGAGCGCACTCGTTCAATGGTGCGATGCGTCGTTGGTGCGAGCAGTCGGTAGAGGAGTATGTCGGTGGGGTAGAGTACGGCTCGGAGGTGCTATCCGAAAAGGATAAACTCAACGAGTATATTATGACCTCGTTGCGTTGTGCCGAAGGCCTGTCGCTGGCGAAGGTGGAACGAGATTTTGGAGTAAAGGAGCGCGAAAGATTGGAGCGCGAGGCATCGACAAACGATATATCGCGGTTGCTGAAAAATGATAACGGATATCTACGTATCGAGCCGGAAATGATGCTGGTTTCCGATCTTGTGATAAGCGAATTAATGGCGTTGTAGCGCGCTATATATTATATATTGGTATAAATTATTAAAAATTTTTAATAAATACTTGATTTTGTAATTTTATAGTCGTATCTTTGCGGCAAAATTTGGAGATAAAAGCAACAAATTATCAGATAATTATGAGTGAAATTAAATTTAACCCAGATGTTCTTTTCGAGGTCAGCTGGGAGGTATGTAACAAAGTTGGAGGAATCCACACTGTGTTGGCAACAAAGGCTTTAACCGTTACGAAACAGTTGGGCGATCGATATATCACTATCGGTCCCGATTTTTCGCAGGATAGCGAGTCGTCGGAGTTTATCGAGGACCCAATGTTGATGAAGACTTGGCGTCAGACTCTCTACAATGACGGTATTCGTGTTCGCATTGGTCGTTGGAATGTGTGCGGTAACCCTATTGCAATTCTTATCGACTTCACAACTCTCTTTGCAAGCAAGGATGAGGTTTTGAAGGAGTTGTGGGAGGACTACCGTGTAGACTCTATCTCGGGTCAGTGGGACTATGTTGAGCCTGTATTGTTCGGTTACTTGGCAGGTAAGGTCATCGAGTCGTACGTGGATAACTTCTGCGCTACTACCGAGAAGGCTGTGGCTCACTTCCACGAGTGGATGACCTGCTCGGGTGGTCTTTACTTGCGTAAGCACTCGCCATATATCGCCACTGTGATGAGCACCCACGCAACAGTTATGGGTCGTTGTATCGCAGGTAACAACCTTCCGCTTTATGGCAACTTGGAGCAGTTTAACGCTGACGATTTGGCTCGTCAGTTTAACGTTATGGCAAAGCATTCGATCGAGAAGATGGGAGCAAAGAATCACGATGCGTTCCTCTCGGTGAGCGACATTACAGCGCGTGAGTGTGCGCACTTGCTCGGCAAGGAGGTTGATGTTGTAACGCCTAACGGATTCGAGAACGACTTCGTATGGAAGGGTAAGGAGTACGATGCGAAGCGCAAGGAGGCTCGCAAGGCTATGATTGAGGTTGCCGAGGCTTGCCTCTCGCACAAGTTCGAGAAGGAGCCGCTCATCATCGGCACAAGTGGTCGCTATGAGTTCCATAATAAGGGGTTGGACCTCTTCTTCGAAGCATTGAAGATCCTCGAAACATCGGGCAAACTCGACCGTGAGATTTTGGCATACGTAACCGTTCCTGCTGCGAACCTCGGTGCACGTCACGACTTGCAGGCTCACTTGCAGGATAAGTCGCAGCCAATCGATGCTTCGCAGTATCGCTACTCGACACACGTATTGGAGTATCAGGCTTGGGATCAGGTTGTGAACGCTATCAATGGTAGTGTCCTCGATAGAGCAGAGTCGAAGGTTAAAGTTATCTTCGTGCCTACATATCTCAATCAGAACGATGGTATCTTCAACAAGAACTACTACGAGTTGTTGGTAGGTATGGACGTAACAATCTATCCTTCGTACTACGAGCCTTGGGGATACACTCCGCTCGAATCTATCGCATTCTCGGTGCCTACCATTACCACCACATTGGCAGGTTTTGGCGTGTGGGCAGCCGAGCAGGAGAAGAACGATGGCGTAGTGGTTGTTGAGCGTAACGACAATAATACAGCTGAGGCTGTGGCTTCGGTAGCAGATGCAGTGCTTCGCTTCCTCTCGCTTTCCGATAAGGAGGTTAAGGCGGTACGCAGCGCAGCATTGGAGATGTCGAAGAAGGCTCTTTGGGATAACCTCTTCTCGTACTATCGCAAGGCTTACGACTGCGCAATCGAGAGTTGCGTAGCGCGTACCAATCGTGCCGTTATGGGCGATGGTGGTGCATCGCACGAGCAGATTAACTTCGTGCGTCAGCAGCTCTTCGTAGAGCGTCCAAACTGGCAACGCGTAATGGTTGAGAAGTCGTTGCCTGCACGTTTGCGCCCACTCGAGGAGTTGTCGCGTAACTTGTGGTGGAGCTGGACTCTTGGAGCACGCGATTTGTTCGAGGCTATCGACAAGGAGTTGTGGGTAGAGGTTGATCGTAACCCTATCGCATTGCTCGATAAGTTGTCGATGGAGCGTTTGGCAGAGATTGAGAAGGACGAGGCATTCCTTGCACGAATGGACGCTGTATATGCACAGTTCCAGGAGTATATGAACGAGAAGCCGAATCCAAAGGCTCCGAAGATTGCTTACTTCTCGATGGAGTATGGTTTGCACCACTCGTTGAAGATCTATTCGGGAGGTCTTGGTATTTTGGCAGGTGATTACCTCAAAGAGGCGTCGGATAGAAATACCCCAATGGTAGCCGTAGGTCTTTTGTATCGCTACGGATATTTCACTCAGCGTCTTTCGGCACAGGGTGCACAGGAGGCAACATACGAGGCACAGAACTTCTTCAAGTTGCCTATTTTGCCTGTTCGTGAGGAGGACGGCTCGTGGGTAACTACTCAGGTTGCACTTCCGGGTCGTACTTTGAGCGCACGTGTATGGCGCTGTCAGGTAGGACGCACTCCGTTGTACCTGCTCGATGCCGACTACGAGGCCAACTTGGAGGAGGACCGTCAGGTAACTCACTACCTCTATGGTGGCGATTGGGAGAATCGTTTGAAGCAGGAGATTTTGCTCGGTATCGGTGGTATCCGTGCCCTTGCAAAGATGGGTATTAAGCAGGAGGTTTACCACTGCAACGAGGGCCACGCAGCATTTATCGGCATCGAGCGTGTTCGTAATTTGATGTCGCGCAAGAAGCTTTCGTTCTCGGAGGCGTTGGAGGTTGTACGTTCGTCGTCGCTCTTCACAACGCACACACCTGTACCTGCCGGACACGATGCGTTCCCAGAGTCGATGATTCGTCAGTATATGTCGCACTATCCGGATGCCCTTGGTATCACTTGGGATCAGTATATCAACCTCGGTAAGGTTAATCCGAACGATCCGAACGAGCGCTTCTCGATGTCGGTACTCGCTTGTAACCTTTCGCAGGAGGTTAATGGTGTATCGTGGTTGCACGGCGAGGTGTCGAAGGATATCCTCGGCAATATGTGGCCTGGATACTTCAAGAAGGAGTTGCATATCGGCTATGTTACCAATGGTGTTCACTTCCCAACTTGGACAGCATCGAATATGCGTCGCCTCTACTCGCGTTACTTCCCTAACGGATTCGAGGGACACACATATAACATTCCTGAGTGGCAGAAGGTTTACAACATTCCTGACGAGGAGTTGTGGAACGAGCGTATGTTCCTCAAGCAGCGACTCATTAAGACTATCAAGCGTCGCTACACAGATCCTACACAGGTTCGTTTCGACCGTCCAAGCCAGATGGTACAGGTTGCTGACCGTATCAAGCCTGAGGTTCTTACTATCGGTTTCGCACGTCGTTTCGCTACCTACAAGCGAGCATACCTCCTCTTCTCTAACTTGGAGCGTCTGTCGGCTATCGTAAACAACAAGCAGCGTCCTGTTCAGTTTATCTTTGCAGGTAAGGCTCACCCGGCTGATAAACCGGGTCAGGATTTGATCAAGCGTATTGTTGAGGTGTCGTTGATGCCTGAGTTCGTAGGTAAAATTATCTTCTTGCAGAACTACGATATGGAGTTGGCTCGCCGTATGGTTCAGGGCGTTGATGTTTGGTTGAACACTCCTACTCGTCCGTTGGAGGCTTCGGGTACTTCGGGCGAGAAGTGTGTGATGAATGGTGTTATGCAGTTCTCGGTACTCGACGGCTGGTGGGTTGAGGGCTACAAGGAGAATGGCGGTTGGGCACTCCCTATGGAGCGTACCTTTGCAGACCAAGGACACCAAGACGAGCTCGATGCCGAGATGATTTACACTACTATCGAGGAGCAGATTGTACCGAAGTACTATGCTCGCAACGAGCGCGGTATTCCAACCGATTGGGTGGCTTCGATAAAGAAGTGTATCTCGGATATCGCATCGAACTTCACCACAAACCGTATGCTTATCGACTACGAGGAGCGTTTTTACAACAAGTTGGCAGCGCGTAAGAAGGAGCTCGTATCGAACAACTATATTCTCGCTCGCGAGATTGCGGCTTGGAAGCGTAAGGTTTCGGCGGCTTGGGATAATGTACGAGTTCTCGACTCGCAGCGCGTTCGCGTAGACAAGGAGTCGATGATGCTCGGTGAGAAGTACCACTTCGAGGTTAAACTCGATGTAGCAACACTCTCTCCTGAGGAGATTGGTGTAGAGCTTGTTGTAGCAAAGCAGATGGTTGGACAGCAGACTCCGGATATCACCCTTGTTGAGCAGCTTAAGCTTGTCAAGACAGAGGGTACAACAGCAACCTATATGCTCGATGTGGTGCCAAACCGCACCGGTGCATTCGACCTTGCGTTGAGAGTATATCCTAAGAATGATTGCCTCCCATATAGAATGGATTTTGCTCTTGTAAAGTGGGCTTAAAATTGTTTTAAAGGGCATTTTCATCGTTACGCTTCGGATGTTGAGTTGCTCACATAGGTTTACTATGCTGCGCACTCAACACCTCGCAAGCCTTGAAACTGCTCCTATAAAAGCAATTTTGCTTAGATACTAAAATTAGGAATTTTTAATTCTTAATTTTTAATTAGCCAATAGCTAACGGCTAACGGCTAATAGCTGAAACAAACATACATCAATACTGTTGGGCACAGATTGCCCGGCAGTATTTGGTGTGAAATACAGTGAATAGCATCAAAAATGCACTATTTTATCTGTGTTTGTGGCAAGAAATGTTTATTTTTTGAAAATTTTCGGCTTTTTTAGGAATAATTAGACGAAAATTTTATTAACTTTACGAAACAGAAATAAATTTTCATAAAAAATAATTATGCCGGGATTAAAATTTGACAAACAAGAGCTTGGTAACTTGGAGTATTCGTTGCAGCGTGAGATGTTGGCGACTGACCGCCGAGGCGGTTATATGAGCACTACCATCGTAGGTTGCAATACACGCAAGTATCACGGCTTGATTGTTGCTCCGATTGATGCGAGCAACAATGCTTATGTGCTGCTTTCGTCGTTGGACGAAACAATTGTGCAGCACGACCAGTCGTTCAACTTGGCTTTGCACCGCTTCCGTGGTGTATATGAGCCTCGAGGACACAAGTATATCACCGATTTCGAATATACTCCGTGTCCAACCATCACTTATCGTGTCGGAGGTGTGATTCTTCGCAAGGAGATTCTTTGGATTCACAAGCGTACGCAGATGATGATTCGTTATACGCTTGTTGATGCTCACTCCGATACTACATTGCGTTTGCGTCCATTCCTTGCATTCCGCAACAAGCACGAATTGTCAAAGGCCAATATGTATGCCAATGTTCGCTCCTACCCGGTTACAAATGGAGTGAAGAATCGTCTTTATGAAGGCTTCCCTTGGTTGCATATGCAGTTGTCGAAGGCGGATGCAAAGTTTGTCCCTGCGCCGGATTGGTACTACGACTTTGAGTATCAGAAGGAGTTGGAGCGTGGCTACGAGGGATACGAGGATCTCCTCACAACGGGTTATTTCGAGATGAATATCAAGAAGGGCGAGAGCATTATCTTCTCGGCTTCGGTAGATGAGATGCCTTCGGGTGAGGCTATATGCGAGGCTTACGAGGCTTCGGTGGCTCGTCGTACCCACAAAATCGACTTCGAGAGCTGTTTGCACCACTCGGCGCGTCAGTTTATTATTCGTCGTCCGGGCAACCGCACAGAGGTTATGTCGGGATATCCTTGGTATGGCAAGGCTGGTCGTTCGGCATTCATTGCACTTCCGGGATTGACCTTGGAGCAGGGATATAAGGAGGACTGCATAGATGTTCTCGACACGATGGTCGGCGATATGCACAATGGCGACTTTGCCGGCTCGGCTTCGGCGGAGGTCTCGGCAGATGCTCCACTCTGGTTCTTCTGGACCTTGCAACAGTTGGAGGAGCATATCGGCGCACAGGCAATTTGGGAGAAGTATGGTGCGGCAATGAAGAGTATCCTGACCGCTTATCGTCGAGGATTCTTCGGAGGATGCGTAGCAATGCACTCCAATGGTCTTGTTTGGGCAGCTCGCGAGGGTGTCGCCTTGACTTGGATGGACTGTGTGATGAATGGTCAGCCGGTTACCCCTCGTGCCGGATATGCAGTAGAGATAAACGCTTTGTGGTACAACGCCGTATCGTATGCGTTGGCTTTGGCGAACAAGATGGGCGACAAAGAGTTCGAGAAGGAGTGGAAAGCACTTCCTGCCCAAATCCAGAAGTCGTTTGTTGAGATGTTCTACCTCTCGGAGGAGGGCTATCTCGCCGACTATGTGGATATGTGTGGTAAGAATGATGATATTCGTTGTAATCAGATTGTCGCTTGCGGATTAAAATATACGATGCTCAACGAGGAGCAGATTGTGAACGTTTTGCGCGTAGTGCGTCAGCACTTGCTCACCCCTGCGGGATTGCGTTCGTTGTCGCCGCGTAACCCGATGTTCGAATCGACTTACAAGGAGAATCCAATCGAGCAGGAGGCTGCGGCAACCAATGGTGCAGTATGGGTTTGGCCGTTGATGTTCTATGTGGAGTGCGCCTTAAAGCTCGATGGTGAGCGCTTCTTGCCTATCGCCGAGGAGATGTTGGCGGCATTCGACGACAATATCCAAACCTACTGTATCGGCTCAGTTGCGGAGTACTACGATGCCAATCCTCCATTTGCACCTCGTGGTGCTATTTCACAGGCTTGGAGCGTAGGAGGAGTGTTGTACATCAAGCAACTTATTGAGCAGTACAAGGCTAAGGCGAAGCCTGCAACAAAGCGTGCAGCAAAGCCTGCAACGAAACGCGCAACCAAGCCTGCGGCAAAGCGCGCAGCAACGAAAAAGAGTGTTAAGAAATAGTAAAAAGATAATAAGATGAGGGTTTTAATGTTTGGCTGGGAGTTTCCTCCGCATATTGCGGGAGGACTCGGTACAGCCTGTTACGGAATGACTCGCGGATTGGCTCGTAACGATGTAGATGTTACATTCGTTATGCCTCGTGCTTCGGGTGATGAGGACGAGCGCTTTATTCGCGTAGTAAATGCGAGCGATATCGAAACCGTATTCGGCAAGGTTAGTTCCGACGCTGCCGATATTATCGACAAGATGTCGTTTATCCACGTGGATTCCAACCTCGTGCCTTACCTCTCGCCGGAGGATTACGAGACCTATCACGATGAGTTCGTAAAGACCGGAGAGAAGCGTTGGGAGACGAGCGACTTGTGGAGTCAGCGTTACACCTTCTCGGGTAAGTATGGTGCAAACCTTATGGAAGAGGTTGCCCGCTATGCTATCGTTGCTGCGCAGGTGGCAAAAGATTTGGAGGGACAATTCGATGTTATTCACGCCCACGACTGGCTCACATACTATGCAGGAATTGCGGCAAAGCGTGTGTCGGGCAAGCCGCTGGTTGTGCATATGCACGCTACCTCGTTCGACCGTTCGTCGAGCGATAATATCGATACTCGTGTCTATGAGATTGAGCGCACAGGTATGGCGGCAGCCGATAGAGTTATTGCCGTGTCGAACCTGACGCGTAACATCGTTATCGAGAAGTATAATATCCCGGCAGAGAAGGTTGTAACAGTTCATAATGCGGTGCGTTTTGCCGAGAACGAAATGGCTCTTCCTGAGCGAGGTGTCGAGGATAAAATTGTTACCTTCCTCGGTCGTATCACCTTCCAGAAGGGTCCGGACTACTTTGTAGAGGCTGCGGCAAAGGTATTGAAGAGAGTTCCTAACGTACGCTTTGTGATGGCGGGTTCGGGCGATATGATGAACCACGTAATTCGTCGTGTGGCTCGTTTGGGTATTGCCGACCGTTTCCACTTCACGGGCTTCTTGAAGGGCGACGATGTGCATAAAATGTTCCAGCTCTCTGACGTATATATTATGCCGTCGGTGTCGGAGCCATTCGGTATCTCGCCATTGGAGGCTATGCGTGCCAACGTACCTTCGATTATCTCGAAGCAGTCGGGTGTTGCCGAGGTTTTGGATTACGCCGTTAAGGTGGATTATTGGGACGTTGATTCGATGGCGGATGCTATCTATGGTTTGATAACCTATCCTGCACTTGCGAAGATGTTTGCTCAGAAGGGCTTGGAGGAGGTTACGAACCTCAAATGGAACGATGCAGCCAAGAAGGTTAAGGCTGTTTACGAGGATGCTATTGCATCGATGAAATAAACGGAAAGAAAAACAAAAACATAAAAAATATGAAGACAGTTTGTTTATATTTTCAGGTACATCAGCCTTGGCGATTGAAGACCTACCGCTTCTTCCATATCGGTAAGGACCACAATTACCTCGATGATTTGACCAATCGTGCTATTTTGCAGAAGATTGCACGCGAGTGTTATTTACCAATGAATGCCCTCCTTTTGAAACTTATCAAGGAGAACAAGGGTGCATTCAAAGTTTCGTTCTCGCTCACAGGTACTGTTGTTGAGCAGTTTAAGGCCTACGCTCCCGAGGTGTTGGAGTCGTTCCGCGCTTTGGTCGATACGGGTTGTGTAGAGTTGTTGGCAGAGACCTATTCGCACTCGTTGGCGGCTCTCTCGTCGAAGGAGGATTTCAAGGATCAGGTAAAGAAGCATACCGCAATGTTGAAGTCGGAGTTTGGTGTTAAGCCGAAGGCATTCCGCAATACCGAGCTTATCTACTCGGACGAGATTGGCGAGGCTGTTGGCGAACTCGGTTTTAAGACAATGTTGGCAGAGGGTGCAAAGCATATCCTCGGTTGGAAGTCGCCAGACTTCGTTTACGCTGGTGCGGCAGACCAGAGCCTTCGTCTTTTGCTCCGCAACTACAAGCTCTCGGACGATATCGCATTCCGTTTCTCGAACCAGGGTTGGGACGAGTATCCACTCACAGCCGACAAGTATGCCGCTTGGCTTTCGGAGTCGGAGGGTGAGGTTATCAACCTCTTTATGGACTACGAGACCTTTGGTGAGCATCAGAAGGCTTCGACCGGTATATTCGACTTTGTAAAGAGTCTTCCGGCTGCAATTTTGAAGCGTGGCGATTTGAAGTTTGCTACCGTATCGGAGACCGCAGCCGAGCATCAACCTGTTGCAGTTCTTCACTGTCCTCACGTAATGTCGTGGGCGGACGAGGAGCGCGATATCACCGCTTGGTTGGGTAACGACTTGCAGAACGAGGCGTTCTCGAAGTTGTATGCAATGAAGGATAAGGTTCGTTCGTTGAAGAGTGCAGACTACGAGTATGTGTGGAACTTTATGCAGACTTCGGACCACTTCTACTATATGGCAACAAAGTGGCTTTCGGACGGCGATGTTCACTCCTACTTCAACCCTTACGGTTCTTCGTACGAGGCGTTCATCAACTATATGAACGTATTGTCCGACTTCCAGATTGAGGTGGAGAAGGCGTTGGCTGCTAAAAAGTCGCGCAAGAAGTAATTTCTTGTGATAAGCCGCAATCTGCGGCACATCTCTAAAAGTAAACATCGTTGGGCTGTACGCTTAAAGTACTATCCCAGCGATGTTTCTTTTGCGATGCACCACATCTCACGACTTCTGACAAGAAATTGAAATTGTTTTTAAGGGGCATTTGCTTCCTTGTCTTCAAAAAATGAGATGGTTACATACGCCCAGTATGCGCCCATCTCATTTTTATTGACAGCGTTGCAACTACCTCCTTAAAATTCAATTTTTAGGTGTGGTTATAGGAGATTATGGGAATTTACTATTCAGTCCTGTTAAATCCTAAAATGTTAATGGCTAATGGCCAATAGCTAATAGCCCCAAACAAAAAACGACAGTCAAATTCTGACTGTCGCTTTTTTGTTTAGTTTTCCGCTTTAACCCTGCTTCGCAGTCTTTTCCTCCTTCGCACCTCGGCAAAGTGCGCAAGCCCACTCTGCTCTCGGTTTGTCGTCGGGTCCGTTTTCCAACTCCAAGCGAAAACCGAAAAAAACTAAAAGTTTTCCGCTTTCCGCTTTCCGCTTTCCGTTTCCAACTCCTCGATTGCCCGCATTACGGTGCGGTCGATAGGGTAGATGAAGTAGTAGAATGCCCTCTCTTCGAGATCGGAGTTGCGTGCGATGTAGGCACGTAACTGCGCCTCCATAATATCGCGTGAGCGGTTTATCTCTGTCCAATTTGGCTTGACACCTTGTTTTTCGGCGTAGCGTACAAAGTCGTTGAATAGCGCCTTGTCGCCATCGAGCAACTGCTTCAAATCGGCAATACTCTTAGCCTTGCCCAGCGCCTTGCGGTGGCGGTCGGAGTAGTCAATAGTGTATCGGTAGAGGATATTGCGACCATTCACCTCCGAGTAGTATCTCGTTACATTCATCGTGTCAAGCGGTACGAAAATATCGGGCATAATACCTCCTCCGCCATATACAATTTTACCCTTCGGAGTGGTGTAGCGTAGTGAGTCGGCAAAGTGTATACTATCCGCCGAGAAGAACTCGTTGCGTTTGAAACGATCTATGAGGTCGAGTTCGTACGACTCATTCTTGCCAGCCTCGTATGGCTTTTGAATGGAACGTCCCGTAGGGGTGTAGTATCGGGCGATAGTCAGACGTATCGCCGAGCCATCGTTGAAAGGTGTTTGAGCCTGCACAAGACCCTTGCCGAAGGAGCGACGTCCGATTATTGTTCCGCGGTCGTTGTCTTGGAGTGCTCCCGCCAATATCTCGCTCGACGATGCACTCGCTTCGTCTATCAAAACGGCAACATTGATATCTTTTGAGCCCCCTCTGCCGTCGCTATATTGGCGCAACTGCTTGCCATCTCTATCCTCTGTATATACAATCAGTGAGCCTGATGGCAGGAACTCGTTCGCAATGAGAATCGCTTGGTCCAAGAAGCCTCCCGAGTTGCCGCGAAGGTCGAAAATCAACGATGTCATACCTTGTGCCCGAAGTGATGACAAGGCCTTGCGAATCTCGTCGTATGAGGTACGTGAGAATTGCGACAACTTTATAAAGCCTATGTTCTTGGTCAGCATCAGCGATGCCTCTACGCTGTGTAGAGGTATGGCGTCGCGTGTAACCACTATATCGACCAAACCTTTGATATCTTTGCGTTCGATGGATAGTTTTACTTGCGTGCCGCGAGGACCTCGCAGACGTTTCATAACAGCCAATTGCGACATCTTTTGTCCGGCAATCAGCGTGTCGTTTACCTTTATGATGCGGTCGCCGCCCTGCACACCAGCTTTGCGACTTGGACCCGTAGGAATGACGTTCAGAACAATTACCGTGTCGGTAGCCATATTGAACACCACGCCGATACCGTCGAACTCGCCTTTGAGTGGCTCTTCAACATTCTCGAAACTCTTTGCGGGAATATATACCGAGTGGGGGTCGAGTTTGTGGAGAATGGCGGGGATTGCCAACTCTGCCAACGAGTCGCGCGAGATGGAATCGACATATTCGTTCTCGATCATCAACAATACTCGTGAGAGTTTGTCGTTGTGAGAATCGTAGTTGTTGAGATAGACTCGCACCTTATCATTAGTAATTTGTCTGCCGTGATATACTCCGACAAACCAACTTACAAATAGTATAACAACGAGGAGAATACCCCTCAAAAGGTGCTTACCAATCTCTTTCATTCTCTCTTTTTGGCTATTAGCCGTTATGTTTAGAGGTTTTTTAGAGTCGTTAGGCGTTATAGCTAAAAAATGCTAACAAAAATTGCGCCAGTCCAATAAGGGAAAAACCTCCCTGCTAACCCAATTATTTTATTTGTTCTTGAACGTATATGCAAGACCTACGCCAAGAACAGTCTGTGTCTGCACACTCTTGTTCTGCGCCTTATTGTAGTAGAGCTGGAAGTAGAGCTGTGTCGAGAAGTACTTTGTAGCCTTGATGTCAATGGTGTTCTCCCAACGAACGGTCGGAGCGATGCTCTCGAAGTTGAGGAGGTTACCGGCATTGGCTGGGTTGGAATTCCACCTCTTGCTTGCGCTCTTCTGTGATGCCTGATTGATCCAACCGTAGAATGAATAGAGCGTTGTACGATAGCGGAATACACCCTTCTCGCCGAAGGTCTTGTCGAAGTCGATCTGGATAGACGAACCTCCCTCATATCGCTGAACGCCATTTTGGAGCGTCAAACCGTATGCATAAGGGGTATTCTGCTCGTCTTTGGTGAGATCGGATTCTGCTTTAGTGCCAAATTTTTCGTTATAGAAGAAAGCGCGTACCTTATCGCTTGTAACGTATGTCGCATTCATAGAGATAGGCGACACGTTGATTTTGATAGGGAACTTCTTATTAGGACAAACGTAGGTGAAACCTGCCGCGAGGGTGAGGTAGGCAGGAGCAAAACCTGTACTTGTGCGGTTGCCGTCGCCGTTATATCCGTTTGCGAATTGCGAACGCAACGATATGGAACCTCCAACGTTCCAATCCTTCGAGAGGGTGTAAGCCGGAGCAGACGAGATAAACCATTCGTCCTGACTCTTGGTTACGGCGCTTGTGCCTTCGCTCTCGGGGAGGAAGTTATAGGTGTAACCCAATTTACCGGTGATTTTGTTGTCCAATACGAACTTACCCTTCTTGAATTGGTGGGTGAAAAGGATGTTGCCCACGCCATTCAATGAGTTGGTGTTACCGTTCACCTTACGCCAATGTCCGTTGAAGTGCGAAAGCGACGCATTGAGCGTGGCATTGAACTCGATGGTGTTGCGCTCCTTGCGAAGTGCTGCCTTCTCGGCTTTGAGTTGAGCCTCGCTCTGGAAAGCAGGTGCCTGTTTTTCGGTCTTAATCTCGTTAGCAAATGTAACCTGCTCCTGTGGAGTAGCCGACTCTACTGTTGCTTGTGCGCTTGCAACTGCAATGCAAGCAAATGTAGAAATTGCAAAAAGTGTAAAAAATCTCTTCATAGTATTGTGTTTTTTGTATTTGTTTTTGCGTTTGAACATACAAATATAGAGAAAATTTCGTATATTTATACGAACTGCACTATAATTTTACTTTGCTACATTTTTGTGCCTACTGCGCGATACGATAATTACGCCAGAGAATACGGTTACGGCTGCCACAACCTTCTGCCAACTCAACGTGTCCATACCTACGCAGATGCTCACTACAATCGCTACGATAGGTTGAACGTAGGAGTACATACTCACCAGCGTTGGGCGCAGCCGTTTCTGTCCTATCGGAATCAGAAAATAGGTTACGAATGTGGCGCAGATAATCAGAAAACCGAGTTCTGCGATATAGGAGAGTGGTAGAGCCGCAAAATCAACGGCAACGAGTTCCTTTGCCGAGAACGGCAAACTCATCACCGTGGCGAACAGGAATATCCACTTCATAAAAGTTACGACCGAGTATTTCTCGATTGTGGGTTTGAAAATTCCGAGATAGAGCGAGAAACACAGAGAATTTGCAACAATCAATAATACTCCTACGGGGGTGGTTTGAATGGCTGTATCGGTGGTGGTTACACTGTTGATAATCAGATATAAAACACCGCAAAGACTCAACGTTACGCCTCCAATTTTCTTTGCCGACAGAGGCTCTTTGATTGCAAATGCCGCAATGAACATAGTGTAGAGCGGCGATAGCGATGCAACAATGGAACAGTCCATTGGTGTGATTTGCGAGATGGCCATCAGAAAGGTTATCTGCGTGAGAAAGAAACCCAACACCGATGCTGCGAAAATCTTTGGCAGATCACTCCGCTCAACTCTCTCCTTTGGCTTAAAGAACGAGATAAACCAAAAGAGTACGCCTGCACCCAACGAACGCAACGTAAAGAGTGCGAGTGGCGAGATGGCGTTGCTCGATGTCAAATCTTTGCAGACTACGATATTAAGACCAAAAATCAGATATGCCGTAAAGCACGCAATATGCCCTATGATGGAATTTTTCTCTTTCATAAAAAGCAAAATAGTTTGCAAAGATAGCGTTTTTTGTTGTGTTGCTGCTTTGAATTAACTATAAATTTCGTATATTTGTAGGGTATTATGCAAAAAAATGAAAGAAAATAAATTGATAAATAGATAATAAAATGAAATCAGACATCGAAATTGCACGATCGGTGAAATTGAAGAACATCCGCGAGATAGCTGCTCAGGTAGGATTTCCGGAGGATGAAGTCTTTAACTATGGTAAGTACATAGCAAAAATTCCGTACAAACTTATTGACGACAAGAAGGTGAAAAAGAGCCATCTTATTCTTGTAACGGCAATTACTGCTACCAAAGCAGGCGTTGGTAAGACAACTGTAAGTATTGGTTTAGGTATGGGACTCAATCGAATCGGTAAGCGTGCTATGATTGCATTGCGCGAGCCTTCGTTGGGACCTTGTTTCGGTATGAAGGGTGGTGCAACCGGTGGCGGTTATACGCAGGTGTTGCCTTCGGAGGATATAAATCTCCACTTTACGGGCGATTTCCACGCCGTAACATCGGCAAACAACCTTATCGCTGCCTTGCTCGACAACTATCTATACCACAATCGCTCAAAACAGGTGGGTTTGAAGAAGGTTATGTGGCGACGAGTTCTCGATATGAACGACCGCTCCTTGCGCCATATTGTGTCGGGGTTAGGAGGTTCGGCCAACGGAATGCCTACCGAAACGGGCTTTGACATCACTCCGGCATCGGAGATTATGGCTATCTTGTGCTTGGCTCGCAATATCGATGACTTGTATGCACGTATTGGTCGTATAGTACTTGGTGTGCGTTACGATGATACCCCATTTACGGTTGAGGATTTGGGTGTTACGGGTGCGGTTGTGTCGCTCTTGAAAGATGCCATAAATCCAAACCTTGTGCAGACAACCGAGCATCACCCTGTAATCGTTCACGGTGGCCCGTTTGCAAATATCGCCCACGGCTGCAACTCGGTTATTGCAACCCGTATGGCAATGTCGTGGTCGGATTATACCGTTACGGAGGCCGGCTTTGGTGCAGACCTCGGTGCAGAGAAATTCTTTGATATAAAGTGCCGTCAGGCGGGGTTGAAGCCAGACCTTACCGTTTTGGTTGCTTCGACTTTGGCTCTGAAGATGCACGGTGGCGTAGACGAGAAGGAGATTAAGTTACCAAATGCCGAGGGATTGAAGCGCGGCTTTGCAAACCTCGATCGCCATATAGCCAACTTGCAGAAGTTCGGTCAGACTGTGTTGGTTTGCTTTAATCGTTTTGCCAGCGATACCGATGAGGAGATTGCTTTGGTTATGGAGCACTGTGCCGAGTTGGGTGTTCGTTGCGTAATCAACAACGCCTATATGGAGGGTAGTGCAGGTGCCGCCGAGTTAGCAGAAGCCGCAGTAGAACTTATCGAGAATCAGCCATCGGCACCTCTTGCCTATTCATACGATCTCGAAGATAGCATTATGACAAAGATTGAGAAGGTTGCCAAAAATATATATGGTGCCGGCTCGGTGGAATTTAGTTTGAAGGCTCAAAAAGAGATTGCTCTGCTTGAAAAGTGGGGTATGGGCAAATTGCCTATCTGTATCGCAAAGACGCAGTACTCGTTTAGCGGTGATGCCAAGTTGTATGGTAGCGCTGAGGGCTTTACCCTTAAAATCAAGGACATCGAACTAAATGCCGGAAGTGGCTTTGTCGTAGTTTTGGCAGGTGATATTATGCGTATGCCGGGATTGAGTAAGACTCCTCAGGCGGTAAATATTCGCCTTGCAGAGGACGGTAATGTTGAGGGATTAGTATAAAAATCGTTCTGATTGGCTCTTTTTGCACGATTGTGTCGGACGCCAAAATGCTCACATAGGCACACTATGCTGCGCTTTTGTCGCCTAACATCGCACAAAAATAGTTCAATCATTGACGATTTTAGTAGGGTTGATAATGGAATAGTTTGTTGGAATTAGAGTAATTCTTCATTCTTAATTTTTAATTCTTAATTTATGAAATATTTTGGTGCTCACGTTAGCGCATCCGGGGGCGTGGAGAATGCTCCGCATAATGCCAAGGCGATAGGTGCAACGGCATTTGCTCTCTTTACCAAAAATCAACGTCAATGGCTCGCTCCCGCACTCACCGAGGAGCAGTGCGAGCGATTTAAGGCGGCTTGCGCCGAGTGCGGATATACGGCGAAGCAGATTTTGCCGCACGACAGCTACCTCATCAACCTCGGACACCCCGAGCGTGAGGGGCTCGAGAAGTCGCGCGAGGCGTTCTTTGACGAGATGGCTCGCTGCGAGGCGCTCGGGCTCGACAGATTGAATTTTCACCCCGGCAGTCATCTTGGTAAAATTACTTCGCTGATGTCGCTCGACCGTATTGCCGAGTCGATAAATATGGCTCTCGACCGTACTCGTGGTGTTACTGCCGTAATTGAGAATACGGCGGGTCAGGGCTCAAACCTCGGCTTTGCGTGGGAGCATATCGCCCATATTATAGATAGGGTGGAGGATAAATCGCGTGTAGGCTTCTGCATCGACACGTGCCACACCTTTGCTGCGGGTTACGACCTTTCGAGCGTTGAGGCCTGCGAGAAAACCTTTGCGCAGGTGGATAGTATCGTGGGTTTGAAATATCTGCGAGGTATGCATCTGAACGATGCGATGAAACCTCTCGGCTCGCACGTCGATCGCCACGCTTCGTTGGGCGAGGGCTTTATTGGTTGGGACTGCTTCCGCTTTATTGCGCAGTCGCCTCTTTTCGAGGAGATTCCGCTAACGCTCGAAACTCCAAACGAGGAGATTTGGGCGCAAGAGATAGCCCAACTCAAAAGTTTTGCAAACGAATAGACTTAAAAACTAAACCTAAAACAATATAAACTACTAAATTTTAATCTGAATATGGAACTTCCTTTTGCAGAATCTTGGCGAATCAAGATGGTTGAGCCAATCAAGAAGAGTACTCGCGAGGAGCGCGAGAAGTGGATGAAAGAGGCTGATTACAACCTCTTCCAGTTGCGTTCGGAGCAGGTTTACATCGACTGTTTGACCGACTCGGGTACGGGTGCAATGAGCGACCGTCAATGGGCAGCCGTAATGATGGGCGATGAGAGCTACGCCGGTTCGTCGTCGTTCTTCCACCTCAAAGAGACAATCAACAAAATTACAGGCTTCGAGTATGTGATTCCTACGCATCAGGGCCGTGCTGCCGAGAATGTGTTGTTCTCACACCTTGTAAAGGCCGGCTCGGTTGTTCCGGGCAACTCGCACTTCGACACCACAAAGGGACATATCGAGAGCCGCAAGGCGACCGCACTCGACTGCACCATCGACGAGGCGAAGGATACACAACTCGAAATACCATTTAAGGGTAATGTCGATCCGAAGAAGTTGGAGAAGGCGTTGGCAGAGCACCACGAGAATGTGCCGTTTATTATCGTTACCATCACCAACAACACTGCGGGTGGTCAGCCCGTTTCGATGCAGAATTTGCGCGAGGTGCGTGCTATTGCCGACAAGTATGGCAAGCGCGTAGTTCTCGACTCGGCACGCTTTGCCGAGAATGCCTACTTTATTAAGACTCGTGAGGAGGGTTATGCCGACAAGACAATCAAGGAGATTGCACTCGAAATGTTCTCGTTGGCTGACGGTATGACAATGTCGGCAAAGAAGGATGGTATCGTGAATATGGGCGGCTTTATCGCTACTCGCCACGAGGATTGGTACGAGGGAGCAAAGCGTTTTTGTATTCCGTTCGAGGGCTACCTCACGTATGGCGGTATGAATGGTCGCGATATGGAGGCGTTGGCGGTAGGTCTTGATGAGAATACCGAGTTCGACAACCTCGAAACGCGCATACATCAGGTCGAGTTCCTCGCAGGCTTGCTCGATGAGTATGGAATTCCTTATCAGCGACCTGTCGGTGGCCACGCCATCTTTGTAGATGCCGACAAGGTGCTCACCAAGGTGCCAAAAGAGGAGTTCCCTGCGCAGACTCTCGCTATTGAGTTGTACTTGGAGGCGGGCGTTCGAGGTTGCGAGATTGGCTATATCCTTGCCGACCGCGACCCTGTAACTCGCGAGAATCGCTTTGGAGGTCTTGATTTACTTCGTCTTTGCGTTGCTCGTCGTGTCTATACCGACAACCATATGCGAGTTATCGCAGCTGCTCTCAAAAATGTTTTCGACCGTCGCAACGAGATTACTCGTGGTGTTGAGATTGTTTGGGAGTCAGAGCTTATGCGCCACTTCACAGTTAAGTTACGTAAATTGTAAAAATCATTCTGAGCGGTGAATTTTGCACTGCTCTTCGGTAAGCGAGCTCCTCACATACGTTTAGTATGCTGCGGGCTCGCTTCCTTGTTTAGCGCAAAATTCCCTCACTCATCTCTGATTTTTTTATGGTTGAGGTGTGTTATCAAATGAAGGCTAATAGCAAATGGCTAAGGGCTAATAGCTAAACAGAAAAGTCGAGCAAAATTGCTCGACTTATTTGTCTCTCTCCGCTGAAAGTAGTCCGCAGGCGGCTTTGATATCCTCGCCACGTGAAGCACGTATGGTGGTCATAATGCCACGCTGGGTCAAGGCATCGCGGAAGGCTGTCATCTTCTCGTCGGAAGGAGAGAAGTATGGCGAATCGGGAATTTTGTGGAAACGAATTAGATTTATGCGACACTTTATGCCGTCCAACAGTCGGCACAACTCCTTAATGTGGCGTGGAGAGTCGTTCAGTCCACTCATCACGATGTACTCGAACGATACTCGTCGTTGGTGTGTGAAGTCGTACTCTCGCAAAATATCTGCAATCTGGCGGATAGGATAGGCGCGTTCTATCGGCATAATCGCCTCGCGCTCCTCGTGGAAAGGGTTGTGGAGCGAGATGGCAAGATGCACCTGTGTCGAGTCGAGGAAACGCCTCAACTCCTTTCCAACACCCGCCGTAGAGAGCGTAATACGTGTTGGCGACCAGCCAAATCCCCACTCCGAGGTCATTATTTCGAGTGCGCGCAACACGTTGTCGAGATTGTCCAACGGCTCGCCCATACCCATAAATACCACATTCGTAAGGCGGTCGCGCTCGGGCAATGATGCTATTTGATTTAAAATTTCGCAGGTTGAAAGCGAGTGCTTTAAACCAAGTCGCGCTGTAGCGCAAAATTTACAACCCATACGACAACCTGCCTGCGACGATACGCAGAGCGTAGCACGCTCACGGTCAGGAATATATGCCGACTCAACGAATTCGTCTTCGGCGGTGCGGTAGAGATATTTCTTTGTGCCGTCCGACGAGGTTTGCTCCCTTTCGGGCGCACGCAGTCCGAGTTCGAAATGCTCGTTTAATGCCGCACGTGCAACCTTCGAGAGATTGGTCATCTCGTCTATGGAGCGAACATTTTTGCGGTACAGCCAATCGGCAATCTGCTTCGCTACAAAACGAGGCAGTTGCAACTCTGCGCAAATATCTTGTAATTCGCTCAAACTCTTGCCGTATAGGAACTCTCTCTCCATTGTCCGTAAATTTGCCACAAAAGTAGTAAAATTCGCAATTCTGTGCTACCATTATGCGAAAAAACTCTTGTTTTTGTACCAAATCATAGTGCGGACAAGCGCGATGACTCAATTTGTTGCCACCGTACGTATCGAATAAATTTACTTTTGTTGTAAAAAATTTGTGCCAATGTGGTATTATTTCAAAAATAATACCTATATTTGTGGTTGATTAGGCGGTAAGTGTGGACTTATCGTTACCATAACGACGAAATAAATTAAAAAACTACACAATAATGGAGATTAAAAAGTACCCCGAAGTAGATGTTCAAAACAAGCGATTCTTGTTTTTTGAGATTGGTTTGTCGGTAGTGTTGCTCGCTGTGATTGGCGTATTCCTCTACACCTCGAAGGATAATAAGATCGAGCAGGTTGTAAGAGAGGTTGAGATTATCGAGGAGGAGATTACCGAGATTACTCGTCAGGACGTAAAGCAGCCTGAGCCTATTCGCCGTACCGAGATTAAGGTGTTCTCGGACGCTCTCAGCATCGTAACTAACGACGAGAAGATCACAACCGATGTAAATTTTGACGAGTTCTCTGAGGATATGGTTATTGACGTTATGCCTCAGAAACCTGTAGTAGAGGAGGTCATCGAGGACGACCAGCCGTTCTTGAAGGTAGAGAAGATGCCTTCGTTTAAGGGTGGCGACCTTATGACATTCCGTAACTGGGTTATGGAGCGTATCCGTTACCCTCAAATTGCGCAGGAGAACAACATCACAGGTCGTGTATTGTTGATGTTCGTCGTTGAGCGTGATGGTTCGCTTACCAACATTCAGGTACTCCAAACCCCTGATTCTTCGCTTTCGGACGAGGCTATCCGCGTGTTGAAGACCTCTCCAAAGTGGACTCCGGGTAGACAGGGAAATAAGGCTGTGCGTGTGAAGTACACTTTGCCTGTTGAGTTCCGTATTCAGAACTAAAAGCTTTATAGCCAATAGATAATAAAGCCGAGCCAACGCTCGGCTTTTATTAAATTGATAGGTATGGCAGAACAGAGAATAGATAAAAAAGAGAAGGGTGTAGTTGTCGAGGTGGTGCGCGAGGAGCGTGCAGTCTTGGTGGCGGTTATCAGTGATGGTCAGGAGCCTCGTCAGGCAGAGGAGTTCCTCGACGAGTTGGAGTTTCTTGCCGAAACAGCGGCGATAAAGACCGAGCGACGCTTCACACAGCGACTCTCACAACCTTCGTCGCGCATATATGTAGGTCCTGGCAAACTCGAAGAGATTGCAGCCTACTGCGAGGAGAATGAGATAAACGTAGTGATTTTCGATGATGAACTCTCGCCTTCGCAGACTCGCAATATCGAGCAGGCTATGCCGTGCCGAGTTATCGATCGTACACGTCTTATCCTCGACATCTTCCGTCAGCGTGCGCAGACCGCCTACGCGAAAACGCAGGTGGAGTTGGCGCAGTGTGAGTATATGTTGCCTCGTTTGGCGGGTTTGTGGACCCACCTCGAGCGACAGCGAGGAGGTACGGGAACACGTGGCGGTGCCGGTGAGCGCGAGATTGAGACCGACCGCCGTATTGTTCGCAACCGAATTGCCAAACTCAAAGAGGATCTCAAGAAAATCGACAAACAGATGGCGGTGCAGCGCTCCAATCGTGGTGGTATGGTGCGTGTGTCGTTGGTGGGATATACTAATGTAGGTAAATCGACCTTGATGAATTTGATTTCAAAGAGTGAGGTCTTTGCCGAGAATAAACTCTTTGCGACACTCGATACTACTGTGCGCAAGGTGGTGTTCGATAATCTTCCATTCTTGCTCTCCGATACCGTAGGATTTATTCGTAAGTTGCCTACCGAACTTATCGAGTCGTTCAAATCGACGTTGGACGAGGTACGCGAGGCGGATCTGCTTATCCACGTGGTCGATATCTCGCACCCTCAGTTCGAGGAGCAGATTGATGTCGTAAAGCAGACATTGCAGGATATCGGTGCGGGCGATAAACCCGTATATCTCGTGTTTAACAAGATTGATGCCTACACCTACACACCAAAGGAGGAGGACGACCTGACTCCTGCAACAAAGGAGAATCGTTCGCTCGACGACTTGCGTCAGAGTTGGTTTGCAAAGCAGAATACACCGTGCATCTTTATCTCGGCGGCGGAGCGTACCAATATCGAGAAGTTCCGTAGCGACCTCTACGGTATGGTGCGCGAAATTCACTGCGGACGCTATCCGTTCAATAACTTCTTGTATTAAAAAAAAAGCCAATGGCTAATGGCTAACGGCTAATTGCAAACAATATAATAATATATAGGTATGTTGCATATTTTAGACAAACAGAACAGCATTATCAATAAATTCCTTGCGGAGTTGCGTGATATTGATGTGCAGAAGGATTCGATGCGTTTTCGTCGTAACTTGGAGCGTATTGGTGAGTGTACCTCCTACGAACTCTCCAAAACATTGAATTATGCCACCACATCGGTGCAGACACCCCTCGCAGAGGCGAAGGTGGAGTGCATCTCCGATAAGGTGGTGCTTGCAACAATTTTGCGTGCGGGCTTGCCACTGCATCAGGGTCTGCTCAACTATTTTGACGATGCCGAGAATGCCTTTGTGTCGGCATATCGTAGCTACCTTAATGAGAGCGATTTCGAGATTAAGGTAGAGTATATCGCTTGTCCCTCGCTCGAAGGTAAGACGTTGATTTTGTGCGATCCAATGCTTGCCTCGGGTGCTTCTATGATTGCGGCGTACGAAACAATGGTTGCTCACGGTGGAAAGCCGGCTCACACCCATCTTGTATCGGTTCTCGGCTGCAACGAAGGTGTAGATTACGTTTTGGAACACACCAATCCAGAAGATGTCGATGTCTGGGTGGCCACCGTCGATCCTGTTCTCAATCCGCATAAATATATAGTTCCAGGACTTGGAGATGCGGGGGATTTGTGTTTCGGCGAGAAACTGTAAAAAATCGTTCTGATGAGTTCTTTTTGCACGAGTCGGCGGAGAGCGAAATGCTCACATACGCCAAAGTATGCTGCGCTTTCGCTCCCTTGCCTCGCACAAAATTCCCTCAATCATTGACGATTTTTGCTCCTTTGTACTGATGGGTATCGTTTTTAATACCCATCTTTTTATATTATAGGGGATTTCCCCTCCCTTTTCTTGCATATATTCTGCATAATATTTCATTGAGGAACAAATTGTTAAAAACTTATTAAAAAATCTTCAAAAATTTTTGGATAAACAAAATTCAGAGGTTATATTTGCATTGAGTAAATGGGCGAAATTTTTATTTTTGCCGATAAAAAGGCTCATAACAAAGCAGATATAACGGACAAATTTACTTTGTAACTATACTTACTTTTAACACTTTTTATTTAACTTTAAATTCATTGCATTATGAAGAGATTTTTTACACTTATGTGGGCGGTTGTATGCGCTATGCTTACAATCGTGTCGTGTACACCAGACAATGGTGACGACAATGGTCCGGCAGTAAAGGGTATTACCGTTACCGGTGTTCCGGAGACAAACCTTTCTGCACAGGGCGGTGAGTTCACTTTGAACTACACACTTGCAAGTGCGTCTTTGACTGCACAGCTCAACGTTACAACCGATGCTGCTTGGTTGCACGTTGGTGAGATTGGTGTTGATGCAGTTCCTTTCACTTACGACGTTAACACCGACGCTCCTGGCTCGGAGCCACGCGCTGCTGTCATCACTTTCGAGTATCAGGGCTTTGATCCTGTAACTGTAAATGTTAAGCAGGATTCGCAGGCTTCTTCGTTCGAGATTGAGTGGGCAAATGTAACTTGTGGTTCTGCACAGTACACTTGTACTCCTGTTGACAATGAGATGCTCTACCTCTTGGCAAGCACTCAGGACTTGGGCCAGTATGGTGTTCAGGGAGAGACTCCACAGGAGTTGATGAAGAACTACGCTGAGATGTTGGCTACTTATGGTATGCTTACAGGCGAGGCAGACCAGTGGTTTGTATTCAAGGGTGCTACTACTGAGATGCCAAAGGATGCTTCTCGTTTCAATGCAGAGGATACCGTTTCAGTGTTTGCTATTGGTATCTCTGTAACTGTTGGTGAGGTGGATCCAGAGACCAGTATGCCGGCTATCACTGTTGATTACCTTACTCCGGTACACGCTTGGGAGGTTCCATTCTTGCCTTACCCAACTGTTACTGTTCCAGAGGCACAGTTGACAAATAATGTTTCGTCTGCTGCTGGTGAGCTCGTTCTCGATTGCGTTTTGGAGAACGCTTTGAACGATGGTTCGGAGGTTACTCTTTCGACCGAGGCTACTTGGGTTCACCCAACTTGGGCTGACAACAAACTTACTATCGCTTACGATGCTAACGAGACTGCTGTTGCTCGTCGTGCAAAGATCGCTGTTCAGTATGGCTACTGGACCAACCCATTCGAGGTAACAGTTATTCAGGAGAAGAATTCTGATGCTACTGCAATTACTCTTAACATCACTGTTAAGGAGACTCACTTCAACAGCATCGTTGTTGATATCGACTGCTCGGACGACAATGCTTGGTATGCGTTGAACACTATGGCACAGCCTAAGGATTGGCAGACAGGTGTTCCACAGGAGGTTGATTGGACTACCGAGGCCGAGAATATCATTAGCTATGCAGGTCAGACTCAGTTCCTTCAGGGCGATAAGACCGGTTATGTAATCAAGATGAACCCTTCGAACTATGAGTGGTATGGCTACGATTACTACGTATACGGCTTTGCTGTAACAATGAACGAGGAGGGTACTGCTGCAACTGCACAGATTGGTGAGGTTGCTTCGGTTCTTACAAAGATTGACACAAGCGATATGCCTGTGCTTACTTGGAATGTTGAGAAGAGCGGTCTCGTTTGGAACGAGAGCGCAGATCGCTACGACATCGAAGTTGTAGAGGGTTCGACCGTAGTTCTCTATTTCAATGTTGAGAATCCTGTTGAGGGCGCAGCCGTTAAGACAAATGGTGCTTCTCTCTATGACAGTTACAATGTTGTAGATGGTGAGCCTGTAATCGATAACGCTGCCGGTACTGTAACTTTGAAGATTGACAAGTTCGATACAGCAAAGAACTATCACTACATAAATGTAGCATTCAAGTACACTAACGAGGATGATGATATGTGGGGTATCACAACTCCATCCGTACGTCTTACTCAGGTTGAAAACCCAGGTATGGCTCTCCCTTACGAGGAGTCGTTCGAGAATGGTATTGGTAACTTCACTATCAACGATGTTCTTCTTGGCAGCGGTTTGTCGTATGTTTGGAAGCACGAGAATGGTCAGTATGGCTACTATATGAAGGCTTCGGCGTTTGCAGGTAGCGCAAAGGAGAGCGAGAGTTGGTTGGTATCTCCAAAGATCGACCTTTCTGCTGCAACTATGCCAGGTCTTCAGTTCTCGCACACTCACAAGTTTGCAGGTACTCCTGCTGAGGAACTTACTTTGTGGGTAAAGGAGTATGGTGCTGCTGAGTGGACACAGGTAACAATCCCTACTTACGGAACTAACTCAAATTACACCTTTGTTACTGCTGCTGTTGATTTGTCGGCTTGGGCAGGTAAGAAGGTTCAGATTGGTTTCAAGTACACTTCGTCGACTTCGGCTGCCGGAACTTGGGAGATTAAGGATGTTGTAGTTTACGATGCAGGTGGTGCAGCTGCTCCGCTTATGTAATCAACATTTGATTAACTGATATTTCGCCCGACTGCTCTTTTAGAGTGGTCGGGCTTTTTTTGTGCGATAGCGGGAGTTGGAGGAGCTAAGGGTACTAGGGACATTAGGGGTGCTGGGGGTACTAAGGGTGCTAAGGGTACTAGGGACATTAGGGGTACTAGGGGTGCTAGGGAATAAATGCTATATACTATATCGTATATATAACACTATAACCCCCAGAATCCCCATTTTGTTTAGGTAGAAAATTCACTTTTTCCACCAAATAGTTTGCAATTACGAAAAAACATTGTAACTTTATAAAACGATTTGGCAACAAACGATAAAAACTTGAACACTTAAAACTATAATGCTATGAAAAATTACTCACCAAAAGAGATTAAGAACATCGTTCTGATTGGAGCCCCAGGCTCGGGTAAAACTACCTTGGCAGAGGCTATGGCTTACGAAGGTAAGGTTATCGACCGTCGAGGTAGTGTAGAGAACAACAACACATTGTCGGACAACACCGACATCGAGCACGAATACAAGCGTTCGATCTATGCGACCACTCTCTTTACCGAGTTTATGGGCCGCAAACTCAATATCATCGACTGTCCGGGTTCGGACGACTTCTGCGGTAACCTCTTCTCGGCATTTAAGGTGGGCGACGTGGGCGTTATGCTCGTAAACGCACAGACCGGTTGGGAGGTAGGCAACGTTATTCAGGGCCGTTATGCTCGCATCTTGAATAAGCCGCTTATCGCCGTAGTTAATCAGCTCGACGCCGAGAAGGCTTCGTTCGAGAGCACTTTCGAAACCATTAAGGATAAGGCGTCGGTTAAGCCGGTTATTGTTCAGTATCCTGTAAATCAGGGCGTAGGCTTCGACTCGTTCATCGACGTATTGATGATGAAGATGTACCGCTTCACCGACGAGAATGGTACTCGCGAGGAGTTGGATATTCCGGAGAGCGAGATGGAGAAGGCAAAGGCGTTGAACCTCGAACTTATCGAGACAGCAGCCGAGCACGATGACGCCTTGATGGAGCTCTATTTCGAGAAGGGTACTCTTACACAAGACGATATCCGCTCGGGTTTGAAGATAGGAGTCGCAAAGCGCAAGGCTATGCCTGTATTCTGTGCCAGCGGTAAGAAAGACATCGGTACAAAGCGTTTGATGGAGTTCATCATCAATGTTGCACCGGGCCCAACCGTAGCTCCTGCATTCCCTGCAACCGACGGCTCGGAGGTTACTGCTGACGAGACTGCACCTGTGGCACTCTTCGTCTTCAAGTCGCAGATGGAGGGACATATCGGCGAGATTAACTACTTCCGTGTAGTTCGCGGTAAACTGACCGAGGGTATGGAGTTGGTGAACTCGCGTACAGGCAATAAGGAGAAGCTGACACAGATTTTTGCCGTTGCGGGTAAGAACCGTATTAAGGTTTCGGAGTTGGCTGCGGGCGATATCGGTTGCACCGTTAAGTTGAAGGGTACTCGCACAAACGACACTTTGTCTGCTCCGTCGGCACCTATCACATTGGAGCCTATCGTATTCCCGGAGCCACGCTACCGTGCAGCCGTTAAGGCGAAGGTGCAGGGCGACGAGGAGAAACTCGGCAAGTTGTTGCTCGATGCACGCTTCGAGGATCCTACAATCTTGGTTGAGTACTCGAAGGAGTTGAAGCAGACCATCATTCAGGGTCAGGGTGAGCATCACCTCAATATCTTGCGTACCCGCATCTTGGCAGATAGCAAGATTGATATGGAGTTCTTTGCACCGAAGATTCCTTATCGCGAGACCATCACAAAGGTTGCACAAGCAGACTATCGCCACAAGAAGCAGTCGGGTGGTGCCGGTCAGTTTGGTGAGGTACATATGGTTATCGAGCCTTACTATGAGGGCATCGAGGAGCCTACAAAGTATAAGGTAAACGGCAAGGATATCACCGTAAATATCAAGGGTAAAGAGGAGTACGACCTCGATTGGGGAGGCAAGCTCCAGTACTATAGCTCGATTGTTGGTGGAGCTATCGATGCACGCTTTATGCCTGCAATTTTGAAGGGTGTTATGGAGAAGATGGACGAGGGTCCATTGACAGGCTCGTATGCTCGTGATATCCGCGTTGTGATTTACGATGGTAAGATGCACCCGGTAGATTCGAACGAGATTTCGTTTAAGTTGGCGGCTCGTAATGCCTTTAAAGAGGCGTTCCGCAATGCCGGTCCTAAGATTATGGAGCCTATCTACAACGTAGAGGTTCTCACCCCAACCGAGTATATGGGATCGGTTATGAGCGACCTCCAAAACCGTCGTGCGATGATTATGGGTATGGAGTCTGATAAGGGCTTCGACAAACTCAACGCACGAGTTCCGTTGGCAGAGCTCTATCGTTACTCTACAACCCTCTCGTCGCTCACCTCTGGTGCTGCCACCTACACTATGAAGTTCGATTCATACGAGCAGGTGCCAAGTGATGTACAGGATAAGTTGTTGAAGGCGTATACCGACACCGACGAGGAGTAAAATCGTTCTGATTGGTGAATTTTGCACGATGCGGCGGAGAGCGAAATGCTCACATACGCCAAAGTATGCTGCGCTTTCGCTCCCTTGCCTCGCACAAAATTCCCTCAATCATTGACGATTTTACGGGCAGAGGGCTGATTGGTGAATTATGCACGATACGGCGGTCATTGAGTTTCTCACATAGGCTGACTATGCTGCGGACTCAACGCCTTGCCTCGCACAAAATTCCCTCAATCATTTACGATTTTACGGGCAGAGGGCTGATGAGTTCCTTTGCAGAAATATAGAGAATATATTTAGCCGATGGCTAATAGCCTTAAAAAATGTTTAGAAAATAATTGAAAACCCTAACCAACCATTTTTCATAAGCATTTTTTCAGGGAGAGGGCAGAGTCGTGAGATTCCGCTCTCTCTATTTACTATTAGCCATTAGCAAGAGCAATTTTTTAACTCTAAATTCTTAATTTTCTAATTAAGATTATTATCTTTGTAATATGATATTGGACGAACTCGCTTTGGCTTTTGTTCCCGACCTCGGAGCGCGTGGTGTAGCCCATCTTATGGAGATATACGACGATGCGGAGGCGGTATATGCACAGAAGGAGCATAACCTGATATTGTGTGCCGAGTTGCGACGTGATATTGCCACCCGCATTACACAAAAGGAGGGTTATGCCGAGGCGGAGCGCGAAATGGCGTATTGTCAAAAGCACGGCATAAAGATAACGTCGTATATCGATAAAGACTATCCGCCACTCTTGCGTGAGGCGGCAGATCGACCGCACGTTATCTATTCGGTAGGCGATATCGAGGCGTTACAGTCGCCGCATATCCTCTCGGTGGTGGGTACGAGGCGCATAACCCCTTATGGCGAGAGTGTCTGTGCCAAGATAATTCCGGAGTTGGCAGAGATGTTCCCCGATTTGGTTGTAGTGAGTGGCTTGGCGTTCGGTTGTGATGCTGCTGCGCATCGTGCAGCCCTCGCTGCAAAGGTTCGCACGGTGGGTGTTGTGGCGAATAAACTTCCTGACGTAGCACCTGCACAACATCGAAACCTTGCCAAAGATATGGTCGAAAATGGCGGAGCAATTGTCAGTGAGTTGAGTTCGCAGTCGAAGCAGAATGGAGCCTATTATATCCCTCGCAACCGCATTATTGCAGGCGTAGCCGAGGGCTTGTTGGTGGTAGAGTCGCCGTCGAACGGAGGCTCACTCTCGACCGCCAAGGCAGCAGATGCCTACTCACGAACTATTATGGCAGTGCCGGGACGTATCACCGACTCTCGTTCGGACGGCACAAATCACCTTATAAAGAGTAATGCTGCGCAACTCGTAACCTCGGCGCACGATGTCGCCACAGCTTTGGGTTGGGAGATTCCGGGTGCGAAGCCCGAGAAGATGCGTTTTGCTCCGCATCAGGTAACGTTGAAGGAGCGTGCAGTGTATAATGTCGTTGCCGAAAGTCCAGACGGCTTGACTATCGACCAAATAGTCGAATTGACAGCACTATCGGTGTCGGAGGCTAACACAATACTGTTAAATATGGAGTTGTCGGGCTATATGCGACAGCTTCCGGGAAAGATATATGTAATATGTTGATAGACACCCACTCACATATCTACGACGAGGCTTTTGACGACGACCGCAGAGAGGTTGTTGAGCGTGCCGTTGCCGAGGGTGTGGAGCGAATTGTTCTGCCTGCAATTGATGGCGAGAGTAACGAGCGATTGTTTGCGATGTGCAGGGAGTATGGCGACTATGTTGTACCACTTATGGGATTGCACCCAACATCAATAAACGACAATCCTCGCTGGCGTGAGGAGCTGTCGGAGGTGGAGCGATTGCTCTCTGTACCACCACAGGGTGTGGAGCGATTTTATGGTGTTGGCGAGATAGGGTTGGACCTCTATTGGAGCCGCGAGTGGCAGGCGGAGCAGACCGAGGGCTTTCGGGCGCAGGTGGAGTTGGCTTTGCGATATGATTTGCCTATCGTGGTGCATACGCGCGATGCGTGGGAGGAGATGGCTGCGATAGTTGAGGAGTATTGTGGCAGAGGCCTGAGAGGGGTTTTTCACGCCTTTTCGTCGGACGTGGCGATGTACGAAAGATTGCGCCGATGTGGTGAGTTTGTCTTCGGTATAGGTGGGGTAGTAACCTTCAAAAAGAGTGCATTGGCGGAGGTTGTGAAGTCGATGCGTTTGGAGGATTTAGTGATTGAAACCGACTCGCCGTATCTCACCCCTGTACCACATAGAGGAACACGCAACGAGTCGTCGTATGTGCGCTTCGTTGCGGCAAAAATTGCCGAGTTGAAGGGTGTAACCTACGAAGAGGTTGCCGAGCATACAACACGAAATGCACAACGAATTTTCAGATTATAGAGCGATATGAAGAAGGCTTCGATTTTAATTATCTACACGGGAGGTACAATCGGTATGCGCCGAAACGAGAATGGAACACTCGTACCTTTCGATTTCAACACCATCGAGCAGGAGTTTCCTGCCGTGAGAAATTTGAACGTTGATATCTCGGTCTATAAGATGGAGGCTATCGACTCGTCGAATGTTACACCTGCGCGTTGGGGCGAGTTGGCTCACGTAATAGCCGATAATTATACCGAATACGATGGCTTTGTGGTGCTACACGGCACGGATACGATGTCCTACACCGCTTCGGCATTGAGTTTTATGCTCGAAAACTTGGCGAAGCCGGTGATATTTACCGGTAGCCAGATTCCGATGGGTATTCTGCGCACCGATGGCCGCGAGAACCTTATTACGGCGATAGAGATCGCATCGGCAACCGACAGCGACGGCCGCGCGCTTGTTCCGGAGGTGGCTCTCTACTTCCAAAATCATCTCTTCCGAGCCAACCGCACGTCGAAGCACTCTGCCGAGGCGTTGAGTGCCTTCGAGTCGAGAAATTTGGCTCCACTTGCAGAGGTGGGTGTAAATATCAAGTATGACCATAAGGTAATACATAAACCGGCCTCCTACGATGCTCCGCTACGTGTATCCGACAAGTTGAACGATAAGGTTGTCATTATAAAACTATTCCCGGGGTTGTCCAAGGAGTCGTTCAAGGCGATGCTCTCGATAGAGGGTGTGCAGGGTGTAGTTCTCGAAACTTACGGTACGGGCAATGCGCCTACTGCCGAGTGGTTTATCGAGGCTTTGAGAGGTGCTATTGCGCGTGGTATAACCATTGTGAATATCACTCAGTGTCAGGGCGGAACGGTGGCTATGCATCTCTACGAAACGGGTAAAAGGTTGCAGGAAATAGGTGTGATTTGTGGTTACGATATGACAACCGAGGCTGCGGTAACAAAACTTATGCGACTGCTCGGCGAGGGACTTTCGGGAGCGGTGCTTGCTGCAAAGATGGAGCAGCCGATATGTGGCGAACTCACAATATAGCAAGAACTGCCATATGTATTCGGGAAAGTGAATATATATTAAAATATGTAAAATATATTGGTGGATTTTGCAAACTGAAATATAATTACTATCTTTGCCGCGAAAGAAATAGGTATATACCTATTTGTCGGAGTAGAGATATAAATAGAGAAGAGCAAAAGAATAGAATAATAAGTTTAACTTTTAATCACTAAGGACATTATGAAAAATCTTTTTAAGATGACATTGGTTCTTGTAGCAGCGGCTTTGACTTTCACCGGCTGTAACTGCTTCAAGAAGATGGCGAAGAATCCTTCGGCTATCACTGTTACTTGTACTCCTGATGTGCTCGTTCTTAACAACGGAAAGGTTGTTGCTGACGTTACAGCAGAGGTACCTGCAAAGTACTTCAACAAAAAGGCTGCGTTGAAGGTTACTCCTGCTCTCGTTTATGAGGGTGGTATCACTAAGGGCAATACTATCGTTCTCCAAGGTGAGAAAATTGCCGACAATGGTTTGCTCATTAAGAATGGCGAGAAGGCTAGCATCAAGCGCCACATCGAGTTCGATTACAAGCCTGAAATGCAGGATTCGAAGCTCGTACTCCTCGTTGAGGTTAAGTGCAAGAGCGGTAAGTGCAAGGAGTTCACTCTTATCAACGCAAATACAGGTGAGATTATCGGTGCCGAGACAACACTTACTCCTGCCGAGTATGGTTTGACAATCGCTAAGGGTATCAATACCTTGCAGAAGGATCTCGACTTTACAGCTGCTATGCAGGCTGCTGCAAACAACTACAAGCGAGTTACTACCGTTGTAACTAAGGCCGACATCGTTTACAAAATCAACTCGTCGCGTGTTGCAAAGCAGGCTGTTGAGACTGAGGAGTTGAAGGGCTTGAAGGCAGGTGTTGAGCAGAACAAGGGCAACGAGCGCGTAGCACAGTCGCTCTACGTAAATGGTTACGCATCGCCAGATGGTCCAGAGACGTTCAACGACAAGTTGTCTGAGCAGCGTTCGAAGAGCGGTTTGGAGGCTGTTGAGAAGTTGCTTGCTGAGGCAGGTGTAAACATCGACGCTGCCGCTTACGGTGAGGACTGGGAGGGCTTCCAGGCTGCCGTTGCTGCATCGAACATTGCTGATAAGGATCTTATTCTTCAGGTTTTGAAGATGTACTCGTCGAGCGCAGAGCGTGAGAAGGAGATTAAGAATATGACAGCTGTATTTGGCGCTCTCAAAACTGACGTGTTGCCACAGCTTCGTCGTGCACAAGTTGTAAATAGTGCTGATATTACAGGTTGGAGCGATGAGGAGATGATTGCTATCGTTAAGGAGGGTAAGGCTTCGACTTTGAAGCTCGAGGAGTTGCTCCACGTTGCATCTGTTAGCGATGAGGTTGCTGAGGCTGCTTTGGTTGAGGCTGTCAAGTCGAACGATGCTCGTGCTTGGAACAACCTTGCATTGGTTTACGCTAAGGCTGGTAACTACGCAAAGGCAATTGAGTGCTTGAACAAGGCTGACAAGAGCCTCGCTACCGAGTTGAACAACAACTACGCATTGGCATACGCTGCCGAGGGTGATGTAGCAAAGGCTGAGGGTTATGCTGCAAGCGCATCTGCCGAGACTAAGGCTTTGGTTGCTGCTGCAAAGGGTGATTACACCGCTGCTGCCGCTACTTTGAAGTCGGGCTACAATGCTGCTATCGTAAACTACCAGAATGGTAACCTCGCAGCTGCTAAGCAGTGCATTGCAAGCGACAATTCGGCTAAGGCTGACTACTTGCGTGCTGTTATCGCTTGCAAGGAGGGCGATCTCAATACTGCAAAGACTCATCTCAACAGCGCAGTTGCTAAGGACGCTTCGTTGAAGGCTAAGGCTCAGAAGGACGTTAATCTCGCAGCTATCAAATAAAAATTGCGGGAAATAGCATATCGAAAAATCCCCGAGATGAATGTCTCGGGGATTTTTATTGATTTGCTGACGCCAATAATCGAACTACTCGTAGAGAAGTCGTATGGCGTGAGGAAGTTTGAACTTATTCGGTTTTGCCGTTTTTATATTGATTATATTTTGTCATAACCTTATTGACAAAACCGATAGTCTCTTTACTTCCACGGAATCTTCCGTACTTCACAACCTTGTGCCTTGCAAATTCAGATTGAGAGAGTTTGCTTAAATAGTTTGCAACCTCTTCCCAGCAGCACGCATTGCCATTGAAGTGGCGTGTCAGAGCTCTTGCATCAACTACACGTGCAAATCCTGCGTTGTAACAAGCGAGAATAAGTTTCAACTCTTCGTCTTCATCTATCGAATCCGGTAGTTTAAGCAGCTCTTGATTTTTGTTGAGAACTTTGACTGCAATCTCGATATTTATTCGCGGGTCGTGTAGCTGTGCGCGAGTGTAGCCAAATTGTTTCGCTGCTATCGGCATAATCTGCATCAACCCTACTGCGCCAGCAGGAGATACAGCATTGTTAGTAAACCTTGATTCAGCATTTGCAACAGCCGCCAAGAACCGCCAATCCATATTGTACTTCTCGGCCACCTCTTTGAATAGTGCGTCATATTTTGAGATGACGAGAGGCGGTGGCGGTGGAAGAGGAATAACCTCCTTTGGCTCCTCAATCACTATCGGCTTTACTGTCCGTTTGTCTATCTCCTGAACAGACATTGTAGCCGAACTTCCGGCTATCAATAGGAACAGTGTTGGTACGATAACGTTATTAACAACACCTCTTTTCATAATTATGATTTAATCGTAGAAGGTCCACGAAATTCCGAACTTGAACATTCCGGGGTTAAGGGGGTAACGAGCCACTGCGAAGTACTCCTGATTGCCAAACAATCCGTAGTTCCAGTGCTGATACTTCAACAATATACGCATACGCTTCCACTTCGCCGCGATAAAGGCGTCGAGATATGGATAGTTGCCTACTTCGGTCTCGTTTTGGTTGTAGAAGACCGATAGGGCAGGGTTGTAGCCCTGTGCGCGATAACGGGTGTTGAATCGTCCGTCCATACCTATTTGCAGGCGCAAAATATCACGTTTTACCCAAAACTCATAGTAGTACGATAGGAAGGTCGATACCACAGGCAGTGGCACAACGTCGCGGTTTGACGTCAGCTGCACCAAAACACGATGGTCGAGGTGTACACCCTTTATGTTAAAATTCTTCTGTGCGTAGATACTCGTAACACTTACCGTACCATTGTGCTGCTTAGGCATACAGTCGGGACCGTAGTAGATCTTATCTCGCAGGATACTCTGCCAGAAGCCCAACTCAACTCCGTAGTCGGGAACGGTAAATGATATGTTGAATCGAGTTTCACCCTCCTTTTTGAAATCGTTACTCCACTTGTAGTGGTTAGAATCCCAATTATTTACCCAATAGCCCGGTGATGTCATCGACTCGGAGAATGAGCCCGATAGTGTAAGCGGTTTCTTCTTGATGTAGGCGCTGAACGATGCCCTCGCATTTATCTCGTAGTCGCCACCTCGGTACCCCGAAGGGTATATTTTGAAATCGGCACCCCAATCGGCATATTTTCGTATTTTACCCTGCACTCCGGCATAGGCAAACCACGAGGTTTTATTCACCTTCTTGACCTTGCCCGATAGGTATGCCTCCTGCCCAAATTGGGAGTAGGTGTGAACATCAATACCCACGCCTCCGTCGATTGTTCCCACCGCTCCGTTTCGGTCCCACGGCTGCGCTTGTACGAAGATGCGATTTGTGATAATACGCTCGTAGGTGGAGTCGCGAGTCTTTTCGGCGTTGTAGAACCAATCTTTGTAATATGTATCGACGTGCGAATTGAATGAACCGTCGGGATTACGCGAGTAACGTTCATCTTTGTAGGTGGAGTACTTGTCGGTGTAGACCTTGCTCCACTCGTTGTACTCAAATGTATGGCCTATGTATATTGCCGGCAAATCCGCCATCGAGAAGTCGTGCTCGGTCATTCGTACGAACGGAATACCAATAGACTGCTTGACGAAGAAGGCGTTGTTGCGATACTTATTCATCGCCTCGGCACCTGCCAAGCGCATTGGCACACCCGAAGGCATCTCGAAAATGGTATCCGTAATTGCCCAATCGCCTACAACACCACCACTCTCCTGTTGTTCGACTTTGTTGTGCGTGTATCCTGCGTGTATCGAGTAGCGTCGTCCCGTGTGAGCCACAGTACCCGAGAAGTTCTTGTTTCTGACGCGTGAAACGTCGTACTTGCTACGTGAGCCACGCGAACGGAAGTTCAATGATACCGATGTCGAAGGGTTGATATTCTGTGAAGCCATAATCTCGAAGTGCTCCTCGCGGTAACGCTTCTGTCCCGATTCGAGGTAGGTCATCCAGATATACGGGTGCTTCATATTGTAGAATGGAACATTCCCAGTATTGTAAGTGTAGGCGTCGTAAGGCTGCGAGAAGGTGAATTCGCGCGAGCGAGGACGCTCGAAATAGTTCACCTCGGTCGAAGCTTGGCCCAAACCACCTACCGAGTTGCTACCAAGGCGTTTGTGGTAGTGCGGATAGTCCAATCGCCATACGGTCAGAGTGGTGTCGATAGGCTCAATCTCTACCGTGTTGTAATCGCGATTGATGTGCCACATAAAGTTGCGGAGAGCACGAATCGAGTCGCTGAAAAAGTAGGACTCCAACGGCTTACGAGGACGTTTCTTCTTGGTTGAGTCTGCCTGCTCACCATCTATGGGATTGCCATTTTCGTCCACCTGCTGCCCTTGTTGATTTGGGTCGTTTACGGCAGGAAGACCATTCGGTCCTAAACCATTTTGCTGCTGTCGCTGGGCATTCATAAGAGCGCGCGCATCGAGCTGTGCCGATGCGAAACCTCCGACCGCAACCATAAAAATTGCAGTCAGCATAACACGCCATATTGTTGCCCTATTCATCACCTTTTATCTCTTTTAAACTATCCAACGAATTGCCGAAACGACAATATATAGAACGATAATTAGTGGAATTGCGTATAGACGAAGCAGGCAAATTAACAAACACGACGTGATAAGGAAGGCAAAACGCAATTTGTTGTCGTTGCTGCCAAGTCCCCACTCGTGGAATTTGAGAGAGAACATTCTTATCGGCGAGATAAGTAACATAGCCACCAATACTGATGTGAGGGCCAGCCACTCAACATTCACAACCATCTGGTCGCGCTGGCAGAGTGCTGCTACCGAAACGAGCAAAATTGCCGATGCCGGAGTTGGAAGTCCCTCGAACTCCTCCTTCTGCGTATCGTCAATGTTGAACTTCGCAAGACGAAGTGCCGACAATGCCGCAACTATGAGCGGCAGATAGCAGATTATCTCGTGGGCAATTCCCTCCAAACCAAATGCCGAAGGCATAGTCTTGCATATCACTGTCATAGCAATCGCTGGAGCAGCACCAAACGAAACCATATCCGCCAAGGAGTCGAGTTGAACGCCGATGTCGGAGTATTGCTTGAGCAATCGAGCTGCAAAACCATCGCAGAAATCGGCTACTGCCGAGGCAACAATAAAGAGGAACGCCACCTGTAAATCGTTGTAAACCAACGCTGAAACAATAGAACCTATACCGCACAGCAAGTTGATGAGCGTGATGCAGTTAGGTATCGTAAAGAGTTTAATCTTCATTTTGCTACATAATTTATCACGCAAAGATAATAAAAACATTTGTTTTTTAATGGAATTAAAAAAAATAAGAGTTGAAAATTTCGAAAAATTCTCAACTCTTGACAAGCCATCAGCTAAATGAAACTAATTGTTTTTTCGCTTTTCGTTTAGTAGTTTTCTCGCTTTGGCTCGAAGTAGGCTTGCGGGTGCTGGCAAGTTGGGCACATACGTGGTGCATCTTTTGCCTTGCATACAAAACCGCAGTTGCGACATTGCCACCATATCTCTTTGTCGCGGTGGAAGAAATTGCCGTCTGTGATGCGTGAGAGCAGTTTTAGGTAGCGATTTTCGTGCTCAATCTCCACGGTCGAAACCATACGGAAAGCGCTTGCAGCCTCGGGGAAACCTTCGCTCTCGGCAATGGCGGCAAATGTAGGGTAGAGGGTATCCCACTCCTCGCGTTCACCCTCGGCTGCAGCGAGTAGGTTTTCGTATGTAGAGCCGACAATTCCTGCGGGATAAGTTGCCTCTACGATTGTAGCCTTTCCACCTTCGAGTAGTTTGAAGAACACTTCGGCGTGCTCCTTCTCTTGTTCTGCGGTTTCGTCAAATACGGCGGCAATCTGCTCGTAACCCTCTTTTCGTGCTCGTTTGGCAAAGAGGTTGTAACGGTTGCGTGCCTGAGACTCGCCGGCAAATGCTTTCAGTAGATTCTGTTCGGTGCGTGTTCCTTTGATACTTTTCATTTTTAGCGTTTTTTTTGATGATATCAGTAGTATTGAAGGGCAATATCTGTGCCGATATGGTGGCGATTTTATGTAGAAAAGGGGTGAAATGATAAATTTTTTTGAAAAAAAGTTTGGTGGTAAAGAAATTTTGCTTTATCTTTGCACTCGCAATCGGGTAAAACCGAACGCGGTAATGCCTCTTTAGCTCAGTTGGTAGAGCACGACACTCTTAATGTTGGGGTCCAGGGTTCGAGCCCCTGAGGGGGTACGAAAAAGGAAGATCGAAAGGTCTTCCTTTTTTCGTACCAGTGTGTTACCTATCCCCCAAACCCCCTTTCTGTAAAGGGGGCTTTATTTGTCGGTTATGGTACCCTTTCAACCCTCGGGCGAGAACCCTGGATGCGCCTCCCTTTCAGGGAGGTTGGGAGGGTGTAAACTTTCGAGCACACGACTGCCTACGCAAGTAGCGCAGTCGAGCCCCTGAGGGGGTACGAAAAAGGAAGATCGAAGGGTCTTCCTTTTTTCGTACCTATATGTTACTCTGCTGTTACTCTGCGATGCTGAGGGTGCCGTCGTCGGCGATGCGGAGTTTCGATTCGGGGAAGTCGAGGCGGCTGAGGTTGCGAATCTCGCGGATAACAATGCCCGTCTTATCGAGTTTTGGGCCGGTGCGTTGCGGTTGCGTAGCCGAGATAATGCGACCTCCGCGGAATGTGCCATCAACGCCCAACTCCACAACCAAAATCGGTGCATAACCCATACGCCCCGATATATTTACCTTATACGGAGTGCAGAAATTTCCTAACGAGTAGGCGATAAGTTTGCCCTTGTAGTACTCCATACCTCGCACAACGTGCGGTCCGTGTCCGAAGACAAGGTCGGCACCGGCATCAACACACCGATGCGAGAAGGCATAGACGTTTCCACGTTTGCAGCCACCACCAAACTCCGATTGTCGGGTTACACGATATGCCTTGCTACCCTCGGCGCCGCCGTGGTGAGTAACGATGATGAGGTCGCAGTGGTGCTTGTTGCGCAACTCCGATATAAGTCTATCGACAAGCGCAAAGTCGTCGATGTCGCACATATCAATAAATGGTGCAAAGGCGCAAAAGCCATAGCGCACGCCATTGCGTTCGAGGATATCTATATCGCAGCGACCCTTCAACCCTGCATAGGCGATACCCGAACGTTCGAGAATAGAGAGCGTCGAATTAACGCCCACCTCGCCAAAGTCGCGCAGATGATTGTTTGCCACCGACAAAAAGTCGAAGCCTGCATCCACGAAGTGCTTTATATATCGCTCGGGCATACGGAAAAAGTAGGCATACTTCGGGTCATTTACCTTGCGCACCGTGCCTCCCTTGTCGAGCAGCAGTCCTTCGAGATTTCCTGCTGCTATGTCGGCACCTTGAAGTATCGGCTTCACATCGTCGAAGAGGTGTGCGCCGTCGTGTACGGGCAGTAGGGGAGCGGTGCTTGGGTAGTTCAACCCCAAAAACATATCGCCCACGCAGGCAATCGTAACCGTGCGTTTCGTCTTGGTGTCGGGTGTCGGTGCAGCTTTTTTATCGTTCTCCATTGTCGATGCCGACGCTGACGCTGACGCAAAGAGTGGGCGGGCGAGAAATACTACGCTGCACAGAACGACGATGATTACTGCAACAGATATTTGTAGATGTCTTTTCATTTTGTGTTTTTATAAGGGTTAGCAACTATGAACTATTTTTTGTAGGAAACAAAGGTATGAAATTTTTATAAACCATAGCGATAGATGCGGTGTTTTCTTGCATCTGTGCGAAAAAAGGGCTAACTTTACATCACCAAACGGTAATTACGACCACAAAATGAAACGACTTCTACTCCCTGCGCTTCTTGTGATGCCGCTAATTGTGTCGGCGCAGTCGCGCGTCTATCGCGGACGTTCGACCTATTCGAGCGATATCGTTGTTACCTACGACGGTCGCTACCTGTATAGTGGTAACTCCACCTATACCAGCGATGTGGTTTGGACCTACGACGGCAAACATATCTACAAGGGGCGTTCCAACTATACGAGTGATATCCTTATGACCTTCGACGGTCGTTACCTATACAGAGGAAACTCCACTTACAGTTCGGATATTAAACTGACCTTCGACGGCAGACACCTCTACAAGGGTAAATCGACCTATTCGAGCGATATTCTCTATACGTTTGACGGTCGCTACATTTATCGTGGTCGCTCCACCTATGCGAGCGATATCCTCTACACCATCGAGGGTTCAATACCTATTCCCGTGTTATTGCTGTTGCTGTAATGGCGGAATTGCCGTTACACCTATTGCAAAATCGAGAATTTTAGTATAAATTTGCAAAAAATGTTTTGATACTATGAAACTACTTTTATTTGGTACATTCGGTTGGCAGGAGATTCTCATCATCGCCCTTATCGTGCTTTTGCTCTTCGGCGGCAAGAAAATTCCTGAACTTATGAAGGGTTTGGGCAAGGGTGTCCGTTCGTTCAAAGAGGGAATGAAGGATATCGAGGATAGCGCGAAGGATAACGAGGACGAGAAATCGGAGTAGCGGAGGCTGATGGCTCACGAGGACGATAATCTCTCTTTCTGGGATCATCTGGACGAGTTGCGCAGTGTAATCCTACGAATAGTAGGAATATCGCTGCTCTTTGGCATCGTTGCGTTCTGTTTTAAGGATGTGCTGTTCGATGTTGTTTTAGCCCCCTCGAAATCAGATTTTATAACATATCGGCTCCTTGCGCAGTTGGGCTCTATATGGGGCACTGCCGCACCCGATTTCTCGGTCGATATGATTAACACCCTGCTATCGCAGCAGTTCATTGCGCATATGAAGACGGCGTTCTATGCCGGTCTGTTCTGCGCCCTACCTTATATGTTATTTGCGCTTATGCAGTTTGTTGTGCCGGCACTCGGACGCGACGCTAAACGCTATACGATTCTCTTTGTGGGTGCTGGCTACATTATGTTTCTTTTGGGCGTGTTGCTTGGCTACTTTGTGATATTTCCGCTTACGTTCCGCTTCTTGGCGACCTATATGGTTAGCGATGAGGTGGTGAATATGATATCGCTCAGCTCCTATATGGCGACCTTTACGAGTATGAACGTCATTATGGGTGTGATTTTCGAGATGCCTATATTGTGCTGGCTCTTTGCGAAGTTGTCGATATTGACGGCGTCGTTTATGCGCCAATATCGCCGCCACGCCATTGTGCTTATTTTGGTTGTTGCGGCGATCATCACTCCGACCTCCGATATTTTTACACTCTTTTTGGTGAGTCTGCCTATGTGGTTGCTCTACGAGTTGAGTATTGCTATTGTGGCGTTGGTCGAGCGGAGGCGGGTATCGGTAGAGGCGTAAAAGAAAGGGTTGTCGAATTTCGACAACCCACTTTTGTTGTAATACGCAGCGCTACTACTCTGCCTTTGGAGCAGCCATACGACGCTCCTTGATGCGAGCCTTCTTACCGGTAAGCTCACGGAAGTAGTAGATACGAGCACGGCGAACAACACCATACTTATTAACCTCGATCTTGTCGATGTGTGGTGAGTAGAGAGGGAAGATACGCTCAACGCCCACGCCGTTCGAAACCTTACGGATAGTGAACATCTTGGTCTTACCTGTACCCTTAATCTGAATAACTACACCACGGAAGCTCTGCAAACGCTCCTTGCTTCCCTCGATGATACGATAAGTTACGGTGATTGTGTCACCTGCGCTGAACTGAGGGATGTCGGCATCTGTCTTTGTCCACATCTGCTCGTTCACGAGTCTAATTAATGAATCCTTGTTCATTGTTGCAACAAAATTTATTAGTTTCCGTTCAACATTATCGCTGCAATTTCGCTACCATAGTCGGACACTGCCGTCTAATCCCCGCCTCTTCAATCGGGGTTTTTACACCACAATTTACGAAGCCTTCTGCTCAACTGCCCAATATAAGAGGTTGATACGCGGGTGCAAAGGTACAACTAAAAATTAAGAATTAAAAATTTTTTTTTAGGGAAGCGAGAGGGTAGAGGCGTTAGGGTTTTAAAAAAACTACTAACTACTCTCTATATTAAAAGTTTTCCGTTTTCCGCTTTCAGTTTTCCGTTTTTTAAGTATCTTTGCGCTATTCTAAGTTTTGAAATCTAAACAACTTAAAGTAATATGAAGCGACTATTTATACTATTGCTGGCGTTATTGCCGATGCTTCTATCAGCGCAGAACCTTGCGCCAAGGAAACACCCGAAGAAGTCCTTGTATGGCTATTGGGGCGAGAAGAAGAGCGGCAAAGAGGGCTTTGTCGTTAAGCCGAAGTTTGAGGAGGCGGAGAACTTCCGAGGCTCTTATGCTTTGGTCTGCTACAAGGGCTTGTGGGGTATTATCGGCACCGACGGCAAGTTTGTGGTCGAACCGAAATATAACAGCATAGGTGCCAACAAGGGTAACTATACATTTGTTGAGCAGGGCGGAAAATACGGTATTGTGTGCGATGCCAAGGAGGTTACTCCCTTCAAATACGATGAGTTGAAGTTCACGGAGAGCGACTTGATATCTGCCCGTATTGGCAACAAGTGGGGCTTCGTTGCGTTGAGCGGCAAGGAGATTTGCCCGATTCAGTACGATGAGATAGCAAAATTCGTGGATAGACTATTGAAGGTGCGTATGGGCGATAAATTCGGACTGCTGAATGAAAGGGGCTTGTCGATAGCACCTGCTCAGTATAGTGAGATATTCCAATTTTCGGAGAGTCTTATAATGGCAAAGATGGGCGATAAGTGCGGACTTATGGACCTCGACGGAAATCTCATAGCACCGCTCCAATACAACGAGATTACAAAATATCTATACAACACCTTAAAAGTTCGTACAGGCGACAAGTATGGACTTATGGATGCTGCCGGCAAGATTATCGTCAATGTCGAGTACGATCAAATATCAAAATTCCTAAACAACTACTTACAGGTAAGCATAGGTGGCAAATATGGACTATTGAACGCCGACGGTACGGTCGCTGCGAAAGTTCAGTATAACGAAATCTCCGACTTCACAACCTCACTTTGGCGTGTACGCATTGACGACCGATATGGTCTTATCGACACAACGTGCAAGGTTGTTGCAGAGGTTGAGTATAGCGAGATATCCAAATTCCGCAACAACTTCTTAAAGGTGTGCATCAATGGAAAGTATGGTCTTTGGAACTTGGAGGGCGGAGTGCTCCTTGCACCCGTTTATGATAATATCGTGCAATTTGGCACGAGCGATATGTTGAAGCTAACGGTGGGAGAGAATAGCGGTTTGGCAAACAAGAACGGCAAAATAGTTGCGCCTATGATGAAGTATCGGGAGATAAAGCGTGTGGGCGAAGATAGCTATGCGGTACTCCTCGATGAGTTGTACTTTATCGACTCGGAGGGTAGAATGATTAGTGCACCTAACAATGTGTTGCTCTACACCACAGCCGACGGAAGCCGTATCACTCCGAAGTCGAAATCTATTGAGGCTAAAATCATATCGAATACCTATGCAAATGGTTTGGGTCTTATCGAATTTGATAAACCGATCACAAAAATAGGACTCGCCGCATTCGACGGTTGCTCATCACTTACGAGCATAACTATTCCCGATGGCGTTATCTCGGTTGGTGAGAAGGCATTCGCCGATTGCGTCTCGCTCAAAAAGGTCTCTATTCCGAAGAGTGTGTTGGCTATTGGCAGCTACGCTTTTTATGGCTGTGAGGTATTGGAGAATATCACTATCCCCGAGGGTGTAAAGGATATTGGCTGGGGTAGCTTTCAGGGCTGTGCAGCACTCTCTAACATAACACTTCCGAATAGTGTTACTACGGTTGGCGACTGTGCTTTCGATGGTTGTTCTCTGCTCACAAGCATCACATTTGGTACAGGTATAATCTCGATTGGAAGTGGTGCATTCGGAAATTGCCACCTGCTCGCTGCTGCATATTGCAAGGCGGAGAATCCTCCTGTACTTGGCGAAAGCACGTTCAACGATATTTGTATGCAATCCGAGACGTTCAGAATTTATGTACCGAAATCATCAACCACTCTGTACAAGAGCGCTCGCGTATGGCGCGGCTATGCGGATAGAATCGTGGGATACAACTTCTAAAAGCATAATAGCAACAATAGAGGGAGCGATTATCGCTCCCTCTATTGTTGTGGTTATTAGTTATTAGCCGTTAATTAAATTAAGAATCAGTTTTTAGTTTTCAGTTTTAATCCTGCTTCGCAGGCTTTTCCTCCTTCTTGCAAGGCAGAGGGTGCTTGCACCCTCTGCTCTTGCTTCGTGCGTAGGTTGCCCTTCGGGCTTCACCGCTCCGTCTTGGCATAGTCTGCAAGCAGTCTCTGCTCTCGACTTAATCGCGGCGGTCCGTTTTCAGTTCTCCGTTTTCCGCTTTCCGTTTTCCGTTCTCAATACAAGGTGTTCGAGTATCAGCACCACGATAATTCCCATTACAAAGCCGTTGCCGACGATAGGGCGGAGGAGCGACGGCACCGACTGCATAGCCTCTGCCGGCACGAACGAGAGTATCAGCGTGAGCATAATAGGAATACCGAGAATCAATCCGTCGCGGAACGAAAGTACCGCCTTCGACGAGTGGATAATCTCCAAGCCGGCGGCCACCTGTGTAGCCATCAGATAGAGCAAAACGATACCCATAATAGGCTTCGGAATAGTGAGCAATACAGCTACGGCCTCGGGGAAAATAGCCAAGATAACCATCGCTATCGCCGCAGGTAGCATAGTGTAGCGCGAGGCGCACGATGTCGAGGCAACAACGCCCGGTGAGAGTGAGTAATCAACAGGTCCCGGAACACCGGCTACACCACTTACCATATTCATAATGCCCGTAATTAACACTCCGCGAGTCTGACGCTTGCTCATTTCGGCAGCACCCACGAAGTCGCCGAGCGACTGCACCGAGCCCACCTGATTGATAAGCAAGGCAATGTAGCAGAAGAGGAAGGCGATAACCACGCCGGCATCGAGCGAGAACTCCGACAAAACGAGTTGCGGAGCAACACTATCGCTGACAAACTCCTTCGGAAATTCGGTCATCGAGTAGTAGAATATCGCTCCGAGAATCATAGCAAGAATTACGACCATAGATTTCCAAATACCCCTGAAAACACTGTTTGCCCACGCCATAACTGCTACGCCTACTACGGTCGAAACGAGAGCTAGCCCCGCGTGCTCCATATCGGAGAATATCAATCCGAGTATAGGCTTCGCCATAGTAAAAGATATAAGTATGACGATGGCGGCGACGATGCGTGGCGTGAAGATTTTTTGAATATACTTCATCGCTCCGACGGCAGCCAGCAGCGTAACCAATGCTCCGCCGACAACCATCGACGGATAGATTGTCGAGGCGGTGTGCCCCTGCGATGCGGCTGCGATAATGCCCATAAGTAATACGGCTGCAGGACCCGCCACCAAAGGCAAACGATGTCCCCATAACACCTGTACGATAATGGTTAAACCGCAAATTACAAATAACTTCTGCGTGAAACAGACCATCTCGCCTTCGGGAGCTACGAATGTGCTTGTAAGCACTACGGGAAGGCAAATCATCAACCATTGCAAGCCGTAGAGCAGGGTTGCTCCGAGGCTCGGTTTGTCATCTACTTTGAATCGGAAATCCATACAAAAAAATTAAAGTCTAACGACACATCTTCTCAATCAAATCGCGTGCGAGTAACGGGTTGTCAGTGGTAATATAGTCGATGTTATGCTTTATGCACCAACGGATATTACGCTCGCTATTTACGGTCCACGCATTTACGGTCATACCCAAATCGTGTGCTTGACGTATCCACTGCGGCATCATCTTCAATACCGAGATGTTGTAGTCTATGCCCGTACAACCCAACTCCTTGCATCGCTCAGGCGAAAGGTTGCTGCAAAGATAGGCAATTTTTGTTCCCGATGGTGCAAGACGAGCCAACTCCGAGCATACAAATTGGCTGAACGCTATGTATTCAACCTCGTTTTCGAGTCCATACTCCTTGACCTTTGCCACTACGCGCTCCACGATTTCGGTTTCGCGCTCCGGTGTGGCGTGGCTCTTCAACTCGATGATAAGTTTTAACCCCTTCGATTTGCTGTGCTGCGCCAAGTACTCGTCGAGTGTGGGTACTACCTCGTCGCTCGTGAGGCGTATTGCCTGAATTTCTGCCTTTGTTGCACGCTGAACGTGCACCTTTGGTGAAGCACTCTTCTTCGGGTGCCAATCGCCGTGAACCACCAGCAACTCGTTGTCCTTAGAGAGGTTTATGTCGCACTCCGAACCCCAGAAGTTCGCCTTTTGAGCCTCGATGAGTGCATTCAACGAGTTCTTTGCCGCGCCATCAGCCTCGTGAAAACCTCGGTGGGCAATGATCTGCGGAGCCTTATATTGAGCAGATACTGTGGTTGCAACCATAATTGCGACAAGTAGTGTTGTTAATCTATTCATACTGCGACACTCTTTGAATAAGCCGAGCGACGAAACGAGGTTTCGAAACTCGGCCTATTCGAACGTCATAACTTAAAACGGTTATCTCTTTTTCTTCTCCTTTTTCTGCTTAGGACACATCTCTTTGATAATCTTCTTCACAAGAACAGGGTCGTCGGTGGTAATCATATCGACGCCATTCTGAATACACCAACGGATATCCTCCTCCTTATTTACGGTCCAAGTGTTTACGGTCATACCCAACTTGTGAGCCTGCTTGATCCAACCCTTTCTCTTCTTCAAAGTTTTGTAGTTGTAGTCGATGCCGGTGCAGCCCAAAGCCTTGATGTATGAAGGGGTGCAGTCGCCTGCAATATAGGCGATTTTTGCCCCTTGCGGAGCCTTGCGTATCAATTCGAGGCAGGTCCAAGCGTGGTCGGCGATATACTCTACATTGTTCTGCATATTGTAGCGAGCAACAATATCCAACACCTTCTCAACCAAGATGGTTTCGCGCTGTGGAGTAGCTTGGTTTTTGAGGTCGAGGATGAGTTTTGTTCCAGGCTTCTTCGCTACGCGCTCCAAGAACTCCTCCAAGGTGCAAATGTACTCACCATTTGTGTAAGGAATCTCCAACATTCTTTCGATAGTTGAACGCTGAACGTCAGCCTTTGGCTTCGCCTTGCGGTGTGGGTGTGCACCGCTTTGAACGACTAAAACCTCGTTGTCTTTTGTGAGATTTACATCACACTCCGAACCATAGAACTTCGCCTTTTGCGCGGCTTTCAGAGCACTCATAGTATTCTTCGCGCCACTCGATGAGTGCTGGTGAAATCCTCCGTTTGCAATGATAAGCGGAGCCTTGTACTGCTGTGCCGATACCGATATCGCGGTTGCAGCTGCCAATAGAACTAAAAATATCTTTTTCATAGTGCATTCTACTATTTTTGGTTAATAACAAACAGTGCCTATTTGCACATCTCATCAATGATTTTCTGAACAAGTACCGGGTCGTCGGTGGTGATAAAATCGACACCATTCTGGATACACCAACGGATATCCTCCTCCTTATTTACGGTCCAAGCATTTACATACATACCCTTTTTGTGGGCCTGCTTGATCCAATACTTCTTCTTTTTCAAGGTCTTGTAGTTGTAGTCGATACCTGCGCAACCCATAGCTTTGCAATACTCAGGTGTGTAGTTGCCGTTCAGGTAGGCAATCTTTGTACCCTTCGGAGCGAGTCGTGCAAGCTCCCAACATACAAACGGACGGAAGGCGATATACTCGACCTCATTCTCCAAGTTGTACTTCGCAACCAAAGCGAGGGTCTTCTCTACAATCTCGGTTTCGAGCTGTGGAGTGAGCTGATTCTTAACCTCGATGATAAGTTTCGTATTCTTCGACTTTGTCATCTGCTGCAAATACTCTTCGAGAGTAGGCACGGTTTCGCCACTCTCCAAAGGTATAGCTTGTACCTTCTCCTTGGTACTGTAGTTTACATTAACTCGTGGCTTTGCATTCTTGTTTCCCGGGTGTGATGGACCGTGAACAACAAGAACTTCGCCGTCTTTCGTGAGCTGAATATCGCACTCCGAGCCCCAAATCTTCGCCTCCTGTGCCGCTTTAAGGGCATTGAGCGAGTTGCGTGCTGCACCCTCCGAGGCGTGGAAACCGCGGTGAGCGATAATTTTTGGCGCTTTGTATTGCGCCGATGCTGCGAAGCTAATCATCACAGCAACTAAAAGTGTTAAAACTTTTTTCATAGCGTTAAATGAGTTTTATAAGGTTAAATAATATCTATTCTATACGAATTTGAAATAGCGTGAGTGGTAAAATTTTCCGCATCATTGTGTATTGCCATTTAGAAATGGTACAAAAACTCTACAAATATATAAAAAATAATTAAAAAGTTGTATATTTGTCGCTGGAAAAACTGACTAGGTATGCAGGAGTATATTTCGAAGCAACAACAGATTTTTCGTTCGGCGGCACAGATTTTTCCGCTGATATCCAACTTCTCGCTGCTGACACCGGCTGTGGCAGATAAGGTCGAGGAGTGGCAGGCGGACGAGGAGCGTTGTTCGTTCAAGTTCAAGGGCTTTACGGTGGGTTTGCGCATCGAGGAGAAGGTGGAGAATAAGCACATCAAGGTTGTTGGCGATGGCGGCACGGTGCCTATGGATTTTGCATTTTGGATTCAATTGCATCAGGTGTCGGAGGGCGATACACGTATTCGTTTGGTGCTGCACGCCGAGTTGAATATGATGATGCGAATGATGGTGGGCAAGAAACTGCAACAGGGGCTCGATCAGGCAGTTGAGGGCTTGGCTGCCGGCTTTAATCGCATTTAGTTGCCAAGTGCCGCTTTACGAAGGGCGCGAAAGTTGCTAAATGCTTAATTTTGTAAAAAATAACAAAAAAATTTTGTTCGGTTGGCAAATTAAATGTATATTTGCAACCGCAAAAAATGGATATTAAGTATTTATAAAATTTCTAATAGTTATGACAAAGGCAGATATCGTAAACGAAATCGCTAAGAAGACTGGCGTTGAGAAGGTTCAGATTCAGACAATCGTAGAGGCTTTTATGGATGAGGTTAAGGGCTCGCTCGAGAAGGAGGAGAACGTATATCTCCGTGGTTTTGGCTCGTTCATCATCAAGAAGCGCGCAGAGAAGGTTGCTCGTAATATATCGAAGAATACAACTATCACTATCCCTGCACACAACATTCCTGCTTTCAAGCCGGCTAAGTCGTTCGCAGCGAAGATTAAATAAGACAAACCATAAAAATCATTATAACTATGCCAAACGGAAAGAAGCATAAGCGTCACAAGATGGCTACGCACAAGCGCAAGAAGCGTCTGCGTAAGGACCGTCACAAGAAGAAGTAAAAATTGCACTTCTTCCATAGGTTTTAACGCTAAGGGTGCGGAATGCCTCTTAGCGTTACCTATTTAGAAAGTTTTGGGTTGAGAGAAAGAAAATCGTTCTGTTTGACTCTTTTTGCACCTTACTTGCGGCACAAATGCTCACATACGCCAAGTATGCTGCGCTTTCTGCCACTGCGTAACTTACAAAAACAGCCTAATCATTTACGATTTTGAATTAAATTTTCTCGATTCTAAAAAGGCTAATGGCCAATGGCTGATAGCTAATAGCTAAAAATGCACTGAGAATGAATAGAGAGTTAATCATAAACGTAACCTCCTCCGAGATTAATATCGCCTTGTGCGAGGATAAGGTTTTGGCGGAGTTGAATCGCGAGGTCGCTCATACGGGCTTTGCGGTTGGTGATATCTATCTCGGTAAAGTGCATAAAATTATGCCCGGACTCAATGCAGCGTTCGTAAATGTTGGGCACGAACGCGATGCCTTTATCCATTATCAAGACTTAGGAGCACATTTCCCTTCGCTCTGCAAAATCGTCAAGAGTTACCAGCCCGGTAGTCGTGGTTTGCGCCTCGACACAATGAAACTCGATCCGAGTGCAGAGGTGGCGAAGGGTGGCAGGATATCCGACTATTTGCAAGTTGGTCAGACCATAATGGTGCAGATTGCCAAGGAGGCAATTTCGACCAAGGGGCCACGCTTGACGGCAGATATTTCGCTTGCCGGTCGCAACATTGTACTCCTTCCATTTACCTCGAAGGTGATGATCTCGCAGAAGATTCGCTCCAACGAGGAGAAAAAACGATTAAAGCGAGTTGCTGCGGGAGTTTTGCCAAAGAACTTTGGCGTTATTATCCGCACCGCTGCGGTTAATGCCACCGACCTCGATGTCGAGCAGGATATCTTGGCTGCGGTAGAGAAGTGGCGCAAAACCTGCCAGCAGATTCGCAAACGAACCGCACCATCGTTGCTTATGGGCGAGATGAGCCGTGCAAATACGATTATTCGTGATACGCTCGATGGCTCGTTCTCGCAGATATGCGTAGATGACGATGCGATGTACAACGAGATTCGCTCCTACATTCGTGCCGTAGATGCCGAGAAGGAGCGTATAGTGAAGTTATATCGCGGCACAGTGCCTATTTTCGACAACTTCGACATTTCGCGACAGATAAAATCGTTGTTTGCAAAGTATGTATCGTTGAAGCGTGGAGCCTACCTCATTATGGAGTCCACCGAGGCGATGCACGTCATAGATGTCAATTCGGGAAATCGCACCAAGGCCGAGGATAATCAGGAACAGACGGCAATGGAGGTCAATTTGGCTGCTGCGGCAGAGATTGTGCGACAAATTCGTTTGCGCGATTGGGGTGGCCTCGTGATTGTCGATTTTATAGATATGCACAAGTCGCAAAATCGTCAGCTTCTTTATGAGGAGATGCAGCGACTTATGGCAACGGATAAAGCGAAGCATACAATTCTTCCGCTCTCGAAGTTCGGATTGATGCAGATTACTCGTCAGCGTATTCGCCCTGTGGCGGTGCAGAATAGCGAGGATGTATGTCCTACTTGCGGGGGTACAGGAAAGGTTGAACCAACGATTCTTCTCGACCGCAAAATCGAGAATCAGATATCATTGCTTACGATGGAGCGCGGACACAAATATATCCGCCTTGTGGTAAGTCCTTATGTGGCGGCCTATTTGAAGAAGGGCTTCCTCTCGTTGCGTCGCAAGTGGTCGTGGCGTTACCACACCACAATTAAAATTGTTGCCGATCAGAGTGTCGGAATGATTGAGGTGCGCTATGAGGATAAGGAGGGTAATGATATTCTGAATGTTAAGAAGAGTGAAAAGTCGAAAAAGAGGCGTTAGGAGAGTCCGACCTATATGCACGAAATAGTGAGATTTGCCGAGAACTCGCCTCAAATAGAGCAACTCGGTAAAGTGTTGGAGAAAAAAGGCAGCACCGTCCTTCTCAACGAGATGGTCGGCGGTGCTTTTTTATTTTATATGGCGGCAACCATAACCCGTAAGGGTGGTGTGCACGTCATTGTCAGCGAGGATAAAGATGCCGCAGCATACGCCCTTAACGACCTCTATGCGTTGTTGGGCGAGGAGCGGGTTTTGTTCTTTCCGTCGGCGTATAAACGCTCTATTGTATATGGTGCAGAGGAGGCAGAGAGTGTGGTGATGCGTACGGGGGTGCTCAATGCGCTGAGAAATCGGGAGGGCGATTTTCTGGCTATCTCGACCTATCCCGAGGCTCTCTCGGAGCGTGTTGCCGACTTGGAGGGCTTGACCTCGGAGTCGTTGCATTTGCAGCAGGGGGAGCACATTGAGATTTCCGAGTTGGAGGAACGAGTGCAGACTCTTGGCTTCGAGAAGGTCGATTTTGTCTATGAGCCGGGTCAATACTCGGTGCGAGGCGGAATTTTCGACATCTTCTCCTACTCGGAGAGTAAGCCATATCGTTTAGATTTTTTCGATAATGAGATAGATTCGATACGTCGCTTCGAACTGTCGAGCCAGCGTTCTGTCGAGAGTTTGGGGATGGTAGATATTATCTCGAATATCAATCGTGCCGATGTCGGTAGGGTGTCGTTAGCGAAGTTTGCTGAGGGGGTTACCTATTGGTTTGTCGATGCCGACTATGTTCTTGGCAAGGTTGATGATGTACGTCGCAAGGCGTTGCAGGAGAGCGACGAACCGGAGGAGATTTCGCAGAAACTCACTTCGCGCAAAGAACTCATTGAGGATATGTCGGAGGCAAATGTGGTGTTGCTGCGCAACAACTTGGCGGAGCGACCTGCCTCTCAAACGATTCTCTTCCACACCTCCCCGCAGAACAGTTTTAATAAAAACTTTGAGGTGTTGGCAGATGAGTTGGTCGCAAGGCACGAGGCGGGTTATCGCACCCTCCTGCTCTCGGAAAATAGGGCGCAGGCGGAGCGTTTGGAGGGGCTTCTCTACGCTACGGGGCGCAACGATGCCAAGTTCGAGTTGGCACGACTGACACTCCACGACGGCTTCACCGACTACGACCTTAAAATATCGCTCTACGCCGAACATCGTATTTTCGAGCGTTATCGCCGCTACAAAATTAACGGTCAGATTAAGCGCGATGAGCAGATGACCATTGCCGAGTTGAACTCGTTGCAGGTGGGCGACTACGTTACCCATATCGACCACGGTGTTGGTCGTTTTGGCGGATTAGTGAAGATTGAGGAGGGTGGCAAGATGCACGAGGCCATAAAGTTGGTCTATCGTGATGGCGATGTCCTCTTTGTGAATGTCCATTCGCTGCACCGCATTGCTCGCTACAAGAGTGGCGATGAAGATGCACCGAAGGTACATAAACTCGGTAGCGGAGCGTGGCAAAAAATTAAGAATGCCGCCAAGAAGGCGGTCAAAGATATTTCGCGAGAACTTATTGCACTGTATGCCAAGCGTAAGGCGAGCGAGGGCTTTGCTTTCTCGCCCGACAGCTATCTGCAACAGGCCTTGGAGGCATCGTTCGAGTGGGAGGATACGCCCGATCAGTTGAAGGCGTCCGAGGCGGTCAAGCGCGATATGGAGTCGGAGCGTCCGATGGATCGCCTGCTCTGCGGAGATGTGGGCTTTGGAAAGACCGAGGTGGCTATCCGAGCGGCGTTCAAGGCGGCAACCGACGGCAAGCAGGTGGCGGTGTTGGTACCTACAACAATTTTGGCACTGCAACACTACCGCTCCTTCCGTGAGCGTCTGCGCGAGTTTCCCGTTACGGTGGAGTATCTCAATCGCACCAAGAGTGCCAAGGAGAGCGCCCGCATATTGGAGGAGCTGAAATCGGGCAAGATAGATATCCTTATCGGTACGCATAAGATGCTCGGCAAGGGGGTTGAGTTTAACGACCTCGGTTTGCTGATTATCGACGAGGAGCAGCGATTTGGCGTTGCCGCGAAGGAGAAACTTACGCAACTGCGCGTGAGTGTCGATACGCTTACGCTTACCGCTACGCCAATTCCGCGAACTTTGCAGTTCTCGCTGATGGGCTCGCGCGATTTGTCGATAATATCGACACCTCCGCCAAACCGTCGTCCGATACAGACCGAGTCGCACACCTTCTCGGAGGAGCTCGTGAAAGAGGTTGTCGAGGCGGAGTTGCAACGTGATGGTCAGGTATATTTTATCCACAACAGAGTGGAGGATTTGATGACTATAAAGGGAATGCTTATGCGCCTTTGCCCGAAGGCTCGTGTTGCGGTGGCTCACGGACAGATGAAAGCGGCCGAGTTGGAGAAGACCATTATGGATTTTATCTACCACGACTACGATATCTTGGTTGCGACCTCGATTGTGGAGAGTGGAGTGGATATTCCGAATGTCAATACTATAATCATCAACAATGCCGACCGTTTTGGTTTGAGCAACCTGCACCAACTGCGTGGTCGTGTGGGACGAAGCGACAGAAGGGCTTATTGCTATCTGTTATCGCGTCCCGACGAGATGCTGTCGAGCGATGCACGTCGCCGATTACGAGCCATCGAGGAGTTCTCCGATTTGGGCTCGGGCTTCAATATCGCGATGCAGGATTTGGATATCCGAGGTGCGGGAAATCTGCTTGGTGCAGAGCAGAGTGGCTTTATCGCTAATATCGGCTTCGAGACCTATCAGAAAATCTTGAACGAGGCTATTGCCGAGTTGCGTGCTGAGGGGTTGGACGTTGCCGGTCTGAGCAACGAGGAGCAGAGTGTGGTCGAGGAGATGCGTTACGTCGATGATGTAACGCTCGAACTCGATGCTGAGGCGGAGTTGCCGGAGTCGTATGTTCGACAGCAGGCGGAGCGACTGAAATTGTACCGCAAGATAGACGCTATGACCGATGAAACCTCGCTTGCGAGGTTCGAGGCGGAGTTGGAAGACCGCTTCGGAAAGTTGCCGCAGGCGGCGAAGGAGTTGATGAATGCAGTACGTCTGCGTTGGGAGGCTATGCGCCTCGGTATGGAGCGCGTAAAGGTAAAGAATGGCTTGATGATTGTCCGCTTCGTGGGCGACGAACAGTCGCCATACTATCGTAGCGATGTGTTTATGGAGTTGTTGCGCAAAATCACGGCACAACCCGACCGCTTTGTATTGAAACAGAGGGACGGCAAGTTGGCGATGACTGTACGTCGAGTTGATGATGTGGCAACAGCAGTAGAAATCTTAAAATCGTTCTGAATCATTGACGATTTTTTTGAAGGTTTAGAAAAAGAAGTAATAAATTTGCATTCTGCATTCTGCATTATAAAAGCTAATAGCTGAAAATATGGCAAATTTAGTTGTAGATGAGGGCAATACTTTGTGTAAAATTGCCGTTGTAGATAAAAGCGAGGTGCTTTACGAGGCGTCGGCGAGCAAATTTGATATGGCTCTTGTCGAGCAGATTTCAGAGCGATTTCAACTCGAAAAAGCGATAGTCGCTTCAACTCGTGCAGGGGCAGAGGAGATATGCCGCGAGTTACGCTCAAAAATCGAGCGAGTTCTGCAATTTTCGGCGCATACAGAAGTCCCAATCGAAGTAGAGTACTCGTCGCGACAAACACTTGGTGCTGACCGTATTGCGGTTGCCGTAGGGGTTGTTTGCGAGCTGGGAATAGAGGACGCCTTAATTGTCGATATGGGCAGTGCCATAACCTTCGATATAGTCGAAAACGGAGTATTCAAAGGGGGTAACATTTCGCTCGGTGTAGCGATGCGATTCAGGGCATTGCACGAGTTTACTGCATCGTTGCCATTGTGTCGGGCGACAGAGCCAACCGAAGAGTTTGGACGTTCGACCACCGAGGCGATAGAACAGGGGGTGATGCAGGGTGTTTTGCACGAAATTGAGGGCTATGTAGAGCGGGTTTCGGCAAAAAGCGAGAAAAAAAATGTAATTTTTTGCGGTGGAGACGCAGAAAGTTTTGTTAATCGAATTAAAAATGCGATATTTGCACCTCGTAAACTAATGTTTACGGGATTGAATAGGATATTGGAGTATAATGTATCGAAAAACAATATATAAATTTTTGCAGGTTGTAGTTGTGATTGTAGCAACTCTGTTGGCTGGCAAGGTGTCTGCTCAGGGTGGTGCAGCGGTTACGGCTTATTCGCCATATACAATGTTTGGTATTGGCGAGTTGCAGACCATCGGTACAACGCAGATGCGGGCAATGGGTGGCGTAGGTGTTGCTTGGCGCTCGACGCAGATGCCAAGCATTGTGAATCCGGCAGGATACAGTGCAACAATGCAGAATAGCTTCCTGTTCGAAGTGGGCATCGAGGGCAACTTCTTGCAGAATGCTCAACGACAGTACGATGCAAGTGGTGCATATACGGGCTTGGCGAAGAATGGCAAGAATTCGGTGAATATCCACGAGATAGCGGTGCAGTTCCCATTGACAAAGGGCTTGGGTATGGGTATCAGCCTTATGCCATATAGTAGTGTCGGCTACAAGATGTCCTTCCTCGACCAGAGCGATGAGATCGCCGGAAATGTAGGTGCAGCATCCTATACCTACTCGGGCGAAGGTGATGTTACCGAGGTAAAACTCGGTATCGGTTGGGAGCCGTTCAAAAACTTCTCTATAGGTATTGCCGCGAAGTATTATTGGGGAAAAATTACACACAACTACGCATCGGCGGTATCGAACAACATTGTCGGTACGGGTAGTTTCCTCTCGGTTATAGGCGAGGATGAGTATGCGATATCGAAATTTATGTTCCAAGCCGGCTTGCAGTGGAATATCTTGGCGAACGATAAACACCTGCTTACACTCGGTGCAACTTACGACTATGGTGGAGGCTTGAAACCGAAGGTAACGAAAGAGCTGGTTCTTAATAATAGTTACGAGACTGAGGCTTATCGCGAAACCGGTTTGTCGCAGATGCAGTTGCCACATAGTGTAAAGGCTGGTCTGATGTATCAGAACCCGAAGTATATGGCAGCCATAGAGTATGAGTTTCAGGCGTGGGGTAGCGGCAATAACGGACGTTTTGAGGAGCGTGTGAATAACAATATGAAGGTGCAGTATGTTGATACACACACCGCGAAGGTGGGTTTTTCATACACGCCAAATCGTTTTGATGTCCGCAACTATTTTAAGCGAATGTCCTATCGAGTGGGAGCGCGATACAGTAACTACTACCAAGCGTATAATGGTCGCTCTATACCACAGATTGCCGTAACAGCAGGTTTCGGCTTCCCGCTCAAATTTATGGGAACTTCGAGCATCGACGTGTCGTTGGAGTATGGTTTGAGAGGCTCGCACGCATTGATGAACACAGCACCGAAGATTGGTATGATTCGTCAAGACTACTTCAAGGTGGGACTCGGCTTCTCACTCTTCGGCGAGGATTATTGGTTTGTTCGTCCTAAGTATGATTAGAATTTAACAACAAAATAAAAAGTAAAATAATGAAAGCAGTAAAATTATTTATCGGTTTGGCATTTGCACTTGTTGCAGGCAGTGCATATGCGCAGGATCTCAGCGCACCACAGTATGCAAAATGGGGTGAAACGGTTGAGCAACGCGAGAAGAACATCTTGGCAAGTAACTATTTGAAGCAGGAGTTGGCAAATCAGGATTACAATCGTGCCGCTATGTATTTGCAGCAGTTGTTGAAGGAGTGCCCTGCCGCATCGGAGAACACTTTTGTTCGCGGTGTAACACTCTACAAGAACAAAATTAACCGTGCAACTTCGTTGGAGGAGAAGAAGGTTTATGTCGATTCGTTGTTCCTTCTCTACGATCTTCGTGTAGAGCACTTCGGTTCGCATCCAAAGCGTGGTACTGCATATATCCTCGATCGTAAGGCAAGCGAGTATATGACCTATTGCGAGGGAGATCGTGAGGGCCTCCGTAAGGTTTTCGAGGCAGCTATCGCAGCACAACTCGAAATCAATGGAACAGTAGACCCTGCTACTGCGGTTGTCTATTTTAAGAATTTGTGCGACGACTACAAAAACGACATCGTTGATGCAATGACCATAATGAATGCGTACGATACATACGCAAAGTATTTCGAAAACCTCGATGCTTCGCAGGCTGAACTTAAAACTCAGTTTGATGCTTGCTTCGGTGCAAGTGGTGCCGCTTCGTGCGAGAACTTGCAGAAGATTTTCGAGCCTAAAATTGCAGCCGATCCAAACAATGAGGCTCTGCTTGCGCAGGTATTCCAGCTCTTGTTCAAGGCTAACTGCACAAACGATTTCTCGCTTATGGTTGCGGAGAAGTACTATGCAATTAAGCCACAGTCGAGCATCGCTATGCTCTTGGCTCAGATTTTCCAGGACAAGGAGGAGTTCGCGAAGGCTAATCACTACTTGCGTGAGGCGTTGGCAAAGGAGACCGACCCTGCCGAGCGTGAGAACTTGTTGATTCGTATCGGTATTCTCGAAATGAGCGAGAAGAACTATGCTGCGGCAATCAAGTCGTTCAACGAATCAATCAACGTGGATCCTGAGGAGGATAACGGTTTGGCATACTACTTCTTGGCGCAGTGCTATGCTAACGGCTCGGGCTCTTGCGGTTCAGGTTTGGCAAGACGTGCTGTATATTGGTACGCTTACGACCTTGTATCGAAGGCTATTCCATTGTTGGAGCAGACCGATGCAAAGGTTGCGGCACAGGCTCGTTCGCTTGCCGGAAGTTATCGTTCGGCGTTCCCTTCTGGCGAGGAGTGCTTCTTCGCAGAGTTGGCAAACGGTGCAAGCTACACTATCGGTTGCGGCTTGGCGAAGGGTAAGACCACACGAGTACGTTATCGTTAATCTACCTTATATATAAGATAGGACAGATATGTCATCTATATTGCATAGGATAGCTATGGTAGCACTTCTTGTCGGAAGTGCTATCTTGCTATTCTCTTGCAACTCTCAACCGACCGAAACTGAGGAGTCGCTCGACGGCGTAAGAACCGAGGAGAGCAACGACCTCACAATTATAATGTCGGAGAATGGTCGCAAGTCCTATCTGTTTACTACGCCTCTGCTCGAAGGTTACACTTTGGGTCGTGATCCATATCGTGAGTTCCGCAAGGGTATCTCCATTACGACCTATCAGGACGATTCGCTCACCACGGTAAATGCCGTGTTGGTGGCAAACTACGCTATTTATTACGAGAAGCGTAAGTTGTGGGAGGCGAAGGGTGATGTTGTCATCACCAAGCACGATGGTACCAAAGTCTATACGCAACAGCTATTTTGGAACTCGGTAACAAAACGAATATACTCGAATGTCGATACCAAACTCGTAACAGCGACCGATGAACTTATTGGTGAGGGCTTCGAGTCGGACGAGGAGATGAATGAGCCACGCTTCCGTCGTTGGAAGGGGCGTATGCAGGTCGATGCCGAGCAGTTACAGGCAGAGGCAAAGTCCGGTGATGATGGAGATGAAGGAGAGGAACTCTTCCCCGGAGAGCCGAAGCAACTTAATGGCGCTTCAACGAAGGAGCAATCAGAGAAGGCTCAAAGCGAGCCTCAGGTAAAGCCTCAGCGTCAGCCACAACCACAACCACAGGCCCGACCGGAAACAAAGCCGCAGGCAACTCCGCAAGCTCGTCCACAGATGCGACCAAATGGTCCTGTTGCACCTAAGCCGGCTATTCATCAACCAAAACCTGCGCAACCGCAAAGACCGGTACGTATGGGCGAGCCGCGTCAGAAAAACTTGTCGGAGCGTGTGAATACACATAAAGCAACGGATACAAAGTCGGAGTAGTATGGGAAATATATATGTTTCAATGGCCGTTGTGCTGGTTATGGTGATTTTGTCGGCATTCTTCTCGGGAATGGAGATCGCCTTCCTTAACAAAAATCGCCTGCGCTTGGAGATAGACCGCAAGCAGAGTCGAATGTTCGACTATATTGCGGGGCTCTTTTCGCGCAATGAGGGTGTCTATATATCCACAATTTTGGTGGGAAACAACATCGCGCTTGTGCTCTATTCGATGTGCCTGTCGATGGTGTTGCGGGAGTTTGCAAAGCTTATGGGCTGGACCTCGTTGCAGGAGGGCTCTATACTCCTCGAAACTATTATTCCTACCATTATCATTATCTTCTTGGGTGAGTATCTGCCAAAGTCGGTATTCAGAAGTAATCCGAACTTCTACTACCGATACCTCTCGCCCGTGATGTACTTCTTCTACATCTTGCTCTATCCGATAACTCGTGCTACGGCTCTCATTTCGTATGGGCTTTTGCGCCTTGTGGGTCGTAAGACAAGCGACACGGAGCGTCATATTGAGTTCGACCGTAGCGACTTGGAGAGTCTGCTCGAAAACAATAACTTGTCGGAGCAGGCTTCGGAGGCGGATAACGATATCAAGATGTTCCAGAACGCTTTGGACTTTGCCGATTTGAGGGTGCGTGATGCTATGGTATCGCGTGTAGATGTCGAGGCGGTGGATATCGATGACTGCACGATGGAGGAGCTGACAAACCGCTTTGTGGAGACTATGTACTCCCGAATTTTTGTATGGCGCGACTCGATAGATAATATCGTTGGATATGTCAATTCGAAGAGTCTTTTTGAGCGACCAAAGAGTATCGAGGAGGCGTTGATAAAGGTCGATTACGTGGCCGAAACATTGCCTTTGCAGGATTTGCTTACACAGTTCACCAAGAACAAGAGTAGCATTGCGGTTGTGATAGACGAGTTTGGCGGTACGGCGGGAATTATATCGTTGGAGGATGTGTTGGAGCAGATCTTTGGTGAGATTGAGGACGAACACGATAAATCCGATATGGTGGAGAAGCGTATTTCGGAGCGTGAGTATGTCTTCTCGTGTCGTTTGGAGGTGGAGTATCTGAACGAGAAGTATGAGATTGGAATACCCGAGAGCGACGAGTATGATACTTTGGCGGGATATATAATTTCGCGCTACGAGGAGTTGCCTACGGCGGGTACGGTGATGGAGTTCGACGGACTGAGAATTAAAATTTTGAGAACAACACGTTCGCGCATTGAGTTGGCAAGAGTGGAGATTATTTCGAAAAAATAGTCTATGACGATAAAAAAATGACAAAAAAGGGCGGAAATAAAAATAAAATTTTTACCTTTGAAGGTTAAAACCGTTGGAAAAGACAAAATTAAGTATTAAATAGTAGTTATTATGTTGAGTTTAAACAATTTAAGAACCAAATTGGGTGTCGTACTTTCGATTATCATTGGCGTTACGCTTTTGGCATTCGTTTTGGGCGACTTTTTGGGAAACCGTAATCAGGGTAAGGACCCGGTAGTGGGCGAAATCAATGGTGAAGAGATTCCTTATTCGACATTCTATGCAGCTTACGAGGAGATGCGTGCTTTGAATGGTAATGACAATGCAAACTATGATCAGTCGGCACAGCTTATCTCGATGACCTGGCAGACTCTCTTGTTCGACCGTGTATTGGCTCCGAATATGGAGAAACTTGGCTTGGTTGTTACCCCTGCCGAGCGCGAGAAGATGTTGAAGGGCGAGATTTCGTCGAATGTTTTGAATGCAATTTTTGGCGTAAATGGTCAGTACGATCCTGCTATGTTGAGTAGCTTCCTCCAAGGCTCGGAGGAAGATGCGCAGCGCCAGTACATTTGGAATTTGTTGGAGAAACAGATCTACACCGACCGTATGACCGGAAAGTATATGGACTTGGTGCGTAGTGGTGCATACGCTAACGCTCTTATGGTGGAGAATGGTCTTGTTGCCGAGAACAATACCTACAAGGGACGTTACGTTGCTTGCAACTATTCGTCGGTAGCAGATTCGCTCGTAACAGTATCTAATAGCGAGATCAAGAAGTATTACGAGGCTAACAAGGCTAACTACAAGCAGACTCCTTATCGCACAGTTCGTTACGCTCATTTCGAGAATGAGCCGTCGGATTCCGATAAGGCAGCAGTTGAGACTCTTGCAAAGACAACAGCCGCAGACTTTGCTGCTACAAAGGACGTCGCAGGTTACGTTGTAGGAAAGAGCTACGCATCGCTTGCTGGCAGTTTCGTATCGGAGGAGTCGCTTCCATCGGACGAGGCGAAGGCTCTCCGCGCAGGTAAGATGTTTGGACCTGAGTTGCAGGGTGATGAGTGGTACGCTTCGCGTGTAGCCGAGACTCTCTTGGCTCCAAAGAGTGTTGAGTTGCAGCAGATTGCTCTTCCACGCAGCGAGGAGAAGTTGGCTGACAGCCTCTACATCGCAGCAAAGGTTCCGGGTGCAAACTTTGCATCGTTGGCACCTCAGGGTTCGTTTGCTGAGGTGGGCGAGGTTAGCTGCTCGATGTTGCCGGCAGAGTTGGCAAAGAAGTTGGCTAACGCAAAGGCTAACGATGTAGTGAAGGTAAGCCTCGGTGGTGCAATTCAGATTTTCAAGGTTTTGAAGGTTGATCAGAAGGCTCGCCACTACCGTCTTGCTACACAGACACACCACATCTACGCTTCGAAGGCGACCAAGGACGCTCTTTACAAGGAGGTTTGCGACTTCTCGCGTAATGCTAAGGGCACATTGGAGGGCTTCAATGAGGCGGCTGCTTCGGTTCCTACATCGTCTATGAATATCAACAAGACAAGCCGCAATGTTCCGGGCTTGGCTAACTCTATCGAGGTTGTTCGTTGGGCTAACGAGGCTGAGGTTGGCGATGTTTCGGACATTATCAAACTCGGTGAGGACTATGTTGTAGCGGTTGTTACTGCTATCGACGAGGAGGAGTACAAGTCTCTTGATAAGGCTGCTTCGGAGATTAAGCCATTGCTTATGGCACAGAAGAAGGCTGCTATCTTGAAGGAGAAGATGCAGGGTGCCGACGTGGACGCTATCGCTGCAAATGCAGGCGTAAAGGTTAAGGAGTTCTCGGGTGCAAAGACATCGTCGAATGTTATCTCGGGTATCGGTATGGAGCCACGTGTTATTGGAGCTTTGGGTACTGTTACTGCCGAGAACAAGGGTAAGCTTCTTCCGCTTATCGAGGGCAAGAGTGGTGTCTATGCAATCATTGTTGATGAGGTTACCGTAGCGGATACGCAGAGCGCCGAGGCGGAGCGTGTTAAGGCTCAGGCACAGACCGAGGCTATGGCGGCAAACCGTGCAATGTGGGCTGTTAATCAGGCTGCGAATCTTGTAGATGGCACAGTACGCTACTTCTAATAGTTATACAACTTATATAAAAATGAGGTTGGCTCGAAAAGCCAACCTCGTTTTTTATTTGCGAGAGCCCCTATATATTAGTGTAGGTAAATTTTGTAAAAACAAGATTTTTATTTTGTTATGGGTGTTGGTTGTAATAAATTTTTGCTATATTTGTGAGTTAAATTACGCGTAGAGCGTACATATTTTGCGAAATTATGAAAATCGTTATTGCAGGAGTAGGAGAGATGGGCAGCCATTTGGCTAAGATGTTGGGTGGTAATGGCCACGATATTACCGTTATCGATACTGACTCGAAGGCGTTGGCTGATGTCGCCAGTCTTGCCGATGTAATCACTGTCGAGGGCGACTCCACGACATTTGCCATATTGCGCAAGGCGGCGGTGCGAAAGTGCGACCTATTTATTGCGGTGCATCCGGTGGAGAACACAAATATCCTCTCGGCAATTATGGCGAAGCAGCTCGGTGCAAAGAAGGCAATTGCCCGCATCGACAATAACGAGTACCTCGAACCGAACAATAAGGAGATGTTTATCAATATGGGCATCGACTATATGTTCTATCCCGAGCAGATTGCTGCCGAGGAGGTTATCTCGTTGTTGGGACACACCTCCACGACGGAGTTTGTAGATTTCTCGGGAGGACGTCTTTCGTTGCTGGTATTCCGCTTGGAGCCAACCTCGCCACTTGTAGGTCGCGAGTTGTCGAGCTTTACCGTCGAGGAGGATTCTCCTTATCGTACGGTTGCCATTTCGCGTGGCGGTAAGACTATCATTCCGCACGGAGCCGATACATATATGGTAGGCGATATGCTCTATATTATTGCTCGACACAACGCTATCAAAGATATTATGGCATTGTCGGGACAAGGTGATGTGCATATCAAGAATATGATGATTTTGGGCGGTTCGCGTATTGGCGTGCAGATTGCACAGGCTATGCAGAACGACGTGAACATCAAACTTATAGACTATAACGCCGAAAAGGCGTACCGTTTGGCGGAGCAGCTCGAAAAGACTCTTATCATCAATGAGGATGGTCGTAATATCGAGGCTATGATGGAGGAGGGCTTATTGAATATGGACGCCTTTGTAGCGGTTACGGGACGTAGCGAAACCAATATCTTGGCAGCGATGCTCGCCAAGCGTATGGGAGCCAAGAAGGTTATCGCCGAGGTGGAGAATCTCAACTACATCAACTTGGCAGACTCGGTGGGCGTGGATACCATAATCAACAAGAAGATGGTTTCGGCTTCGAACATATTCCGCTTCACGATGTCCACCGACGTGCTTGCTATCAAGTGCCTCACTGGAAGCGATGCCGAGGTCTTGGAGTTTATTGTAAAGCCAAATTCGCCAGCAACAAAGGCCGCTATACGCGATTTGGGCTTGCCTGCCGATGTTACTATCGGTGGCGTAGTACGAGGCGACAAGGTCTTTATAGCATCGGGCGACACCAAAATTACGGCGTACGATAGAGTTGTGGTCTTTGCAATGCCTTCGGCTATCTCGAAAGTCGGCTACTACTTTAATTAATAAAGAGTGAAACAAGAAGGAGGAATTATGAAGAATAGAGTGTTAGCCCTGCTTATTGTAGCGATATCGACCGTATTGTTTAGTGGCTGTATCGATATGGGCAATAAAAATAGCGATATCTTTATGCTTGATGAAGATACGTCGCTGGGTTACAATATGTACAAGAACTACAAATATGGCTACTGTTACAGCTATCCTACCTTCTTGGAGGTACCTATGATGCGGAGTGGTGATGATGAAAAGCAATTGTTCGTGTCGAAAGATGGAAGAATCGAAGTTGCTGCATCGGCGCGATTTAACCACGGTGGTCGTACCGAGAAATCGCTATTCGACGAAGAGAAGTACTTCTTGGAGCGCGATGGAAATAGAATCACATACGAGTTTTCAAAAAATGGTATGGTTGTATTCTCCGGATTTACGCCTGAGAATAAAATTTTCTACCAGAAAATAGCTGTTTGCAATCTGTATAGTCCGCAATATAGAGATACGCGAAGTGTTATAGCGCGTGTCGATGTGGTTTGGGAGAACGACGACAGATATAGAGGCGAAGAGATTGTGGAGCTTTTGAAGAAATTCCCATTTGAGAAGAGATAAATAACAATCAACCCAATAATATGTATATAGCAATTGCAGGAAATATCGGTAGCGGCAAGACTACGCTGACCGAGATTTTGACCAAGCACTACGGTGCAAAAGCGTACTATGAGGATATCGACAATCCTTATATCAACGACTTCTACGAGGATATGAATCGCTGGGCGTTCCAGTTTCAGGTACACTTCCTTGCAAGCCGTATTCGTCAGACAATGGATATGCTGGCTGATGGCTCGGAGGATATCTTCCAGGACCGCACCATCTACGAGGACGCCCACATCTTTGCGGGCAACCTTCATCAGATGGGCTCAATGTCGTCGCGCGACTTCGGAACGTATATGAAGTTGTTCGATATTTCGACCAATCTTATTCCGCAGCCCGACCTTCTTATCTATTTGAAGGCGAGTGTGCCTACACTCGTGAAGCAGATATGCAAGCGTGGTCGCGACTACGAGCAGAATATCGAGGTTGGCTATCTCGACCGTCTGAACAATCGCTACAACGATTGGATTGAAAATCACTACAAGGGCGAGGTGTTTGTTATCGACAAGGATACCGAGGACTTCGTGGAGAATGTCAAGGTTTTGGAGGCGCTCTACGAGCGATTGGACGCTATCAAAGCATCGCAGAAGTAGCAGATGAGAGCATTGCCTGTCGCCTTTACGGAGCGTATGCGAAAGCAGTTGGGAGTCGAGGAGGCTGAACACCTTTTTGAAGCCCTCGACTCAGCATCGCCCGTGGCCGTGCGCCTAAATCCTGTCAAGTGTGGCGAGGTGGGTGTGTGGAGTAGTGGCGAGGCGATAGCTTGGAGCAAATGGGGACGTAAATTGGGTGAGCGCCCATCATTTACTCTTGATACGGCATTTCACGCCGGCGCATACTACGTGCAGGAGGCGGCTTCGCAATTTATAGACCACATCATTTCGCAGGAGGATTTACGTGGCAAACGCGTCTTGGATATGTGTTCGGCACCAGGTGGCAAGACCACGATATACTCGACGGCCGTAGGCGAAGAGGGGTTGGTCGTTGCGAACGAATATGTGCGCTCCCGAGCCAATGTTTTGGCGGATAATGTGCGAAAGTGGGGTATGGGTAACGTCTTGGTTACCAACAATGCACCCGAGCATATTGCGCAGTTCGAAGGCTGGTTTGACGTGGTGGCGGTCGATGCACCTTGCTCGGGCGAGGGAATGTTCCGTAAGGAGGAGACTGCCCGCGAAGATTGGAGCGAGGAGGCGGTAAAAATGTGCGCGGCACGACAGCTCTCTATTGTGCGTGAAGCGTGGCAATCACTCAAAGAGGGAGGACTATTTATTTATAGCACCTGTACCTTCAATGAGGAGGAAGATGAGGGAGTTTTGCAAACCTTTATCGAGGAGATGGGTAATGTGTTTGAACCTTCACAGAGTGTTGATATAGAGGATACTTGGGGCATAGTGAAGGGCGAGGTTGGAGCGTTTCAGACCTTCCGATTCTTCCCTCACCGGACCGATAGCGAGGGGTTGTTTGTGGCTGTAGCACGCAAGGCGGAGCCTACGACGCAGCGCACTCCGAAGGCGCGAAAAAAGGTGATGCAGGAGGTGGATAAAACCTCACGACAAGAGTTGGTACGGTGGTTGCAAGCGGCGGATAAGCACACTTTCGCGGTGGTTGCCGATACAATATATGCCTATCGTACCGAGCAGTATAAGGCGGTGCAGGCGCTGTCCGAAGGGCTTACGGCTATCTATTCGGGCGTGGCTATGGGACAGATTTTTAAGGGTAAGATGAAACCCGATTGGGCGTTGTCGCAGTACGTCGGTTTGCGACGTGAGGCAGTTGCTACCGAGGAATTGGACGAAACGAGGGCGTTGGACTATCTCCGCAAGCGTGATATTGCTGTTGGCGATATGGTTGAGGGTATAAACCTCGTAACGCACGAAGGCCGAGCCTTGGGCTTTGTCAAAAGAGTGGGTGCAAGGTGTAATAACCTCTATCCCAATTCGTTGAAAATAATGAATATGTAAAAATATGGCACAAAAACTCTACTATTCTATGGGCGAAGTTACCGAGATGTTCGATGTCGAGCCATCTCTGATTCGCTATTGGTGTTCACAATTCAGTTGCTTGCGTCCGAAGCGCAATGCCAAGGGAAACAGAATGTTCTCGCCGCAGGATATCGAGCGATTGAAGCGTATTCACCACCTTTTGAAGGAGAAGAAAATGACTATCGAGGGGGCGCAGAAGGCTATGCGTAAGCGCAATATCGAGGCGGAGAAGAATGACTCGGATATCAAACTCTTGGAGCAGCTGCAATCTCTGCGAGCAAAGCTTGTGGATATGCGCAATAGCCTTGGAGAGCCACTTTCGGACGAAGATGTTGTCGAGGAGCCACTCGTTGAGGAGCAGGTTGCCGAGCCGATTGTTGAGGTTGCCGAGCCGATTGTTGAAGTCGCGGAAGAGCCGACTGTTGAGGTTGCCGAGTCGGCTGCCGACCCGATTATTGAGCCAACTGCCGAGGTTACAATCGAGGATATTTTCGAGGAGAAGAAGTTTGCCGAAAAACCTGCTGACGAGCCCGCAGCCAAATCGGTTGAGGAGTCTATTTCGGAGTCTATTTCAGAGTCAGCCGAGCCTGCAACAGAGCCCGCTACAGAGCCCGCTACAGAGCCCGCTACGGAGGAAGTTGCGCAACCTGAAGTGAAGCCTGTTCCTGGCGCAAAGCCGAGGAAGAAACGCACACCTCGTCGTAAGTTGATAGGCGAGGAGGGCGTTGTTGAACGTCCGCTTTTCCCATTCTACGAACAGACACTTTTCTAAATCGTAAGCGAATGAAAATCAGGGATATAATCGCTCCAATTGAGGAGTTTGCGCCACTCTCGTTGCAGGAGTCGTACGACAATTCCGGCTTGATAGTCGGACGTTTGGACGATGAATTGCAGGGTGGGGTGTTGCTGGCAGTAGATGTTACCGAAGAGGTTATTGCCGAAGCGATAGATAAGGGTTGCGGCTTGATAATCACCCACCACCCGATAATTTTCCACCCACTCAAACGCCTCAATTCGGCATCGGTGGTTGAGCGTTGTGTTGAGCTGGCGATTAGAAATAATATAGCGTTGTATGCTTGCCATACCAATCTCGACTCTACGCCAAACGGTATGAGTTGGCGCGTGGGCGAGATGCTCGGCTTGCAGGATATGGAGGTGCTGCAACCAACTGCCGAAGGTGCCGGTTTTGGAGTTGTCGGAACACTCGCGCAGCCTATCTCCGAAACCGCATTTTTGAAGCAGGTGCAGCAGACCTTTTCGGTTGAGGCTCTGCGACATAGCACACTGCTCGGACGTGATGTGCGCCGTGTAGCAATATGCACCGGTGCGGGTGCGTCGTTGATGCGCGAGGCGAAGGCTTCGGGGTGCGATATTTATCTTACAGCCGACCTCAAATACAACGATTTCTACACCCCCGACTCCCATTTTGTGGTTGCGGATATGGGGCATTTTGAGAGCGAATTTTGCGCAATTGCGATTTTATTTGATATTTTATCAAAAATTTTTATTAACTTTGCGCTCCATAAGAGCGCTCAATCAAAAAATCCGGTGCATTATTTGATGTAAAGGATTGAATGATAGGGTATTGGGGTGCAAAAGCTCCTTTTTCACGGTTAAGGGAAAATAACAAAATTAAGATATATGGCTACAAAGAAAAAGACAGCAGAGGTAGATTACTCGATGTATGAGAAGATTGTTGCACTCTACGAGTTGCAGAAAATTGATTCTCAGATTGACGAAATCAACAAGGTCAAGGGTGAGTTGCCTTTGGAGGTTGAGGATTTGGAGGACACCGTTGAGGGTTTGAAGACTCGCCTCGACAATATCAACCGCGAGATTGACGAGTTGGCATCGCTTACCAAGCAGCGTCAGCGCGATATTGAGGAGGCAAACGCTCTCATCGCTCGCTACAAGGAGCAGCAGGGCAACGTTCGCAACAACCGCGAGTACGACTCTTTGGAGAAGGAGGTTGAGTACCAGTTGCTCGAAATTACCCTCGCAGAGAAGCGTTTGAAGGAGTATGCTGCGGCTACCAAGACCAAGAAGGCAGCGGTAGAGGTTACCGAGACCGAACTTAAAGAGCGTCAGGCTGACCTCGATGTTAAGCGTCAGGAGTTGGAGTCTATCGAGAGCGAGACTGCCGATGAGGTTAAGTCGCTCACTGCTAAGGCACAGGTTGCGCAGGCGAAGATTGACGAGCGTCTTCTTGCGGCATACGGTCGTATCCGCTCGAAGGTTCGCAACGGTCTTGCCGTTGTTACCGTAAAGCGCGATGCTTGCAGTGGTTGCTTCAACCGTATCCCGCCACAGCGTCAGGCAGATATCCGCCTTGGTAAGAAGTTGATCGTGTGTGAGTATTGCGGTCGTATTCTTGTCCCAGGCGACGAGGAGTAATTTTAAGGGGCATTTGCTTCCTTATCTTCAAAAAATGAGATGGTTACATACGCTTAGTATGCGCCCATCTCATTTTCTTTGATAGCGTTGCAACTGCACCCTTAAATTTTTCCTCGCATATACCTGAGTTGTTTGCCTCACTTAAAATCACATTTCAAGGGGCGAACTTGGTTTTTTATAGGGTCGTTAGGGATTGAAAAACTACTAACTACTCTCTAAAAAAAAGCCAATGGCTAATGGCTAATGGCTAAAAGCCATAAAAACTAAAACTTTTCCGTTTTCCGCTTTCCGTTTTCCGTTTTATCACTATCTTTGTAAAAAAGTTGGAGGAACTATGCAGACTATTATAATTTTTGCAGTTGCAGTGGTGGCACTTATCGTGGGTGCTGTGTGTGGATATTTTATCGCTCGTACGCGCAGTGTCGCTGCCGAAACGCTTCTCGAACAGAAGCGTGTGGAGGCGGAGCAGACCAAAGCGGAACTTTCGGAGTGTCGTGGCTCGAACACCTCATTGCAGGCGGAGAATGCCCGTTTGCAGGAGCAGTTGCGCCAGCAGGCGGAGGAGCGCAAGAACTTGCGTAGCGAGTCGGAGATGGTCTTTCGTGAAATTGCCGCTTCGATTTTCGACGAGAAGTCGAAGGTTATGCGCGAGAGCAACCGCAATCAGTTGGGCGAGATTCTTACTCCGTTTAAGAGCGACTTGGAGAACCTCAAAAAGACAATCAACGACTGCTATATCGGTGAGATGAGCGAGGTTAAGTCGTTGAAGGAGCAGGTAAAGGATTTGACCGACCTGAACAACACTATCGGTCGTGAGGCGAAGGAGCTGACCTTGGCGCTCAAAGGCAACTCGAAGGTGCAGGGCGATTGGGGCGAGATGCTTCTCAAACAACTGCTCGAAAAGTCGGGCTTGGAGGAGGGCGTGAACTACGTTCTGCAAGCTACCGAGAACGAGGACGGCACAAAGATTAAGAGCGAGGAGGGCGGACAGTTGCGCCCCGATGCAATCTTCTATCTGCCTGAGGGCAAGAATCTTATTATCGACTCGAAGGTGTCGCTTACCGCCTATACCGACTATGTGAACGCCTCGGCGGAGGAGCAGACGGCGGCATTGGCAGCGCATTTGCGCTCGGTGAAGTCGCATATCGACGAGTTGGCTCGCAAGGAGTATCCGAAGTATGTGAAGAATTCGGCGGACTTTGTGATGATGTTTGTGCCGAACGAAGGGGCTTACTTGGCGGCACTCAATGCCGACAAAGATTTGTGGGAGAGTGCCTATCAGCGTCATATCGTGATAATAAGTCCAACTCATTTAATCTCGGTGCTGAAACTTATGTATCAGCTTTGGATACGCGATAAGCAGACCAAAAATGCCCTGAAAATAGCCGATGAGACGGGTAAATTGTACGATAAGTTTGTAAATTTCGTTGGCGACTTGGAGGAGGTAGGCAAACATCTCGACAAGGCGAGTACCGTCTATGTGGAGGCGCACAAGAAGTTGTCGAGTGGTAAGGGCAATATCCTCTCGCGAGTGGAGGGAATTAAGGAGTTGGGCGTGAAGACTGCCAAACGGTTGAAAATAGAAGAGAGCGAAGATTAATTCGCTCTCTTTCTCTATATCGTCAGTCGTTTGGTCTTGTGAGCCAGCATAACCTTCAATCGGTTCAGTCGAGCCATCTCGGAGGCTATCTCCAACTGCTCGTCCTCGCTGATGTTCTCATCAGCAAGCCGTGCCTGCAAATTGGCAATCATTCCCGTTACAACCTTTGTTTTGAAGAGCTGCATCGCCTTTGGTACACCATTGGCCAACACCTCAGACTCTGTGGTCGTGTGGACATCTTTCTTTGTCCAAATTTCACTCATAGCATATTGACTATCGATAAAGAAGAGGTCGGTTGCGGCGTCGCAAATCTCGATGTCGCTATGTGTAGCCAACTCGTCGGGCATAAGAATACGCTTTGCGTTGTGGGCCTCGCGATAGAGTTCGTATATCTTGTTATAAACCTCGCTGTGGAAGTGCATATGGTCTACTTCCATCTCGTCTATGATGGTCTCGGCAACGTTCATCAGAACAATTTTACGTCCCTCGCGGAACTCGTAGTCTTTACCTCCGTGAACCACCAAGTAGTATATTAATTCGCGCTCAATCGCCTCCAAACTACTACCTATGGTGAGGTTGCCGAAGCGAATACCCTCCTCGCTTTGAGGCTTCTCCTCGCGACTCTTCCAGTAGCGACGACTCTCACGCTGAATAAACTCGCTCGCCTCGCGGTCGCCCAACGAATTAACTCTGCGCTTTGCCACTTCGGTAACCAGGATATCCTCGCTCATATTCATAATTTTGGAGCACTCCTTGATATAGAACGAGCGTTGTATACTATCCGGAATCTCGGCTATCGACTGCACAATATCTCGTGTTACCTCACTAAGTTTTACGGGATCGTTGCCCGCATCTGCAAGTAGTAACCTCGCTTTGTAGGAGATGAAGTCCTGACTATTTTGCTTTATGTACTCTCGTACCTCTTCGGCAGAGTGGGAGCGAGCGAATGAGTCTGGATCATCTTCGGCAGGTAGGAGTACCACGCGAACATTCAATCCCTCTTTGAGAATCATATCTATACCGCGCAACGAGGCGTGCTGACCTGCCGAGTCGCCGTCGTACATCACGGTTATATTCTTCGTAAATCGCGACAAGAGTCTGATTTGTTCAATTGTGAGCGAAGTTCCAGATGAAGCCACGACATTCTCGACGCCCGATTGGTGCATCGATATAACGTCGGTGTAACCCTCGACCATTATGGCGTAGTTCTGCTGCTGAATAGCCTTCTTGGCAAAGAACAAACCATAAATCTCGTTCTTCTTGCTGTAAATCTCACTTTCAGGCGAGTTCTGGTACTTGGCAACCTTCTTGTCGGTGCGGAGTGTTCGACCTCCGAAGGCGACGATACGACCCGATACGTTGTGTACGGGGAACATCACTCGTTCGCGGAAGCGGTCGAAGATTGCGCCGTCGCTCTCGCGCTTAATCGAGAGGCCGGTCGATAGCAGAAACTCCTCTTTGTAACCTGCTCGCAGGGCATCTTGCGTCATCTTGTCGCCGCCCGAAGGGCAGAAACCAAGTCCGAACTTCTTGATTGTTGCCTCCGAGAAACCTCGCTGCTGGCGGAAGTACGATAGACCCACGCTGATACCCTCGTCGGTGTTGTGGAGAGTGTTTGTGAAGTAGTCCGATGCCCAAGAGTTGAGCATAAACATACTTTCGCGGTCGTTGTTGCGACGAATATCCTCCTCGGTCTCTTCGCGCTCCTTGACCTCGATGCCGTACTTCTTGGCGACGATTTTTAACGCCTCAGGATAGGTGATATTCTCGTGCTCCATCACAAACGACACGGCATTTCCGCCCTTGCCGCAGCCGAAACACTTGAACAAACCCTTCGATGGAGATACGACAAACGAAGGCGTTTTTTCGTTGTGGAACGGACAACACGCCTGATAGTTTACACCCTTACGTTTGAGCGTAACGTAGTCATTTATAACCTCGACAATATCTGCCGCGGCATAGATTCTATCTATGGTATCTCTATCAATCATTTGGTGCAAAGGTAGTGAAAGAAATTAAAAATTAAGAATTAAAAATTAAAAATTCCTCTCTTGCTTTACTCCTTGTAGAGTAAATACTTGCGGCGCAGCACCTTAAATTTCTCAACATCGCTCTGCCACATTGCTCTGATTTCGGTGGCGGAACGTCCCTCTATAATCATTTTGCGGATATAATCCACACCCACCAACTTCTCGAAAAATGAGGTGAAGAAAGCCTCGCCCACACCGACCTTGCGGTAGGCATCGATGATGTATTCGAGGTTGAAGCCGTTGGCGATAATCTCCTCGTGCGGAATGGTGCGCAAATCGACTCCGTAGCACACCTTGTCGCGGAGTGGTGGATATTTTGCGCCTGCAATCGAGCGAGGGGTAAATGAGAAATCGCTCTTGATATTCGGGTGCCCATACACCTCGAATGGGTGTTCCGTACCTCGTCCAAGCGAACAAACCGTTCCCTCAAAAAGGCAGGTCGAAGGGTAGAGATATATCGCCTGCATCGAGCGCAAGTTTGGCGATGGCGCAATCGGCAACGAGTAGCGGGTTTGGTGGGTGTAGTTCTTGCACGTAACAACCTCCAACTTGCACGCCTTGCACCAGCCCTCGCCGACTGCCATTTTCGCAATTTCGCCCATCGTCAAGCCGTGGACTACGGGTATAGGCAACGCCCCCACGCCCGACTTATACTTCATATCGAGAATTGGACCATCGACATACATTCCGTTGGGGTTTGGACGGTCAAAGACAACCACCCGCTTGCCGCCCTCGGCAGCACTGTTCATCACCGAGAGCATCGATATATAGTAGGTGTAGAAACGCAATCCTACGTCCTGCATATCCACCACTACAACGTCGAACTGTGCCACCTGTTCGGGTGTCAATTTGCGACTCTTTGCCGAGTAGAGCGACCATATTGGCGTTCCGGTTTTTTGGTCTATTGTCGAGTTTATGTGCTCACCCGCATCGGCCTTGCCGCGAAAACCGTGCTCGGGCGCAACCACCGCCACGACCTTTACTCCCTCCTCCAACATCTTGTCGAGGAGGTGCTTGTCGCCTACGGTTGCGGTGTGATTTGCAAGCAACGCCACGCGCTGCCCTTCGAGCAGACCTTTCCACTCATCAACGCGCTCCGCTCCGCAAATCACCTTTGCCGATGCGCTCACCACGCACAGCGCCGCAAATAGTATGGTTAATGTTCTCTTCATAACTTTTTGTTTTTGTGGCTTTTAGCCATTAGCCATTAGCCATTGGTTTTTTATCGTCATTGCGAGGAGCATAGCGACGTGGCAATCTCCTCGCTTAAAAGTCGCAGCCGACAATATTATATGTGCGCCACTGACGTGTCCGATAATACGCATTTTCCGAGCTTCTCGGTACATAAATTCTACGTCCCGATGAGTTGTTGAGGAATATATAATCTCCTACAATTGGCGGAGTAGTTGGTTTGCAATATACACTTTTCAGCTTGTAGCAATTATAGAATGCCTTCTCTCCAATCTCAGTAACGCCATCCGGAATGGTAATACTTGTCAGTGAGGTGCAACCGGCGAATGCCCACTCTCCAATTGATGTAACGCCATTGCCGATTGCAACACTTGTCAGCGAGTCGCAATAATTGAATGCACCCGCTCCAATCGAAGTAACGCTATCAGGAATTGTAACACTTGTCAGCGAGTCGCAACCGCCGAATGCAGAACTTCCAATCGAAGTAACGCTATCAGGGATTGTAACACTTGTCAGCGAGTCGCAATCATTGAATGCACCCGCTCCAATCGAAGTAACGCTATCAGGAATTGTTACACTTGTCAGCGAGGAACAGCCACAGAATGCATAGTTCTTAATCTCTGTAATATCCAAAGGAATAGTAATCTCGGTTAATCTGCTACCATTAAGATAGAGTTTTGCTCCATAACTAAGAGGATTAGCGTAACTAGAAGAAAAATCTATCTTACACCAAGCCGATAAATCGGTAATATCCACTCTTGTCCTCAAGCTGCAATAACAGAATGCATCATATCCAATCTCAGTAACGCTCTTGGGAATGGTGATGCTTGTTAATCTGTAGCAACTATAGAATGCAAGCTTTCCAATCTTCGTAACGCCATTAGGAATTGTAATACTCTTCAGATACTTACACTTATAAAATGCCTCTTCGCCCACCTCTCTTAGCTTTTGGTCGAACTCTATAACGCCGACACCATTCTTAAAAGTATGGGATATGATTTTTGCATCAAATGCCTTTCTCCGAGGAAATACTTTTCTACTTGCTGTATATGTAATTTTGGAGCCCTTGCTCATCGTAACGTTCAACTCCATATCTTTGCCTTCGACGATATCGACAGCTTCGGACGAATCGGCAAAGCCCTCTTTACGCACCGATACGGAGTGCTTACCGATAATCAGTTTGTGTCTCAAAGGGGTTTCGCCCACCAACTCTTTGTCGATATAAACTTGAGCAACTCCGGGTGTACTTGTAATATAGATTGTACCCAAAATTGGTCGCGGAGTCTCCAATGTATAGGCTTGCTCATTAGGAGTAGGCACAACATAAATCTTCATTGTTGTCGTGCGATGATTCTCCTTGCGCGCCTCCAAGGTGTAACTACCCGAGAGCAAATCTCCGCGCCACGAACTTGTCCCCTTATACTCGCCGTTCACATATATTGCGCAGTTGTTGTCTACGTTGAGTGTAACATTTGCAAAGTTGGCAGCAAGAGTGGGAGCATATTCGGTTGTGAGTTCGTCGCTGATAACGACTTGCCCCTCCAGCGTTTTATACTTATCTTTAACAATTCGTACACCATAGGTGTTGCTCACAAGTTGATACTCGGAGATGGGCGTTGTGCCGATGAATTTATCATCAATATAGACCTTCGCATCTGCCAAGTTGCCACTTGCAGGAATGGTTAAAAAACCGAATGCAGGGCGCAGTCGGATACTCTTGTCAACATCGTCGTTGCGAACAACAATAGTGCCCCTCTCCTCGTGGTAATCCTTTGCCGAAACGACATATTGATAGGAGCCGCTCAATAGAAGTGGTTTTACAATGCCATCGGAATTGACCGGCAAAATTGTACCACCTATACTTACGGTAGCGTTGCGCGGAAAGACCGAGATTGTAACCGATGGTGCTTTTGTCGCCTGGCGTACAATCTCTGCACGGAAGAAGATATTCGAGCCGCTGACCTCCACCTCCTTTTCGGATACCAACTGCCCCTCCTGCACCTTGATTTTGTGCGGACCGGGCAGAACCTTATCCACCGTAAGCGTGAAATCGCCGCCCGTGCGGCCCTTGAACTCATTGTCGATATAGACATCAGCATTTGCGACATTCGAACTCACAACAATTGTGTGCAGGTAGTTGAGTTCAGCATTCATACGATACTCCTTGTTGCCCTCCAATGCCAGCGACACCTCGTTCGAGTCGCCATACTTCGGGTGTTTCAGATAGAATCGTGTTTCGGGCTTCGCGGTAAGTTCGATAATAAAGCCATTGCCCTCGCGAGCAACAATTTGTCGCATAACTTCGACAACGCCACCGACTGCCACAACCGAGAGTTGCGAAATTTCGTCGCCCGTCATTCGGTTGATGCGCATTTTGATTCGCGCACAAGGTCGCATCGAGCGGTCGAGCCCGATTTTGTCGATTGGCACCCCGAAAGCGCATCGGTCTGCACCGGTGCGAAACTCGTTGGGTCGATTTCGATGCTATAAGTCTGCTTCGCCCCCTGCTGCTCCTGTGCCACCGCAAAAATCGGCAATAGCGCAAGTACCAATATATAAATTAGAGTTTTCTTCACTGTATCTCTTAATTTTCCATTAAAAACGCTTTGATAAAGCCGTCCAAGTCGCCGTCGAGCACGCCGTCGCAGTCGGTTGTTTGGAAACCTGTGCGGTGGTCCTTAACTCGCCTGTCGTCAAGTACATACGAGCGGATTTGTGAGCCCCACTCAATCTTCTTCTTATCCGCCTCGATAGCCTGTTGCGTAGCACGACGCTTCTCCAACTCGTATTGGTAGAGTTTCGAGCGCAAAATGCGCATCGCATTCTCCTTGTTCATCAATTGCGAACGGGTCTCTTGGTTCTCGATAACGTACGAAATCTCCTCGCCCGTCTGCTCGTCCTTGAAGTGGTAGCGCAGACGTGCGGCAGTCTCAACCTTATTCACATTCTGACCACCTGCACCACTCGAACGGAATGTTTCCCACTCGATATTTGCGGGATTTACCACCACCTCGATAGTGTCATCAACGGCAGGTGTAACCGCCACCGATGCGAAGGTTGTCTGGCGTTTGTTGTTGGCGTTGAACGGGGAGAGGCGCACCAAACGATGCACTCCGTTTTCGCTTTTGAGATATCCGTAGGCGAAGTCGCCCTCCACCTCCATTGTGCACGATTTTACGCCCACCTCGTCGCCCTCTTGGAAGTCGAGCATCTTCACTTTGTAGCCGTGTGCCTCGCACCAGCGGGTGTACATACGCAGCAACATCGAAGCCCAATCGAGTGCCTCCGTGCCGCCTGCTCCGGCGTTGATATCGACTATCGCACCCATCTTGTCCTCCTCGCCGGAGAGCATATTGCGGAGTTCGAGCCTCTCAACAAGTTCGAGAGCTTGGGCAAAAGTTCGTTCGGCGTCCTCCTCGGTGGCAAGCCCCTCTGTGATAAATTCGGGCATCAACTCCACCTCATCAACCGCCTTGTGCACCTCGTCGTACGCCTCGACCCAACCCTTTATCGAGGCAACCTTGCGCAGCTGCTCCTGTGCCTTTTCGGGATTCTCCCAAAAGTCGGGTTCGAGCGTCTTCTCCTCCTCATTTTGGAGGTCTATTTTTCGCTGTTCGATGTCAAAGACACCTCCCCAGCGTATCCAGACGCCTTACAAGTTCTTTAATCTGTTCTGCTTGAATCATAAAATTAAAAAATCATTTCGGTTAACTCTTTTCTCACCAATCTGCGGTAGCCAAATTCCTCACATACGCCCAAGTATGCTGCGGATTCGGCTCCTTGCTTGGCAAGAAAATAGCCTAACCGCCTCTGATTTTATGACTTTTAGTACCGCTGTTACCTCCAATTGTTAGAGGTTTCGTTTCACAGCACAAAATTAAAAATTAAAAATTAAAAACTAAAAGTTTTTTTTACAATAAGAGCCATTAACGGCAAGTAATGGCTATTAGGGGTTAGTAAAGAGTTCTTGCACACCTTTCCTTATTGTCGGGTATCATTTTCGATACCTGCGTTACTTGGTGGTTTGCTTCCTCTGCTGGGCATTGTTTTCGATACTCGTATCAACGTGGGGTGTTACTTGGAAATAGACTCCTGCATTGTCGGGTATTGTTTTAGATACCTGCGAGGTCGAAGAGTTCTCCCTCTTGTGCGTGGCAGCGTTTCTCTCGTATATTGGGTATCGTTTTCGATACCTGCGTTACTTGGTGGTTTGCTTCCTCTGCTGGGTATTGTTTTCGATACCCAACAGTTGGAAATATTATGTTTTTGGAGTACTTTTGCAATATAGTAACACCATATAATTATGACAAACGAAGAATTTTTCAAAAAAGAGAACCCTATTGGGTGGTTATTTGAGCGATTTCCCGAATTGAATGCAGGGCAAGTTGCAAAGGCTATGGGGGTAAACGAAACCCTATTTCGCAACTACATTAATGGTTCAAAGCGACCATCGGCTGACCGGATCGTTAATATAGAAAATTTTATACAAAAACTCGGTAAAGAACTCTCCGAAACACACTTACTGTAATTCTCTTACTAGAAGGTATCGAAAACGATACCCAGCACGTAAGAGGAATGCCGCCACGCCAACACGGGTATCGAAAACGATACCCAGCAGAGAGGAGGAGAAATCTATGCACATTAACATAGGTATCGAAAACGATACCCGGCACGTAAGAGGAATGCCGCTATGCCAACACGGGTATCGAAAACGATACCTGGCAATGGAGTGAGGTATTAAATAGCATTCGGGCTTCGCCCTGAATGGTACCGAATGACAGCGCAGTCTGCGACTGCTTAATGGCATTAAATAATAACTTGTCGGCTTGTCGTTCAGTGAGCGTAAGCGAACGATTGTCATTGATTGTCATTCAGCGACCAAAGGGAGCGATTGTCATTCATTGTCATAGGTATCGAAAACGATACCCGGCACAGAAGAGGAGCACCGCCCCACACCCACATAGGTACCGAAAACGATACCCGGCACGTAAGAGGAATGCCGCCACGCTAACATAGGTATCGAAAACGATACCCAGCAGAGAGTAGGGGAATTTATGCCCACTAACATAGGTATCGAAAACGATACCCAGCACAAAAAAAGGACACCTGCCGCCAACTCAGGTATCGAAAACGATACCTAGGAAACAAAAGAAATAACACACGATAATCTTGGGTATTGAAAACGATACCCGGCAAAGAGTAGGACGTTTTAGCTTTTTATATGCCCCATTCTTTTGCGAAAACAAAAATAAGTTCTTAACTTTGCAATTAGTTAAACTGGAAATAAAATTTTGCCAATGGCTGGATAATAGACAATAGAGACATATAGAGATAAAAAAGCGTTAATTCTTATTTTGGGAAATTGAAACTTCGACACTTTCAAAATTGCGCCCGTGGAATAGAGTTTGACGCTCACATCGTAAGTTGGTGTGGGCTTTATTCCGTATATTTGGGTGCACAGGTAGTCGAAGACCTCAATTTCCAATAGACGAATTTAGTCCGCACTCTTTTTGTCCTAAAATTTAATGATACAGATTGTTAAATTAAGAGATAAAATTTAATTACGATGTTTGTAATGTGTTTGGTTAGTTTTGCGAGTTGTTTTCTGAGTGCATTTGTTTGTTTGCAATAGACCATTTTGCGAATAAAAAGAAAAGAGCAATGAATTGATTCATTGCCCCTAATTCTACATTCTGCATTTTTAATTTTTAATTGTGGAAATTTTCAAAGAATTTCCACAGTACCACGCTGCCCGAAACCGAGACATTGAGCGAATGTTTGGTGCCGAGTTGAGGTATCTCGATTGCCGAGTCGCAAACATCGACCACCTCTTGCGCTACGCCCTCCACTTCGTTGCCGAAAACAAGGGCATATTTTTCGCCCGAAACAGGCTCGAACTTATCCAACATCACCGACTCCGCAATCTGCTCGATAGCGACAATGGTATATCCCTCACTTTTAAGTTGTTGCACGCACTCGACGGTGCTGGCAAAGTGTGCCCATTCGACCGAAAATTCGGCACCCAACGAACTCTTGTGAATCTCGCGTGAAGGGGGTGTTGCGGTGATGCCGCAGAGGGCTATTTTCTCGACTGCAAAAGCGTCGCCCGTGCGGAAAAATGCACCCACATTTTGGGCGGAACGAACATTGTCCAAAACCACCACTACGGGCATTTTCTCCATCTTGCGAAACTCCTCGACCGAAGGGCGGCCAAGTTCGGCATTAGTTGTCTTTTTCATATCGTAAATCGCTATAATATCGTCATTGCGAGGCTTGGTACAAGCCGTGGCAATCTCCCTCTTTCAGGGGCGATTAGCCATTGACCATTAGCCATTGGCTATTTTTTCGCACAAAAGTAATCATTATTTCAAAAATTTTCACTATTTTTGACCGATTTATGCGCGCGTACTTGCGAAATGGTTAGAAAGAGTATCATACTTATAGGGGCTTTATTGTTATCACTCAGTGCATTAGCACAGAGCGAGCGACTCTATTTGGATACCTCGTTCGACTTCGATTTCGACAATACCGAGTACTCGGGCAGCAACCTCGGTTCGTCCGAGACGATGTTCGGCATCTCGCTTGCGCCCGTTTTGCGATTCGAGTGGAACGAGAAACACTCGCTCGGTGCAGGTGTCAATATGCAGAAGATGTTCGGCTCGGCGCGCTTCCTCGACGATATCGGGCTTGTCGCCTACTACCAATATCACGGTGAGAAGTATGGTGCAGTGGCGGGTCTGTTCCGTCGCGAGAAGATGATAGGTCGCTACTCGGAGGCATTTTTCAGCAGTGCGTGGTTGGCAGACAATCGCTTGGTGCAGGGTTTGGCTCTGCAATATAGCGATAAAATTGGCTTTGCCGAGTTGGCGGTCGATTGGAACGGAATGTACTCCGCCCAAACACGCGAGCAGTTCCGCATACTCTTTTCGGGCGAGGGACGATTTGCGAAGGTTATGTATGCGGGCGCTTCGGCAGCGATGCAACACTACGCCAATCGTGCCGATTTTCAGCATAATGTAGTGGATAATATCACAATAAACCCATACATCGGAGTCGATTTCAATGCCTTTTTCGACTTCGATATCCGCCTCGGCTATTTGCAGTCGTTGCAGCGTGATAGGCTTGCGGGGGGGGGCTGGCAAACTCCGATGGGTGGCGAATTGTTCTTCCGAATGAGCCGCTGGGGTGTATTTATCTCGAACAATATCTATGTCGGCAAAAACTTGCAACCGCTATACAACTCGGTGGGCAAGGAGGGTACGATATATGGCGCAGATCTCTACGCCTCGGATCCTTTCTATGGTACGCCGAGCGGAATATACAACCGCACGGGCATAGGCTACGAGCAGACCTTTTGGAAGGAGCGCATAAAGGTTAAGGCTGAGATGGTGCTGAAGACCGACGGCAAACGACTGTATACCCAGCAGATAGTGGCTCTCGGAGTGAATATCGCCCCGAAACTATATGAAAAGAAAGCGCCATTTAATAACGGCAAGTAAGGGCTATTAAGGGCAAGTAAAGGCAAGTAAGGGTTTGCGCCGTGATAAAGGTAAGAGAACAGAAGAGAATAAAAATAAACGAATAATAAAAATAAATTTTAATCAACTAATAGCCAATGGCTAATGGCTAATAGCTAAAAGTAAAGTGAGAATTATGGCTAATGAAAATGTTGAAGTCAAGGAAAAATCTTTGAACTTTCTCGAAGAGATTATTGAGGAGTCTATTGCGAATGGTTTATCGCACGTGCAGACACGATTTCCACCGGAGCCAAACGGCTACCTCCACATCGGACACGCAAAGAGTATCTGCATCAACTTCGGTTTGGCGAAGAAGTATGGCGGTAAGTGCAACCTTCGTTTCGACGATACCAACCCTGTAAAAGAGGATACCGAGTATGTAGATTCGATTAAGCGCGATATCAAGTGGCTCGGTTTCGATTGGGCTATTGAGCGTTATGCGTCGGACTACTTCGACCAACTCTACGATTGGGCAATCGTCCTTATCAAGAAGGGCTTGGCGTATGTCGATGACCAGACACAGGAGGAGATTCGACTGAATCGTGGTACTGTTTCGGAGCCGGGTAAGCCGTCGCCTTGGCGCGATCGCTCGGTAGAGGAGAACCTCGACTTGTTCGAGCGTATGCGTGCCGGCGAATTTGCCGATGGCGAGAAGGTGTTGCGTGCAAAGATTGATATGGCGCATCCTAATATGCTCTTCCGCGACCCTATTATGTACCGTATACTGCACACCGAGCACCACCGCACGGGCAATAAGTGGTGTATCTATCCGATGTACGACTACGCTCACGGACAGAGCGACTCGATCGAGAATATCACTCACTCGATTTGTACTTTGGAGTTCGACGTGCACCGCCCATTGTACGATTGGTTTATCGAGGCGTTGGAGATATATCCATCGCATCAGTACGAGTTTGCTCGTCTGAATTTGACCTATACGATGATGTCGAAGCGCAACCTTCTGAAACTCGTTCAAGAGGGTGCTGTATCGGGTTGGGACGACCCACGTATGCCGACGATTTGCGCATTGCGTCGTAAGGGCTACACTCCGGCTTCGGTGCGTGCATTTGCCGAGATGGTGGGTGTCGCAAAGCGCGACAACGTAATTGACTTGGGTAAGATGGAGTACTGCGTTCGCGAGGATTTGAACAAGGTTGCCGAGCGTCGTATGGCGGTGTTGAACCCACTCAAAGTAGTTATCACAAATTGGGAAGAGGGCAAGGTCGAGATGCGCAAGGCGGTCAATAACCCAGAGAATGAGGAGGCAGGTATGCGCGAAGTGCCATTCTCGAAGGTGCTCTACATTGAGCGCGACGACTTTATGGAGAATCCGCCAAAGAAATACTTCCGTCTTTCGCCGGGCAACGAGGTGCGTTTGCGCTACTCGTACCTTATCAAGTGCGACGAGGTTATCAAGGACGAGGAGGGCAATGTTGTTGAGTTGCGCTGCTCGTACGACCCAATGTCGGGCGAGGGCTCATCGAGCGACGGCCGTCGTGTGAAGGGTGTTATTCATTGGGTGTCGGCAGAACACGCTGTGGAGGCGGAGATTCGCTTGTACAACCCACTGTTCAAGACAGAGGACCCATACGATACTTCGGAGGGACAGACCTCTTGGCAGGACAACCTCAATCCGGAGTCGTTGATTGTTACGAAGGGCTACTTGGAGCCGGCATTGAAAGATGCACCTATCGGCACAACATACCAGTTTGAGCGTGTGGGCTACTTCTGCCCTGATACCGACTCGACAGCCGAGCACTTGGTATTTAACCGCACCGTAACCTTGAAGGACTCGTGGGCAAAAATTAATAAATAGAACTATTAGAGGCGTTAGAGTCGTCAGAGGGAATAACTTTTCGTGCTTGATGAAATTTCGTACCGAAATATCGTTTGAACCGCTTGCAGAGGGGATAGACCATAGCGCAAAAATTTTTACGCTGGGCTCGTGTTTTGCCGAGAGCATCTCGGAACGACTGCTGAGGGCGAAATTTTCGGTTACGACAAATCCTTTCGGGGTGCTGTTTAATCCGCTTTCGATTGCGAGTGCTATTGAAAGATTAGACAATATAAAGGCATTTGCCGTGTGCGATATACGAGAGGGTAGAGAGGGATTTTTCTCCTTCGATGCACACTCCTCGCTCGATGGCAAGACGCATACAGAGATATTCGCTAATCTCAATCAGGCAGTAGCGCAAGGCTCGAAAGCTCTGCACGATGCCGAGTGGGTGATTTTGACCTTCGGTACGGCTTGGGTCTATGAGCGAGAGGGTAGAGTGGTGGCGAATTGCCATAAACAGCCTGCAAAGGAGTTCGAGCGCAGACGATTGTCGGTCAAAGAGATTGTCGAGCGATACAAAACACTCTTCGAGGGTATTTTGCGAGATAAACAGGTTGTTTTGACTGTAAGTCCTGTGCGACACTTGGGCGATGGTTTGCAGGATAATAGCGTCAGCAAAGCCATATTGCGCTTGGCGGTGGAAGAACTGGTGGCGCAGTACGGAAATGCGCACTATTTTCCGTCGTACGAGATTTTGATTGACGACTTGCGCGACTATCGCTACTATGCCGATGACTTGGCTCACCCGTCAAAGATGGCGGTGGAGTATGTATGGGAGCGTTTTTGCGAGTATGCCTTGACGGACAAAGCACGGGAATTACTGCCCAAAATAGAGCAGATTGTGGCAGCCTCGCAGCATCGTCCGTTTAATCCTGACAGCGAGGCGCACAGGGCGTTCTGTCGCAAAATGTTGGAGAAGATAGCAATAATGCCCAACGATGTGGATTTTGCCTCCGAACGTGAGGCTTTTGAGAAACATTTGTAGATGAAACAGAGAGTTTACATAGCAGCCTTTTTGCTGATTTTTGCGGTGGCATTCGCCACAGCGCAACCACGCATTATGGTAAATATCGTGGTGAGTGGTTTGAGTTATGGCGACATCGTTCGCTACGAGAAGAATTTTAGCAAGGAGGGATTCTTGCGACTGCGCGATGGTGGAGCCTCCTTCACGGAGTGCTATGCCGACTTTGCCCCGACAACCTCGGAGGCGGGTTTGGCGACAATCGCTACGGGAACTCTACCGTCAATGCACGGCATATTCTCTTCGGATATCTTCGACCGTACCACCAACACCTTCTCGACACTATGCAGTAAGCCGAAGTCTCAACAGACCGAGGTAGCGAATAAGAGGGTGGATAACATCTTCACAACAGAGCACTTTACCACGCAGACTCTCTCGGAGGCGGTGCTTGCTTCGTCCAAGAATAGCAGCGTTATAACCGTAGCGCACGACCCACTCTCAGCAATGATTTTGGCGGGACGCGGAGGCGAGTGCTATTGGGTAAACCGCAAGGGACAGTGGACCTCGGCAGATTGCTATATGGAGGATTTGCCAACGTGGGTACAGAGGTGCAATAGCGACGATTTTAACCACGTATTTACCACCGATATCTGGTATGGCAAATATCTCCGAAGCAAATATATCAATACGCACACTACCGATATTGCAGTTTATGACCAGAACAATGCGCGTCGTCAGCGTTCGCAGAAGCGTGCGTCGGACGGTTGGGCAAATAAGTTGCTCACTACGCCGTCGGGAAATTTGGCGCTTTTCGAGTTTGCAAAGCGTGCTATAACATCGCTTCTGCCCCTCAAAATAGAGGATGGGTGTAAGGTTGTCAATCTTTGCCTCGATGTTCCGCGTATTGTTGCGGAGAAGTATGGCACCGACTCTATCGAGTACGAGGATATGCTCTACTCGTTAGATGCGGCATTGGGCGAATTTTTGACCTTTATGTATGCGCAACTCTCGCAACCTAACGATGCGGTGGTGGTGCTCACCTCGGATAGTGGAATAAGTCCTTCGGAGAGGGATAATAGCGATGCAGTGCGATTTAATACGCGCCAATTCGAGATTATAATGAATGCCTTTCTCAGTGCACGCTACGGTCAGGATTCGTGGGTTGCCGGATATACCGACGGGTCGTTGTATCTCAACCACGACGTGGTGTACAACCATAAGAAGAGCCTCGCCGAGGTGCAAAATGAGGTGGCAAGCTTCGCTCTGCAATATCGAGGCGTAGTACTTACAACTACGGCAATCGCAATGCGCTCGGCGCAATTCTCGCGCGGTGCAATGGCGCTGTTGCAGAATGGATTTAACCCTCGTCGTTCGGGCGATGTGGTGATTTTGCTCGCTCCCGAGCGTATCGAGTCGGACTCGAAGCGTGTGGCAATGTCGGGCTCGGCATACGCATACGACCGCCACGTTCCGTTGATGATTTATGGCGCAGGAATTGCTCCACAACGGGTGTCGGAACGTGTTTCAACAGAACTTATATCCTCGACATTGGCAGATCTGCTTGGTGTAAGCAGACCGCAGTGTTCCGATGTTCAACCTTTGAAAATTGAGATAAAATAGGAGTTATGGCAGACGCAGTACAAGACGAAATTATAGAGGAGTTCTCGATGTTCGACGATTGGCTGGATAAGTACGATTATCTGATATCGCTGAGCGAGTCATTGCCCGTAATCGTCCCCGAGCATAAAACCGACGAATATATAATTGAGGGCTGCCAATCGAGAGTTTGGGTTGATGCGAGGCTCGAAGATGGTAAAATTTACTACTCGGCAGATAGTGATGCCATCATTATTAAGGGCTTGCTGGCACTCCTTATTCGTGCGATGGGTGGCCGTACGCCGCAGGAGGTTGTCGATACCGATTTGTACTTTATTGATGCGATAGGTCTTAAAGAGAACCTCTCGCCAACACGAGGAAATGGTTTGGTGGCGACAATCAAGCAGATGCATTTATATGCCCTCGCTTTTGCAAATCAAAATAATTAAGGAAAAGATGATGACGGCGGAAGAGATACTACGAGTTGAGAAAGATATAGTGCTGACACTCAAAAATGTATACGATCCTGAGATTCCGGTTAATATCTACGATCTCGGTCTGATATACGAGATAGACTTCGACCCCTCGGGCGAGGCAAATATACGTATGACTTTGACCGCACCTAACTGCCCTATGGCTGATATGCTGGTCGAGGATGTAAATACGCAGGTCGCTAAGGTCAAGGGTGTGGAGAAGGTCAATGTGATTTTGGTGTTTGAGCCTGCGTGGGATAAATCTATGATGAGCGAGGAGGCTCTGCTCGAACTTAACTTGTTGTAGAAAATGTCCGCCTCGAACTCTCTTTCAGCCGAGTCGCAACGAGTGTGTGCCAAGGAGTTTTTGGTACTCGATGACTCGCATCGTCGCGAGGTTATGAGGCAACTGTGCTTCGACAGAATAGGTCAGAAGCAGGAGTTTCTTACCGATAAATTTCACGATACGGAGGATTGGAGCGAAACGGCATATCTGATGCTGTTGCGTTCGCTCGATATCAAAGCTAATCGCAAGTCATACGAGCGTCTGGCTCAAATTCTGCCATACCGCTACTTTGTTAAGGAGGGCTTTGAGTATCGCACCATCTGTGCTATGTTACTTGGCTGTTCGGGCCTGCTGCGTCGCCTCTCGGATGTATGCGTGGAAGACAAGGATATAGCCGAATTGCAAGCCATATACGACTACGATGCTCACAAATACGGCTTGGAGCAAATGAGTGTCGATGATTGGCAACTCTCGCATCATATTGGCGATAACCACCCGATAGTCAGATTGTTGCAGTTGGCAAGTGTATTGTCGCAACACGAACATCTTTTGGACAATATGCTCAATTGTCGCACCCGTGCCGATGTAGAGAGGCTCTTCTGTAAAAGCAGCGTTCCGCGTTGGGCCTCGCGCTTTCTCTCGGAGGAGAGTTATAGCGGCGCCTTCACCCGCTCAAAAGCGCAGATGTTGGGCATAAATGTTGTTGCACAGTTGCAGATTTTCTACTCGGAATACACACTGCGTAACGACCTTGACTCACGAGGTTTAGAACTCCTCGAACAACTCCCTGCCGAGAATAATCTCTTCATATCGCGTTGGGCGAAAATTGGTGTGATAGCCAACAATGCCCTCGAATCGCAGGCTCTTCTGCAACTTACCAAGGAGTATTGCTCCAAAATGGCGTGCGACATCTGTCCGTTACGTCGCTTCCTCGATGCCGAGTAGCTAAGCTGTCGGCGTTTTAAAAATCAAAAATTCTTTTTAGGATTTCGCGGTTCTCATAGGACTTTATAGGAGAAACTCCCCGCTCCTCCCAACTCCAAATAAAAATACATTTGTATTTTCGGTATAATTTTCGTATCTTTGGACCGTTTATGGTTATGAAATAGAAAATAAAGACAAAAGAATATGGGAGCATTATCAAACATAATCAAATTTATCTTCGGCAGTAAGGCGGATAAGGATCGTAAGGAGATTATGCCTTATGTTGATAAAATCAAGGCGGTATATCCTTCGATTGAGGCACTGTCGAATGACGAGCTACGTGCACGCAGCGCAGCATTGCGTAAGCGCATCGCCGACTTTATAGCGGAGGACGAGGCGCATATCGTTGAGCAGAAGGCGAAGTTGGAGAGTGTAGAAATCTCGTTGGAAGAGAAGGAGAAGGTGTCGAAGGATATCGACCGAACCGTAAAACGCATAGACGAGAAGATTGAGAAGATTCTCGACGAGATTTTGCCGGAGGCTTTCGCCATTATGAAGGACACAGCACGCCGTTTTGCTCAGAATGATGTGGTTGAGGTTACGGCAAACGACTTCGACCGCAACCTTGCAGCGAAGAGGGATTTCGTGAATATCGAGGGCGATAAGGCTATCTACTCGACACATTGGACGGCCGGAGGCAACACTATTAAGTGGGATATGGTCCACTACGATGTGCAGTTGTTCGGTGGTGTAGTTCTCCACAAGGGTAGAATTGCAGAGATGGCTACGGGTGAGGGTAAAACCCTCGTGGCTACGTTGCCTGTATTCCTGAATGCGTTGGCAGGTAAGGGTGTTCATATGGTTACGGTGAATGACTACCTCGCCAAGCGTGATGCCGAGTGGATGGGTCCTATGTACCAGTTCCACGGCTTGTCGGTTGATTGTATCGACCTCTATCAGCCAAACTCGGAGGCTCGTCGTAACGCCTATATGGCAGATATTACCTTCGGAACAAACAATGAGTATGGTTTCGACTACTTGCGCGACAATATGGCGTCGTCGCCGTCGGATTTGGTGCAGCGCAAGCACCACTTTGCTATTGTCGATGAGGTCGATTCGGTGTTGATTGACGATGCACGTACGCCACTCATAATTTCGGGCCCTGTGCCAAAGGGCGAGGACCAACTCTTCGAGGAGTATCGTCCGGTTATTGAGTATCTCTACGGCTTGCAGAAGGATTTCGTTACCAATCTCGTTGCCGAGGCCCGTAAGTTGGCTGCCGAGGGCAAGATGGAGGAGAGTGGTCTTTTGACCTACCGTGCATACAAGGGTTTGCCAAAGTATAAGCCGTTGATTAAATTCCTCTCGGAGCAGGGTATCAAGGTGCAGATGCAGAAGACCGAGAATATCTATATGGCGGACAATAACCGCCGTATGCCGGAGGTAACGGACGAGTTGTTCTTCGTTATCGACGAGAAGATGAACTCGATAGAACTCACCGACAAGGGACACGAGGTATTGTCGAAGCGTGTTGGCGAGGAGGGCTTCTTTGTGTTGCCTGACGTGGGTGCCGAGATCGCCGAGTTGGAGCAGCAGGAACTCTCGTTAGAGGAGAAGGCGCAGAAGAAGGACGAACTTTTAAATGATTACTCGGTTCGTTCGGAGCGCGTGCATACCGTAAATCAGCTGCTCAAAGCTTACGCGATGTTCGAGAAGGACGTCGAGTATGTGGTAATGGATAACAAGGTGATGATTGTCGATGAGCAGACGGGTCGTATCTTGGATGGACGTCGTTATTCGGACGGTCTGCATCAAGCAATCGAGGCTAAGGAGCGCGTGAAGGTGGAGGCAGCTACGCAGACCTTTGCAACCATCACGTTGCAGAACTATTTCCGTATGTATCACAAGTTGGGTGGTATGACCGGTACAGCTGAGACCGAGGCATCGGAGTTTTGGAATATCTACAAGTTGGACGTTGTGGTAATCCCTACAAACCGTCCTATCTTGCGTAACGACTACGACGATATTCTCTATAAGACTAAGCGCGAGAAGTACAATGCGGTAATTGCCGAGATTGTGCGCCTTGTGGGTGAGGGTCGTCCGGTATTGGTAGGTACTACTTCGGTCGAGATATCGGAGTTGCTTAGCCGAATGTTGAAGATGAAGGGTATCAAGCACAATGTGCTGAATGCAAAGCACCACGCACAGGAGGCGCAGGTTGTTGCCGAGGCTGGACGCCCCGGACAGGTTACCATCGCTACCAATATGGCGGGTCGTGGTACCGATATCAAGCTCACCGACGAGGTGAAGGCTGCGGGTGGCCTTGCAATCATCGGTACGGAGCGACACGAGAGCCGTCGTGTTGATAGGCAGTTGCGTGGACGAAGTGGTCGTCAGGGAGATCCGGGTTCGTCGCAGTTCTTTGTGTCGTTTGAGGACGATTTGTTGCGTCTGTTCGGCTCGGAGCGTATCGCTGCAATGATGGATAAGATGGGTATCGAAGAGGGCGAGTCTATTCAGGCCGGTATGATGTCGAAGGCGGTTGAGCGTGCACAGAAGAAGGTCGAGGAGAATAACTTTGGTATTCGTAAGCGCTTGTTGGAGTATGACGATGTGATGAACTCGCAGCGTGAGGTTATCTACACTCGTCGTCGTAACGCCCTCTATGGTGAGCGCGTTGAGATTGACATTAATAATGCAATGTATGACTATGCCGAGGCGTTCCTCAACGAGCACGATGATGATTCGTTCCAGGTATTCTCATTCGAGTTGATGCGTGAGGTCGGCTTGGAGCCATCGTTCGATGAAGAGAAGTATAAGAGTGCTGGTCGTAAGGAGTTGGTTAAGTTGCTTGTTGCCGACTTGCAAGCGTTAATGGATCGTCGTGCCAAGGCTGTTGCCGACACGGTTCGCCCTATAATGACCAAGGTCTACGAGGAACGTAAGGATAATTTGGAGGATAAGATGTATTTCCCACTCACAAATAATCATTACAGCTACAATGTGCCTGTTGTCTTGCAGCGTTGCAAAGATACCGATGGTGCAGAGATATATCGTGTGTTCTCGAAGGTGGTTATGTTTACCACTATCGACGATGCTTGGCGTGAGCACTTGCGTGAGATGGACGAGTTGCGCCAGAGCGTGCAGAATGCGTCGTATGAGCAGAAGGATCCACTTTTGATCTACAAGTTCGAGTCGTTTGGCTTGTTCGAGAAGATGTTGCAGAGGATTAACCGCGATGTTGTGTCGATGCTCTGTAAGGCGTATATCCCTGTGGCACAGCGCTCACAGGAGGCAGTTGAGCGTGCCCGTGAGAATCGAGCCAAGGTTGATGTAAATAAGTTGCAGGCGTCGCGTATGGCGGCAGCTGCAGCGGCAGGTCAGGGCGAGAAGTCGAAGCCTGCGCCTATTCAGGTCGAGAAGAAGATTGGACGTAATGAGCCTTGCCCTTGTGGTAGCGGTAAGAAGTATAAACACTGTCACGGAAGATAACGATGGGAGCATACGCAGAGGAGAAACAGCGAAAATTGGATATTCGCTACTTGAAGATGGCACGTATTTGGGCGGAGAACTCATACTGCGTGCGTCGTCAGGTGGGTGCGCTTATTGTTAAGGATAAGATGATTATCTCGGACGGTTACAATGGCACACCTTCGGGCTTTGAGAATATCTGCGAGAACGATATGGGTACAACCAAACCATACGTTCTGCACGCCGAGGCAAATGCTATTACCAAGGTTGCCAAGTCGGCGAACAATTGCGACGGAGGTACGCTCTACGTTACTACCTCGCCTTGTATGGAGTGCTCGAAGCTGATTATTCAGGCAGGTATTAAGCGCGTGGTCTTTTCGGAGAAGTATCACAATACCGAGGGGCTGGACATACTCTCGAAGGTGGGTGTAGAGTTGGTGCATCTACCTATAGAAGATTGATAACAAGTAACATTTCTATACAATACTAACATTAAAACACACAAATTATGAGTTTCTTAACAAACGAAAAATTGACTATTGTCGGCGCGGCCGGTATGATTGGTTCGAATATGGCGCAGTGCGCTATGATGATGAAATTATCGTCAAATATCTGCCTCTACGACCCATTTGCACCTGCATTGGAGGGTGTTGCCGAGGAGTTGTTCCACTGCGGTTTCGATGGTATCAACCTCACCTTTACTTCGGATATTAAGGAGGCTTTGACCGATGCAAAGTATGTTGTATCGTCGGGTGGTGCAGCGCGTAAGGCCGGTATGACTCGCGAGGATTTGTTGAAGGGTAACGCGGAGATTGCTGCCGAGTTCGGTAAGAATATCAAGCAGTATTGCCCTGATGTAAAGCACATCGTTGTTATCTTCAACCCTGCCGATATCACAGGTCTTATCACTTTGATTTATGCAGGTGTTAAGCCTTCGCAGGTTACTACCTTGGCTGCTCTCGACTCTACTCGTCTTCGCAGCGAGTTGGCAAAGTATCTCCACGTTTCGGCAGATAAGATTGTGAACCCTCGTACCTATGGCGGACACGGTGAGCAGATGGCAGTGTTCGCATCGACGACTACTGTTGATGGCACTCCGCTTACCGATATTATCGGCACAGACCGTATGCCACAGGCTGATTGGGACGCACTTCGTCAGCGCGTAATTCAGGGTGGTAAGAACATTATCGACCTTCGTGGCCGTTCGTCGTTCCAGAGCCCATCGCTCGTATCTATTCAGATGATTGCTGCTGCTATGGGTGGTGAGCCATTCCGTTGGCCAGCAGGTTGCTATGTAAATAACGACGAGTTCAAGAACATTATGATGGCTATGGAGACAAAGCTCGACGCAAATGGTGTTGAGGTTCTCCCTGTTCACGGTACCGAGGAGGAGCACGCAACTCTCGTTGAGTCGTACAAGCACCTCTGTGCACTTCGTGACGAGGTTATCGCAATGGGTGTTATTCCGGCAGTAGAGGATTGGCACAAGATCAACCCTAACCTCTAAAAATTGTTTTTAAGCAGCGTTTGCTGCGTATCCCAAAAAGTAAAGACCTTCGGAGTTGTACGATTGAGTACTATTCCGAAGGTCTTTCTTTTGTTCTCGGCTTTTCTTATTTTTTCTTATTTCGCTTTGGTAATTGAGAAGTCTGTTCCGTCGGTGATTTTTGTTTCGGTGTAGACATTGCCAAAGCCGTCTATCGCCTCCACCTTAATCGCAGCGTCTTTGTTTTTCAACTTATATTTATACATATGGTAGCACTCGTCGCGAGCACCACCCGCGCCATCTGCAAGTCCTAAAACGCCTAACATCAGTCCTGTAACATACATATCGTGGCTAATTACGCTTTTCGATACGAATGGCGACTCCCACGAGCCATTGCCCGCAAGATTTGGCAGTGTCGGACGGCGCACCATCGGCACAAGTGTCATCTCACCCGAATACTTCTCGTCCTCGTAGACCTTAATAGTCCAAGTGTTGTCGGCAAAATATACATTTGCAAGCAGCACATCTTCGTCGAAGTTGAAGGCGTAGTAGCCTAATGTACCATTCGAGTTTGCGGCGCCCTCCGGAATGGCTGCACCTGTAATCTCGTTGCCTCGATATAGACGCATTTGATGTGAGCGAACATTCATACCTTCGTGAATACCAATGTGATACGAGTCGGTAATCTCCTTGCCCTCACCTACAAAAACTCCATAACCGCACGGTGCACCGCAACCACATAGATTAGTTTTCCACCACGCTCCGCACACAGCACCCATAACGCTCTCTTTGAGGTTTGTGTATGCTGTACCCTCCGCAGCGTAGTCGTAGTTCCATACGAAGTGGCGGTGTCCCGAAATGATATGCATCTTAGGGAAGGTGTTGAGCAATGCCATAACCTTTGGCGTGTTGTAGAGAGTGTTGTCCTTCATCATTGGAATATGCACGCAGAATAGTACGGTGTGGTCCTTCGGCACAAGTGCCAAATCTTGTTTTAGCCACTCGTATTGCTCGTCCATAAAGCCGAGTTTAGCACTTTGCGAAGTATTGCTCGTATAGATGATGTTGCGCATACCTATAATATGTATGTCGCCACGGTTGAACGAGTAGTTTGCCGGTCCGAATACATTTTCGTAGTCGCGCTGCACTTTTACCTGATAGTTCGAGTTGCCCTCGTCGGGGAGTACGGGGAGCGATGCGTTGTAGAAGTTGCAGTCGTGGTTGCCCATAACGTGGAACACCGGCAAACCGACCTTCGGCACCGAAAATCCGTCGCGCATAGGCACTCGCAGATGACCTCTGTCGGCACTTGTTCCGTTCGAGATGATATCGCCGAGTGTTATGCCGTAGCAAGGCATCTCCTTCGATACCTCGTCGTAGTGCGCTTTTATTGCAGGTACCGCCTCGTTGTAGAAGCGAGCAAGGTTCGTTTCATTCGACACCTGCGGGTCGCCAAAGGTAAAGAGTGCGAACTTCTCCTCCTTGCCGCCTGCGAGAGGTGTGAGTGTGAAGTCGTAGCGAGGTGAATTGCTCGGGTATTTCTTCCAGAAGCACGCCTGACCATTCTCGTCTATCGGCACTTCGTACTCCGAAGGGAGTGTTATATATATGTACCACGTGTCGTGCGACACCTCCATTGCGTAGTAACCGTTCGCATCGGTTGTAACTATGGTGAAGCCATCACTTACGGGAACATCTTTTATGGGGTTGCCATTGGTGTCCTTGACGTAGCCGAAAATGTTTTTGTAGCGGATAATCAGCTCGTCCTCCTCGGAAATCATCGACTCCAATTCGCTGTATACGCCCTCTTTGTAGGTTATACTCTTAAATTCGCGTACGACACCACTCTCTATGGGTGTTGTCGGACTCCACGATGCAGTCATCTTCTTGCCGGAAGACTCCACGAACTCTATGGTGCATTTGCCCGAAATACCCGCAGGTAACGAGATATAGAGAGGTGTATCGAGCGTGGTCGAGAGTGTGAAAGCGTCGGGTAGAGTGTAGGTAACAACGTTGCTGCACTCCTCGGTTGGAGTGATAGTCGCTGTGGTGCAATCCACGTCGAACACGCCTGAAAGTTTGAAATCGGTGGCTGATGTTACAACAACCTTTTCGAGTGCTACGCCCTCCTTTGCCGCCTTTACGGGGAGTCGTAAAATGCCCGCAAGGTGTCTCAGTTGAATGTTGCTTTGCCGGGTTGTATATCCGCACATCGGAGCGCTTTCGGTTGCAAATGTACCTTCGGTATAACGCTGTTCGGCAGGGAACACGACCTGAGGCTGTTTTGCGGTGGAGCGCTCTGTGTATGGGTATGTTATGTTGAATGGAAGCGAAATAGACGAGTCGAACTTAAACTCTGCGTAGGCTCTGTTGTCCGCCTTAATAGACGCCTCCCCCGACCCCTTGCCGTTGATCGCTATTTTATCGCCTTCGCTCCAATATACAGGATAAGTTTCGTCGGTCTTATTGCCCAACGATGTACGGCTATGCTCCAACGAAATGCTAACTGTCGTTATGTTATTCTCGAGTGCAAAATCGTCGCCACTCTTGACACACGCCGAGAGTGCGAATAATGCAATCACACCAAGTATAAGCGGTTTCATAGCCCCTCTATCTCTCTTTTAACCACATTTTGTCGCCCAAGTAAAAGTAGAGAGTACCGTAGGAGTAGCGACCTGTTTGCGCTCCTCGGTCGAACGTAATCCATAAGTATCGCTCGTAGTTGCCATACGGTATTGGCACGATGGTTGGCCAACCGCGGAAACCTCCATTTGCATACTGCTGCTGGAAGGTGCCTTCGTAGCGAAGGGTAGGGTAGTCGTAGATGTAGTATGTAGTGCCCGGTCCGCCGCTCAAAACATAGCGACGACCTCCTACTGTAGTGATACGCAGACCTGTGTTGTTGTTTTTTGGCGACTCGGCAATCATCTCGTAAGGACCGTTCCAATTGTCGCTCTCGCAAAGATATGTTGTCCACGATTTGTTCTTTATGGCACAATATGCCAAACGCCACTTCTTTGCCTCGCTGTCGTAGAAGAAGTCGGGGTCCTCGGTGCCCTTATGCTTTGCTCGCGAGTAGTTGTGCGGGAAGTCCAACTCCTTGCACTCCAAGAAGTGTATTCCGTGGAGGATATCGCTCTTGGTCGAGCAGTAGGCGAGAATGTGAGTGTCGGCGTGGGTCGTGGTCATCACGAGGTACTCGTCCTTTGCCTCGTCGTATACTACCTTTGTGGCGTGGAAGCCGTAAATTTTACCGTCGCCCTTGCCAAAGAACAATGCACCCTCCAACTGCAACTCGTACGAGTCGATATCGAGCGAATATACACCCTGATAGGAGTCGCGAATCTGCTCGAAGCCACGCGAAGTGAAGCATACCCACAATTTGCCATCGCGGATAAGCGGTGTACCATCAACATTTTGCACAATCTGAGGGTCCGCCTGACCTGTGCCGCAAGTGAGCAGGCTCTGCGCCTTATGGAGCTTTACTCCGCCATTTTTCGGTAGAGATACCGTTACACCGAATGAATCTTTAATGCAACTATCTATCGCTCGCTTGTCGTGAGCCACGCTATATAGCAATTTTACAGTGCCATTGTCGTAGAGGCGGAAAACGTGGAAACGCATACCTGTATATTGCACTCGCAACGAAATCTCTTTGCTCTTTTCGGTTGCAGTTTCGGCTAACACCTTCTCGGTGCCCCCGCTCACCAAAACGGAGAGTATCTTGCCATCTTTGTAGATGGTTTTAACCTTCTCACCCTTGCCATTGTTAGGGTAGAAGATGATACCGACCTCTTCGTTTTTGTCCACTTCGCCGAATACGGCATCGTAGCAGAGATATGGGTGGAATGAGCCAACGCGCAACGTAGCCGATGCCCCCTCTTTTCCCGCACCGATAAGGAGTGTGCGGCCATCTTGTACGAGCTTCGGCTCAACCGTACTATGTTCGACAACGATGTTTGCCGAATTTTTCAGGAAGAGGTCTGTGCCCTCCATATTTATCTGACTCATAACCTTTTGCGAATTGTAGAAATTGCGCACGAACGATTGTCGTACAAAGGTCATATCGTTGAGGTGAACTTCATTTTGAGGCGTTTGCGCCGAAACGGACATCGCCACAAAGCAGAGTAGCGATAGCAGGGGTGTAAGTCGGAGTTTCATAGTGTTTTTAGGTTTACTATTGCAAAGATAAGAAAATTCTTAGATAGTTACAACACTATCTAACATTTTATCGTGCTTCTCTGTGGGGATATTTTTGACAAGTTGGCACGGATAACATACGCCTATGGTGTAGGCTCTGAAACCCTTGCGCGACAGGTATTTATCGTAAAAACCTTTACCGCGTCCAAGGCGGCAACCACCGCGTGTAAAGGCAATGCCCGGCACTATCATTACGTCGATTTCGTCGGGTGATACGGCAGCGGTTGCACGAGGCTCCATAATGCCGAAAGCGCCCTTTTGAAGCCCCTCGGAAAGGTCGTAGAACTCCATCTCCTCGCCCTCGATGCGGGGCACAACTACGCGCTTGCGGAGCGACAGCTGCTCAATTGCGAGAGCGGTCGAAGGCTCGTCATCGAGCGATATGAAAAGCGCAACAACGGAGGCCTCTTCAATCTCTTTCGAGGAGGCTAAATTGTTGAAAATCTGCGATGAAAGTTGGCGTTTGTCCTCTGCCGACAATTTTGCTATTTCGGCTCGGACGGCTCTTCGCAAGGTGCGCTTGTCGTTTGCAATCATAAAAACTTTGTTTTTGGTGGTAAAAAAATGCTAAAAAGTATTGTTATTCCGCAAACAATTCGTATCTTTGTAGTAAGGTATGCGTATGTATATCGTGTACCGAAGCAGGTACGAAAAACAAACTTTTCACAAATATACACAAATCTTAAATTTAATTAAAAAAATTATGGGCTGTTTTTTAACTAATTCATCTCTTGGAAGAAAATTGGTGATGAGCATCTCGGGTTGTTTCCTCGTGCTTTTCATTCTCTTCCATATGTCAATGAATGTTGTAGCGATCTTCTCGGCAGAAGCCTACAATATGATTTGCGGTTTCTTGGGTGCAAGCTGGTACGCTTTGGCAGGTACAGCAGTGTTGGCACTCGGAGTATTCGTTCACTTTGCTTACGCTTTCTGGCTCACTTGGCAGAATCGTAAGGCTCGCGGTAATGTGCGCTACGCAGTAACCGTTACCGAGAAGGGTGTTTCGTGGGCATCGAAGAATATGCTCCTCTTGGGCGTTATCGTTATTCTCGGTCTTGCTTTGCACCTCTCGCACTTCTGGGCAAAGATGCAGTTGGTTGAGTTGTTGGGTCACCACGAGAACAATCTCGGTTTGGAGCCTACCGATGGTGCTGCTCTTATCAAGTACACATTCTCGCAGTGGTACAATGTTCTCCTTTACCTCGTATGGTTCGCAGCGTTGTGGTTGCACCTCACTCACGGTGTATGGTCGATGTTGCAGACTGCAGGTTGGGCTAACGACACTTGGTATCCACGTTTGAAGTGTATTTCGGGCATCGTTGCAACCCTTATCTTCGGTGGCTTCGCAGTAGTTGTAGTATGGTTCTACTTGCAGACCGTATGTCCTTGCCTTGCAGCGTGTGGCGCTTAATTTTTCGAGTTACAGAAAATAATAAAATCATAAAAGAGATATGGCTTTCAAATTAGATTCCAAAATTCCTGCTGGTGAGTTGGCTCAAAAGTGGAGCAACCACAAAGCGGCTATTAAGGTTGTTAGCCCTGCTAACAAGCGTAAGTTGGATATTATCGTTGTAGGTACCGGTCTTGGTGGTGCGAGTGCAGCTGCTTCGCTCGGCGAGTTGGGATACAACGTAAAGGTGTTCTGTATTCAGGATTCGCCACGTCGTGCGCACTCTATCGCTGCACAGGGCGGTATCAATGCTGCTAAGAACTACCAGAATGATAACGACTCGGTGTATCGCCTCTTCTACGATACGATTAAGGGTGGCGACTATCGCGCTCGCGAGGCAAACGTATATCGTTTGGCAGAGGTTTCTAACCTCATTATCGACCAGTGCGTAGCGCAGGGCGTTCCTTTCGCACGTGAGTATGGCGGCTTGTTGGCAAACCGTTCGTTCGGTGGTGCGCAGGTGTCGCGTACATTCTATGCTCGTGGTCAGACCGGACAGCAGTTGTTGCTCGGTGCTTATGCTGCGTTGAACAAGGAGATTGCAGCCGGCTCGGTTAAGTCGTATACTCGCCACGAGATGCTCGATATCGTTATCGAGGACGGTGAGGCAAAGGGTATCATCGCTCGTAACCTCGTAACAGGCGAGATTGAGCGACACGGTGCTCACGCAGTGGTTATCGCTACCGGTGGTTACGGAAACGTATTCTTCCTCTCGACAAACGCTATGGCGTCGAACGGCTCGGCAGCGTTCCAGTGCTATCGTAAGGGTGCAGGTTTTGCAAACCCTTGCTTCACACAGATTCACCCAACCTGTATCCCTGTACACGGCACACAGCAGTCGAAATTGACTCTTATGTCGGAGTCGTTGCGTAACGATGGTCGTATCTGGGTACCAAAGAAGTTGGAGGATGTAGAGGCTTTGCGTAAGGGTACTTTGAAGCCTTCGCAGATTGCCGAGGAGGATCGCGACTACTACTTGGAGCGTCGTTATCCTGCATTCGGTAACTTGGTGCCTCGTGATGTTGCTTCGCGTGCTGCAAAGGAGCGTTGCGATGCAGGTTATGGTGTAAACGAGACAGGTTTGGCTGTATTCCTCGACTTCAAGACCGCTATCGAGCGCTTGGGCAAAGATGTTATCAAGCAGCGTTACGGCAACTTGTTCGATATGTACAAGGAGATTACCGATGTTAATCCATACGATGAGCCAATGCAGATTTTCCCTGCTGTTCACTACACAATGGGCGGTATTTGGGTTGATTATAACCTGATGACTACAATCCCTGGTCTGTACGCTATCGGTGAGGCAAACTTCTCTGACCACGGTGCTAACCGCCTTGGTGCTTCGGCATTGATGCAGGGCTTGGCCGATGGTTACTTCGTATTGCCTTACACTATTGGCGACTACCTCTCGAAGAAGATTCAGGCTCCGAAGGTTGCTACCGACACTCCTGCTTTCGACGAGGCGGAGAAGGCTGTTAAGGAGAAGATCGAGAAGTTGCTCTCGATTAACGGAACACAGTCAGTTGATGATATCCACAAGCGTCTTGGTTTGATTATGTGGGACAATGTGGGTATGGCACGTACAAAGGAGTCTTTGGAGAAGGCTATTGTCGAGATTCAGGCATTGCGTAAGGAGTTCTGGTCGGACGTTAAGGTTGTTGGTACAGCAAACTCGTTCAATGTTGAGTTGGAGAAGGCTTTGCGCCTTGTTGATTTCCTCGAACTCGGTGAGTTGATGGCTCGCGACGCCCTCAATCGTGAGGAGTCGTGCGGTGGACACTTCCGTTCGGAGCACCAGACTGAGGAGGGTGAGGCACTTCGTCACGACGATAAGTTCGCATACGCTTCGGTTTGGGAGTACAAGGGCGAGAATGAGGTTCCTGAACTCACTAAGGAGCCGCTCGACTACGAATTTACTCATCGCGCACAGCGTAACTATAAGGACTAATTTTTGACGTTTAATGTTTAGAGTTTAGAAATTATGAATTTCACATTGAAAATATGGCGTCAGAAAGACGCTCAATCGAAGGGTGCATTCAAGGAGTACAAGGTTGAGAATGTATCTTCGGATACTTCATTCCTCGAAATGCTCGACATTTTGAACAATGACCTCGTACACAAAGGCGAGGAGCCTGTGGCATTCGATCACGACTGCCGTGAGGGTATCTGCGGTATGTGTTCGTTGCATATCGATGGCCACGCACACGGACCATCGCAGGCGGTTACGACTTGCCAGATCTATATGCGTCAGTTCAAAGATGGTGCAACTATCACCATCGAGCCTTGGCGTTCGGCAGCTTTCCCTGTAATTAAGGACCTCGTAGTTAATCGTTCGGCTTACGACCAGATTTTGCAGGCGGGAGGCTTTGTTTCGGTACGTACCAACTCGGTTCCGGACGGAAATGCTATTCCAATTCCAAAGGCCGATGCTGACGAGTCTATGGACGCTGCGGCTTGCGTAGGTTGTGGTGCTTGTGCTGCAACTTGTAAGAATGGTTCGGCGATGTTGTTCGTTGCTGCCCGTGTATCGTCGTTGGCAAAGTTGCCACAGGGTAGGGTTGAGGGCGCACGTCGCGCAAAGGCTATGGTTGCAAAGATGGACGAGCTCGGCTTCGGTAACTGTACCAATACAGGTGCTTGTCAGGCAGAGTGTCCAAAGCAGATCAGCATTGCTCACATCGCTCGTTTGAATCGTGAGTTCTTGGCTGCAAAGTTGAAGGACTAACACTCGCATAACAGCGTTTAGAAAAGATGTGTCCCGAAACTTCGGGACACATCTTTTTGTTGGCTATTGGCCAAATTTCGTAAATTCTCTATCTCTCGTCTAAAATCTTCCATTTTGTAATTTAACTTTTTATGTTTAACTTTGTCTTGATATATAAGTCGAAAATTTAAGCCAATGGCTAATGGCTAACTGCTAATAGCCAAAAAAAGAGTTATGCGTCGTCTTCTAACCCTCTTTGTCGCACTCTTCTCCTGCCTTGTGGTGTGGGGACAGGGGGCTACTGTTAGTGGACGATTTTTTGATGTCGCTACAAAAGAGGGCGTTGTGGGTGCAGTTATCGAGATTACCTCTCATCGCGACTCGCTTTTTAAGCGGCACTACACCTCCGGCTATGGAGGCTATTTCAAAACTCCGACACTTCCGCGCGGAGAGTATAAACTCACAGCAACGTTTGTAGGCTACAAGGAGTATGTTCGCAACTTCAAGGTCGAAGCGTTCCCCGTATCGCTCAGCGATATGGCTATGGAGCAGGGGGCTATTGATGTCGGAGTTGTGGCGGTCGAGGTTACTGTGCCACGCGCCCAGATTATGGGCGATACACTGAGATACACCGCCTCGCAATTCAAGGTTACGATTGATGCCGAGTTGGAGGTTTTGCTCCGCAAACTACCCGGCATATCCATTAATAATGGTAAAATCGAGGCGCAGGGCGAGGTTGTAAAGCAGATATATGTCGATAATCAGGAGTTTTTTGGCGGAAATATCCAGCAGGTGTTGCAGAGTATTCCTGCCCAAGCTGTCGAGAGTATAGAGGTATATAACCGTATGAGCGAAGCTTCGCAAATTACAGGCGTAGATGATGGTGAGGGTGGAAAGGTGATAAATATCATAACGAAGGGGTCGCTTTCGCATAGTGAATTTGGAAAGATGCACGCTTCGGGAGGCTTGGGTAATACAAGAACACCCGCTCGTTCGAATATGGGTATTTATAACGACAAACTGCTGGGCCGTTACTCGGTTGGTGGCTCGATGAATATCTTCCGCGATGATATGCGCCTTACTATTATGGCGTTGGGCAACAACCTTAATAAGCAGAACCTTTCGGACGAAGGTATTTCGATGTCGGGCTCGACAAATAGGACAAATGCCTCATCGTCGTTCTCGGTCAATCGCCAATCGGGCGTTGCAGCGTCGGAGATTCTTGCGATTAGTTACTCGGATAGGTGGGGCAAGCGTAACAGGGCAAAGTTTGACGGATACGTCTTCTTCAACCACAGCAACACCGATAATCAATATACGGTGGATCGCTGGTATAACGAGCCAGCCAAGATAGATACGATACACTACGACCAATACAGCCACCCGAACAATCTCAATTTCCGCTTCCGAGGCCGTCTCGAGTGGAAGGTGGCAAAGCGACAACGATTGTATCTTATGCCAACCTATCGCTACACGAACAACTTCTCGATAAATCAGCAGGATACAACTTCAATGCGAACACCCGGTTCGGAGTCGGGCTTGCGTTACTACCCGAGCCATAACGAGGGACGCTCTCTCTCGCACAATGCAGGGTTGTATGCGCAGTACTCCTATAAATTCTTGAAGCACGGACGTTCTCTGTTGGTGATGGCAAATTTTTCACACAACGAGAGTGATAGTTGGCGCAATTACCGCTCCTATTCCGGACATCTGGCTACCGAGGCAGAGCGCTGGGAGCAGAATAAATACACCTTCTCGCATAACGATACAGATAATAAGACAACTACGTTCCGCATACAACCTACATATCGAGATAAAATCGGTCGGTACGTAACGGTCAATCTGTCGTACAATTTTCAGTATCAGATGCGCGACCGAGATGTTATGAACTATACGACCGATAAGAGCTATGAGGCACTGCTCGAAAAGATTAAGCCAAAGAGCTCCTCGTCGTACGAGGGACTATATATCTTCCACGAGGCGAGTGCCGGTTTACGATATGGTAAGGGAAAGACGTGGTTTTCGGTCAATTTACGCTATCGCAACACCGAACTCACAACCGTAAACTTGTGGGCTACGGAGAATGCGAAGGTGTCGCGTAATTTCGATAACTTCCTCTACAATGCTACGGTGAATGTTGCTGTAAGTTCGAAGCACAGTCTGCGTGTAGCTCTCAACTCGAAGATGCGTGTTCCGGGCATTTGGACTCTGAACGATATATATAATGTAAACAACTCCTCCTACCTTTCGGTCGGAAATCCCGACTTGAAGCCGGCGCAGGAGCACAATGCCTTTGTGCGCTATACGAATGTGTCGTCTCGCTTTGGTACTACTTTTATGTTGATGGCGAAGGCGGAGCATATACAGAACTATATGGGCAATAAAATTGTCTATGAGCCGGGAAAAATCGAGCTGCCCGACTATATCAACCCCGATGGCACGCCTCACTACGCCAAATACAACCCTATTCAACTCTTGCAGCAGGTTAATCTCGATGGTTATTGGTCGTATGAGTTCCGCACCTCGTTGGGATTGCCGTTGAAGCATCTGCGCTCGAATGTGAATATGGTGCTGGGTGGTACCTATTCGGATATTCCGATGGAGATTGTCGATGGCGAGCGTTTGGCGCAGAACAACATTCCGGTTATCGACGAGAATGGCAAATTCTCGGTACGGGGCGACAGAGTGCTGATGCACAATACCAACGCCTATGCGCAGGTAACGCTGGGTAGTAACATCTCGGAGAATGTTGATTTTATGGTTACTTGGCGAGGCAACTATTCATACAACAATAGTAGCTTCTCGGGCTTCAATAATCAATACTTTATGCACTATCTGCGCGGCAATATCAAAGCGGTATTGCCACTGGGCTTCACCATAACGTCGTCCGTGAATTTCACCCACTTTAAGGTCTTTACTCACAACTTCAACGATATGTTTACGTTGTGGAATGTGTCGTTGGGCAAGAAGGTGCTGAATGGGCTCGGTGAGGTAGAGTTGTGTGTAGATGACGTGCTGAACCAAAACACTTCGTTTGGTCGCTATGTTATCGCAAGTTACTCGCAGTTGCGCTATAATACGGTTCTGGGACGCACCTACCTCGTGAAATTCACCTACAACCTGCGTAATCTCGGGGGCCAGCAACGACGCAACAAGACTATGCGAGGTCCGCAAGACCCGCTCGGCGACGTGCAATCACGCCTCGATGCACTGAAATTTTAGAGAATAGATTTCAACTCTTCGAACGTAAGCAGTCTGTCTGTTACGGAGCCTATTGCCGATGGAAGAATCAGATGCAACGCATCGCCACTTCGCTTTTTATCCCCTTCGATAGCCTTCAAAATCTGTTTGCGCTCTACGGGCAGAGTTGTGTTGAATCCGTACTGCTCGATAAGGTCGAAGATGCGACCGGCATCCTCCTCGCTCAGAATCTGTTGTGAGAGAGCCGATTGTGTTATGTAGTACAATCCTACCGCAACCGCCTCGCCGTGGTTCATTTTGCTGGTCGATTTCTCGATAGCGTGAGCCATCGTATGACCGAGGTTTAGTATGCGACGACGACCCTTCTCGCGTTCATCTTCCGCTACGACAGCTGCCTTTACTGCCACGGCGCGAGTGATGATATCTTCGAGTAACGAATCATCTTTGCGTAGCTCCTTGAACGAGGTCTTTTCCAGAATTTCGAATAGTTCGGCATCGCCAAGTATTGCGGTTTTGATAACCTCTGCCATACCTGCTTTAAATTCGCGGTCGGAGAGGGAGTGAAGCAACGACGTATCGCAGATTACAAATTTAGGCTGAGAGAATACGCCTACCATATTTTTGAAACCGCCGACGTTTACACCATTCTTTCCACCCACCGAGGCATCTACCGAGCCGAGTAGAGTAGTGGTTATGAAGCCGAACTCTACACCTCGCATATAGGTCGATGCGACAAAGCCTGCAATATCGGTTACGATACCTCCGCCGACACCGAGGATAAATACCGAACGGTCGGCGCCCATATTTATGAGCTGGCGATATACCTCTTCCAATGTGGCGAAACTTTTGACTTGTTCGCCGAGTCCGATTAGGATATGTTCGTAGGGGGCAATAAGGTCGCGATGCGTGCGGTCTATATTGGCGTCCGAAATAACAATAACTCGTTTATTTGGCAGAATTTTCTCCAATAACTCCTTTGCCGAGCCCATATAAACGGAGCTTCCACCTACTACCTCAATATGTTTTCCCATAACTTTCCTAACGATTAGTTCCACAAATGTAGTAATTTTCCGATTAAAATTCGTAATTTTGCGCACAAATTAGATGAAAAATAGCGTGATATTATGCAAAAACTGCGCAATATAGCAATTATCGCCCACGTCGATCACGGAAAAACCACCTTGGTTGATAAGATGATTATGGCGGGCAATCTCCTCCGCGAGCCCTCGAAGACGGGCGACCTCGTACTCGATAACAACGATTTGGAGCGCGAGCGCGGTATCACCATTCTTTCGAAAAATGTTTCGGTAGTCTACAAGGATTACAAAATCAATATCATTGATACCCCGGGCCACGCCGACTTCGGTGGCGAAGTGGAGCGCGTGTTGAATATGTGCGACGGAGTGTTGCTGTTGGTTGATGCTTTCGAGGGTACTATGCCTCAAACCCGCTTCGTGTTGCAGAAGGCTCTTGCACTTGGCAAGAAGCCTATCGTGGTTATTAATAAGGTCGATAAGCCAAATTGTCGCCCCGAGGTTGTGAACGAGCAGGTCTTCGACCTTATGTTTACGCTCGATGCAACGGAGGAGCAACTCGATTATAAGACCATCTACGGCTCTGCAAAGCAGGGCTGGATGTCGCACAAATGGAATGAAAAGACCGACAGTATCGTGCCGCTTCTTGACGCCATTATCGACGAAATTCCGGCGCCTGCAACAAACGAGGGTACTCCGCAGCTGCTGGTAACCTCGCTCGAATACTCTTCGTATATCGGCCGTATTGCAGTGGGTAAACTCACTCGCGGAACACTCTGCAATGGTCAGAATGTAACCCTTGCAAAACGCGATGGCAAGACGCTCGTCAAGACCAAAATCAAAGATTTGATGGTCTTCGAGGGGTTGGGCAAGAAGAAGGTCGAGAAGGTGGAGTGTGGCGAGATTTGCGCCTTGGTCGGCATCGAGGGCTTTGAGATTGGCGATACAATATGCGATTTCGAGAATCCTGAGCCACTGCCACCAATTAAAATCGACGAGCCTACAATGTCGATGCTCTTTACCATTAACAACTCGCCATTCTTCGGCAAAGACGGCAAGTATGTAACCTCGCGCCATATCAAGGAGCGCCTCGACAGCGAGTTGGAGCGAAACTTGGCACTGCGTGTTGAGCAGGGACAAAATGCCGATTCGTTTATAGTCTATGGCCGTGGTGTGTTGCACCTTTCGGTCTTGGTCGAGACTATGCGTCGCGAGGGCTACGAGTTGCAAGTTGGTCAGCCAAAGGTTATTATCAAGGAGATTGACGGCGTGAAGTGCGAGCCTGTCGAGGAGATGACTATCGACTGTCCGGACGAGGTTGCCGGAACGGTTATCGAACTCACCACTCGCCGCAAGGGAACGCTTACAAATATGGAGTCGGCAAATGGTCGCACCCGCCTCGAATTCGATATCCCTTCGCGCGGAATTATCGGTTTGCGCTCGAATATGCTCACCGCTACTGCGGGCGAGGCTATTATGTCGCACCGCTTGCGCGCCTTCGAGCCATATATGGGCGATATAGATATGCGCTCAAACGGCTCTATTATCGCTTCCGAAACGGGAACAGCCTACGCCTATTCGATTGATAAGTTGCAGGATCGTGGTCGCTTCTTTATCTCGCCAATGGAGGAGGTCTATATGGGACAGGTTATCGGCGAGCACACTCGTAGCAACGATATCACCGTAAATGTCTGCAAGTCGAAGCAACTTACCAATATGCGTGCTTCGGGCTCGGACGACAAGGCGGTGATTGTGCCACCGCGCATCTTCTCATTGGAGGAGGCGTTGGAGTATATTAAGGAGGACGAGTACGTTGAGGTTACTCCTCATTCAATGCGACTCCGCAAAATTCTTCTTAATGAGGTGGATCGTAAGCGCGCCTCAAAGTAAAAATCGTTCTGATTGGTGAATTTTGCACCAATCTTCAATAAATCGCTCCTCACATACTACAAGTATGCTGCGGGGCGATTTTTTTGGTTGCAGGAGTTGATGGGTATCGTTTTCGATACCTGTCTTTTTTTTGGGCGGGGGAGGATTATTAGGATATTATAGGAGTCTCCTATTAAGCTCTATCAACTCCTATCAATTTCTATCTAATCCTAAAAAGTAGCCAATGGCTAATAGCCCCCAAAAAGTAGAGGGCAGATCACTCTGCCCTCTACTTTATATATATGGTATCAATTAGTACTTCGCAATTTTGTCGATGCGACGCTGATGACGACCGCCCTCGAACTCGGTCGTGAGCCACTCGTCGAGGATAGCCAGCGCCTCCTCGTTCGAGATAAAGCGTGCCGGCAGTACCAAAACGTTGCTGTCGTTGTGCAAACGTGTCATATGTGCAATTTCGGGAATCCAACAGAGCGAAGCACGAATTTTCGCATATTTATTCAATGTTATTGCCATTCCTTCGCCTGAGCCGCAAATGCCGATAGCGCGAGGGAACTCACCGGCAACCAGAGCCTCGGCGAGAGGGTGTGCGTGGTCAGGGTAGTCGCAACTCTCCTCCGAGTGGCAACCAAAGTCAAACACCTCGAAACCCTTCGATGCGAGGTAACCGGTCAAAAATTCCTTCATATCGTAGCCCGCGTGGTCGCAAGCTATGCCTATTTTGTCCATATCGATTTGATTTTTTAGTTTTCTACTACAAATATAATAAAAAAATGTAATTTTGTCGCTGCAATGAGGATATTTTTAATCATACTCGGCTCAATCTCTCTTGTGCTCGGTGTCGTAGGCATATTTTTGCCTATGCTGCCGACTACGCCGTTTTTGCTGCTCTCGGCTGCGGTGTGGTTGAAGGCCTCCCCTTCGCTCTACGAGTGGTTGCTCAACCACAGAGTCTTTGGCGAGTATATCCGCAACTTCCGCGAACATCGTGCCATACCTTTGCGCGTAAAGATTATCTCGGTGTCGATGGTGTGGCTGACTATCGGATATTGCATCTTTGCAGTGGTTGATGAGTGGTGGTGGGCACAGGCGCTGATGTTCCTACTTGCGGTGGGAATTTCGTGGCATATCCTCTCTTTTGCCACATTGAAGAAATAGATATGGGAGCGGTTTTCCGCTCCCATATCATTAGCCGTTAGCCATTAGCCGTTGGCTAAATTAAGAATTAGTTTTCTGTTCTATTCTATCTTGGTATCGACCGGATTTGCATAGATGCCGAGATAGACCTTTCGAGCAGTCTTCAAATCGATTCCGTACTCCATAAATCGCGCATCGGCATACGCCATACGTCCCTTGAATACTCGATATGCCGCAGGGGTGTAGTGGTCGGCGTAACGCTTCTCGCGGTGGAGAATATCGTGTGCTATGTAGTTGGTGTCGTGCAACTTGTAGTTTTTGTAGATGCGGTTGTCGATAATCTCCTTCAACATCTTGTACGCCTCTGCCTTTGGCAACTTTCCGCACTCCTCCAACTCCTCGCGGGTGATAGGCTCGCAGATGGTGATATTCACATCGCCCTTCGGCATTCGGATACCATATAGAATGCTGTTCTCGTCTTCGTGTGCCCCCTTCTTGTAGGTTCCGCCCATAAGGTTTACGGTTGTTTCGATGGCCTTCTTGATGTCGCACGGCTCGTATTGGTACGAGATGGCGATCGGGGCGATATTTATCTCGCTGAAATTCTCTACAAAGTCGCTTGGACCCGATAGGCTCACCATCTTCAATACGCCTTGGTCTGTGGCGTCGATGCCGTCCTTTGTGCGGCCATTGCGTTGCGAAATCCACATCGACTTACCCTGCGAAATGTACCAGCGGATATACTCGGCCAAGTGCTGCGAGTTTTGAAGGAACTCGCGTGGCGAAATCTCTTCGGTTTTACGAATCACGCGCACAGCACGATTGATGCGGCATATATCGACAATAAACTGCGAACGCAAAAGGTTGTCGCCCAGTGTTGTAGCTGTTGTTGGCAGACCGTGCTGGAATAGGGTGTATTGTAGCAGGAATGAGTCGAGCGTAATATCGCGGTGGTTAGAGATATATAGGTATCCCTTGCCTCGTTCAACGTCTTCGACACCAGACGATGTGAAGTTGTCGATTGTTGAATCTATGATTCGTTTGATGATGCTTATCATCACACGCTCTTGCATCTGCTCCACGGTTTTGCAGGTGCGCACCACCTCCCTAATTCGCTCCACATCAGCGTCTGGGAATGCAAAATTTACTGCGGGAATAAAGAATGGGTCATTTACTATGCGCTCCAATGCGGCGGGTATTTCGTCGTCATTATAGGGGCGGATATCTCCGTACAAATCCTCTTTCATAATCTTCGAGAAATCACGTTTGTTTTTACAAAGATAAGTAAAATTCTGCGAATAGACAAATTAATTTTACATAATATGGGGAATGGAATATATATGCAAAATATGCATAATACAAACTTTTAATAAAAGTTTCTTGTAAATTTGGAGATGAAGCATTACCTTTGTCGCGCTATGTTAAAAAGATACTTTTATTCATTACTAACCTGCTTGCTATTGTTCGCGTGCGCGATGGCGCCCGACCGTGCATTTGCGCAAGCCAAGATGGTCTCGGTGAGTGGTGTGGTTACCTCGTCTGAGGATAAATCGCCGCTCTTCGGAGTTACCGTCATTAACAGCGCAATGCAGGGTGTTACAACGCTGCTTGATGGAACCTATACAATCAAAGCAGAGGCGGGTTCAAAACTATCATTCTCCTATTTGGGCTACCGCTCGGTAGAGTGGACTGTGCCGACGGGTAGCGACACGGCTACCTACAACCTCGTTATGCAGAGCGAGAGCGAATCTATTGACGACGTCGTGGTTATCGCTTACGGTGTGCGAAAGAAGGGTACTATTGCGGGCTCTGTTTCGTCTGTCGAGATGGAGAACCTTACCGACACCCCGACTGCCGCATTCGACCAAGCGTTGCAGGGTCAGGTTGCAGGTCTTTCGGTTATGTCCTCCACGGGTGAGCCAAGTGCATCGGCAAAGATGACTATTCGAGGCGTGAACTCGATTAACTCGGGAACGGCACCGCTCTATATCTTGGACGGTGTGCCTATCGAGAGTAGTGATTTCAATGCAATTAATCCCGCAGATATAGAGTCGTTATCTGTGCTGAAAGATGCTGCTTCGACTTCGATTTATGGCGCTCGTGCCGCTAATGGTGTAATTGTGATTACGACCAAGCGAGGCGCAAAGGCGGATAGACCACGTATCGACTATCGTATGCAACTCGGTTTTTCGCAGTTGGCAGGAAATAATTGGGATTTGATGAACACTGCCGAGCGTATTCAGTACGAGAAGGAGGTCGGCTTGACTGAAGGTAAAAATTACGACCTGTTGAGCAAGACCGATATTTGCTGGTTGGACGAGGTGTATAAGAGCGCAGCGTTGTTGCAGAACTACGAACTCTCGATTTCGGGTGCCGACGACAAGACTTCATACTACGTTTCGGGTGGCTACTACAATCAGGAGGGTACCGCTCTCGGTTCGGGCTTTGCACGCTTTTCGTTCCGTGCAAATTTGGAACGCAAGGCTGCAAAGTGGCTCAAACTCGGCACGAACACGATGTTTAACTACCAGCAGATTCAGCAGGCGGACGAGGGGTCATATACACTCGTAACCCCAATTTCGGCTGCACGATTTATGTTGCCATACTACTCGCCATACAAGGCGGACGGCTCGTTGGCATCGATTAACGACGGCTCGTGGAAGGGTATAGGTCAGAACCCTATCGAGTGGCAGCAAAACAACCCTGTAACTTTTAAAAAATACAAGTTGCTCTCGACTCTCTTCCTCGAAGCAACACCTATTAAGGGGTTGTCGTTACGTTCGCAGTTGGCGGTGGATTATTCGCATACTACGGGCTTCGGAGTTTCGTATCCGAGCTATGCGCCAAATCAGGGACAGGGCTCAGCTTCGCGCTCTTCGACCGATGGCGGCTCACTTACAATCACTAATACGGCGAACTATCGCTTCTCGAAGGGATATAAGCACAACTTTAACTTCCTTGTTGGTCAGGAGGGTATCTCCTACCACTACGAGGCATTCAGCGTGTTGAGTGAGGGACAAAATAACGACTTTCTGACAAATGTATCGTCGGGAACTCGCGTAACGTCGTGGAGCGATACCACCGACTCGGACTACGGCTTCTTGTCGTTTTTCGGTCGTGGCGAGTATAACTATGACAATCGCTACTTTGCCGAGTTCTCGGTGCGAGCAGATGGCTCGTCGCGCTTTGGTAAGAAGAATCGTTGGGCGGGCTTCTGGTCGTTGGGCTTTATGTGGAGTCTGCGCGATGAGGAGTTTATGCAGTCGGCACGTCGCTGGCTTACCCACGCACAGATTGCACTCTCGACAGGTACTTCGGGCAACTCCTCTATTCCTAACTACGAGCATTTGGCTCTCGTAGGCGGAGGTGTCGATTATGGAGGCGATGCCGGTATGTCGCTTATGCAACCGGGTAACGAGTCTTTGCGTTGGGAGCGTCCTTGGACCTCGAACCTCGCTCTGCACTTTGGCTTCTGGCACCGCTTGACGGTCGATGCCGAGGTGTACTATAAGCGCACTTCGGATATGTTGATGCAGGTGCCACTGCCATACTCGACTTCGGGCTTTGGTTACAAGTGGGATAATGTCGGCACGATGACAAACGTCGGTGTCGAGTTGAACCTGCAAGGCACACTCATTCAGACGAAGAACTTCTCGTGGACTGCAAATGCCAACTTCTCGTACAATCGCAACCGCATCGTTTCGCTCTACAATGGTGTAACCGAGTATGAGATGGCAAATACCAATACCAAACTCGTTGTAGGACACCCGCTCGGAGAGTTCTTCATCAATCGCTATGCAGGTGTTAATCCTGCAAACGGCGATGCTCTGTGGTATACCAAAGATGGCGAGATTACAAACGAGTTGCGCGACGAGGACAAGGTGCTTGTGGGTAAGAGCTACATTGCCCCTTGGCAGGGAGGTTTCGGTACAGCGTTGTCGTGGAAGGGGCTCTCGTTCAGTGCGCAATTTGCGTGGGTTGCCGACCGCTGGATGCTCAATAACGACCGCTACTTCGACGAGTCGAATGGTCGCTTTATGAACTACAACCAGTCGGCACGTCTGCTCGACCGCTGGAAGAAACCGGGAGATATTACCGATATTCCTCGCCACGGCGTATATACCGAGTTCGATAGTCGCTTGTTGGAGGATGCGTCGTTCCTTCGTTTGAAGAATGTTATGCTCTCGTACTCGTTCCCACAGGAGTTGTTGCGAAAGAGTAAGGTATTCCAGGGTTTGCGTGTCTATGCGCAGATTCAGAACCCATTGACATTTACGAAGTTCTCGGGCTTGGATCCGGAGGGAACAGCGAATGTCTATCAGGCGCAATATCCGATGGCGCGTCAATACACATTTGGTCTTGATATAACATTCTAACGGCTATGATGAAGAGTTTAATATACAATATAAAATTGTGGGTGGTTGCCGTTTCGGCACTTGTGGCGACAACCTCGTGTCTGGAAAAATATCCCGACTCGGCGATTTTGGAGGATAAGGCGATGCTCACCTACGACGATGCCGAACAACTCGTTACCGGTATCTACGCAATGTTTAAGAGTGGTGCGCTGCACAATGGTTATTTGACACTCCTGCCCGATATTCAGGCGGATATGGTCTATGCAATCGATGGATACAGCAACCAATACGGCTCGTTCTGGTTGTGGCAGATTCGTTCGACAACCTCGGAGGTGGAGAGTGTATATGCAGGGTTGTATAGTGTGATTTCCAACTGCAACTTCTTCCTCGAAAAAATTGATGGCGTAAAGGCTAACACCTACGACGATGCCAAACTCACCAGCCTCGACTACTACACGGGCGAGGTCTATACTCTGCGAGCATTGGCATATTCGGAGCTATTGAAGTTGTATTGCGAAGCGTACGACCCGATGACGGCAAAGGATAAGATGGGCGTTGTATTGCGCAAACACTACTCCAAGGCGGAGGTGGCCGAGCGTGCATCGTTGTACGACTCGTACCAATTCGTTTTGGAGGATTTGGCAAAGGCGGAGGCGTTGCTCAATAGCGACTACGACCAATACTCGTCGGATTATGCAACCAAGGCTTTGGCGGAGGCACTGCACGCTCGCGTAGCACTCTATATGCAGGATTGGGAGGAGGCGATAAAGTACTCGACCAGCATTATCGAGAATAGAGTGTTCGACCTCTCGCCTGCAAATGTCCTCTATGCCGATGGTCAGAGCTACTTCCAATATATGTGGAACTACGACTTGGCAACCGAGGTTATCTGGCGCGTTCGCCTTACTCCGCAGTCGCCGGGTGCAATGATTGGCTCGGCATTCGTTAATTTCACGAACGATTATGTCAATTTCTATCCCGACTATGTTCCTGCACAGTGGGTGTTGAACCTCTATGCGCAGAATGACTATCGCTACAACGCCTACTTCTATCAGGCGCAGACAGGCTATGCGCACGGCTTGGTTTGGCCGTTATTGGTGAAGTACTACGGCAATGGCGACTTCATCAATTCGTATCAACTCTACCACGTTTCGATGCCGAAGCCGTTCCGTTTGGCGGAACAGTATCTTATCCGTGCCGAGGCGTATTGTCGCAAGGAGGCTCCAAACTACTCGGCAGCCTCTGCCGACCTGACAACTCTGCGCGAGTCGCGTTATGCATCGGGTGCTGGTGCACTGAGCGTCTCGGAGTCGAACTTTATACAACATATCGCCGAGGAGCGTGTTCGTGAGTTGTATATGGAGGGACACCGCCTTCACGATATTAAGCGTTGGGGCAAACTTTATAACGAGGGCAAGGGCTTCGAGCGTACTCCGCAGTCCAATTCGTTGGTTGAGGGTAGCAGCATAAAGAAGAGTGCCGACAACTATATGTATGTATGGCCAATTCCTCGCCACGAGATTGAGGCTCCGGGTTCGAAGGTTAAACAGAATGCCGGATACTAAAAGAGAAGATGACTATGAAGAAGATTTTTAATATATTTTGGGTTGTTGCTGCGGTTGTGGGCTTTGTGGCCTGCAACGAGCAATATACTACCTACAAGGACAAGGAGTATCTGATGTTCTCCGACTCGATATCAACCAATATGGTCTTGCCGGACGGCACTCCATTTAGGGTTGAGGTATCTTCGACCGTAGTACGCGATTTCGACCGTACCTACGCTGTGGAGATTATCGATAAGGGTAGCAATGCTATCGAAGGACACCACTATCGCCTCGGCTCAAACACAATCACTATTCCTGCGGGAAAACTTTCGACTGCGGTGGAGGTCTATGGCAACTACGAGAATATCGCACCTGCCGACTCGCTCGGTTTCACCTTGCAGTTGGTTATGAATGAGGAGTTGAAGTGGGATATGTATCCAAACTCGAATCGCACAAAGGTTGTGATGTACAAGTCGTGCCCATTCGACATTAACGAGTGGGGCGGCACCGAAGCGGAGCCTAAATACTGTCTGCTCACATCACTTTTGTTGTACTCCTATCCGGGTACAAACTCGTCGTATCAGCGATTGGTGAAGTGTTATAAACACAAGAGTATGGAGAATACAATCGTTATGGACGACCTATTTTATAATGGTTACGATGTGTTGCTAACGTTTGATACCACCAACCCTGCAACGCCTCTGTTGAAGATGCAGAACGACCAAGTTATCGGCAGCGAATTTACGGTATTCGGTACACAGTATGGCGACGGCAAAATTCTGGGAACGCATAGTCCGCGTGCCGAACAAGCATCGTTCTACAACTCGTGTCAGAAATTTGCGCAGTTGTGGGTGCTGATGTATGTCAAGGATTTCTCCACCACCATAGGTTATATGGGTTACTTCTACAATATCCTCGAATGGGTATCGCAGGAGGAGGCCGAGGAGATAATGCGAGAAGGAATTTAGGCTAACGGAAAACGGAAAACGGAGAACGGAAAACGGAAAACGGAGAACAGAAAACTAATTTTAAATTTAAAAAAAAGCAATGGCCAATGGCTGAAAGCTGAAAGCTAAAAGCCGAAAACAGTATAGATTATGAAAAAGATATTAGCAATTTTGAGTGTAGTAGCCGTGATGTTTGTTTCGTGCGAGAATCCTAACGGCGGTGGAGGTAACGAGGAGCATAAACCGAATTTCCCAACTTTGCAGGAGATTACTGCCGAGTCGGGCGCAAGTTACGAATTGACCTTTACGGTAGATAAGGATTGGAGTTTGGCTCTCACCGAGGAGTCGCGCCTTTATGCTACAATGACCTATAATGGATTTACCGACGTGCAGTGTTCGGGCGAGGCGGGCGAGCATACCGTAACGATTAAGATGCAAGAGGGCTTGTCGAGCTACGTCGAGGATTTTGTGGCAGAGGTGGTTATGACTATCGAGGGCTATTCGCAGGCCATTGCCATCTACACGATTCCGAACAAAACCTACACTATAACGGGTTCGGCACCCGAAGGTATGGAGAACGATGTGATTTCGACAATCGCTCCGGGCGGACACCCCGAGAATGGTCCGTTTGCGGAGGCTCCAACCACCTATACTGTGAGCTATTTGAGTGCCGCTGATGCAGAATATGGCGACTTTATAGTTTCGCACGATATCGACTTCAAATTCCAATATGAAGTCTATGCCAAGAACGATGCCGGTGAGTTCGAAATGCTTCCATCGAAGAGCAATGAATGGCTCGAATTTTCGTCGTTCGCGTATGGCAAGAAGTTTAAGTTGGCGATGAATTACAAGAGCTCGAAGGCTGTGCTTACCGAGGGTGTAGGCTACGAGGCTTATGTAAATATGGTAAACGAGGAGGGTAAGACGGTAATTTCGGTCTATTATCTCTACAACCCCGATGCCATAGTCGAGGTGAAGACTTCGCTTGCATTGGCAAATCCGGAGTTGGCAGCCAAGAGTGGTGTAACACTCGTCGGCTCGGATAAGAGCTACACGCTCACTTTTGCCTCGCCAAATGTTATAGGCGAAGATTATGCGGCAGCAACTCTGAAATTGGAGGGCTACTCCGACTTCTATGGCGGTATCGGAAGTGGTACTACCGATTTGAAGTTCCACAAGGATATCGCTACGGGCTACTGCTATCTCACTTTGAGTGAGGGCGTAAGTGCCGAGAATTTGCCGCGTACCGATGTATTGACTATATCGGGAACGGTAAAGGGTGGCGGCCTTCACGAATATACCATAAATTTGGTGTTCGATTGGATTGAGGAGGTACCCGAGGAGACTCCGGCGGAGTAGGTAAAAAGATAATCAAGAATATATTATATAGAGATGAAGTTACTTAAAATCAATATATTTGCAGTTGCTATAGCCACACTCTTTGCCGTTGGTTGTGCGAAGGATAACGCGGCGGATTTGTGTGAGCGCGACTACGGATATGTTCAGTTCAAGTTGTACAAGGAGGCGTCCTACACACCTTCGCGTTCATCTATTACCGAGTTGGACTATCTTGCCGAGGCGTGCAAGGTGGAGATAAACATCACCGACGCAGCTGGCATTAGCATTCGTCAGAGCCTTGTACTTTCGTCGGCAAATGCCGAGGCTGCCGAGTTTGGTTTGCGGAGCGACAAACTCAAACTTCTCGCCGGAGAGTATGAGTTGGGAATGATAACCCTTTTCGATGCGCTCGATAACGTTATCTATCGCAACTACTCCTCTGCCGAGCGTAAGTTTGTGGTGAATGCCGGAGGTCTTACATTGCACGAGGTTACCGTAAACGTGAAGCCTCGCGGTAAGGTGCAGTTTACCTTGATAAAGGATATGTCCGACTTCACGAATACACGTGGTGAACGCCCTATGGAGTACACCTTCGACGAGATAAAGTTCGTCGATATCGCTTTGAAGGTGGTGCGCAATGGCGACGTATTTGGCGAGGAGACCATTGTTTTGGAGAATATCCCGACAAAGTTCTCGCAACACTTCGACGAGGACGATGACCAAAGCGACAAGCACGGTTGGAAGACCTCGTCGTTGCAGTGCGATACGTTGCTTTCGTTGGAGGCTGACACCTATCGTGTTGTATCCTATACTACGAAGTCGAAGAAGTCGGCGGGCTTGTTGGAGGTGAACGACAACCCACCGCTTACCGAGTTTACGGTTGAGGATAACAAGGTTACCGAAACAAAGGTTAAAGTAAAACTCTACGAGAGCGACGAGTATATCAAGGATAATTACGCTCTGTACGAGATTTGGAAGAGCCTCGACGGTCCTAATTGGTGCTACGATGGCGAGAATTATCCTCGTGGTGCGAACTGGAATTTTAATAAAGATGTCGATTTATGGTGCGAGCAGCCGGGTGTTCAGGTTCACGCAAACGGACGTATTGCGAGCCTCGATTTGAGTAACTTCGGCTTCAAAGGTCATCTCTCACCATATATCGGACAACTCACCGAGTTGGTGGTGTTGCATCTTGGTACCCACAACGATACCAATGTGATGTACGACCCATCGCTCGATTTGAAGCGTTCACACACGGAGCGCCAACGCAACCTTTTCGACGACCAACGTGCATACTTGCAATCTATACATCCGGCAATTCAGATGTCGGAGGCGTGTGCCTTTGCATTGATGTATAAGGGGCTCTCGTCGCCTGCTATCTCGCTCTACGAAAAGGGCGGCAAGGAGAGCGACGTTATAGATAAGAAGAGCGGTACTCAAACCATTCGTAAGTACGATATGAATCACGGAACTTTGAAGAATGGTCTGCTCTCGTTGCCAAAGGAGATTGGTCGTTTGAAGAAGCTCGAAACTCTGAACATCGCCAACGGCGAGTTGGAGACGTTACCTGTAACAATTGGCGATTTGGAGTCGCTCTCATCGTTGGAGATCTACAACTGCCCGAAGATGACGAAGTTCCCTGTTGTGATTGGCGAACTGCCGTTGTTGCGTATGGTGAACATCTCGAACAACAAGCAGTGGAGCACCGAGGAGGTTGAGAAGGGTATAGAGGCCCTCGCAAAGGGTGCTGCGCGTAAGAATATAGAGATTCTCTACGCTCGTGAAAACAGAATTTCGAAACTCGACCGCAATTGGTTCCGTGCCGACAATAATGGCTTCGAGGCTATGGGCTTGCTCGACTTGGCATTCAACGAGATTACTCGCGTCGATGCCCTCGGCAAAGAGGTGGAACTCGTGCAGTTGTACCTCGACAACAACCAGATCGAAAATATCCCGCACGATAGTGAGGGCTATTTCTGCGGCTTCAACGATATAGAGAATTTCTCGGTAAACTACAACAAATTGACCAAAATACCGAATATCTTCAACGCCAAGAGTTCGTTTACGATGAACTCGGTAAGTTTTGGCGGCAACCAAATCACAGGCTGCGAGGGCGAAGAAAATGGAACTTATCGCGGTATAAAGGTTAATACTTTGACCTTGTCGATGAACAAGATAAAGAGGTATCCGAAGGCTTTTGCCGACTCGAACTCGTTGTTCGAATACATCATATTGAGTGCCTGCGAGATGGAGGAGATTCCTGAGGGCTGTTTTGACCACGAAAACGCCGTAAATCATATGTCTTTCGACTTCTCGTACAATCGCTTGACAGAGTTGCCACGCGATTTCCACGCAGGTAATATGCCATATCTATATGGCGTGGATCTGTCGTTCAATCGTTTCAGCCACTTCCCTTATCTGCCGCTCGATGCCGAGTCTTTGACGGTGTTGTCGGTGCGCAGTCAGCGTGATGCAGAGGGTAATCGTTGCTTGTCAGAGTGGCCGCTGGGTATTTATCAGCACAAAGGCTTGCGAGGATTGTATCTCGGTTCGAATGATTTGGGTAAGATAGAGGATACCATATCGACATTGTGCTATATTCTCGATATCAGCGACAACCCGAATATCGTATTCGATGCGTCGGACATCTGCTATGCTTGGCAGTCGGGAGCGTATATTCTCTACTACGATAAGAGTCAGAAAATTTTGAATTGTGATGCGATGTTGAAGTAATAGCGGGGGAAAAGAGTATGAAGATGAGATATAATACATTTATTTTGGCAGTTGCAGCATTGGCTGTGGTTGCGTGTACGACAAAAGACGAAATCCTCGACTTTAAGACCGACACCGATGTTCTCGAGGTGGAGGCTGATGGTGGTGTTAAGAGGGTGAAAGTTCAGTCGAGTGATGAGTGGATTGCACTTGTCGAGCAGAATGTTCCTTGGATTGCCGTGTCGCCTGCAAATGGTCGCGGAACGGTAACCTGCGACTTCGTTATCGACTCGGCTTTGACTACCTATCCGCGCGAAGCGAAGGTAGCAATTCGTAATGTGGCGACCAACAAAGACCGCTATATTACCGTTAAGCAGAAGGGCTACCAATATACGCTCGATGTTGATAGAGATGAGGTTGAGGTTAAGAAATTTGCCGAGTTTGGCAAGCGCTATTTCGATGTGGTCGTGAAGTCGAATTTTGCTTTCGACGTAAAAGTTCCGAAGGAGCAACAATTCTGGATTTCGCGTGAGCCGGCGTCGAATTTGGGCGATGCCTACAAACACAATTTGGATAGAGGAGCGCGTCCTCGTGAGGTTAGGGTCCGATTTAATTGGAAGATAAACAACTCCGAGAATCCTCGCTTGGCAGATATAGAGTTTGTGCCAATCGCCGATACTATAAATGTTTCGCATAGTGGCAAACTGAGGGTTCTGCAGGAGGCAGCCGAGAAGATTATTCCCGACACTCGTGCAGGCGACTCGTTGGCATTGCTCAACATTGTGAACACTATGCAGTGCTGGACAATCTGGGACTCTTCGACTCCAATGAATACTTGGAATGGCGTAACTCTTTGGGATAGACGTGATGGCTGTTCGGAAGATAAAATTGGTCGTGTCAAAAAGGTCGAGATTTTCCTCTGCAACTCATTCGAGGGTCTTCCATACGAGTTTAAATATCTTACCGCAGCTGAGGAGATTTATATATTCTCGAACGAGAACTCTATGCTCAAAAGCCTGAATCTTGGCGAGCATATCTGCGAATTGAAGGATTTGAAGCGATTGACCGTAGGCGCATTTGGTTTGAGCGAGTTGCCTGAGTCGTTCAAAAACCTCAGAAATTTGGAGTACCTCGATTTGGGCTCGAATAACTTCCAACGTGTGCCAAGTATGATTACGAAGGAGAACTTCCCTAATCTTCGTGCATTGGTTATGAATGCACAACAGCGACACGCCGTAAGCGATTTGAGCAATAGCCGCTATGCAATGGAGGAGCTTGGCGGTCTTGTCGAGGAGGAGGGTATTCCGGAACATCTGTTGAAGTGGGGCTTGGATACGTTGGTGTTGAGTGTAAACTATCTCCACGGCACATTGCCATCGTTCGAGGACGACCCTGAGGTGCCGAAGTGGACCGAGGCAGAGGTTATCGCTGCCGACACCCTGCCTATGGCGTTGGTCGGTACGCCGAAGGTTATGCCTACGACAAAGACCTTCCGAATAAACCATAACCGCCTCTCGGGTGAACTCCCGACGTGGCTGCTTATGCACCCTGCACTCGACTGGTGGATTCCGTTCAGTTTGGTATTTCCACAGGAGGGTCGCTGGACCGATGGTTCGAGTAGTGGCTTCACCAATGCACCGGCAAACCTTGTCGATTACTACAAAAATTGGTATCCTAACAAGAAGTTGGCAAATAGCATAGAGGAGGAGTACCCTGAGGACGAGGATGCAGGAGTAATAACAAAGAAAGGAGTGTTACGATGAAATACAGCAAGATATTAACATTTATATTTGGCGCAACGCTTACGCTTGTATCGTGTGTGCGCGAGGGAGATTTTAGCGTTATCGAAACTCCATCAATCCCTTCGGACGGAGTGTGTGCCGAGGGTGAGTTGTTTGTGAAGTTTTCGCCCGACGTGGCGGCTTTGCTCGAAGAGTCGGAAGCAGTGCGCTCGGGAGTAACTCGCAGTGGCGTAAGCAGCGTAGATGAGTTGCTTGATATTATCGGAGGCTTCGAGATTTCGCGTGTATTCCCTGTCGATTCACGCAACGAGGAGCGTACCGTGCGTGATGGCTTGCATTGCTGGTATATAGTGCGTTATAGCAACGACTACACCGTAGAGGAGGTGTCGAAGCGCTTTGCCGCACTCGGTGAGGTACAGAAGGTCGATGTAAATCGTACAATTAAGCGGGCAAACACCGGCAAGGCTATTCCGATGTCGAAGCGTGCATACGAGCAGATGTCGGCTTCGACGCGTGCGTTGCAAGGCTCGTTCAACGACCCACTCTACGTAAGGCAGTGGAACTTGGAGAACGACGGCACGATGGCGGACCTCGGCGAGAACAAGAGGGCCGGAGCCGATGTTCAAGTTGTCGGAGCTTGGGATAAAACAACGGGTGATAGCTCGGTTGTGGTTGCAATTCTTGATGAAGGAATTGATGTGGAGCACGTCGATTTGAAGGCGAATATCTGGGTAAATAAGGACGAGAATGGTGCTTGGAACGAGGATAAGGACGGCAACGGCTATAAGGGCGATAAGAATGGCTACAACTTCGTTAATGATATGGGCAAAATTACCTGGAACGGTTACTACGACTCGGGACACGGCACCCACGTTGCGGGAACTGTTGCTGCGGTGAACAATAACGGCATAGGTATCAGTTCAATCGCGGGTGGCGACGGCTCTACAGATAGCGGAGTGAAGGTTATGGTCTGCCAAATCTTCTCGGGTAATGTATCGACGGGTCTTATAAATGTGGTTCGGGCGATGAAGTACGCAGCCGACAATGGTGCGGTGGTGTTGCAGTGTAGCTGGGGCTATGTTTCGGGCGCGGTGCACGAGTACGAGTGGGGAGAGGCAGGCTTCGCTTCGGAGGAGGAGTGGATTGCAGGTTCTCCAATCGAGAAGGAGGCTCTCGACTACTTCATTAACAACGCCGGCTCGCCAAATGGCGTAGTTGAGGGTGGTATTGCGGTCTTTGCTGCGGGTAATGAGTGCGCTCCAATGGCGGGCTATCCCGGTGCTGCCGAGTATTGCGTTTCGGTGGCGGCTACGGCGGCAGATTTTACCCCTGCAACCTACACCAACTATGGTCCGGGCACAACTATTTCGGCTCCGGGTGGCGACCAGGATTACTACTATTTCCACACCAATCCCGAGACGGGTAAAGTAGGCGAGGTGGGTTGTATTCTCTCGACTTTACCATCACATATCAGCGAGTCGGGCTATGGATACTTCGAGGGAACATCTATGGCGTGTCCTCACGTTTCGGGCGTTGTGGCTCTTGGTTTGTCCTACGCTACAAAGTTGCGCAAGCACTTCAAGGCGGAGGAGATTCGCAAGATGTTGTGCGATGCACAGAATGTAACCTCGATTGACGAGTATATGACGGGTTATAAGTTCTACAATCGCTATGTTGCCGATATGGGCGCATATCAGCCAATGAATATGCCATTGGCTCCATTCCGGGGCGAAATGGGCGCAGGACAGGTAAATGCTGCCAAGTTCTTGGCTGCAATTGGTGGCGAGGAGGCGGGTGTGCCTATGCACTTCCCGAACCTTGTTATAAAGATGGGCGATACTATCACGATCAATCCGTCGCTCTACTTTGTTGGTGGCGAGGATTTAACTTATATCGTTACAATTGAGGATAGCCACGTTGCGACACACAAGGCAGAGAGCACAAACATCGTATTTTCTGGTTTGCGTGTCGGTGCAACTAAGGCGACTATCAAGGCAAGTAACGGCGTAGAGCAGTCGTTTGTAATCACTGTTCGCAAGTCGGACGGCTGGTTGTAAAATAGATTGGCGTATGAGGAGAGTAGTTTTGGCGATAATGCTTTGTACTGTGCAACTTTTGGGTGCGCAGGTACGTATTATCCCAAACGAAAGGCTCTTCGAAGTAGCAAACCCAAAAGTTGTTAATACGCCGTTGAAGCTCCTTGTAGCGGAGGTGAACTTCGGAACAATCGACGAGATGTCCGGTGTGTGGCAGGGTAGTGCAGAGCTGCTCAATACGGGTGCAGAGCCTATAGTTATTACCCAAACCAAAAGCACCTGTGGCTGTCTGCAAGTGTCGCTACCCAAGAGGGTTATTGCTTCAAATGAGAAGATGACGATTGCTTTGAAATACTATCCTCGTGGCCACGCTGGCAAGGTTGTGCAGAAGGTGCTGATATATACGAACCATTCGGCAGAACACCCCTCAGCGATTTTGCAACTGCGAGGAGTGATTACAGCTTCGGCAGATAGGAGCGACGACTATCCATACTCTCGTGGAGTTATGCGCTTGCGACAAGAACAGGTTCGTTTCAGTGGCGAGGGGATGCAGACGTTGCGAATTGCCTGTATGAATGGCGGTTCTGCGGAGTTGTCGCCTAAGGTCGATACACTGCTTACATCGAAGGGTGTGCAAGTTCGTTTTGAACCGTCAAAATTCGCCCCGAAGCAGGAGGGCAGTATGGTTGTGCAGTATCGTCCGATCGAGGACAATAGGGGCGAAACAGAGCTGAAAATATACTTAAAATTGCCCGGGTTGGCTCCTCGTCAGAGCATTATTAAGGTGATTATTGATAATAAAGATTGATAAAAAAGTATAAAATATGAAAAAAATTATTAATTTTGCGGTAGCGATGCTGTGTGTGGTTGTTGTGCTCGCTTGCTCCGAGAAGGGCGATGTCGGCGAAGAATTTCTCGACGTTACACCGAATAATGTATCGGGTGTTTGGAGTTTGGAAAGCTACGATAATGGTCAGACACTTGCCGAGGGCACATACTATTACATCGACCTCGACCGCAAGGATAGGACCTTTGTGAGCTATGATAATCTCGGCAGTATGGAGGTGCATAAGCGATCAGGTCGTTATGATATTACGGTCGATGGTGCAGCCGTTATTCGCGGAATTTACGACTTTGGGCAGGGCGATTGGGAACATAGTTACTATGTCCGCAATTTGACCAAAAATCGTATGGTTTGGGTCGCTGTCGATGATGAGAGCATTGTGCAGGTGTATGTCCGCTCGGAGCTACCTGAGGAGTTCGATTCGGAACAGGAGTAGAGAAAACTTATTGAATTAATAACTAAAATAAAACTACAATGAAAAAATTAACCATTATTTGTTTGTTGCTTTGCGCAGCGTTCTCTGCGCGAGCAGCTGAGATTCTTTATGGTCCTTACGTTCAGGCCATCACCGAGGATTCTGCCTATGTAGTATGGGTTACAGACAAGGCAACCTATGGCTGGGTCGAGGTTAAGGCAGAGGGCGAGAAGAAGGCGGAGACCTACATCGAAAGCGAACTCGGATTGCTTCACAATCGTCGCGTTCACCGTGTTCCGGTTAAGAATTTGAAGCCGGGTACCCTCTATCAGTACGAGATTTTCTCACAGTACGAGGATAAGAGTGGCAAGAAGGATAAGGCGTTTTCGAAGGATAAGAATAAATATGGCAACCCATACACTTTCCGCACTAACGACCGCAATAAGGAGGAGGTGTCGTTTATGATTACAGCCGACACTCACTACAATTCTGAACTCTTCAAAGAGCTTTATACATTGGATCGTATCAAGAATAGGGATTTTGTAATGTTCGATGGCGATATGGTAACTACTTTCTCGAACGAGAAGAGCCACTTCGATAGGCTGTTTAACACCATTCAGGATACTTTCGAGAACTACAATACCCAATTCTACTTTGTTCGCGGTAACCACGATGCTCGTGGTAATCACGCGGTGAAGTTCTTGGACTACTATCCAACTTGGACAGATATGCCATACTTCGCCTTCCGTCACGGTCCTGTATTTGTCCTTGCAATAGATGCCGGTGAGGATAAGCCGGATAGTGATATCGAGTACTATGGCACAGCTGCATTCGACCTTTATCGTCAGGAGCAGGGCAAGTGGTTGGAGAAGGTTTTGGAGAGCGAAGAGTGCAAGACTGCAACCTATCGAATCATTGTTTCGCATATTCCACTCACCGAGAACTCTTGGCACGGTGGTCGCCACGCTTGGCAGCACCTCTCTCAGCGCTGCGAGGATAAGGGTTTCAACATTATGATTTCGGGCCACCTCCACAAGCATAGATTCTATAAGGAGGGTACTCACAACCGTACATTCCCAACTCTCGTGATTGGCGCAGATAAGTATGCCGATATCGTAGCAAACAAAGAGGCTATGACCCTCAGATTGATAAATAAGGACGGTTCGTTGCATAAGACTTATACCTATCCTGCAAAGAAATAGTTGCAAATGAGCGGTGAATTTAGCACTGCCCTTCGGAAAGCGAGCTCCTTATTAGGGCTCGCTTTCTAATTAAAAATTAAAAATTAAAAATTGAGAATTGAGAATTGAGAATTGCATTTTTGCATTTTGCATTTTGCATTCTGCATTCTGCATTCAATTCCCTATTTCCTTGCTAAAACGAAGTCTTTTATCGAATTTGTTGCGAAAAAAATTTGCAGAGTCAAAAAAAATGACTACTTTTGCCCTGCTTTTAGCACAAAATGCTGTTGTAGCTCAGTGGTAGAGCACTTCCTTGGTAAGGAAGAGGTCACGAGTTCAAGCCTCGTCAACAGCTCTGAGAGTTAAAGAGGCGAAGAGAATGCCACCCGATCGGGTGGCATTTGTCATTTGCAGCAAGAGGGACTGTGCTTGCACAGAGGTCCTCTTGGTGTAAATGACGTGTCCGCATTTGGGGACGTGTTCTTTGCCCTTTTAACTCTCATAGCGCCACGAGGCAAAACCGAGCGCAGCGAGGTTAAGCCTCGTCAACAGTCAGCCAATATCAAAGTGCATTTGTCGAAGTTTGAAAGCGCCCGCGAAGCGGAGGGGCAAAACCTATCGTAGCGAGGTTAAGCCTCGTCGCCGCTTACCCCCCCCCGTGGTAAGTAATAAGCCTCACCAAGTCCCCATCTCACCTGTTTCGCTTATTATTCTTCGGAATTATCTATTTTAGGCGTGTACGCGTCATTGCGAGTCTTGGTACAAGACGTGGCAATCTCCTCGCTTAAATATAGGTAGGAGATCCCCACGCTCACTCCATTCGCTCGGGATGACTTTCTGGTTTTACACGCCTAAAGTATATAATTCTGTTATTCTTTCAGAATAATCTTTGATTTAAAATAAATTTCGTATATTTGTCGGTAATTGGGGTATAGTATTCATTTTTAATAAGATGTTTGCTCGACGGCGAGTTTTGGGTATTGTATATTTCTCGTCTGTGGAATACGCTCCGAGATGGGTTGTTGAGGTAGTTTCGAATAATCGGTTATTTTCGAATTATGAAGCATTTATTTGCCAAGTTATGTGTTGTTGTTTGCCTGTTACTCAGCGCAACGACTTCCTATGCGCAGACTGCCGAGGAGAAGATGAAAATACTATTGGCAAAAGCAGATAAAGACTATGCAAAGGGACGCTACCAATCTTCCATAGATAACGCTACCGCCATAATAGCCCTATTGGAAGAGTGCGGAAATACCAAATCTGAATACTATGTGACTGCGTCCTTAATTCTTGCAGAAAGTTATAGATATCTTGCAAATAAGACTCAGGCGATTAAATGGAATAAGAAAGCATTGAATATCGCTACTGAAATTTTCGGGGGAAACCATATGGACGTAGTCTTATCGTTGAATAATCTTGCTCGTTGTTATTGTGAAATAGGAAACAGTGTTGGGGCGATACGCCTGTTATTGAATTGCAAAATGATTTTAGGTAAGGAAAGACCTAATATGATATATTTTTGGCAATTTTTGGCTCGACATTGGTTCCGCGATTTTGATAATTATACAAAGGCAGTTAAATGTTACGAACAAGCACTTGATATTAGTCGGAAGCGTTATGGTAATAAGCATTATTATACTCCATCAATTTTGAGCGATTTAGGTAATTGTTATTACGGACTCAAAACTTACTCTAAAGCTATTAAATACTATCAATCGTCTGCAAATCTATACAAACTTGGTGTTGGAGATGATTATTTTAGAGCAGGTTATTTAATTGGGAAAATAGCCGACTGCTATGTTGCAATGTGTGATTATGCCAAGGCGCTTAATGTTTATCAAGAGGAATTAAACTTTTATATAGGGTTGTCCAATAAAAATAAAAAATACAGACAACTCGATTATAATATTGCAGCAACCTTAAATCGTATTGGAAAATGCTATCATACATTGGGCGATTACTTTAAGGCTATTGATAATTATGAACAAGCATTAGAAATTCTTATCCATATTTATCAGACTAAGGAGCATGTTCATGTTGCTGTGATGCTATATAATCTAGCCGATTGCTACCAAGAGTTAGGTGACTATGCTAAGGCAATTGATTATAGCCAGCAAGTATTAACTATTCTAAATGTCTGTAGTTATATAAGAGAAAACGAACTCGCTCTTTGTTTGAGTGATTTTGGTTTGTTATATTCCGATATTGGTGATTATGTCAAAGCCTCAAGATTTATCAAACAGTCGTTAAATATGTATGGCAATAAATTAGGGAAGACAGATATTACGTATGCCTCACTTTTGATCAATTCTGGCAACTTATATTATCAACTTGGAGATTATGATGAATGTTTTAATCTTTTACAACAAGGGATAGATATATACAAAAAGGCTTACCCAGAAAATCATCCACAGATAGCAACTGTTTTAAGTTGTTTGGGCGTGTATTATTCTGCAATAGGCAGCTATGCCAAAGCAATAGGATTAAATAGACAAGCGTTGGCAATTCGAAAACAAGTATTAGGCAAAAATCATCCTGACTATGCGCTGTTGTTGAGTAATCTTGCTCGTTGTTATTATAAACAAGTCGACTATACCAAAGCAATAGAATTAAATAGACAAGCGTTATCAATTCGTAAAAAAACCATTGGCGATGACCATCCTGATTACGCTCAATCACTTTACAATATAGGTGTTTGCTATCATAAACTTGGAAACACCAAAGAACTCCTTCCAATATGGAATAAGCATTTCGATATAGACAAGAGATATATCCTGTCGCAATTCCGTTCGATGACAGAGTATCAGCGAAAAACACTGTGGAGCAAAACCTCTATGCAAATCATCAAGGCTAACCACACTTACGCCCCACTCGGCAAGAGCTCCCCTGACGCCTGCAAGACCTCCTACAACTCGCTTCTTTTTGCGAAGGGACTTATTCTCTCGTCGAGTATCGAGTTCGATAGGGTGATAAATGAGAGTGGCAATAAGGAGTTGCTCAAAACTTTCGAGGAGCTGCGCACCACACAGAGGATACTGAACACCTTATACAACAAACCTATCGCGGAGCGACCTGCCGGCGAAACCGAACGCTTGGAGGCTCGTGCCAATGAGTTGGAAAAGGTGCTGATTGCCGGCTCGAAGGAGTATGCCGACTTCACACGCTACCTCTCGGTGGAGTGGGAGGACGTGCGCAATGCACTCGCTGATAAGGACGTCGCCATAGAGTTTATTGCAGGAACACAACTCCTCGACAATACGACCAAACCATACTACGCTGCCTTGGTATTGCGCAAGGGGTGGGACTCTCCGAAATATGTGGAGTTGATGACCGAGGAGGAACTCACCGAACACTACAAGCGTGGCGCACATATCTACTCGGGCTATGGAGCCCTCGAACTCTATAACCGGATATGGGCGAAACTCGAACCATATCTCTCCGAGGGCGATAATGTCTATTTCGCCCCCGATGGACTACTGCATCAGATGAATGTGGAGCTCTTCTACGATGTCAATCGCAAACGCGCCAACGAGAAGTATAACCTATATCGAGTATCCTCTACACGCGAGGTCTGCTTGGATAGAGCGACAATAAAGAAATCGTCGGCAGTGCTGTACGGAGGTCTGCAATACAATATGAGCAACGACAGCCTTATAATGGAGAGCAAGAGATATCGAGGCACTCCAACAATGGTCCGTTTCAGTGCCGACTCATTGCAACGAGCAGGGTGGGAACCACTGCCGGGCACAAAGAGAGAGGTGGATAGCATTGATGTAGTATGCAAGGCGCATAATGTCAAGAGCGATATCTACACCGCCACTGTCGGCAACGAGGAGTCTTTCAAGGCACTATCGGGCAAGAAGACCCCTATTATCCACATCGCAACTCACGGTTTCTTCTTTAAGAATGAGGAGCGCGAGAAGAACAATCGCTTCTTCGAGCGAATGAGTATTGATCAGCAGGGACCTCGCAAACCGGACAACTCGATGAAACGCTCGGGACTGATATTTGCGGGCGGACAGCGTGCTTGGCTGGGCGAGTCGATACCGGAGGGCATAGAGGATGGTATTTTGTTGGCGGAGGAGATCTCGACGATGGACCTCTCGGGCACGGATATCGTAGTGCTGTCGGCTTGTCAGACGGGCTTGGGCGAGATTACGAGCGACGGAGTATTTGGTTTGCAGCGAGCCTTTAAGAAGGCGGGCGTTAAGACTATAATAATGAGTTTATGGAGTGTTGAAGATGCGGCGACCTCGCTCTTTATGCGCACCTTCTACCGCGAGTGGCTTGGAGGCAAGAGCAAGCGCGATGCCTTTGCCACAGCACAGGCGGTAACCCGCGC
>JAFXFM010000017.1 GCA_017520545.1 Alistipes sp. | reverse complement strand
CTGACGCACGAAGTAAGGGCAGAAGCAAAGTTTACTTTGATTATGCCTTGCAAGAAGGAAGAAAATGGAACATTAAGCCTAGCGCAGAGGCTGCTTGCAGACTTTGCCTTGGCGCGAAGGAGGAAAAGCCTGCAAAGCAGGATTAAAATGGAAAATGGAAAACTTTCAGGTTTTCAATCTTATAATAGGGCGAATTGTCTAAAATCTTGCTACCGGAGCAGCATCGAGAGTAGAAAATTCCTCTTTCAGATACTTGTAGTATCCTGCTACGGCAATCATTGCCGCGTTGTCGGTTGTGAATCGGCGTTCGGGGATAAATGTGCGCCAACCTCGCTTCTCGCCCTCGGCTGCAATGCGCTCTCGAAGTAGTGAATTTGCTGCTACTCCACCGCCTATTGCTATGTCCGAAATGCGATAGTGCTTAGCCGCCTTTACAAGTCGCTCTACGAGGATATCAACGACGGTGTGAAGTATTGCTGCACATAGGTCTGCCTTGCGTTCCTCGATGAAATTTGGGTTTTCGGCCACAGCGTCGCGCAGTGTGTAGAGGAATGATGTCTTTAAACCGGAAAACGAAAAATCGAACTCTCCGGTGCGAGGTTTTGCAAACTTGAAAGCATCGGGATTTCCCTCCTTTGCAAGGGCGTCAATAACGGGTCCTCCGGGGTAAGGCAAGCCCATAACCTTGGCACACTTGTCAAGTGCTTCGCCGGCTGCGTCGTCGATGGTTGAGCCGACAATCTCCATATCGAATGGCGAATTAACCTTTACAATTTGGGTGTGTCCTCCGCTTACCAAGAGGCAGAGGAATGGAAAGTTCGGGTGCTCGCACTCCTTGTCGGGCATATCCACAAAGTGTGAAAGGATGTGTCCGTGAAGGTGGTTTACCTCGACAAGGGGAATGTTGTTGGCTATTGCTAAGCCCTTGGCGAACGACGTTCCTACCATCAGCGAGCCGAGCAAACCCGGTCCGCGGGTGAATGCTATGGCGTCGATTTTGTCGGGTGTAACTCCTGCGTCGCGCAGTGCTGCATCTACCACGGGTACAATGTTTTGCTGGTGTGCTCGTGATGCGAGTTCGGGAATGACTCCGCCATATCGTTCGTGTACAGCTTGCGAGGCGATGACGCTCGAAAGGAGTGTCGTGTTTTGCAAGACCGCTGCCGAGGTGTCGTCGCACGAGGATTCGATGCCGAGAATGATGATGTTATCGTTCATAATATATTTTGAAATTTTTTACTCTTTTTTTTGGTCCTTTGTTTGCAAGTTCGGTAAATTATGGTTATCTTTGTAAGTTATTATATAACTTATCGGACGTAAAGTGCCGAAAATGAGAACAAAACCGTGCGCAAAGTTACAAAAATATTGTTAAGCTTGTTATCTGCAATCGTTTTATTGCTGATAATTTTGCCTTTGGCTGTTGCGCTGTTGCTCTCTGTTCCTACCTTTCAAAACTATGCTATCGGCAAGGCTGCTGCTTGGTCGAGCGAAAAGCTCGGTACCGAGGTTCGGGTGGGTCGCATTGCTATAGGAATGTTCAATCGCATAACCGTTCACGACTTCTATGTTGCCGATTGGGACGGAGATACCCTGCTATATGTAAATCGTGCAGATGCTCGTATCGCTACGCTTACGACGCTCGTGAATAAAAACCTTGTATTCGACTACGGTAGTGTTCAGGGTGGTAAGTTTGTAGTGCGAGAGACCGAGCGAGGAACTTATGCGGTTAAGGAGATTACCGACCAGCTTATAAATCGTGAAAGAAAGAGTCAATTCCGCTTGGATTTCCATATTTTAGACGCCTCAGGCGTGGAGTTTCAGCTGCTGCGCAACGATGAAAAGCGCGATGAAGGTATCGACTTCGCAGATATGCAACTCCTCAATATGAAGGCCAATCTTTACGACTTCTCGGTAAATTGCGGTGCGGTTGATTCCAAATTCAAAAATTTGTCCTTTGTAGAGCGTTCGGGCTTCGAGTTAGAGAAGATGGATGGACATTTCTATGTCTATGCCGGTAAGGTATATATTAATGATGCCTATTTGCAAACCAAGCAGAGCAAGATAAATCTCGATTACTGTCTTCTCGATGGAGAGAACTGGCTCGAATATCGAGATTATATAAATGTTATACCTATGGACTGTCGCATCAGCGATAGTGATATTTCGACCGAAGATATCGGCTACTTTGCTCCGGCAATGTGGCGTTGGAAGACGACAGTTCGCAATGCTACGGCATCAATGAAGGGTACGGTGTCCGATTTTGAGGGTCGGATTGCCGATGCTACGATTGCGAATGTCGGAACGCTGAAAGGCTCGGGTCGTGTAAGGGGGTTGATTGATGTCGAACATACGAACTTTGATATAAACGTAGAGCGAGTTAATGCTTCGACCTCGGGGTTGGCACGTCTTGTTGGAAATATCGCAAATCTTTCAATTGGTAATGGTGCAAAACAGTATATCGACCGAGTGCGAAGTATTAATGCTTCGGGTCGATTTAACGGAACAATTCGCGACTTTAAGGCTGAGGCGAAGGGTGTGCTCGGCAGTGGCGGCGCTATTGATTTAACTTGCTCAATGAAGAACCCTGTTAGAGGTAGCAAGGGGCTCGACGCTGTGGTTGGTGCGGATAATCTCAACCTATCTACCCTATTGGCATCGAACATTTTTGGTAATACCACCTTTGTGGCGAATGTCAATGCTGAGATTGCAAGTGGAGAACCTATACGATTGAAGGGAAAGGGTGAGGTTGCAAAAATTGGTCTGAAAGGCTATGACTACAAAAATTTGAGCCTGATTGCCGATATCGAGGATAATAATATCGCGGGTTCGCTTACTGCTGCTGACGAGGCTCTGAAACTTGATGCTCAGGCTATTGTGGACCTTGCGAATGAGGAGGCTCCGCAGTACGATGCTGTTGTGGAGCTGGCAAGAGCAGACCTCCACGCGATGAATATCAACAAGCGCGACTCCATATCGGTGTTGAGTTGTAATTTGGGGTTGTCGGCGAGAGGAACCACGCTCGATGATATGAATGGCGTAGTACGTATTGCCGATGCAAAGTACGAAACTGTGGAACGCGAATGCGATGCAGATTTGGTGGAACTTACCATAATGAGCAACGAGGATGCGAGAACGCTGACTCTCGAATCGGACTTTGCGAATGCGATGTTCGAGAGCCGTACGCCGTATAAGAATGTGATATACTATCTGCGAAATCTTTTGGTGCAGTATGTTCCGCTACTTTATGACGAAAAGGCTCGTCAGAATATTGACACGCAGGTTGCAAAAATCGGTAACGAGGTAGCCGTGTTATCAGTTACAACCAAGGATATAGATCCACTGCTCAACTGTATCTCCGGAGGCTTGGAGATTGCTGAGGGCTCAAAGTTAGATATGCTTGTGAGTCCGTCGGATAACCGATTCGTGATGCGGGCCTCGTCCGAATATCTTATGCATACCAACTACCTCGTTACTAACATTGATGTTAAGGCAGGCAATGCGGGCGACTCGTTGGCAATGTCTATGGTTGCCGAGGATTTGTATGCAGGAGCCTTCCATTTATCGGGTGTAGATGTGCAAGGAGGTGTGAAGGATAATAATATCCGTGTCGATGCACTGTTCGCAGACTCGTTGCAGCACCTGACCGGTGAGTTATCGGCAAATGCAAAAATTTCGCGAAAGAATAATCGTCGCAATATGCTCGTTACGCTCAATCCTTCATCGCTGACGAGCGGCGATACCTCTTGGAAGATTACAACTGACGGTATCGATATGGACTCTTCGCGTGTTGATATTCGTAGTTTTGCGGTGCGTAGTGATTCGCAGGAGTTGTATGTGAATGGTGTCGCTTCACGAAATGATAGGGATTCGGTGCATATGACTATGCGCAACTTCTCGTTGGCTCCACTCACGCAGATTACCAATCGGATTGGCTATGTGGTTGATGGTCGCACAAACGGATACGCTACGGTCCATTCGCTATTGAAAGATTCTCGAATAGATGCGCGTATCGAGATGGATAGTGTGAATGTCAGTGGTATTGATGTTCCAAATCTGCTACTCGTTTCGCGTTGGGACTTCGGTCAGAGCCGAGCAACGCTGGATATCACTACGAGAGAGGATAATCATCGAGTAATTCAGGGATACTTCGCACCTTCGCAGATGCGCTACTATGCACGTATGCAGACCGATGGTGTGCAGATGGGATTGCTCGACCCTGTTTTGCGTGGTGTTATTTCAGGTACAGAGGGCGTGGCATCTGTTGATTTGAATATCACCGGAAAGGGCCGTATGGCGGAGCTCCGAGGCGAGATTGAGGTTGATAGCCTCGCTACAACTATTGACTATACCCAGTGTAGGTATGCCGCACCAAAGGCGACGGTTAAGGTGGAGAATAATCGTCTTACTGCTGCTGGTGTTCCAATTTTTGACCGCCACGGACATAAGGGCGAGATGTCGTTAGATGTGTCGTTGGCTCACCTCTCCAATATCGAGTACGATATTGATGTTAAGGCTAATAATATGGAGGTGCTCAACACCACCGAAGAGGATAATTCGATGTTCTACGGCTCGGTATTCGCTACGGGTACAGGTACGGTGCGTGGCGATAAGGCGGGAGTGAAGATGGACTTTGTGGCGCGTAGCGACGATAACTCCAAGTTCTATCTGCCATTGACCGATAATAGCGATATCTCGACGGCCGACTTTGTAACCTTTGCAAAAGAGGAGCGTGATACCACCTCATATCTTGCTCGTAAGAAGTTGATGTTTGAGAATAAGCAGAAGCGTCGCACTTCGAGCGGTGGTGCTATGGATATAACCCTTTCGTTGGATATCCGCCCGAATGCCGAGGCGCAGTTGGTTATCGACCCTACCGTAGGCGATATTATCAAGGGTACGGGTGAGGGACAGATCAATATGCGAATCAATCCGCAGGCCGATATTTTCGAGATGTATGGCGACTACACAATCGAGAAGGGAAGCTACCTCTTTACGTTGCAGAGCGTCATCAATAAGTGGTTCGAGATAGAGCCGGGCTCAACGATACAGTGGGCGGGCGACCCGTTCGATGCTCTTTTGAATATCAATGCCGTATATAAATTGAAGGCGTCGTTGCAACCTCTGTTGGAGGGTTCGCTTACGGGCATTAATCGCTCGACACGCGCTGTACCTGTGGAGTGCTTCATTCATTTGACCGATCGCCTGATGCAGCCGACCGTGAATTTCGATATCGTTGTGCCAAGTGCCGACTCGGAGGTGCAGAGCCTTATTGCAAGTGCGCTGGCAACACCGGAGAGTAAGTCGCAGCAGTTCCTCTATCTGATAGTTGCAAACAGCTTTATCTCGGAGTCGTCGAATGCGATGACCTCGTCGATGGGTGCGTCGGCAACTGCCGCTACGGGCTTTGAGATGTTGTCGAACCAATTTAGCAACTGGCTGTCGAGCGACGACTACAAAATTGTACTTCGCTATCGTCCTCGTACCGAGCAGATGAGCGATGAGGTCGATTTCGGATTCTCGAAGGGATTGGTTAATAACAGACTCTTGATAGAGGTTGAGGGTAACTACATTGTGGATAAAACGCAGGTGGTGAATGCGAACTCGAACTTTACGGGCGAGGCGTACCTGACTTGGCTCATTGACAGCGCGGGAACGCTTCGATTGAAGGGCTTTACCCATACGATAGACCGCTTCGACGAGAACCAAGGTCTGCAAGAGACGGGTATAGGAATATACTTCAAGGAGGATTTCAACAATGCAAAAGATCTGCGTATGCGTCTGAAAAACCGCTTCAAACGAGAGAAGAAAAGTGATGACGAGGCAGATAATAAAACCTCAAAAAAGCGTAAACAAAAGCGAGCGGAGTCGAAGAGAGTGTCTGCCAATGATAACGATTCGAAGGAGGACTCAAAGGGTGAAAAAGTAGAACAAACTAAATAAAAATAAACAATTAAAAACAAACGATTATGATCAAACTTTTGAATGTAAATGTTGCCGATTCTTTGGCAGCTGCGGGAACCGTGGTTGAGAAGACAACCGAGAAAGTATCCGAAATGTCCCTTTGGGAGTTGTTCAACAGCGGAGGCTGGTTGATGTGGGTTTTGCTCTTGTTGGGTGGTGTAACAATTTTTATCTTCGTGGAGCGATTTGTTGCAATTCACAAGGCTCAGCGTCTCGATATGAACTTTATGAAGAGTATTCGTGCCTATGTCGTGGCAGGAAAGGTTAAGGAGGCTATGGCGTATTGCCGCAAGACGAATACCCCTATTGCCCGAATGATAGAGAAGGGTTTGGAGCGTCTTGGTCGCCCAATGAGCGATGTTCAGAGCGCGATCGAGAATGTTGCCAATTTGGAGGTTTCGAAGTTGGAGAATGGTCTTCCATTCCTTGCGACTATCGCGGGTGGTGCTCCGATGGTCGGATTCTTAGGTACAGTTCTCGGTATGGTGCAAACCTTTATGGATATGTCGGCTGCGGGTGGTACCGTGAATATGGCGTTGCTATCGAGCGGTATGTACGTAGCAATGGTAACTACCGTCGGTGGTCTTATTGTAGGTATTCCGGCATACTTCGGCTACAACTACTTGGTGGCCCGTATCGAGAAGTTGGTGTTCCGTATGGAGTCCAACTCAATCGCATTTATGGATATTTTGAATCAACCAGCTCAAAAATAGTTAAGGGATTATGGCAATTAAGAGAGGTTCGAAGGTCGATAAGTCGTTCTCGAGTTCGGCTATGACCGACTTGATGTTCCTTCTGTTGATATTTATGCTCATTGCAACCACACTTATTACGCCTACAAATGCGTTGAAGTTGGATCTGCCAAAGAGTTCAAATCAATTGTCGGACAAGAAGATTACCGCCGTGTCGATTAAGCACGATAAGGTGATGGACTCGTACTATTACTATGTCGAGGATGTGGCTGTTGCGGGCATAAAGGGCATCGAGAAGGAGCTACAGACCCGTTTACAGGAGCAGAAGGAGCCAACCGTATCGTTGCATTGCGACAAGTCGGTGGCTGTTGATGAGGTGGTCAAGGTGATGAATATCGCCAAAGGTAATGGATATAGGTTGATACTTGCAACCCAAGCGGAGTAGTATGGATTCAAAAATTTATGCCGGCATATCCTCGGCTGTGTATGCGGTGGTGTTGGTGGTTGCGTTTCTGCTCGTCGAGATAAAATCTCGTCCGGCGGCAATGCAACAAAACGACGTCATCTACATCGAGTATGTCGAGCCTGAACCGCCACCAAAGCCCGAGCCCGAGCAGAAGCGTAGGGCAAAGACGGTGGCTCCGCCTGTGCCAACAACCAAACCAAACGTAAAGGAAAATCCACCTCATAAGACCCCCGACCCGGAGGAGAATACCCAGCAGTCGGAGGGTAAAGAGGAGGTTACTCGTACGGTAAATCCGCGTGCACAGATGCCAAACTTGAAGAATGGCGTCGATAAACCTGCCGATGTTGGTAATCCGAAGGCAAAGCAGGATAGTGTAACCAAATCTACGGGCGCAGGTCGTGGTTTGAGCGAGATTGGAACAATCGACCTCGATATAGACAAGGGATTGGCGGGTCGTGGTTGCGATGTACTCCCTTCGCCGACCTACCCTCCTGGCAATAAAGGCGGTATCGTAGTGGTGCGTGTTGTTGTTGATCCTACGGGAAAGGTGTCGAGTGCGGCTTACGAGCAGCGCGGCTCTACTACGCAAGACCCCGAGCTGAAAAATGCAGCGTTGAAGGCGGCGCGAAGGGCGAGATTTAGTAAAACCAACGATTTAACCACTATTAGTGGAACAATCACCTATAAGTTTAGATTGAATTAGGTTATGCGATTTTTGTCGATACTGTTTTGTGTTGCTGTGGCGGCGTTACCATTGAACGCCGAGGCGCAGGGACGGCGTGATGGTGCGCACGTTAAGTTCGAGCAGACAGAGTGCGATTTCGGCGAGGTATCGCGCAAAGGGTCGAACCAATTGTGCGTTTTCAACTTTGTGAACAATGGAACAGAGCCGTTGGTTGTACTCTCCGTTACGACCTCTTGTTCGTGCGTGAAGCCTATATTTTTGCGCAAGCCGATTGCCGTAGGCGAAAAGGGCAAGATAGAGCTGCTTGTCGATGTGAAGAAGATGGATAAAGGAATTTTTCATCGTGTAGTACAAGTCCGCTCCAATTCGGTTGGAGGAGCTGTAATTTTGACTTTAAAAGGAGTTGCAAAGGATTAATTAGGAAGATATGAGTGTTGTTATTCGTTTTTCGGGAGATTCGGGAGATGGAATGCAATTGGTAGGAAACCTCTTTTCGGAGAGTGCAGCATTTGCAGGATATGGCGTGTTTACATTCCCCGACTACCCTGCCGAAGTTCGTGCACCGCAAGGTACGGTTGCCGGAGTTTCTGGATTTCAAGTGCATTTCGATTCGCAAATTGTTGCGCACGAGGGCGACAAGTGCTCGGTGTTTGTGGCTATGAACCCTGCGGCATTGGTGGCGCACCGCAAATATGCTGCGGCTACGGCTATGGTGTTGCTCGATAGCGACAACTTTACGAAGGAGTCGGTAGCGAAGTTAGGCTACGATATCGAAACAATTGTAGCAGAGTTGAATATGACCGAGTGCAATATCGTCGAGGCGCCAATTACGCAGATGACTCTCGATGCAGTTGCTGAGTTTGGCTTGGATCGTAAGTCGGCGTTGAAGTGTCGTAATATGGTGGTGTTAGGCATTACGCTCGGTATGTATGATATCTCGACTGAATATGCCGAGAAGTTTTTAATAAAGAAGTTTGGTGCGAAGAGTGAACTCGTTTGTAATGCGAATATCGCAGCGCTGCACGCGGGCGAGAACTATGCAAAGAACACCCACCTTGTGGGAGAAAACCAGATGAAAGCGGAAAAGAATGTCCTCTCGAAGGGTGTCTATCGCTCTATCAACGGTAATCAGGCGGTTGCTTGGGGCTTTATTGCTGCCGCAGAGAGGAGTGGCAGACCGCTCTTCTGTGGCTCCTACCCTATTACCCCTGCGACGGGTATCTTGGAGGAGTTGGCAAAGCACAAGGCTTTGGGCGTGAAGACCGTTCAGGCGGAGGACGAGATTGCCGGAATCTGTACTGCCATAGGTGCATCGTTTGGTGGCTCGTTGGCGGTAACTACCACCTCGGGTCCGGGTTTGGCTTTGAAGAGCGAGGCGTTGGGCTTGGCAGTTATGGCTCAGATACCACTTGTTGTAGTCGATGTTCAGCGAGGCGGACCTTCGACGGGTTTGCCAACAAAGAGTGAGCAGGCTGATTTGTTGCAGGCGATGTATGGTCGCAATGGCGACAGCCCGTTAGTGGTCTTGACGGCACACTCGCCGGCAGATTGCTTTGATAAGGCTTTTATGGCGGCGAAAATTGCGTTGGAGAGAATGATGCCGGTGGTGCTTCTCACCGACGGAAACCTTGCGAATGGCACGGAGCCTTGGCGTGTGAAGCGAGTTTCGGATATGCCTACGATCACACCACCAATCGTGTCGCGCGAGGAGTTGGCAGCAAAAGCGGAGTGCTTCAATGAACGAGGTCTGTTCAATCCGTATTCGACAAACGAAAATTCTGCTCGCTATTGGGCGATACCCGGTGCTGAGGGACTGGAACATCGACTTGGCGGACTCGAAAAGCAACCAACTACGGGCGTTATATCATACTCCCCTGCCGACCACGCTGCTATGGGCGCGTTGCGTGCCGAGCGTGTCGCGCGTGTAGCGGAGATGGTGCCGCAAATCTCTGTCGAGGGTGGCGATAGCGGTGAATTGTTGGTTTTGGCTTGGGGCAGCAATGCCGGAAAGGTACGCGAGGCTGTGATGCAACTCGTTGCAGAAGGTGTTGATGTTGCCTACGTAACAATCGACCTCGTAAATCCGCTCCAAAGTGGAGTGAAGGAGAGTGTAGCCCGTTTCAATCGAGTGTTGGTATGCGAGAGCAATAGCGGACAATTTGCATCGTACTTGCGTTCGGTAACTGCGCACGGCAATATCCGCTCGATGGCAAGTATGGAGGCGAAGCCATTCGAGGTGGAGCACTTAAAAAAGGCTATTTTGTCAAACCTTAATATGAATTAGTTATGGCAAAGAGAGAGTATACCCCAAATGATTTTCGTAATGGCAACGCTGTGAAGTGGTGTGCTGGATGTGGTGATCACGCCATATTTAACTCAGTGTTGAAGGCGCTGCCCGAGGTGGCGGAGCGATTGGATATCCCGCGAGAGCAGTTCGCATTTATCTCGGGTATTGGTTGCTCGTCCCGATTTGTCTACTATATGAATACCTACGGCTTTCACACCATTCACGGTCGTGCAGCAGCTATAGCTACGGGTTTGAAGACGGCTCGTCCCGACCTTTCGGTGTGGGTTTGCTCGGGCGATGGCGACTCGTTGGCAATTGGTGGAAACCACTTTATCCACGCTTGCCGCAGAAATATAGATTTGAATTTGTTGCTCTTCAACAACGAGATATATGGTTTGACCAAAGGTCAATACTCCCCTACTTCGAAGTTGGGCAAGGTTACTAAAACCTCGCCATTTGGAACTATCGAAGAGCCATTTTCGCCTGCGGTGTTGGCGATTGGCGCAAAGGCGTCGTTCGTGGCCCGCACGATTGATATGGAGTTGGAATTGACCAAAGATGTGCTTGTTGCAGGTGCTTGCCACAAAGGTATGGCGGTAACCGAGGCATTGGTAAATTGCGTGATTTTCAACCATAAAACTCACGCCGATTATGCTGAGTCGAAGGCTATTCGCGAGGAGCGCACCATTCGTCTTGTTCACGATGAGAAGATGCTCTTTGGTGCAAACAAGGAGAAGGGCTTGGTGCTTGATGGCTTGCACTTGAAGGTTGTAACTGTTGGCGAAGATGGTTATACGATTGACGATGTGCTGACACACGATGCACATACGGAGGATACGGCTTTGCATACGATGCTTGCGTCGATGCGTTATCCGGAGTACCCTGTGGCTGTGGGTATTATCCGCGATGTAGAGCGCCCGACTTACGATAGCGAGGTAACTCGCCAAATCGACGAACAGCAGCAACGTGAGCCAAATAAGTGCTCTGACGACCTGTTCTTTGGTGGCGAAACGTGGGAGGTAAAGTAAAAAAAAGAGAGAGAAATGAGAATTGGAGAGATTCAAACGCTGCGGGTGGCGCGTGTATCGGAGTTTGGTCTGTATCTTGCTGACGAGGAGGGCAATGAGGCTTTGCTCCCAAATCGCTACGTATCGCTAACGCAGAAGGTGGACGATGAGGTCGAAGTTTTTGTCTACCACGACTCGGAGGATAGAATCGTTGCAACCACCGAAACACCGAAAATCACTGTGGGCAAGTGCGCCTATTTGAAGGTTGTGGATAAGAATATCCACGGTGCATTCCTCGATTGGGGTATCACGGGCAAGGATCTGTTCCTCCCAAACCGCAATCAGCAAGGCGGCGTTGTGGTTGGCTCCTATAAGGCGGTATATCTCTATGTGGATAACATCACAGACCGCTGTGTGGCAACATCAAAGTTGAAGCAATACGTTAATAACGAGGATATTATCACGCTTGCACCACGCCAGAAGGTGGAGGCGTTGATTGTGTCGGAGAGCGAAATCGGCTATCGTGCCATTGTCGAAAATCGCCATTGGGGAATGATTTATAAAAATCAGTTGTTCCGCGATGTGGCTCTCGGCGATAAGGTAGAGGCGTATGTAAGCCGCATAACCGACGATAACCGCATCGATTTGTCGTTGCAGCAGAAGGGCTTTGCGCAGGTTAAGGACTCGGCAGAGGTGCTCTACGATGCTATTGTGGCAGCGGGCGGCTCGCTCGCACTCTCGGATAATAGTTCGCCAGAGGAGATTCGCGAGCAACTAAATATGAGCAAAAAACTCTTCAAACGCTCGTTAGGTGTGCTTATGAGCCACAATCGAGTTGTTTGTACCGACGATGCAATTCAGATTAAGAGTTGATAATTGAGAATTAAAGGTATCGCCTCGCAGTTTGTTCTGCGAGGCGATAGTTGTTTATAGACCAAATAACGACATCGGATTGCTGTAATAACGAGGGGAGCTATTTCCTCTGTCTTGCCACTCCCTAAAACTAACTAAAACACCATCTTTGAACTCTAAATAGTCGTATTTGAATAATGCTTTCAGATAGTCTTCTGACAACCCCGTTACTTGAAGAATTGCGCCCATAAACATTCCTGCCATTGCCTCTTCTGCAGATTTAGGCATTTCGTATTGGATATACTTATTTGCCTTATTGCGATTTGCCTGCCAGAACTCTTGGTTTTGGTTGTAGGTGATGTCGTATATCTTCTTCTTGTTCTGTATCGACTCTAATACCGCCTCTTTGGTCATACCAATTGAAACCTCTCCCTTTTCTATTAATGAAGCAATCTCTTCTCCATACTTCTTAATTCGTTCCTGTCTTTTTTCCTCTTCTTGGCGTTTTTTCTCCTCCTCCAAACGCCTTTTCTCTTCTTCTAATTGCTGCTTTTTTGCCTCTTGCGCTAAGACAACACTATCTCGAATAGCGACAATTTCCGATGGGGTTTTGCCTTCACCAGAGAGTTGAGATGCGTTATATACCAACTTTTTGTTTTCACAATCATATATATCGTATAATGTTGAAATTTTAATTTCTCGACCATCTTTTAACTTAAAACAGCCTTCACGATTGATGTAATGCGGAAACTTATCGGTAGAAAGAATTCTATTTACATCTTCGAAATTCACTGTGCTTGATCCGCGAGTGTCCATAGCGAACGCTCCTACACTAGGGTCCAGTTTCTCTTTTATATACACTGCGGAATTAGCTGCATATCCTTCGTATTTATCTCCATTTGCCCAAATATATTCAATGAGTAGTTCCTCGTCGCCCTTTTCGCCAGTATATATATTGCCATTTTTGTAGTAGATAGAGTGCTTGCCATTTACCAAAATGGAGAAAGGCTCTCTATAGTATGAACGCTCCCACTCTTTGACTTCTTTCTCTTTTGATACAATTTTATCAACAAGACTAAACTTTTCGGCGGGACAATACTCTGCAATGTATAAGTGTGAAATGTTTATACTCCTCTTTTTGGAGCCTCTTTTGTAAATTGTCTGTACCCAACAATCAGCATCTGCTCCCCACTCTGCGAGATTGTTTGTTAAAGCAGCAACGCAGGTGTATTTCTCGTTTTTGTACACCAATGTTCCACGGAAATTGAAACCACCGCTATCTGCGTCTGTGTGTGGTATATATTTGCCTTCAAAAAGCATCTCTGCCTTATTAAAGTAAAAAGAGGCATTTCCTCTTTGTAACTCTCCCTTCGCAAATACCCCTTTAACAGTTCCATTCTTGAATAACACCTCTTTCTCGCTCGTGTTTTGAGCAGAGATAAAAGAAACGGATAGGATTGCCATAACTACTGACAAAATAGAAATTCGTTTCATAATAAATAACTTTTTGTTTGCTCACCTGCCCCGAATGTGCGGTTAGTATAAAAAAAGAAAGTGTGAGGCCGATTAGTTTATCTGAATGGAGGTTCTGGAATACCTATGACCAAATAAACAATACCCCACACCCGTATTTAGGCATAGGGCAACGAAAGTGCCATAACACCAAATACACGGTGACGAGTGCGTTGCTCTCCTTGGTCATTTGAAATTTTCCAGATTTCCATTCAAGGATAAAAGCTAATACACTTTCATCAAATTATGTCTGCAATCCAAAAACTGCACCACAAATTTAGAAATTATTTCTTAAATCAACAAAAAATACCTTAAAAAGCCAATGGCTAATGGCTAACAGCTAAAAGCCCTAAAATTTATTTTCGAGAGTTGCGGTATTGTGAGCAAAAATTTTTATTTTTGCGGTAGGAAAATTGCGCCAAATAATAAAGGCTATTAAGGGCAAGTAACGGCAAGTAAGGGTAAGTAAGGTAGGCGCAAAAAGAAGAGAAAAACTCTAATGCCGCTAACGCCGCTAACGCCCCTAAAAAAGCCGAAGGCTTTTAGAATTTATGTCAAACATTGCTACCGCAGAGCGTGTATCGCTCGAGAAATCGGATAACTACGTATTCCAACGCTCGGCGTTGGCGTATCATCACGCCGCCACTATAGTCGGGGGCGATATCCTCGAAATAGGTACCGGAATGGGTTATGGCGTGGAGATTGTATCGCCAAAGGCTACCCGATATATATCGATTGACAAGCAGTTGCCGCAGGAGATCCTTCAACTCGAAAATGTGGAGTATTACGATATGGAGGTGCCACCAATAGGCTTTGAAAACTGTTCGTTCGACTCGGTAGTGTCATTTCAGGTTATCGAGCATATCGAGGAGGATATGGAATTTGTACGCGAGGTGGCACGTGTGCTGCGCCCGGGTGGAAAGTTTGTTGTTTCGACCCCAAATGCGCCGATGTCGCTCACGCGCAACCCTTGGCACGTGCGAGAGTATAATGCCGACGAGTTGCGAAATCTGTTGGAGTGTAACTTTTCGAAGGTCGAGGCGTATGGCGTGGTTGGCAACGAGAAGATTATGGACTACTACGCCAAAAATCGAGCAAGCGTACGAAAAATTACACGTTTTGATATTCTCGATATGCAGCATCGCCTTCCTCGACGACTTTTGCAAATTCCGTACGACCTGCTCAATCGCCTAAATCGTCGCTCTCTGCATAAGAAGAATACTGAACTTACCGACTCGATAACGATGGCGGACTACTCTGTTGTGCCGTACGTGGATGGTTTGCAGTGCTTTGACCTATTCTTTGTTGCCGAAAAATAGTGAGTTATGAGAAGAGTTGTCGCCCTGCTGTCGCTCCTGATGATTTCGTTTGTGGAGTTGCCTACCCTATCAGCGCAAAAATATACGAATTGGAATATATCGGCATCATTGCGCTATGTTAGGAGGTGCTACGAGCAACAAAACATCGAAAGCAAAATGTACGGAGAGATACTCGGGGAGTTGTACAATAAGGAGTTCTTGGTTTCTGCCCGTTCATATACCGAGGCAGAAAAATATGGCTATGAGGCAGCCTCGAAGGTTCCCGGAGGAATGAAATATATGTACGAGGGCGTTGGCGAGTATGAAGGCAAACCGTGCCACATATATGTCTTTGTCGAAATAGAGAGCCTTACCATTGAGCTGGATACAGGCCTCTCTGATGGATATCTATAAAAGAAGTAGCGATAATAAAAAAGCGAGAAGCCTGATGTTTCTCGCTTTTTTTATCTCCTGTTTGGGAGCGAGTTAAAACAATAACGGCAGCCCGAATGGACTGCCGCTTTGTGACTCCGCCAGGATTCAAACCTGGAACCGCTTGATCCGTAGTCAAGTACTCTATTCAGTTGAGCTACGGAGCCGAATTGCGAGTGCAAATATAGCGGCTTTTTTTTAGTTGTGCAAGTATTTTACGAAAAATTTTTAATAATTTTTAGAAAATCATCTGTTTTTGCGTTTTTTCTTCGTAACGGTTGCTCCGCTCTCGATTGTGCCGAGGTATCGCATTACACCTTGTGGCGTAACGATAGCCAAGCGAGTCTGGCCTGTGATGCTGGATAGAAAAATCTCGGCAAACCATCGTTCCGAGCCATTCATAAACGAAAAAGTGATGCGCCAATTGTTATCTGCCATATCGGCGGTGTAACCCTCGATATAGGAGTCGAGATTTACCGTATCGATAAGATAGGATGTGAACTCAACGGGCAGATGCAGGACAAGCTTATCTCCCGTTACACCCATAAATAGGTAGTAGGCAAATACCGAGCGTGTATTGCCCGTAACGATATTCTGCATCGTAATCGGGCGGAAGATGTAGTTGCGAGAATGAATGATGTTGTCAATCTCTGCCGAATACGCCTCCCTGCGCGCCTCACGCTCGGATTTTGCCTTCGATATGGAGTTTTGGTGGTCTGTTTCGCTGACCCCTGCACGTGCGGAGATGCTGAGTAGGAGCATCGCCGCAAGGATATATATGCGCGTCATAATTAGTTGAGACCTGAAATTCCGCCAATATATTGAACATCGGGATACCACGGCGACGAAATGGTGAGCGTTGCGCTACCCGACGAGGTGTAGATTTCGAGCGAGAAGTCGTAGTCTGAGCCCGAAAATAGCGACGAGGAGAATGTTACGAGCCACCCCTCTCGTGTCTGCTCGGTAACATACTTGTTCACCGAAGGCATCGTGTAGTTGAACATTACCGTATAGTATGGAGGTGTTACACCTTTGATGTAGGGTAAGAAGATATCAACCTCTCTACCCCACACCTGTAAGCCGAAATTGGGGTTATTGAGCAGTCGCATCTGCCCGGCAGGTTGTTGCGTCATCGATTGTGGCGTAAATTCGTAGTTGCGTGCGAGGATTATAGAGTCGATATACTTCTCGTACTCGGCTTGCCGTTGGGCACGACGCTTCTCGCGCTCGATGTGCCGTTGCTCGCGCTGCTGCGCTCGCTCGGCAGAGGTTTTTGTGGTTGCTTGTGTGTAACCAATCACACATATCGCCACGGCGAAGATAATAGATGCGGTAATTAAAATTTTGCGTTTCATAAGCAGTAGTTTTTATTCCCTACTGCATTGAGGCAAATATCGTGCAATTATAGGTTTGGCTATAAGCCATTGACCTCCGGTCTTCACTGCTCCGCTTCGGCAAAGTCTGCAAGCAGCCTCTGCTCTCGGCTTAACCGCAGCGGTAGCCATTGGCTTTTAGTGAAATTAGGGAGTTTAGTGAGTTTAGCGAAATGCTATTCTCTCTAATCTCCCTAAATTCCCTTCACTCCCTACTGCCGGGTATCGTTTTCGATACCCGCGAGGGCGAGGAGGCTTTTCCTTTTGGGTGGCGGCTCTCCCTTTTGTGCCGGGTATCGTTTTCGATACTTGTGGTTGCGCCGAGAACAATTATATTTATGTAGCAGTTGTCTCTCTTGTAGAACTCTATTAGCGATAGACAATCTCTTGTACTTCTATTGTTATCTCCTCTCTCCGGTAACTCCAGTAAATACTACGCTCAATCATATTTCCTCGCGAGTCGTATTTTAAAAGAAACTTTCCATCCAGTGAGCCGTCCTCTTTGTAATCAACCCTCTCAATCATATGACCTTTCGAGTCGTATTTGTACTTTGTTTTTTGACACAACGGGCTGTAAATGAAATCGTATTCAGCCACCTCAATCATATTGCCTTTCGAGTCGTATTTGTAAAGATTCTTACCGCGCAGCGAGCTGTCTCCGTTGTACCAAATCTCTTCAATCATATTGCCTTGCGAGTTGTATCTGTAAATATATTTTTCTTCCAACACGCCACCGCGGTAATTAGCCACCTGAATCTTTTTACCTTGCGAATTGTATCTGTAAAGCCATTTGTGATCCGGCAAGCCGTTGTGGTTGTAATAAGTATTCCCAATCTCATAGCCTCGCGAGTCGTATTTGAAAACAATTTTATACACCAGTGAGCCATCGCCGTTGTAATTAGCCTTCTCAATCATATGACCTCGTGAGTCGTATTTGTATTTGTAAAGATCCTTTCCATCCAGTGAACCGTTGCCGTTGTATTTAGCCTCTTCAATTACATCTCTTTTCGAGTTATATTTGTACTCTATCCTCTTATTCAGTGATCCGTCGCCGTTGTATTCAGCCTCTTCAATCACATCGCCGTGTTGGTTAAATTTATAAAACTCTTTTTTGCTTATAATATCTTTAACGACTTCGCCAGATGACTCTTTAGATTTGTATTCGGTAATTGTTACGCTCTCCACATTGCCATAGAGAGGGGTTCCATACCAATTTTGTCTTTCTGGTGCTTTGGCCTTTTGCGCATACGCATTAACTGTCAGTAGCGACAGCAATAGTGCAAATAGAATAGTTTTCTTCATAGTTTTTTTTGATTTTGTTTTCACAAAGTTATATTAATTTTAGCCAATTACAACTTCCTCCTCGTGAAAATTTTGCAAAATGATGATAAAACAACTCCGATATCATAACGCGCAGACGACTCTGCCGCGCCGCCCCCGACTTTAAGCATAAAAAAGAAGATTGCCACGTCGCTTTGCTCCTCGCAATGACGATTTGTTTTTTTCTACTTACTTTGGATTCGAACGGTCGCCGCAGGTTTGCGCAGACCGCAGAGATATACGATAGGAGTTAAACTGAATGTTTAGAGGACAGATTAAAAAGCGGTAATCAAATCCATTTGAACTATCGTTTTTTAATCTGTTATCGCAGTTGCGTAGCAACAACTACTATCGCACATCTCGTAGATAAGTATGCCACACCGCCCCCGACTGACCGAGTTCCCTACGCACAAAAAAAGACGACCTTTTCAAGTCGTCTTTTGGCGGTGCGTAGGGGACTCGAACGGCATAGCCGAAGCGAGGATACCACATAGCGTAGCCGTAGGCGAGCAGTAGATATAAATATCCTCGCAACCCCTTTAACTTGTGAGCAGTGCCCAACGTAGTAGGATAGCGTGCAAACGCCTGTTTGCTGTTTATGTGTATAGGGCGCTGTAAATTTATTTACATAGCGAACTATATACATAAACAAAAAAGCGACTGAAAACTCAGTCGCTTGCTATCCGATTTTGGCGGTGCGTAGGGGACTCGAACCCCTGACCCCGTGCGTGACAGGCACGTATTCTAACCAGCTGAACTAACGCACCATTGCTGATTGCGAGTGCAAATATAGAGCAAATTATTTGTTCTGCAAAATTTTTAGCAACTTTTTTTGCTAAAAAATGTTACTTTTTGAAGAACGAAAATTGAACACTTCCGTAACTCCTTAGCTGCCAAAAATTTGGGTGTTCGGAGAAGTCGTACTTATCGGAGTGCTCGAAAATAAAAATTCCCTCCTCGCGCAGTATATTGCTCTCTAAAACAAGCGGAACAATCTCCTCCAACCCCTCCAAGTCGTATGGCGCGTCCGAGAATACGATGTCGAACTGCTTGGGGCAACTGCGTAGGTAGAGAAAGGCATTTGCCTTGACGACAAACATATTATCTGCGCCGAGTTCTTTGGCGGTACGGCGGATGAAGGCGTGGTGTACGGCGTTTATTTCGACCGAGGTTACACTGCGAGCGCCACGCGAAGCAAACTCATAGCTCACCGAGCCCGTGCCGGCAAAGAGGTCCAAAATGTCGCACTCCTCGAAATCGACGAGGTTGTTCAGCACATTGAACAAGTTCTCCTTGGCAAAATCGGTTGTCGGTCTCGCGCGGAGGTTGCGAGGCGGATTTATCGCTCTACCCTTGTATTTGCCGCTAATTATTCGCATATCACTCGTTTGAAGTATTTACGCAGAAACTTTGCTATTGATTTGTCCCCCTTTATATATATAGGTGTTTTGCCGCTACCCGTCCACTCGGCAGCAGCGCACAAGATGTCCTCGGGAGTTGTGGCTTCGAATGCTTCGGCACGTTGCAAACCGTTGTCGAAGAGTCGCATATAGCACACTTTATCGGTTGCGTCGATTGTAAGGCACGTCTCCTCGCTATGGCGCATATCCAAGAGTGGCGAGATAAAAGTTGCACGGCTACCACACTTGCTTATGATTGCAGTTAAGGCGTTGCTATCTATTGCCATAATGGCAACGATGTCGGCCCGAAGTTCGCTGCATACGCTCTGCTCGTTGTTGCGGCAAGGCTTGCCGACAATGCGCAATAGCTCCGATGCGGTGTCAAGTGCGACCTCTTCGCGAGGGGTAAGGGTTACGCGAGGGGTGTCAATGATGAACTCCACCTGCTCGACATCGTCGGCAATGTTAATGTTTTCTGCAGAAAAAGAGCGTCCACCCAATTTTACTTGAATGGACACCTTTTTGTCGGTCAAAATAGGATTACTCCCAGTTTCCTGCCTCATTGTTACCACGCTCCATTGAGCCGAACATTACGCCCGGATACTTGTTGAAGTTATTCTTCAAATTATCAACGAGATTGATAACTTGCTGGCGATAGGTTACTGTGTCGAGGAATGCCTTGTAAGGTGCACGACACTCTACAACCGGAATAACAACCTTAGACTCGGTCTGCAACATCGAAGCTTCGAGAATAAACTCCTTCTTGTTCGAGTAAGGAATATAACGCAAATCCTTCACCTGATCTACTGTGAGGTGCTTGAAGAGCGAATCCTTCACAGAATAGGTGAATTTCTCGACATTCTTAAACTTGCGACCATACTTTTTCAGTGCCTGTGCCATAGCTACGGAGTCGTCCTCGTCGATCAACTTGCGCTCTCCCTCCATCTTCTCGGTGAGAACGAAATTGATGAGCGTGTCGAAACTTGCTGTAAAACGCTGATTCTTGCTCTTGAACTGGCGCTCGGCATTACGGATATCCTTAATGCGCTCGATAACGGCACCCTGACGCTCGGCCAACTCTGACTCGAACTTAATAGGGGTTGAAATAACCACGAAGAGCCAGTATACAAGACCTAAAACTACGGCTGCAAGAGCTACTTCGATAGAGATTAAAACGATTTTGTTTTTCATTTTGATATTTTATTGTTAAGTTTGTGCAAAATTAAGCAACAACGATGAATATCTCCGATATTGCGAGCCAAATTTACGCAAAATTATTGTATTCACCAACTAATAATCAAAAAAAAATCGTAGAGGCCTTCTCTGAGTACCTTGTAGAGAGTGATTCTTCGACAATTTTTGTGCTGAACGGATATGCCGGAACGGGAAAAACAACTCTTGTGTCGGCGATAGTTGCTGCGCTGAAAAGTGTGGGTATTCGCAGCGTATTGCTCGCCCCTACGGGTCGTGCTGCGAAGGTGCTTTCACACTACTCGGGCGAGAAGGCTCTGACTATTCACAAACACATCTATCGCGAGCGAACAAATGCCTCCTATGAATCTAAATTTTCGCTTAATATAAATCGTGATAAGGATGTGATATACATCGTCGATGAGGCTTCGATGTTGTCGGCTCATACCGGTTCGGACGGAGTGCAGTTCGGTAGCGGGTCATTGCTCGAAGATTTGGTGCAATATGTTCGCTCCGGCAGGAATTGTCGCTTGGTGTTGGTTGGCGATAATGCACAGTTGCCTCCCGTTGGTGCCGACTTCTCGCCGGCGCTCGATGTGTCGGAGATGCGCACCTATGGCGATGTGGTATATGGCTCGATGGACGAGGTTGTACGTCAGGAGCAAGATTCGGGAATACTCTTCAATGCAACGTTGGTGCGTTGTATGCTCGAAAACGGAATATATGAGATTCCCCATTTTGATACCGATTACGACGATGTCGAGGCTGTCGGTGGCTCGGAGCTATTGGAGGCCCTGCAAGATTGTTACGACCGCTATGGACGCGAAGAGACTATTGTAATTACACGTTCGAATAAACGCGCAAATCGCTATAATGAGGGTATCCGTCGCATAAATCTAATGGCGGAGGAGGAGCTGGAAAGCGGTGATATACTGATGGTTGCGAAGAATAATTACCACTATACAGAGCGCCTCGAAGATTGTCCGATAAGTTTTATTGCCAATGGCGATATTGCCCGCTTGAAGCGACTGCGTCGTGTGGAGGAGTTCTATGGTTTTCGCTTCGCTACGGCAACCCTGTCGTTTGGCGATTACGACGATACGGAGATTGAGTGTAAGGTGTTGTTGGATACACTACACTCCGAGTCGCCATCGCTTACGCGCGAGGAGAGCGAACGCCTTTTCCGCGAGGTGGAGAAGGATTATCTCGATGTGAAGAGCAAGATAAAGCGTTTGCAGGAGATTCGCGAGAATGACTATTTCAACGCTTTGCAGATAAAGTTTGCATACGCGGTAACGTGCCATAAGGCGCAGGGAGGACAGTGGAAAGCGGTATTTGTGGATAGGTGCTTGTTTGGCGACGAGTCTATGACAAAAGATATGTTGCGATGGCTCTACACCGCTATCACTCGTGCTACGGAACGCCTCTATTTCGTCAATTTCGACGAACGATTCTTCGAGGACCCCGACAAAGCTTAAATCCATTCCTGTATATGAAGAAAATTTGTCCTCGCTGCGGAGCCTCTTTTGATTGTATGCACGACCAGGATATGAGTCGTTGCCATTGTTCGTATGTTACGCTTACCTCAAATCAGCGCGATAAGATAAAAGCCCTCTATAACGACTGTTTGTGTCGTAGATGCCTTCTGCATTATAGCGAAGAGTAATTTTCTGAGTCTATATTATTTAACCTCTTCGAAGATGAGTAGTCTTATCTTCTGTAAAACCTATGAAATTCATCAATATGAAAAAAGTATTACTACTTATTTTTCTATGTGGAGTATATGCTATGACATCGGCACAAACACCGCAGCGTGTGGTTTGTGATGAAACCTGCAAGACCGAAACGGGTGCTGCGGTTGTCAAAGGTGATGGCTTTGCTGTGGTGTCGCCCGTAGGTCGTGGTACGGTGCAGATGATAGAGATGGCTCCACGCCTTACGACTCTCGAAGGCAAGACGATAGCCCTTGTGGGTGGCAGTTTTATGGCTCGCACAACGCACCCCGAGTTGAAGCGACTCTTCGAGAAAAACTACCCTACTTGCCGTATTATTTTGCTTGATGAGATAGGCTCGGCGGGTGTGTATCCTGCACCAGGCGTTACCAGACGCTCGAAAGATGAGTTTCAGGAGCGTCTTCGTTCTATGCGCGTAGATGCAGTCGTTTCGGGCAATTGCGGTTGCGGACTTTGTACTCCAAAGGAGGTTGGCTCGTGCATTGCTGCCGAATATATCGGTATTCCTGCGGTTGCTATAGCAGCACCGACATTCACCGAGCAGGTGTTCTATACGTCTACAAATAATGGTGTGCCTGCACCGCGTGTGGCTGAGTATCCGGGGGCATTTGCTTCGCATACAAACGACGAACTTATAAAGAATACGCGCGAGGTGCTATTCCCTCAAATCGTTAAGGCTCTGACTTCGCCAATTACCGCCGAGGAGTTGGCTCGCAGTGCCAAAAGCAATCAGGGAGGTCTGCGCGACGATATCTTCTATGGTACATTCCAAGAGGTTAATGACCATTTCCGCGAGATGAATTGGTCAGATGGTCTGCCGATTGTGCCCCCTACGTTCGAGAAGGTTAGTGAGTTTTTGCGTTACACTGACAAAAAGTGGGACGAAACCGTGGCGGTGTTGCCTGTGGCGCATCGTAATACTACGGTTTGGCACGTTGCGGTAAATGGTGTTATGGCGGGTTGTAAGCCCGAATATATGCCTATCCTTATCGCTATGACAAAGGCTATGGGCGCGGGCTCGTTCCGTCGCACTCTGGCGAGTACGCACGCTTGGGTGCCATATTGTTGGTTGAATGGACCTGTTGCACGGCAACTTGGTATCGACTGTGAGCAGGGCGAGATTAACGAGGCAGCAAACGCCTCGATAGGACGATTTATGAGCCTTGCGCTGATGAATCTGGCGGGCTACTACATAAAGCAAAATCGTATGGGCACATTTGGCTACCCTATGCCGTGGTGCTTGGTGGAGGACGAGGTGGCGTGTCGCGAGATTGGCTGGAAACCATACCACGCACGACTTGGCTATCAGATGAACGACAATACCGTTACCACCTGCTCTACCCTGCTTTGGGGTAATAATATGGCGCCTTCGACCACCAATCCGCAGAAAATTATGGAGTTGCTAGCGTGGGATATCACCGAGCGTTGCCAATTTGCCCTCGGCAGTGGCAAGCAATTTACTTATCGTACGATTCTGCTTACGAAACCTATTGCGAAGAATCTTGCCACGAAGTATCGCACTCCGTTTGCACTCGAACAAGATCTTATCCGCACGGCACGTCGTTCGCTGAATGAGCGAGTATTTGCGAACTACTATGCAAATCCGGGCAGTAATCCCGAGGAGCGCCACCCTATTCGCAACTGGAAGGGACATTTAACCCGCACCGAGGGGGCTTCGATGACACCAACGCCTGTTTGGTACGATACGCCCGAAACCGAGATTATGACTATTCCGACGATGAAAGAGGATATGACCGCATTTATAGTTACGGGCGATTCGAGCCGCAACAAGGTTCAGACAATGCCCGGTGGTGGCTTCGAAACGGTCTACATCGAGTTGCCGCGCGATTGGGATAAACTGATGCAGGAGAGGGGGTATAAGCCGATTTCGGAGTATTATTTAAAGTAGGGTTGTTAGGGGTGCGCCAATTTCAATGGAGTCGGCTCCGCTTTTCGCTCCAAACGAAAAACAAAAGTTTTCCGTTTGGAGCTTTCCGTTTTCCGTTTATTTCGTTATCTTTGCACGATTGTATAATAAAAAGCTAATAGCCAATGGCTAATGGCTAAAAGCCCAAAAAGAGATAATGGCACGAGGAAATAAAAATAACGAAGAGGAGAAGGAAAAGTCGGGCAAGACCAAGTTGATGGAGCAATACGACAACGTAAAGGCGCAATATCCCGATGCGATTTTGTTGTTCCGTATGGGCGACTTCTACGAAACATTCGGAGCCGATGCTATCGAAACGAGTGCAATACTCGGCATTACGCTCACTCGTCGTGCGAATGGCGGTGCTGCAATGGTCGAACTTGCCGGCTTCCCTCACCACGCCATAGATGCCTATCTTCCTCGTTTGGTGCGTGCCGGTAAACGCGTGGCGATATGCGAACAGCTCGAAGACCCAAAGAGTGCAAAAGGCGTAGTGCGCCGTGGCGTTATAGAGGTGGTTACTCCGGGTGTGGTGCTCGAAAATAATGTTGTCGAGCAGCGCGAAAATCACTACCTCGCATCGGTCTATTTCGGACAGTCGGCTACGGGCGTGGCATTCCTTGACCTCACAACGGGCGAGTTTTCGGTTGCCGAGGGCGATGACCGCTACATCGAGAAACTCCTCTCGTCGTTCGCTCCAAAGGAGATTGTCTATCAGCGTGGCTTGAAGGAGCGTTTCGTGTCGGCTTTTGGCTCGCGCTACTATATCTACTGCCTCGAAGATTGGGTGTTCTCCTACGAGGTCAATTATGGCAAGTTGAAAACCCACTTCTCGGTGCCATCGCTCAAAGGTTTTGGCGTCGAAGGTATGCGAAATGCCATTTCGGCGGCGGGAGCGATACTCTATTACCTCGAATTTACACAGCATAACGATATAGCCCACATCTCCACACTCTCGCGTTTGGATCGTGAGGAGTATGTGTGGATTGATAAATTCACTTCGCGCAATCTCGAACTCTTTACGTCGAGCAGTGGCGATGCGAGTTGCTCGCTCGCGAAGACTCTCGACAGAACACGCACCGCAATGGGTGCGCGACTGTTGCGTCGTTGGATAGCGATGCCGATACTCGACTTGAAACGTATCGAGGAGCGACAGGATATGGTTGAGGTGTTTGTGAATGATGCAGCAACTCGTTCAACCGTAAATGAACACCTTTCGGCTACGGGCGATATTGAGCGTATCGGCTCGCGTGTGGCTTCGATGCGTGTGTTGCCTCGCGAGATGATTCAGTTGAAGAACTCGCTGGAAGCGATAGAACTCTTGAAAGCGGCGCTGGAGTCGTCGGATAGCGATATTCTGCACCTTGCAGCATCGAAGATTAACCCTCTTGCCGAGGTGTCGCAGCGCATAGCGCAGACCATCTACCCCGACCCTGCAACCAATCAAATTCAGAAGGGTGGAATTATTGCCGATGGTGTTTCGGCGGAGTTGGACGACCTTCGACGTGTGGCGTTGCACGGCAAGGAGGTACTCCAAAAAATTCAGGAGCAGGAGAGCGAACTTACGGGTATCCCTTCGCTCAAAATCGGCTACAACAACGTCTTTGGCTACTATATCGAGGTGCGCAATACCCACAAAGATAAGGTGCCGGAGCGTTGGATTCGCAAGCAGACCTTGGCGGCAGCCGAGCGATATATCACCGAGGAGTTGAAGGAGTATGAGCAGAAAATTCTCGGTGCTGAGGAGCGCATTTTGCAGTTGGAACAGCAGATATATAGCGAGTTGATTGCCTATGTGATGCACTATTTGCGCGATATACAGCTGAATGCGCAGATTGTAGCGCGTATAGATTGCCTCTATTCGTTGGCGGTTGTAGCGGTTGAGCGCAAGTATGTACGACCGCAACTCAACGACTCTACAACCATAAATTTGAAGGCGGCGCGCCACCCTGTTATCGAAACGCTGATGAAGGTGGGTGAGCAGTATATTCCGAACGATGTGATGCTCGACACCACCTCGCAGCAGATTATGATGATTACAGGCCCGAATATGTCGGGTAAGTCGGCGCTGCTCAGACAGACGGCATTGATTGTGCTGATGGCGCAGATGGGCTCGTTTGTACCGGCTGCGAAGGCGGAGATTGGTCTGGTGGATAAAATTTTTACTCGTGTGGGAGCTTCGGACAATATCTCGCAGGGCGAATCTACCTTTATGGTCGAGATGTTGGAGTCGGCAAGTATTCTTAACAATATCTCGGAGCGCAGCTTGGTACTGCTCGACGAGATTGGTCGAGGCACAAGTACCTACGACGGTATCTCGATAGCGTGGGCTATGGTTGAGTATCTGCACAACCACCCTACGGCGCACCCTCGCACACTCTTTGCTACGCACTACCACGAACTCAACGATATGGAGCAGGTGTGTCAGCGAGTAAAGAATTTCCACGTTTCGGTCAAGGAGATTGATGGCACGGTGGTATTCCTGCGTAAGTTGGAGCGTGGCGGCACGGAGCACTCGTTCGGTATTCACGTGGCACGATTGGCAGGTATGCCGGCGACTATCGTGGAGCGTGCTACGGCAATTCTCGAAGCGTTGGAGAAGGCGTATGGCAATAGCGATATGGTGCCGAAGGGCGAACTACGCAAGCGTGGCAAAAAGATGTCGGCACAGGGCGTTGCGGACGTTGCCGAGTCGGTACGCCCCGCAGAGATGCAGTTGTCGATGTTCCAACTCGACGATCCCGTTTTGGTGCAGATCCGCGACCAAATCAAAGGTTTAGATATCAACTCCCTCACCCCATTGGAGGCGTTGAATAAGTTGAACGAAATCAAAAAGATTGCAGGAATATAATAAAACGGAAAACGGAAAGCGGAAAGCGGAAAACTGAAAACTTTTCGGAACGCCAGCCCTCATTAAGCAGTTGCAAACTGCACTGCCAGAAATGCTGCGCCGTGATAAGGGCGAGAGTCTGCAAAACGGAAAGCGGAAAACTTGTGGCTTTTTAGTGAGATTAAAGAATTTAGGGAGTTTAGCGATGCTATTCTCCCTATTCTCATTAAATTCCCTACACTCCCTACTGCCGGGTATTGTTTTCGATACCTGTGGTTGCGTGGGGGCTTGATAACTAGAAATAATATACGAATGCCGTTCCTATGGCACCGGGATCCCCATTTGTGAATTTAGATTTATTAGCGTATAATTTATAATATACCTTCCAATCCCAATGCCTGCCAGATAGACCGGTTTGAAAAATTACAGTGCGCGATGGTGTAGATAGGTATGTTACATCTTCACAATCGCCACTTTGTACCATATGCTCTTCGCTAAAATCATATGAAAGATTTTCGTATTTTCTTGTCGTTGCAGACAGGAAACCGTGTTCATATCCAATTCCTATAAAATATGCAAATTTGTCGTCTCTATACGGATTCCAATTAACGGCGATAGGAACTACTAACTGATGAGCTCGTTGTTTATAGTCTGCATCTCCTGAATATACGTGATAAGAATTCGGATCAGAATATACATACCATATATGCTGATTGCAACTTGTATATTGATATTTAACGCCTATTGTAGCATTAATTACCGAATTAAAGCGACCAATGCGCACAGATGCACCCCAACCTGTCGAAAAACTTTTCAATCCCTCAATAGAGCCTTCTAAACCAAGTGTAACAAAAGGGCTCTTTTTGCTATTTTTACTATTTAATTTGTTAGAAGAACTATACACATAGTTTGAATACGAACTGCCACTTTTTGAGTCTGAATATACTTCAAAATTAACGAATTTATCAAAATTTTCGTACTCCTTATGGGCCGCCATTGCTTCGTTTCGTTTTGTCTCTACATCATTGCCCATATTGTCCAATTTGAGGCGGCAATCTCTTATTGCCGATCTGATTTCATTGAGCGTTGAATCCGGCTTGTCGTTAAAATACTCTTCATAGGAGCCTTTGTCAAACTTTTGTTTTTTTGCATTATTCAATCGCTCCTCCCATATTTTTATCCTGTTTTGGCACGCGTGCTCGGAGATAACCTTGTTTGTGATGTCGTAGGTGCTTACATATACTTTGGTAGAAGGCTCTTCGAATAATCTTCTAATATCAGCCGCTGCTATACTGGTCGATGAACCATCCATATATACTATTCTTATGTTACTAAGTTTCATAGTATCTGCTGAATAGTTATAAACGACACAATCCCAGCCTCCACCTCCGGACTCGCCATATCCTACCGGTCCTGTATCTTTACCTTTATATGTTGCGGTCCTTCTTATATCACAATATGCCGGGTCATTTACTGCGTTATACACCGTTCCTGTCCAATATAGGTATTTGATTGCCTTTTTTGATTTGTTTTGATAACAAAAATAATAATCACATCCTCCTGCGCTATTCGGAGAACTTAATCCAGCCTCGGTTATAGAGATGATATCTGCCACTCTCTTCGTAGATGCAGGCAAAGCATCATACCACTGTTTATACAATCTATTTACTCTGTCCTGTTCTCGTGCTTCTGCTGCTGATACTAATGAATCTTTTATGTGGGGAATTTGTGCTTTTAGTTTTTTGTAATAAGTTATACTGTCCGTGCATAGGCTGGTATATTTTGCGACCAAACTATCATAATGAAGTTTGGCACCATTAATTCGGGAAGTTAAACTATCGTATTGAGAGTTTAAGTGGATGTATTTCTCCTCTAATTCCTTCCTATGTTGCAATATCTTCGCACTCTTTTCTTTAAGAATGGAATTATCTTGTACATTTCCATCCTGCAAGACCCACAAATTGTCTTTGTGCTCAACAATGTAGGCATTAAAAGTTAGCTGTTTGCTAGTATTTGTAAGCCTTAAAACTCGCAATTGTTGCGGTTTTCTTAATTTCTTGATTTTTGAATTTTGTATATCGATGAATTCTCTAACGTTTGTAGCACTTTGCTTATCTGAGAGTTCGTATAGTCTTGCGTCTGGGGCCGTTGTAATATATGTGTTATTATCAACAGTGCAGTAGGTTTTATATTTAGCATAACAAGGCGCAAAACATAATACCATTATGAAGGCAATAATCGTATGTCTAATTTGATTCATATTATTTAAGTTTGTCTGCCAACTTCAAAAGATGTCCGCAATCCGAAGACTACACTACAAATATAATACTTTATTTCGCAAATTGCAAGAAATATATAATTTGTCATTGCGAGGAGCGTAGCGACGTGGCAATCTCCCACTTTAATTTTAACAACAATAAGGGAGATTGACCGTTGGTCTTCACTGCTCCGCCTCGGCAAAGTCTGCAAGCAGCCTCTGCCCTCGACTTAATCGCAGCGGTCCCACGAGTCTAACGACTCTCTGAATGACGATTTTAGCTAATGGCGAACGGCTAATGGCTAAAAGCCATAAAAAATAGATAGTTTTCCGTTTTCCGCTTTCCGTTTTCCGTTCTTTTTCTTATTTTTGCAAAAAATAAGGAATACTATGGAGATTAAGTCGTTTGTTTTTAATCCTATTCAGGAGAATACATACGTTCTATGGGACGAGACAAAGGAGTGTGTAATTGTCGATGCGGGAAATTGCTCGGCACGCGAGGATGGCGCATTGGCGGAGTTTATCGCCGAGAATGGCTTGAAGCCGATGATGGCGATCAATACACACTGCCACTTCGACCATATCTTCGGTGTGGAGTTCTTGCGCGATAACTATGGAGTGAAGTTCGCTGCATCGTCGGCAGATAACGAACTGCTTCGTTCGGCTAAGGAGCACTGCTCAATGTTCGGTATCGAGCCATACGCACTGCCCGAAGCAATAGATATCGACCTCGCTTCGGTGGAGGAGGTGCGCTTCGGTAACACCGTATTGCGTGTGATTGCTACTCCGGGACACTCAAAGGGTTGTGTGTCGCTGCTACACGAGGAGTCGAAAACACTCTTTACGGGCGATACTTTGTTTCGTGAGAGTATTGGTCGTACCGACCTGCCGGGTGGCGACTACCCTACCATTATGCGCTCGATTTTGGGCAAAATTCTGCCGTTGGGCGATGAGGTTACAATCTACCCCGGACACGGCGACAAGAGCAATATCGGCCACGAATCGCTCTATAACCCATTTGTGGTCGAGGCCTTGAACGGAGAAGTGAACTTCTCCAATTAAAAATTAAGAATTAAAAATTAAAAATTCTTCTGAAAAGCTAATGGCTAATGGCCAATGGCTAAAAGCTAAATAATATGCGTATAGATATCTTAACAGTTGTGCCTGAACTCTTGGTGTCGCCTCTGAACGAGTCGATATTGAAGCGTGCGCAGGAGGGCGGCTTTGCCGAGATTCATATCCACAATATCCGCGACTACTCGGAGGATAAGCACCACAAGGTCGATGACTACCCTTTCGGTGGCGAGGCAGGTATGGTGATGAAGATTGAGCCGGTGTTCCGCTGCATCGAGAAGTTAAAGAGCGAGCGTCATTACGACGAGATTATCTTCACCTCGCCCGACGGTATTCGCTACGACCAGCACGAGGCAAACCGACTCTCGACACTCGAAAATATAATTATCCTCTGCGGACACTATAAGGGCATCGACTACCGCATTCGTGAGCATCTTATCACTCGCGAGATTTCGGTTGGCGACTATGTCTTGACGGGTGGCGAGTTGGCAGCAGCGATTATCACCGACTCGGTGGTGCGCCTCTTGCCGGGTGCTATTGGCGATGAGGCTTCGGCTCTCACCGACTGCTTCCAAGATGATTTGCTTGCACCGCCCGTATATACACGCCCTGCGGAGTTTAACGGCTGGAAAGTACCCGATGTTTTGTTGTCGGGCAACTTTGCCGAGATAGCGAAGTGGCAAGATGAGCAGGCCTACGAAAGGACAAAACTCCTTCGCCCCGACCTACTTGAAGAATAATTGACAATTGACGAGTTGACAATTAAAGTTATCGCCTCGCAGAATAAACTGCGAGGCGATAGTTGTTTACAAATCGTTTATTGCAGAAGATTTTTTCTTTTGTTCATTATAGAAATCTATATAGTGTATTCCTACGCGATGAGTACTTTTAATTTCTAATACAATAGTTCCCCATCCATCTAAGATACTTGTGAATACCGAATAATACTTACATCTATTATAGCCAACCTCTCTGTATTTGACATTGTCGTCATTTATATTTACATAAGTTGGCGTATTTTCAAATATCTCCTTACCTTCTAGTTTGCCATATTTTGTAGTTAACATATTTTTTAATGAACTATATGTATTATGTAAATGCCCCCAAGAATAACTTTTTGGAAAAATGGCGACAACCTCATATACTAGATTGTTGGTTGATTTGACAATGATTTCGCAATTATCGTATCCTGCAAATGCTCCGTTATAATAATAGTTTCCCCCATTTTTGTTGGTATAAGAATACCCTGCATTTTCTAATTTTGAGCCGAACTCATTTGGTGTACCATCAATAGCAATACCTTTGAATTTCAAATGTTGTTCTGTATTAGTCTCATTTGTTTGAGCGTAAGAAAAACAAATTGCAAACAAACACATTGTTGTTAATAATAACTTTTTCATAATGCTTTAATACTTTTAGTTAAACATAAGTTCATCGTTGCTGTCAGATAGCAACCGCTTAACTAAAAATAAAGAAGCGTGGATAGATGCTTTAAGTTGAAGGGGACGACCAAGTACCCACGCGAACAAAAGCACAACCCACGCCAAAACGGCGAGGGCATTTATTGTGCCTATTGTCTGTTCGCTAAATAAAATTGGTCGTTTTATCAACAAAACAATAGCCTAAATGCCATCTACAAGAATTGCGTATTCCGCAATCCGATTACAAATTTAGAAATTATTTTCGAGAGTTGCGGTATTGTCGGCAAAAATTTTTAATTTTGCGGTAGATAAATAAAAGCGTCATTGCGAGGAGCGTAGCGACGTGGCAATCTCCCTTGTTGCTAAAATGAAACGTGTGAGATTCCCACGCTCATTGCATTCGCTCGGAATGACGATATAATAGATAAAGAAAAATAATTTTAATTCTTAATTCTCAATTCTTAATTTGCAATGAAGTATTTCATTGTCGTAGGTGAGCCTTCGGGAGATTTGCACGGTAGCAACCTTATGAAGGGAATTGTGGCGGAGGATTCCGAGGCGCAGTTCCGCTTTTGGGGTGGCGACAAGATGGCGGAGGTTGGTGGCAAGGAGAACCTCGCAAAGCACTATCGCGAAACGTCGTTTTTCGGCATAGTGAATGTGTTGCGCAATCTCCGCACCGTGCTCGGTCAGATCGACGAGTGCAAGCGCGATATCGAGGCGTTCAACCCCGATGTTGTGATACTTATAGACTACCCGAGCTTTAATATGCGCATCGCCAAGTGGGCAAAGTCAAAGGGGTTGAAGGTCTATTACTACATCGCCCCAAAGGTGTGGGCGTGGAAGGAGTGGCGAGTGAAGGAGATTCGCAAATATGTCGATAGGCTTTATACTATCTTCCCGTTCGAAACAGAGTACTTCCGTTCCAAAGGCATAGAGCCTATATTTTGCGGAAATCCGCTCTGCGACTCGATAGCGCAATACAAAGTGCAGATGGCTCCTCGTGAGGTGTTTCTGAGCGAAAACGGGCTCGACGAGCGCCCTATCGTTGCCCTATTGGCAGGTAGCCGTCGTTCGGAGATAAAGGATAATTTGGCGGATATGATAGCCATTTCTCGCAATTTTCCCGACTATCAGTTTGTCGTGGCGGCGGTGCCGTGGCTCGAAAGAGAACTCTACGAGAAGATTCTGCAAGGCTCGGAGGTTAAAGTGGTCTGCAACAAGACCTACGATGCGCTGATATATGCCGAGGCGGCAATCGTAACCTCGGGTACGGCAACCCTCGAAACGGCATTGATGAATACGCCCGAGATAGTGCTTTACCACGTGCCGAAGTTGTATGAGTGGTTGCGCCCTATCGTGCTGAAAATACCGTATATCTCGCTAGTAAATATAAATCTCGACAGAGAGTGTGTGCGAGAGATTGTGGTAAATAAAATTGATGTTGAAGCGGTGAGCAAGGAGTTGCGTTCCATCTTGAAGGGGGGCTCGGCACGCGAAAAAATGCTCGCCGACTTTGCCGAATTGCAAACGATGATGGGAGGCGAGGGATCGAGCCGTCGCACTGCCCACGATATAGTTAAATCGTTGAGATAGATGAAGATAGTTTGTATTGATAACGCATTGCATAGCGCAGACGACCTCTATTTGAGCGTCCGTTCCGACTCGTCGGTATTACGTAATAACGATGCGTTCTATATGCCTGCCTTCTCGCAGGATATGCGCTGTACGGTGGGATTTTATCTGCGTGTTACGCGACTTGCAAGGTGTATGAGCGAGAAGTTTGCTTCGCGTTGTTATGATGCTGTGGGTGTGGCGGTCGCCTTTACTGCACAAGATATTGTGGAGAGGTATTGCGTGCTCGGCAGACCGTGCGACGAGGCGTACTGCTTCGATAAATCTATTGCTCTCTCGCCCGAAACTGTTGCTCCCGACGCAGTAGCTGATGGAGCGCTTGATGTGAAGATTGGCAATGCGGAGTTCGCCGGCAACTTATCTGCCGTTAAATTATCGCTTGATATGGCCCTTGTAAGGGCATCGGAGTTGCTCACTCTCAAAACGGGTGATATAGTCTATGTCGCTGCAACCGAGCCTTTTGCGCCGCATATTGACGAGTGCGTGGAGGTGTCGTTATGCGGTACTAAACTGCTCGATTTCCAGATTAGGTAGCCTCTACCCTACATCAACATAAGTATCATTGCTTGTGCGATAACCACGCGCAGGAACATCGCTAACGGGTAGACTGTGGCATAGCTGATTGCAGGCATATCGCTACCGGCCATAGAGTTGGCGTAGTTTAGGGAGATCGGGTTGGTCATACTACCCGACAGTGTACCCATAATTGTAAAGAAGTCCATCTTGTGGCGCAGACGGGCGTAGATGCCCACTATCAACAACGGCACAACGGCGATGATGAGGGCGTAGAGCAGCCAAATATATCCGCCACTTGCCACCGCATCGACAAAACCACTTCCTGACGCCAAGCCCACCGAGGCAAGGAACATCGCCAAACCCACCTCGCGTAGCATAAGGTTTGCGCTCAATGTGGTGTAGGTTATGAGGTGCCAATGGGTGCCGAAACGACCTATGATGATAGCCATAAGCATAGGTCCTGCCGCCAAGCCAAGTTTTATCGGTTGCGGTGCATCAATCAGCGGAATAGAGCCGACCAAAACACCCAAGGCAATGCCGATAAAGAGGGTGAAAATGTGTGGCTCGTGTAGTTTTTTCAGCGAATTACCGAGTAGTTTCGAAACCTCGTTAATTGCAGCTTCGGAACCTACAACCATCACTTTATCACCAAGTTGTAGCTCCATACCCTGATGCGGAATAATGTCCACGCCGGCGCGATTTACGCGGGTAATGTTAATGCCGTACTTGGTGCGCAGTCGCAAATCGATAAAACGCTTGCCGTTGATTTTGGGCTGTGTAACCACTATGCGACGCGATACGAGCTCTCCTTCGAACTCTCCCCACTCCTCTTCGAGCATCTCTATTTCGCGTCCGAGAAAGGCTAAAATAGCCTCTTTGTCCTCGGCTGCGCAGACCACAAATATCTTGTCGCCACGATGCACCTTGCTCGATGCGTCGGCTATAAATGCCTTGTTGCCATCGTGCGAAATGCGCGATATGACGAACTGACGTGCAATGATTTGGCGCAGTTCGCCAACACTTTTGCCGTCCATCTGCTCGTTGGTAACTTCAATGGAGAACTTCGATGCGAGTTTGTTGCCCGCCATTTTGTTGGCAAGGGTTTCGCGCTCCTTGTTAATGTCGATGCGTAAAACGGCCTTCAACAACATAAAGGCGAGTATAACCGCCATAACGCCAACAGGATAGGCTACGGCAAAGCCCATAGGAATTGTACGGTCGTCGATACCTTTCAGGTCGAGAAACGCCTGCTGTGTAGCACCCATTGCGGGGGTGTTGGCTACGGCTCCGTCCATCACACCGACCATTGTTTGGAGTGGCGTGTCGGTGGCGAGGAAGAGCAGGTATGCCACCACAGCACCGAAAATCATCGTCAGAATTGATAACCACATCTGTCGCACTCCGCCGTGTCGCAACGACGAGAAGAACGACGGTCCAATCTGCAAACCTATCGAGAAGACAAAGAGCGTCAGTCCGAAGTCGCGCACGAAGTTGAGCGTGTCGGTGTGCAACTGCATACCGAAGTGGCTTGCTACGATGCCGGCAAAGAGTATCCACGTGGCACCGAGCGATATGCCTCCGACCTTGATTTTGGCGAGCAAGGTACCTACGGCAATCGTCATTGCCAGCACAAATATCGAGTGAGCAATGCCCTCTCCGAATATAAATTGGTTGAGAAATTCCATAAAATCAGCTTCTTACCATTTTCTGCGCAAAGGTAAGAAAAATTCAAAATGCAGAATGCAAAATGCAAAATTAAATTCAAAATGCAGAATGCAAAATGCAGAATTATTTCAGGAAAAGAGTTCTCTTGTTTTGTACTTTTCGAGATAAGTTGCTATATTTGTGGTGCAGTCCTCGGATTGCAGACATATAGAAAGTGTTTTCGCAGTCCTGAATAGAAAATGTGGAAGTTTTCATAAGAGAGGGCGAACGAACAGCACTCATTTCTTGTATATACGCAGTTGGTATGCTCTATGCCAATGTATTGCTATATACAGGTGTGGGGTATGCAGCGTTTATTCTCTTAAAGGTCATTCCACAACCTTCTATTCAATAAACGGAAAGTCAGCCTCACACTTTCTTTATTTATATAAATGCCTCATTCGGGGTTGGTGGGCAGCAAAAATTATTTCAATAATGAAAAGATTTTCACTATTTGCATTGGCTGCATTGCTGATTGGTTGCACACAAAATGATTCTCAAATCGAGCAACTCGCTGACCGAATGCCGATTAAAATTAGCCTCGAAAAATCGCGTGCTAATGACACTGCGTTCGAGAGTGGCGATCAGGTCGGATTATATGTGGTAAATTACAATGGCTCTACGGCAGGAACTTTAACATCTACGGAGAACCATATAAGCAATGCTTGTTTTACTCTTTCAACCGATTGGAGAGCAGATGAGGAGTTGTATTGGAGAGATGCATCTACCAAAGCAGATTTTTATGCTTACTATCCATATGGTAACCCAACCGATGTTTCGGCATATCCATTCAGTGTTAAGATAGATCAAAGCGCAGAGGCTGATTATTGGGCAAGTGATTTTTTGTGGGGCAAGCGCAGTGGTGTTGCTCCTACGAAAAATGCGGTAACAATTACCACGGAACATCTTTTAAGCAATGCGTTGGTTTATATCAAGGCTGGCGAGGGCTACACCGCAGAAGAACTTGCAGCGGCAGATGTCGAAGTTAAAATTTGCAATATCAAGAACTCTGCAACCATCAACCTTGCAACCGGTGTTGCAACGGCAACGGGCGGTGTAACCGAGATTATACCTTGGAACACTGGAGCGTACTACCGTGCAATGATAGTTCCTCAAACTGTTAGCGCTGATACAAATTTGATTTCGATAAGTATTAATGGCAAAGAGTATTCATTTGCCACCGATATAACCTTTACGGCGGGAATTCAACATAAGATTGAGGTAACGGTCTCTGCACCCAGTAATGGATTAGTTGTAAATTTTAGCATTAAGGAGTGGAGCGTAGATGATAATATCTACAGTGGCGAGGCAACTTACAACCCCGATGACACGCCAATGCCAGCCAATAACGAAATTTGGTACACCTCGACAGATGGACAGATTATTGAGCCATATAGTGGAGAGGAAAATAACTATGCAACTCCATCTTTCGGTGCAAATATCATGTCGAATACTTACGAAAATGGAAAAGGTACTATTAAATTTGATGGCGAAATTACAATGGTTGGAGACTATGCATTTTTTGGTTGCATAAATCTTATAAATATCACTCTACCAAGTGGCATTACATCTATTGGAGAGTTTGCATTTGCAGGCTGCGAAAATCTTGATAATTTTAATATACCGGAGAATGCTATTGAAATTGGAAAGTATGCTTTATATGATTGCATTAGTATAACAGGTTGCATTATAATTCCAAATGGGGTAAGTAAAATCGGAGAAGGAACATTCGCCTATTGCAGTAGTTTAGCAAATATAGTATTACCAAACAGTATCACAAGTATTGGGTGGAGTGCTTTTGTTGATTGTGATAATTTATCAAGTATAACCATTCCAGATAGTGTAGCTGAAATCGGAGGAGCATTCCTTGAAGGCTGCGATAAGTTGACCAAAGTGTATTGTAAGCCAACAACTCCTCCAAGTGGCAATGAGTGTATGTTTGATGAAAATGCTTTAGGTCGCAAGATTTATGTACCACACAGTTCAGTAAGTGTATATAAGTCTACGCAGTATTGGAGCGATTACGCAGATAGTATCGAGGGCTACGACTTCTAATGCAGAGCTGGCGTAACAATAATGGCATTCGGGCTACGCCCTGAATAACATTTAATGACATACGCACTCTTGTAGCGTGCTAAATGGCAGGCGCTGAAAGTTTTTTGCCATTCGTTGCCATTAAGTGAGCCTTGGCGAACGAATGCCATTCAATGCCATTGATTGTCATTGGTTTTCAAACCGACCACAAAATTTTTCTGCGTGGTCGGTTTCTTTTAACTTTTTGTTGAAAAAACTATTCGCAACCAACTTCTAACTCCTCTCTTTTTACTATCTTTGCACCAAAGAATTTCTAATACCATATATAGAGTTATGAGCAAGGTTACTATCGAGCGCGCGCATCGTATGGACGGCACAGGCGAGTACTACTTCTCGCGTCGTCTGCGCGAAATCGCAGAGATTGAGGCGACAACAGGTCGTCAGATTATCAAATTGGCTATGGGAAGCCCCGACCTTCCACCACACCCATCGGTTGTGGAGCGTCTGTCGAAGGAGGCTCTTCGCCCCGACGTTCACAAGTATATGTCGTTCAAGGGCGAGCCTATTCTTCGTAAGGCTTTTGCCGATTGGTACGGCAAGTGGTACGGCGTAGAGGTTGATTACAACACCGAGGTGTTGCCACTTATCGGCTCGAAAGAGGGCATTATGCACATCTGCCAAACATTTATCAATCCGGGCGATAAGGTGCTCGTACCTAATCCGGGATACGCTGCATACAAGGCTGCTGTATCGATGACAGGCGGCGAGATGTTGCCATATTCGCTTACCAAGGAGAACGGCTTTAAGCCCGACTTCGACGCTATCGAGAAGGCAGGTGTCGATGGCGTGAAGATTATGTTTGCCAACTTCCCGGGTATGCCAACCGGTCAGACTCCTACACGCGAGTTGTTCGAGCAGATTGTGGCGTTTGGTCGCAAGCACAACATTCTCATTATCCACGACAACCCATACTCGTTTATCCGCAATGCCGACAAGCCTATGAGTATACTCTCGATTGAGGGTGCGAAGGATGTGGCTATGGAGATGAACTCGTTGTCGAAGGGACACTCTATGGCGGGCTGGCGCGTAGGTGTTATCATCGGCAAGGAGGAGTGGATAAACTCTATCCTCACTTTTAAGTCGAATATGGACTCGGGTATGTTCTACCCTATTCAGGCGGCTGCCGAAACGGCTCTCTCGTTGGGTGAGGATTGGTTTACGGAGCTCAACGCCATCTACCGCGAGCGTGAGAAGCAGGGATATGAGTTGCTCGACGCTCTCGGTTGTACCTACCAGCCAAATCAGGCGGGCTTGTTTATCTGGGCGGAGATCCCTGCCGACTACGAGGGCGACTGCTACGACTTCTCGGACGAGGTTATGGAGAAGTGCGACGTGTTCCTCACACCCGGCGGTATCTTCGGTACGGAGGGTAAGCGATATGTCCGTATCACGCTCTGCTGTCCTACCGAGTTGCTGAAAAAGGCAACCGACAACGTAAAGGCAAGATATACTAAGTAGAGAAGAGAATACGCCATATAGAGAAAAAGAGTTACCGATAAAGGTAACTCTTTTTTTAGTGAGTAGTTGGGGACTCGGAGCCTTGTTACGGCGCTAATCAATTAAGGGCTATTAACGGCTATTAAGGGCAAGTAAGGGAGCGCTGAAAGTAATTTTGCATTTTGCATTTTGCATTTCTCTCCGTTTTCCGTTTTCCGTTTTCAGTTTTCCGTTTTCCGTTTTCAGTTTTCCGTTTTCCGTTTATTTTACTCTTATCAGGTTTATGCCGTCACGGAGGGGAAGGATTACGTTCTCTACCCTGCTGTCGTTGCGGACGTAGTCGTTGAAGGCTACAATTTCGGCGGTCTGCTTATCCTTGCGGGCGACCTCCTCGACAACCTTACCATACCATAGGATATTGTCCGCTAAGATGAACGAGTTGCTATGCACGAGGTTGTGCTCGAAGAGCATTTCGTAGTAGGCGCGATATTCGCGTTTGTCGCCGTCGATAAATACGAGGTCGTACTTCTCACCCAGCGGTGGAACTACTTCGAGTGCAGAGCCGATGTGCTGGCGTATCTTGTCGCAAAGCCCGCTACGTTCGAAGTAGGAGGCTGCGATATCCTCCAATTCGTCGTCTATTTCGCAAGTGTCGATTATTGCGCCCTCCTCCAAGCCTGCTGCCATTGAGAGTGCCGAATAGCCCGTAAAAGTGCCAATTTCGAGCACTCTGCGAGGACGAAGCATACGGACAATCATCTCCAAAAGTTTACCCTGAATATGGCCCGAAATCATTCGTGGATTGATTACACGAAGGTATGTTTCACGCTCCAATTCGTGCAATAACTCCGTCTGTGGCGAGGACATTGCCTCGATGTATTGGTCAAGTTTCTCCATAATTTAATGGGCTTTTAGCCATTAGCCATTAGCCATTAGCTTTTTTAGTTAGTAGAGAGTAGTGAGTAGTTTTTAATTCTGCATTTTGCATTTTGCATTTTGCATTTCTCTCGTCTATTTATATAGCAACACCGACGGCTCACGCCATACGTCGTTCGCTACCTCCATAATCTCGGAGGCGGTAACGGCGTTTATTTTGCTGTACGACTCCTCCAAGGTATCGACCTCGCCGTATGCTAGAAGGCTCTTGCCTACGCCGAGCATATAACCCTCGGCAGCCTCGTTTACGATGGCTAACTGCGCTATGAATTGACGTTTTGCCATCGAGAGTTGGCGCGAGGTTAGGGCGTTGTCCTGCAAGCGTTTAATCTCTTTCTCTATAATCTCTCGGCATCTGTCGCTATTCTCGTGGTCGGACGAGAAGTAGATTGATGCAAGACCACAATCGGAGAGCGAGGCGTAACTTGCTCCGATGTTATAAGTGAGCCCGTTACGCTCTCTGACGCTTACATTGAGGCGCGAGTTGGCGCAAGGTCCTCCCAAGATATTCGTGAAGAGTGCATAGGGCAATCGGCGATTATCGCGGAGGTTGTAGGCACGCGCTCCGATGATGCAGTGCGCTTGGTGGGTATGCTTGTTTAAAACCCTCTCGAATGGCGCTACCACTGCGGGTGCTATACGCTCAAATTCACGCTTTGTAGGGGCGTAACAGCCAAGATATCGCTCTGCTATCTCCTTGATGCGGGTAGGCGATATGTTGCCGATAGAGGCAAATACCATCTTGTCGGTGGTGTGCGTACGTTGGCGGAAGCGGTGTATCGCTGCCGAGTTAATCTTTTTCAGACTTCGGGGTGTACCGAGGATATTGTGCCCCAACTCCGAGTCGGCAAAGATAAGGTCCTCGTACTCGTCGTATATGGCGTCCATTGGCGAGTCGCGATAGGTGTTTATCTCGTCGAGAATTACCTCTCGCTCCTTGTCGAGCTCGTGGTCGGGGAAGGTCGAATGAAAGACCACATCTGCCAACAACTCCACAGCCTTCGTGAAGTCGCCACGCAACACCGTAGCGTGAACGGTGGTGTCCTCCTTTGTGGTGTAGGCGTTCAGTTCGCCACCGAGGTTTTCCAATCGGCAGTTCACTTGGTACGCCTTGCGATGCTCAGTACCCTTGAAGAAGCCGTGCTCGGTGAAGTGGGCAATGCCCTGCTCCCCCTCGCGCTCATCGCGAGTACCTGCATTTATCATAATGGCACAACGTGCAACACCGCTCTTGGTTTGACGGTGTATGCAGCGTATGCCGTTCGAAAGTTCGTATATGTAAAATTCAGAATTCAAAATGCAAAATTCAAAATTAAAAGTTACTTTTCCGTTTTCAGTTTAAGGAACTTCGCCGTGTGGCTTGCTTTGCACTTTGCGAGTTCCGATGGAGTGCCCTCGAAGACGATATTTCCACCCTCTGTACCCGCTTCGGGCCCGAGGTCGATAACGTGGTCGGCACACTTGATAACCTCCATATTGTGCTCCACAATCACTATCGTATGCCCCGCCTCAATCAGTGCATTAAACGCCCTCAAAAGGCGATTTATATCGTGTATATGCAGTCCCGTAGTAGGCTCGTCGAAGATAAACATCATTCGCTTATCCGAGAACTCCTTCGCCAAGTACGATGCCAACTTCACGCGCTGACTCTCACCGCCCGAAAGGGTTGATGAGGGTTGTCCGAGTTTTACATAGCCAAGTCCTACGTCGCTCAACGGCTTCAACCTCTCGATTATGCGACGGCACTCCTTGGCATCTTCGCTGAAAAAGGCTATCGCCTCATCGACACTCATATCCAAGATGTCGCTGCACGACTTATCGCGGTACTTAACCTCCAAAACCTCCTCCTTGAAGCGCTTGCCACCGCACGCCTCGCAGGTGAGCGTAATATCCGCCATAAACTGCATACCCACCTTTATAACGCCTTCACCCTGACACACTTCGCATCGTCCACCCGATGAGTTGAACGAGAAGTGCGATGCCGTGATGTTGTTGTGCTTGGCGTATGGTTGTTCGGCAAAGTGCTTGCGTATCTCGTCCCACGCCTTGATGTAGATGGCGGGGTTCGAGCGCGAGGATTTGCCTATCGGGTTCTGGTCTACCAACTCTACACCTCGCAGCAGCGACACGTCGCCCGACAAACCATCAAAGTCGCCCGGGTGGTCGCCCGTATCTGCCAACAAGCGATGCAGCGCAGGATAGAGAATATCTCGTGCAAGCGACGACTTGCCCGAGCCGCTGACGCCCGTGATGCAGGTCATTACGCCGAGAGGAATCTTTACGTCTATATTTTTGAGGTTGTTATGGCGGCAACCTTTCAGTTTAATGAAGTTGCTCCAACCTCGATGCGACGACGGTACGGCTATCTCGCGACGCCCCGAGAGGTAGTCGGCGGTGTAACTCTCGGTGGCTGTCGGAAGATGCTCCAAATCGCCTGCATAGACCACTCTGCCACCATTCTCGCCCGCTTCGGGACCTATATCGACGATGTAGTCGGCACTGCGAATTACCTCCTCCTCGTGCTCTACGACAATCACCGTATTGCCCATATCGCGCAACTGCTTCAACACCTCGATAAGGCGGTGCGTGTCGCGTGGGTGCAGACCTATTGACGGCTCGTCCAAGATGTAGAGCGAGCCCGTAAGGTTGCTACCCAGCGATGTAGCGAGGTTTATACGCTGACTCTCTCCTCCCGAGAGCGTGTTCGATGCTCGGTCGAGCGTGAGATATCCCAAACCCACCTCGCTTAGGTAGCGCAGTCGGTTTTGCACCTCGGTAAGGAGTCGCTTGGCACTCGTTGTGTCGTGCTCGTCCAACTCCACCGACGCGAAGAACTCCAACGCCTCGTCTACGGTCATTCGTACCACCTCGGCGATGTTCTTGCCTCCAAACCGCACGTAAAGAGCCTCGGGACGTAGGCGGTTGCCTTCACATTCAGGGCATATTGTCTTGCCCGTAAAACGCGCTTTAAGAACTCGATATTGTATCTTGTGGCGTTGGCTGTCGAGCATTTCGAAGAAGGTGTTTAAGCCCTCAAAATGCTCGTTTCCAAGCCATAATAGTCGCCTTTGCTCCTCGGTGAGAGTGTGGTATGGTGCGTGTATCGGGAAGTCGAACTTGTGCGCATTCATCACGAGTTGGTCCCTAAACCAACGCATCGTGTCGCCTCGCCAACAAGCAATGGCATTGTCGAATATGGTGCGTGACTTGTCGGGAACAACCAAATCCTCGTCAATACCCGTAATTTTGCCCCAACCCTCGCACTTTGGGCAGGCTCCCAACGGGTTGTTGAACGAGAAGAGATGCTCGGTAGGTCGCTCGAACTCGATGCCATCAGCCGTGAAGTTGGAGTTGAAGAGGTGCTTGTTGTCGCCCTCGATGACCACACAACTGCTTGTGCCATAGCCAAATGCTTGCGACACCGACTCTCTCATTCGGGTTAGTGTGTCGTCGTCGCCGAGCACTCGCAGGCGGTCGATAACGATGTAGATACCCTCGCCCGTGTGCTCCAAATCGACCTCCTTGATGAAGTCGTCTATAAGCACTGTCTTATCCTCGACGACAAGGCGGGCAATGCCATCTTTAACGAGGCGTAGCAGTCGCTCTATAATGCCTTCGCCCTGCTCCAACTGCATAGGCACGGCAATAACAACCCTTGCACCCTCGCCCAACGAGAGGAGAAAATCGACCACGTCGTCCGTGTCGTAGCACTTGACCTCGATGCCCGAAACAGGCGAAATGGTCTTGCCTACACGTGCATAGAGCAGTTTGAGGTAGTCGTAAATCTCGGTTACGGTGCCCACCGTAGAGCGTGGGTTGCGCGAGGATACCTTCTGCTCGATGGCGATGGCGGGAGCGATGCCCGAGATGAAATCGACATCGGGTTTGGAGATACGTCCCAAGAACTGACGAGCATACGCCGAGAGGCTCTCAACATAGCGACGTTGTCCCTCGGCGAAGATGGTGTCGAATGCCAACGTCGATTTGCCCGAGCCCGATAGTCCCGTTACGACAACCAACTTCTCGTGCGGAATATCCAACTCGATATTTTTGAGGTTATGTACCCTCGCTCCTTTTATGTAGATTTTGTTATCCAAAATCAAATTCAAAATTCAAAATGCAGAATTAGTTTTCCGTTTTTCGCTTTCCGTTTTCCGTTTCTATCGTTACACCTTCTACTTTGAGGAGTTTCGACACAAGTATATCTGCTTCGCTCTCGCGGATACGCAACCGCATTGTGCAGAGGTTGTCGAATACCTGCTCATCAATGCGTGGCGATAACTCCTTTATAACACGCATAACGCCATTCATCGAGATGTAGGAGAAGGCTATGTCGATAACCCTGTCTACCGTCTTTTCGACTATTTCGCTGGCTGCGATAACCTCGGCTGTGGACTCCTTGTATGCCTGAATAAGTCCCGAAACACCCAATTTTGTGCCACCAAAATAACGCACTACAACCACCAATACATTGGTCAGCTCTGCCGATAGCAACTGCCCCAAAATGGGCTTTCCTGCCGTGCCCGAAGGCTCACCATCGTCGTTGGCGCGGAAAACCTCGCCCTGCGCTCCAAGCCGATAGGCGTAGCAGTGGTGCGTGGCGTCGTAGTACTCCTTGCGCAGAGCGTCGAGCAACTCCTTAATCTCCTCCTCGCTCTCTACGGGGTAGGCGTATGTGAGGAACTTGCTGCTGCGCTCCTTGTAGATAGCCTCGGCGGGCTTGGCAATGGTCAAATATGAGTCTTTCTGCTCTGCCACTACTCTATCTTCTTGAACATTCTGCTCCAACGAATACCGTCGTCGCCCTTCGAGAATACGATGAACAACGCCTTGCCTACGATGTGGTCCTCGGGCACAAAACCCCAAAAACGAGAGTCTGCCGAGTTGTGGCGATTGTCGCCCATCATAAAGTAGTAGTCCATCGCAAAAGTGTAGGAGGTTGCCTCCACTCCGTCGATGTATATCTTGTCGCCCTCTACACGCAAATCGTGCCCCTCGTATTGGTCGATTATGCGCTTGTAGAGAGGTAAATTATTGGTCGTAAGTTCAATGGTTGTACCCTTCTGCGGCACGTAGAGAGGTCCGAAGTTGTCCTGTGTCCAAGGGTAGAGGGTGCTGTTAGGGAAGTTATCGAGCGATGGTTCGCGATTGTTGAAGCGCTCTACGCTCTCCACGCTCTTGTACTTACGCAACTGCTCGGCACCCTTTTCGGTGGTTGCTGCGTAGTAGTATGGGTACTGTCCGTTGTACTCGGTGATGTGGAGGTTCGAGAAGGCGTACTCCGACAGCGGAGCCGACGTTCTGATGAAGTAAATGTGCTGACGCTCCTCGCACGCACCCTGCGCCTTGCCATTCACAAAGAGTTGTGTATCCTCGATGCGCAACGTATCGCCAGGTATGGCAACGCAACGCTTTATGTAATTCTCGCGTTTATCGACAGGGCGCGAAATTACGGTAAAGTCGTTGTAGAGTCGCTTTCTGCCCTCCTCGATGCCGAACTCTGCCTGATAGTGTCGTAACTCGTCGTAGTAGTTTACCGCCTGATTTTCGAGTAGTACCGTGTCGCCCGCAGGGAAGTTGAATACCACAACGTCGTCGCGCTCAATTTTGCCTCGACCACGCAAACGGTGGTAGTCCCACTGTATGCACTCCGAGTAGGATTTGGCAGTGGAGAATGGCATTGTGTTGTAGACAAACGGCATAGCCACAGGGGTATTTGGTACCTGCGGACCATACGATAGTTTGCTGACGTAGAGGTAGTCGCCAATGAGAATAGTCTTCTCCATCGACGAGGTTGGCACCACGTAGAGCTGGAAGATGAAGAGATGCACGAGGTGAGCCACTACGGTAGCCCATACGATAGCATCAATCCAGCCATAGATACTGTTGTAGAGTGGGTATTTCGCACGCAGGGCGTCGTTCTTCGAGCCTATGTAGCGATACGCAAGGCGCGAAATAAAGTAGTCGTAGATGAACGGCAAACCGAGCAGTAGCCATAGGTTACCCGTCCAGACCACGAACAAAAGGATATATACGATGCTGGCAATTGCAAACTTCGTCCAGCGATTAGTTAAAAAGTTCTTCATAGTTTTTTGCTTTTAGCCATTAGCCATTAGCCATTGGCTAAATTAAAAATTAAGAATTTCTTAGTTTTCCGTTTTCCCACTCCAAGCGAAAATAGAAAAACTAAAAGTTTTCCGTTTTCCGCTTTAACCCTGCTTTGCAGGCTTTTCCTCCTTCTTGCAAGGCATAGTCCGCAAGCGGCCTCTGCTCTTGCTTCGTGCGTCGGCTCCGTTTTCCCACTCCAAGCGAAAATAGAAAAACTAAAAGTTTTCCGTTTTCCGCTTTCCGTTTTCCGTTACTCGAAGAGGTCGTCAATAGTAAATACGCCCTTCTTTGGGGCGATAAACTCCGCTGCAACTACCGCACCGAGAGCCAAGGCACGGCGCGAAAAGAGTGTGTGCTTAACCTCGATTTTATCGTCATCGGAGAGGTAGGTTACCGTGTGCGTGCCCGGTACGGTGCCCTCGCGCAACGATGTTATGGCGATAGCATCAGCCTCGGCAGTAGGCTCGTTCACCCAGCACTGCTTGCGCTCCACGCGCTTGATGATGTCGTCTGCCAACGATATGGCTGTGCCACTCGGAGCGTCCTTTTTCTGTGTGTGGTGAATCTCCTCGATAGCCACGTTGTAGCCCTCGAAGCGGTTCATCAACTCCGCCAAGTAGCGATTGAGGCGGAAGGTGATGTTCACTCCTAACGAGTAGTTCGACGACCAAATCATTGTCGATTGTTTCTCGCGGCACAATGCTTGCAGCTCGGCGAGTTGCTCGTGCCAACCCGTAGTGCCACTTACGACAGGAGTGCCGCACTCGATGCAGGTGCGGACGTTGTGGTAGGCTGTGGCAGGGGTGGTAAATTCGATGGCGACATCTACGTCAGCCAAATTCGCGGCGTTCAAATCTGCCACGTTGTCTTGGTCTATAATGAGTGCTACGGAGTGTCCTCTATCGAGCAATACATGCTCAATCTCGTGTCCCATCTTGCCGTAGCCGATAATTGCAACTTTCATCTTTCGTTCGTTTTAATGTTATTAAAACGCAAAGATAAGAAAAAAGATTGTGTCGCGCAAGAAAACGTAACAAAACCGTAACAACCGTAACACGTGTTACGCCTGTTACGCTTGTTACGTCTGTTATGCCTGTTACGTTTGTTACGCTTGTTACGCCTGTTGCGCTTGTTACGCCTGTTGCGCTTGTTACGCTTGTTATGGTTTAGGGTCGTTAGGGAATTTAGAGAATTTAGAGAATTTAGGGAGTTGATTCTCAATTTTTAATTTTTAATTTTTAATTCTCAATTCTCAATTAGCCAATTGCTAAGGGCTCGTTGCTAATACTTAATGTTTGATAGGAACAAGCCTTGCGGTTGGGCGCCGCTGCTGGCACGTGAGAGGTCGCGTGAGGCTACGATTTCGGCAAACTCCGCAACCGTATATCGTCCTCTACCGACATCTACGAGTGTGCCCACAATGGCACGTACCATATTACGCAGAAAGCGGTCTGCACGTATCGTAAAACGCAGTGTACCATCGCTTTCTACCACCCATTCGGCGTGCGAAACTCTACATATATTGGTCTTATTATTAGAGTTTAGCTTTGCGAATGTGGTGAAGTCGGAGGTCGCAAGCAACACCTTCGCAGCCTCGTTCATCTTCGCTACGTCTAATGGTATATAGTATATCCAAGCCGTATGACGACGGAACGGAGCCTTTACGGGCGAAAGCAGATAGGTGTATTCACGCTCTTTGGCATCGAAACGTGCGTGAAGGTTATCTGCTACCCTATATATACGCTTTATAGCGATATCTTGCGGCAGCATAGCGTTGAGTTTATAGGCTATGTGGTCGCAATCTATCTCCTCGGGAGTATCGAGGTGTGCTACGTAGAACGAAGCATTTACGCCCGTATCGGTACGACCGGCACCTACTATCTCGGTAGTACGACGCAGTAGTTTGGAGAGCGCCTCCTCTATCGCTCCCTGCACGGTGGGCTCATTGGGTTGTCGCTGCCAACCGCAGTATGCCCCACCATCGTATTGTAACTCAATAAAATAACGCATACGATTTTAGTCGCAAGACTAAATTAAAAATTAAAAATT
>JAFXFM010000007.1 GCA_017520545.1 Alistipes sp. | reverse complement strand
AATGCGAGCGAACTCGATGAGAGCCTCCTTGCTGTCGATGATGAATACATCCTCGCTGTCGTTGGTGTTAGCCTCGTAGGTGAATTCGGTGAACTCGCGAACAGTAGCAGCGTTGATTGGCTTCACGTCGCTGTTGAACTTCACGGTCATCTTCTCGTGAGCCTCGGTAGTGATGGTAATCACGAATGTACCATACGAGCCGGCAGGAACGGTTACATAAACAGGAGTAGCCTCTGCGCCGAGTACCAATGGCTCTGCGAAGGTAACATTTACGGTGTTTGATGCCTCAACAGCAGTCAAAGTGCCGTTTGTGCAATCAACAGTAAATGCACCTGCAATCTTGCCGCCCTGCGCGCGAACAGTGATACCTGTAACCTTCTCGCCGTTACCAGCGATAGCCAAGCGAAGAACGCCTGTGAGGTGCTGCATTGCGATAGTCTCGGCAGTCTCTGCGTAGCCATACATTGGCGCAGCCTGTGGAGCAAATGTGCCAACGGTGTAAGGCTGAGTTGCGAGGAAGTTTACTGGGTAAACTGTTGTAGGAGCAGGAGTCTCCTCCTCGCCCTCAACAACCTCCTCGGCAGCCTGAGCCGCAGCAGCAGGGTAAACAACGCAGAGCGGAGTAGTTACGCTCTCTGCGAACTTAAATACAGCGACGTCTGCGTTGTCGCCAATAAGGATTTCGTTCGAAGCAACGCCATTTACCGAAATAGCATCGCCCTCACTCCAATAGAGAGGGTATACGCCGTCAGCCTTCTCGCCGAGGTGCGTACGCGCCGCCTCCATCGAGAGAGTAACCTCCGTAACCTTCTCTCCGCCCTTGATGTTTACACCAAGGTCCTCGGTTGTGTCTGTAACGCAAGAGAATGCGAACATTCCCGCCACAACCGCCGTGAAAATTTTTGTCAAATTTTTCATCGTTTTTTTTGGTTTTTGGTTAATAAATTGAGTTATTAAATAGACGTTTGTCCTTTGTATTCTGCTTGTGCCTTTTGGCTCAAACTTTTTTTTTGTTAAATCAATCGCTGTAAACCGTTGATAATTAGTATATTAAACCTCAAAATCCCCCCCCCCGATTTTTCGGGGAAGGGATTTTTTGTGGGTGTTACACCCACTATTTCTCACAAAGATATATATCTTTTTTGGAAAAATCAAACAAATATCTGCGAAAATAGCATAAAAAAAACCGAATCCCTTATAGAAATTCGGCATTTTTTATTGGGGAGTTTAAGACTACTCCTCCTCGCGACGATGCAACTGCTCTACATAGATAGCGTGAGCCATCTTGTCGCGCTTTGCAATCGAAGGCTTTGTGAAGTACTGACGAGCGCGAAGCTCCTTCAAAACACCTGTACGCTCGTACTTACGCTTAAACTTCTTGAGAGCGCGCTCGATGTTCTCACCCTCCTTAACTGGCATAATAATCATAATTATTCTCTCTTTTTTTGTTGTTTGTAATCGTTTGTTTGTCGGCAGATTTTACGCCACTCTGCCAAAGGCGTTTTCCGAAATTTTTTAATCGAACTTCTGAGGTGTAGTACCAAAAAGAAGATAGGGCGCAATGGCTTTTGCCTGCTCCTCGGTGAATATGTTATCCATCTGCATCTCCTCGATACTATTCCAACCTCCTTTCGATTCTCGTGTTTCTAAAATCAGTTTTGCCGCCCGCTTGCTCATATATGGGTGAGCCGAAAAGTCGGACGCGGGTGCAAAGTTAATATCTATTTTTGAAATTTTGCAACTATCGCAATAAATTTGTTCGGAAATTTTGCTAAAATTGTCGGAAGTAACGCATTTTAGCTCTGCGATTTGCTCCTTTTTGTAGAATCCACCCAACAATTTTCGGTACTGCATAATGGCTACTACACTCTTTGCGCCGATACCTCGCACCTGACGGAGTGTTGCCGAGTCGGCAGAGTTTATCTCGACCAAGCCAGCATAGGGGTCGCGCACACTTAATATCACGAAGTGCGCCAACGAATCCGCCATCTCCTCGCTCACGGCGTAGCAGTCGCGTAGTTCGTTCATCGAGAAGATGCCGCCACCTCGCTTGCGATACTCGATTAAAGCCTCTGCCTGACGAGTAGAAAAGCCAATAAGTCGCAGATACTCAACGCCTACGGTGTCGATGCCAAACTTCTCGAACGGTCGTGGCGAAAAGCGTGGTTTGCGACTTTGTGGTATGGTGTCGCCCTTGAAAGGCGACGAGGGTTTGGTTGCATATTTTGCACCAATTTTAATGTACGGGCGTACGCGCGAGAACATCGAATCGGTAACACCATAGCAGAGTGCAAACTCCTCGGCGATACCAAAGACCTTGCCTGCTGTGCGGTACTTGATGATACTTACGGCGGTGCGCTTGTCGAAACCGAGCAAAAGTAGCTCGTCGTAGGTTACCGTGTTCGGGTCGAATACAAAGAGGGTATCCCGTTTTTCGACCTTTGCGGCAGTGGGCTTGTCGGGTTTGTCGCCGGTGCGTTTCTCGGTGAGTGTCAGCCCTTTGCGCGGAGTAGCAAAGTAGATGGCGATAGCGACAATCGCTATTATCACCACCAAATATATTATGCCTCGTATGTTCTGCTTGCTAAACATCTCTATTCAACCCATTCGGCACCCTCCGACAGTTGCAGGGTACGATAGTGTTCCGACGGCGAAGAGAGCATCTCGCCAATGCCGTATTCATTCCATCTTTTATCGACCAAGGCGATAGTTGCTTCGTCAGAAGTAACCACATTTGGCCATCGCGAAGGATTTTCATTATTTGCCTTTGGAGATTTCGGGCGAGCATCGATAAGAAGGGATGCCTCGTGCAGAGTGAAGTCGCGCGAGGGCTCTGTATTTGCCGCTCCGAGCCATAGCAACTCCTCGGCGCTCATCTCTACGGCACGTTTATCGAAAACAACGACATAGTTGGCGTTTGTTGCCTTGGCAATCGCTTCGATATCAAGCACAAGGTTATTCTCGGCGAATAGGAGTAGCGCACCCCACTCGTTGAGCAGCTCTTCGCGCACCTCTATGCCCGCAGGTAGGGCAGTGCGGTCAATCTTAAACTCTCGTTCTGTTGTAGCTACATTTGTGAGGTCGAGAGCAACCTTTCCGCCATATCCGCACGTCGCCGTAGCGTGGTCGAGAACGTCGTATATGCCCTCACTGCGAATTAGCGACTTGCGAAGGTCGCAATTGCGCATCAAGGCTGCCAGCTCCGCCGTAGAGCGAACATTGGTGGTGGCTGGCGTAAGGAGCAGATATTTGTTGAACATCATCTGTCCTGCGCCCCACAGACCAAGAGCTACCTTTGATGCCTGACGCTCGTATAGTTGTCGCATCGAGATTATGGTTATATTGTGTTGCGTACCCGCCGACGGCATATACATATCTTCGACCTCGGGTTGCATTACAAGACGTATCGGGGCGAGAAAAATTCGCTCGGTAGCCATTGCAATATAGGCGTCCTCCTGCGGTGGAATACCCACGATAGTTGCAGGATAAATTGCATCTCGGCGGTGTGTAATGGCTGTAACGTGGAACTTCGGATAGTAATCCTTCAAGGAGTAGAAGCCTGTGTGATCGCCAAAATCGCCCTCCAACACCTTCTCTTCCAATGTGTCTACATATCCCTCAATCACAAAGTCGCAATCTTCGGGCACGTAGATATCATTGGTGATACATTTCACCAACTTGACCGGTTTGCCACGTAGCAGACCCGCCAACAGATATTCGTCGATATTGTCCGGCACGGGGGCGGTAGCGGAGTAGGCATATACGGGGTCGCCACCTATTGCCACCGCTACGGGCATCTGCGAGCCTCGTGCTTTGTACGCTTCGTAGTGGCGTGCGCCCGTTTTGTGGCGATGCCAATGCATTCCCGTAGTGTGGTCGTCGAATACCTGCATACGATACATTCCGACGTTGCGAATGCCACGGTCAGGGTCTATGGTATGCACCATTGGGAGTGTTACGAAACGCCCTCCGTCGTACGGCCAGCATTTCAAAATTGGCAGTAGCGATAATTTTGCCTCCTCGCCTTTGAGAATAACCTGCTGACAGACTCCTGCGCCCCTCTTCTTGCGCGGAAACCACTGCGACGCCTCGCCCAAAAGAGGTAGAAGTCGCAACTTATCCATCAAATTCTCCTTGGGAGATGTTACGCTACCAACCAAAGAGTCCAATCGCTGTGAGATATCTTCGAGTCGCTCAACGCCAAGTGCCATAGCCATACGACGCTCTGACCCATACAGATTTGTCAATACGGGGAAGCCTTTGTCGGTATGCTCGAAGAGAAGCGCCTTGCCACCGCCTTCGCTCTTTACCATTCGGTCGGTAATCTCGGCTATCTCCAACTCGGAAGATACGGGGGTGCTGATGCGAATTAACTCACCGGCACTCTCCAATTTTGCTATAAACTCTGCGATACTCACTGCGCTATGTTATTTATTTCTGCTCGGCCTTTGCTGCTGCAATACGATCCTCGAACATCTTCTTCTCCTTGCCCATTGCCAAGAAACAGATGATGGTGGCGATGACGCTGGCTGCAAAGAAACCGACGAAAGTCAAATTCCAACCACCACTCTCGACGATACGGCCAAATGCAATCTTTGAGAGGAAGGCATCGCCTACCAAGTAGCCAAGCAATCCCATAAAACCTGCGGCTGTGCCGGCAGCATTCTTCGGAACTACGGCGATAGCCTGAATCGAAATCATCGCTACAGGACCATATACCGCAAAGCCTGTGATTATAAGAGCTGCAACGACTACCGAGATGTACTCAACCCCCAAAGTCGAAGCGATAGCCCCTGCTTGCCAGTAGATGAAGGCACCTACTGCAGTAACAGCCATACATATTACATTGACCGGTGCACAACGGCCTTGGAAGAATTTTGACGAGAGCCAACCTGCAATCAAAGTGCCCGGAATCGCTGCCAACATATGGTATGCGTAGAGATCTTTACTTACAGACTTTGCTATGCCGTGAGCCTCTTGCAGGTAGATTGGCAACCAATCCGATATACCATTACGAACCAAATATACAAGAATGTTTGCAAAACCAATAAACCACAGCATCTTGTTTTTGAGCACGTAGTCTATAAAGAGAGTCTTGAACGGAATTTTATCCTCTTCGCCCTTCTTTGCCTTTGCACCCGAGAAGTCGTTGCGGTATTTGTCGATTGGTGGCAAACCACACGACTCGGGAGTATCACGAATAAACAACCAGCACAGAACAGCCACCGCAAGAGCTGCAATCGACGGTATGATAAAGGCCTCGCGCCAAGCATCTTCGGCTCCATATCCGAGTGCTACGATAAGGCTTCCGCCACCGATGGTTGCCAACCAAGCCAAACCCGAGCTTCCGATGTTGTGGGCAGTGTTCCAAATAGACATCTTGAACGAACGTTCGTTGGTCGAGAACCAGTGCGACATTACACGACCGCACGGAGGCCAGCCCATACCCGAAAACCAACCAGTCAAGCAAGTTAAACCAAAAAGTATAGCTGTGGTTATTCCGCTATCCTTCGGATAAGGAATAAATCCGGCAACAATCATAATCAACGCTGAGATTATAAGACCAAAAGTCAAGAATTTACGAGCATCAGAGCGATCGGACAATCCTCCCATAAGGAACTTGCTAACGGCATAGGCAATAGGCAAACCCGCCATAGCATCGCCGACACCACTCGTGTCGAGAAAACCGAGTTTAATCATATCCGCACCCGCGAACGAGAGGTTCTTGCGCACGAGATAATAGGCAGCATAGCCCAAATAGATGCCGAGGAATACCTTCAATCGCATTGACTTGTACTCCTTGTCGATCTTCTCTTTCGGCAATTCCGGTTTATGTGCCGGAGGTGCCATAAAATCTAAAAATCCCATAGTTTATTATAGTTTTGAGTTATAGTTTTATATCGTAAATCTGTACTACTCCTACCAGATGATTGTTCTCATCGACCACCAACAACGAATTGACCTTGTGCCGTGTCATTGCTCGCTCTGCCTCGATAAGTTTGCTGTTCGGGTGTATCGTTTTTGGTTCGCGTGTTGCGATATCCATAGGGAGAATATCGAAGAATGCCGTCTGACGACTCTGCATTGCTCGGCGGATGTCGCCATCGGTGATAATGCCTAAAATCTCCTCGTTGCGTTGCACCACGATAAGTCCCAATCCGCCACGCGAAATGGCGTGAATCATCTCCACTGCGGTGGCATCTTCCGCAACCACAGGCAGGTCGTGATTGCGCATCACCTGTCCCACATTCATCAACAATCTGCGACCAAGGCTTCCGCCCGGGTGCAGTCGTGCAAAATCTTGTGCCGAGAAGTTGCGAATCTTCATCAACGCACACGCCAATGCATCGCCCAAAGCGAGTTGCGCAGCTGTCGAAGAGGTAGGAGCGAGGTGTAGTATGCACGCTTCGCGTTCCACCTCGACATCGAGGTTTATATCGGAGTTTTTCGCCAATGCCGACTCGGTGTTACCGGTTATGGAGATTAGTTTGTTGCCGTTTTCGTGAATGAAAGGGACAATTTTCAGCACCTCGTCTGTCTCGCCCGAGTAGGATAGCGCCACAATGATATCCTCCTTTGATATCATACCGAGGTCGCCGTGAAAAGCCTCACTTGGGTCGAGAAAGAAACTTGGTGTACCTGTGCTTGCCAAGGTTGCTGCAATTTTTTTTGCAACAAGTCCCGACTTTCCAATACCCGTAAGTATAACCTTTCCACTACACGCCAATATAGCCTCCACCGCCTCTACGAACTCGCCATTTAGATGCTCCTTAACTCGTAAGACTGCCTCGGCTTCGGTCTGCAACACATCGCGTGCGGTTGCAAGAATTGTATCTCTATCCACCTGCGTCATCGCTATAATAGTGATTTAATAACCCCCTCCAAGTCGGCGAGGTGTAACATATTTGCTCCGTCGCTCAATGCACTGTCGGGCATAGGGTGTACCTCAAAGAAGTAGCCCGTTGCACCAAACGCCTTTGCCGCCTGCGCCATCGCAGGTACAAATTTTCTATCGCCACCCGTAGTGCCGTTTGCAGCACTTGGACGTTGTACCGAGTGGGTGCAATCCATCACCACACGAGGTGCAATATCGAGCATATCCGAGATGTTTCGAAAATCTACAACAAGATTGTTGTAACCAAACGAGTTCCCTCGTTCGGTAAGCCACACCTCCTTTGCGCCCGCCTCCATCGCCTTCTCGTACGGATAGCGCATATCCGAGCCCGAAAGGAATTGTCCTTTTTTGATATTTATCGTCTTACCCGTCTTTGCTGCTGCTACGATAAGGTCGGTTTGGCGACAAAGAAATGCGGGTATCTGCAAGATGTCGCATACTTCGCCTACCGCCTCGGCTTGCCAAGCCTCGTGGATATCGGTGAGCAACTGCAAACCCCACTTCGCACCTACATCGGCAAGCATCTGCAAACCTCGCTCCAAGCCTACGCCACGATAGGAGCGCAGTGAGGTGCGATTAGCCTTGTCGAACGACGCCTTGAAGATTATATTGGTGTCGAGTCGGCGATTTATATCGCACAACTCGGCTGCTACCGAGTCGAGCAACTCGGCAGATTCTATTACGCAGGGGCCGGCAATAAATATCGGTTTCATAATGAAGTATTACCTACCAAGAGCCTTGATGACCTTCTGGTTTACATCGTGGATAGGCTCAATATCAAACTTGATGACTTTACGGTCGTAGGTTACAAGACCATTAACTTCGCCCTCGACATCGGTTGTCTGTGTGTAGATAGCGCCCGACAGACCTTGTAGAATAAGCGGTAAAATCATCTCTGCATACCCAATATATGTTTTCTTCAAATCCTCTTTGTCCTTGCGGTTACCACCGTAACCCCAATTGCGCATATCCGGATTCCAGAGGTGATCTGCCACAACGAGTCCCAAACCACCATACTCGCCGAGCATCATAATGTAGTCGGCGTGGTGAATAGGCATAGTTGGCGAAGGGTAGCTGTGCCAATCCATTACATCACCACACTCTCGGATATTTCCACCGCTGGCGGGGTTTATAAGGCGTGAGTGGTCTTGCTCTGCCAACCACTCTACAACCTTCTCGGTATCGAATTGCGAGCAAGACTCGTTGAAAGGTACCCACATTACAACCGAAGGGAAGAAGCGACACATATCCACAATCTCGCTAAACTCCTTGTAGTAGTTGCGCTTATACTCTTCCGATATAGGGAAGTCGCTACCTCCATTGATGATCCAACGAGCCCAAGTTGAAGGCTTCATCGGTTCGCTACTCGGCATATCCTGCCATACGAGCATTCCCAAACGGTCGCAATGGTATAGCCAACGTGCAGGTTCAACCTTAATGTGTTTACGTATGGTGTTAAAACCGAGATCCTTCGTGAGTTTGATATCCCACGCCAATGCCTCGTCGGTTGGGGCAGTGTATAATCCGTCTGGCCACCAACCCTGATCGAGAGTGCCATACATAAATATAGGCTCGCCGTTGAGTGTCGCACGAAGGTGTCCGTACTTATCTCGTTTCTTGCCAATCGAGCGCATCGCTGCATAAGTGTCCGCCTTATCAACAACTTTACCATCATACTTCAAAGTTACCTTCAAATCGTAGAGGTGCGGAGTATCGGGGGTCCACCATTTTGCATTCGGAATATGAATTTTTACGGTACTACCACACAGCGTAGAACCCTCACCGATTTTTGTGCCATTATCGAATACCTCTACCGTAAGAGTTCCCTCTCTCTTTTCGCACTCGGTCTTAACGATAATCTCGCTACGAGTAAGGTCGCTCTCAGGGTGAATTTTAACGATGTGGTTTTGTTTCGATACCGGCTCCATCCATACGGTCTGCCAGATACCCGAAACCGGGGTATACCAAATCTTGCCGAGGGTGCTGAGTTGCTTGCCCACAGGCTGCTCACCCTTTTCGGTTGGGTCCCATACTCGAACCACCAACTTCTGTGTGCCCCTCTTCTTCAAAGCCTCGGTGATATCGCAGGCAAATGGAGTGTAGCCGCCGGTGTGGCTACCCACCAAAATATCGTTCACATATACATCTGCACTCCAATCTACTGCACCAAAGTGGAGTATTATGCGCTGCGATGCCCACTTCGAAGGCACTGTAAACTCGCGCTCATACCACAAAAGCTGCTTCTCGTTGAGCTTCTTCTGTACACCAGACAACGCCGACTCAATAGCAAATGGCACGAGAATTTCGCCATCAAACTGCGAAGGCTTGGCGGCATTTATATCGGTTATGGCATAGTTCCATAAGCCGTTGAGGTTTTGCCACTCGCCACGCACGAGTTGTGGTCGAGGATACTCGGGAAGAACATTCGACGGATTTACCTCCTCTGCCCACTTTGTTCGAATTTTGTCGCCTGCAATTTTCCACTCTGCCGAGACTGTCGATATGCTGACAACCAATAATACAAGAGCCAAAAAGATCTTTTTCATATATTTAAAGTTTTAAGTTTACACTCCTTTTAGAAGCGACTCTGCTCGTTGCAAGTCTTCGGGCGTGTCGATGCCTATGTTCTCAACTTCGGTTATACCTACGCCAATTTTGTAGCCGCTCTCCAACCAACGCAACTGCTCCAACCGCTCCATCTTTTCGAGCGACGAGAGGGGTAGGCGTGTAACTTCGCCAAGTGTCTTTGCTCGAAAGGCGTAGATGCCTACGTGCTTGTAGAAGGTGTGATGCTTCAACCACTCGCTACGCTCTACATCACGCAAGTAGGGTACTATCGAGCGTGAAAAATATACAGCCTCGCCCTTCGAATTTATCACCACCTTTGGCGAGTTAGGATTTTCGAGAGCCTCTATGCCCTCCTCCGCTCTGAATGGTCGTGCCAATGTGGCAATCTCCACCTCTTTACTCTCAAAACACTTTAAGAGAGTCTCGATCTGCTCGCGTGCGATAAATGGCTCATCACCCTGCACGTTTATAACAATATCGGCTTCACAACCGAGCTTTTCGATAGCCTCGGCACAGCGGTCTGTACCACTTTGATGCTCCGAGGAGGTCATTATTGCCTCGCCACCAAAAGCCACTACTACATCGAGGATGCGACTATCGTCAGTCGCAACGACAACCCTTTCGACTACCTCCGCCACCGCCTCATATACGCGCTGCACAATGGGCTTACCACCTAATAAAGCGAGTGGCTTTGCCGGAAAACGTGTGCTTGCGTAGCGGGCAGGAATGACGGCGAGGACTCTCATATTCCTTTATTGTAATGCAAGTTTAAGCACTTGCTCGTTCGAGCGTACATAGTGGAAGGTCAATCCTTGGATATACTCCTTCGTAATCTCTTCTACGTCCTTGCGATTCTCCTCCGGAAGCAGAATGGTGTGTATTCCGGCACGCTTCGCAGCCAGAATCTTCTCCTTTACGCCACCGATAGGCAACACACGACCACGCAACGATGTCTCTCCCGTCATTGCGATACGCTCCTTAACCTTGCGTCCCGTATAGGTTGAAACAATCGATGTAATCATCGTAATACCTGCCGAAGGACCATCTTTCGGAACAGCGCCTTCGGGAACGTGGATATTCAAATCGTACTTCTCGAAGAGTTTAGGACTTATGCCCAACTCCTTATAGTGTGCCATAACCCACTCGTGAGCTATGGTTGCCGACTCCTTCATCACATCGCCCAAGTTGCCCGTAAGCGATAACTTGCCTTTACCCGGTGTGAGTACGCTCTCGATATATAGAATGTCGCCACCCACTTGCGTCCAGGCCAAGCCTGTAACTACGCCGACCATATCCTTAATTTCGTACTCGTCATTGCGGTACTTTAGCTTGCCGAGTACCTTCTCGACCTGCTCGGCCGTGAAAGAAGGAGAGAACTCCTCTTCGAAGGCTATATCCTTAGCACGCGAACGCGCCAACTTTGCCAAGTGCTTATCCAAAGAGCGTACACCCGACTCACGAGTGTAGTCCGAGATGATTTTCTGCACGATATCGCGCTCTACTACCATCTGCTCCTCCTTTAAACCGTGTGCCTCGCACTGTTTGCGGATGAGGTGCTTTTCGGCAATCTCAATTTTATCTTCGAGAATGTAACCGGGTATATTTATCAACTCCATACGGTCGCGAAGCGCAGGGTTTACGGCACCGATATCGTTTGCGGTGGCTATAAACAACACCTTCGACAGATCGTACTCCGTATCGAGATAGTTATCGTGGAATGTGGTATTCTGCTCAGGATCGAGTACCTCCAACAATGCCGATGATGGGTCGCCGTGGTTGCTGACGGTGATTTTATCCACCTCATCGAGGATAATCACAGGGTTTGACGAGCCACATCGCTTGATAGTTTCGATAATTCGTCCCGGCATCGCTCCAATGTAGGTGCGGCGGTGTCCGCGAATCTCTGCCTCGTCGTGCAAACCACCGAGGGCAATACGACCGAACTTACGTCCGAGTGCCGTAGCCACCGACTTGCCGAGCGAGGTCTTACCAACTCCCGGAGGACCATAAAGGCAGAGAATAGGGGATTTCAAATCGCCCTTCAACTTGATAACCGCCAAGTGCTCCAAAATGCGCTCTTTAACCTCCTCTAAGCCGAAGTGATCGGCATCGAGCTGCTCGCGAGCACACTTCAAATCGAGATTGTCCTCGGTGTATTCGTCCCACGGCAGATCGACCAACAACTGCAAGTAGGTCATCTGCACCGAGTACTCGGCAACAGCAGGGTTCAGACGCTCCATTTTTGAAAGCTCTTTCTCGAACAACTCGGCAGTAGCCTTATTCCACTTCTTCTTCGATGCAGCCTCGCGCAGACGCTTGATGTCGCCATCTTCGTCCTCGCCCAACTCCTGCTGTATGGTGCGCATCTGCTGCTGCAGATAGTAGTCGCGTTGTTGCTTGTCAATCTCCTGCTTTACCTTGCCTTGAATATCCTGCTTTATCTCGAGTAGTTGCTGCTCTCGGATAAGTATTTCGAGCAACTTACGCGAACGAGCCAGCAGACCCGGAGCTTCGAGCAACGCCTGACGGTCGTCGTCCGAGAAGTCGAGGTTCGAGCAGATGAAATTGACAATGCCTCGGCGCGAGTCGATGTTCTTAATAGCGAACGAAGCCTCCTTAGGCATTGTCGGCGAGGTGTTGATGATGTTGAGTGCCACGTCCTTTATCGATTCGATAAGTGCGTCGAACTCCACACTGTTCTTCTCTGGTGTGGAGTCGAGCAGTGGCGTAACCTTTGCCTTGAAGAATGGCTCGGTCGATATATATTCGCCCACCTCAATCTTCTCCAATCCCGAGAGAATAACCGTGAGGTTTCCGTTCGGCATTTCGAGAATCTTCAATATGCGGGCAGCAGTACCTATGCGGTACATATCGTCCGGCATAGGTGTCTCAATCTCGGCATTGCGTTGCAATACTGCTCCGAGCAGACCACCCTCAGCTTGTACGGCACGTACAAGGGCGATACTTTTTTCGCGGCCTACCGTAATAGGGGTGATGGCGCCCGGAAAGAGCACCGAACTACGCAGGGTGAGTATAGGCAATATCTCGGGGAGCTGAACCTCCTCGACAATATCGTCGTCGCCGCCGGTGATGATTGGAATGACTTGGTGTTTCTGGTCGGTGATGTCCGGCGAGAGTCCCAAATCGTCGATGATTGTAATGTCGTTGTTATCTTTCTTTCCCATAGTCTAATCAGTTGTATTAACCCCGCATACGCGTACTTGCAATGCGCACACACGTAGGCAGTTTGCAAATATAGTACTTTTTTTGTAAAGTGAGATGATATTGTTAAAAAATTCGTATATTTGTAGAGTGTAAAATTTTAAAAGATAGTGTTATGAAGAGAGTATTGCTATTGATTGTATTGAGCCTTTCGGCATTGGCCGGAGTTTGGTTGTCTATCGAGGCTCCAAAGCACAAAAAGAGTGGGGTGATCGATGCCATCGAGGCTCGTCGCAGTATCCGAGCCTACAAGGATCAACCCGTAGAGCGTGAAAAGTTGCAACTTTTGGCGGAGTGTGGCGTGAAGGCTCCGAGCGCAATGAATCTTCAAGAATGGGAGGTTCGTATTGTTGATAATAAAGAGTGGATTGATGCTTGCACGGCGGACTATTTGAAGGCTGTAGAGGGTACGGATAAGGCAAAGTATATGCTCACTCCAACCTTCAAAAATATCTTCCGCAATGCTCCTGCTGTGATATTTGTAGCGGCTCCGAAGTGTACGTTCGCCGGTGAAAATATCGGCTTTTTGGGGCAGAATATAATGTTGGCAGCCACCGAGTTAGGACTTGGAACTTGCTGCTTGGGCAGCGTACAGATGATCTTCGCCGAGCCTGCTATGCAGAAGCATTTGCAGTCGCTCGGATTCTCCGAGGGTTATACTTTGAGCTATGCCTTGGCGGTGGGCTATCCAGACGAGACTCCCGAGGCTAAAGAGCGCGATATGTCGAAGATAAAATTCGTTGAATAGCGCGGTAAGTTAAGCAATGGAAAAAGGAGGCTGTTTTGCCTCCTTTTTCTATCGTCTGTCATCTGTTCTCTACAAGTGTGTTAGCGATGGAAAGAGCTGTTGCATTTGCTCTGTAACCTCTTGGTGTGTAGCATCTTCGTGCAAGATGAGGATGATGTTGTTGTCGCCTGCTATGGTGCCGAGAATCTCTTTGAATTTTCTCGAATCAATGATCACTGAGATAGCACTTGCGTAGCCCGATTTTGTTGAGATTACTGCAATGTTATGTGAAAATTTGATATCCAATACGGCATCGCCGATATTCGAAGTATTTGTAACGATTTCGGTGCCCAATTTCTCGCTCAACACGTAGATATAACCCTTCTCGTGGTGTGGCATTTTGGAGATGTTAATCTCCTTAAAATCACGCGATAGTGTACTTTGTGTAGCCTGAATTCCGTATTCGGCAAGGCGCTTGATAAGCTCCTCCTGCGAGCCAATCAGTTCCTCTTCGATAATGCGACGTATGAGGTTTAGTCGCTCAATTTTATTTCTCATAGGTTAATTGTGTTTTTATAATTTGTGTATGCAAAGATATAAAAATATTTGTAAGTTTTGCATAAAATGGTCGTAAAATTACAAATAATCGCATTTTGCTACTGTCGAAATCCGCTCTTAGGACTATTTTCGAGTTTTTTTAGGTGAAAAATTTGCGAGAAACAAAAAAAGCGCTACCTTTGCACTCGCAAACGGAGAGGGAGTTTAGCTCAGCTGGTTTAGAGCATCTGCCTTACAAGCAGAGGGTCGGCGGTTCGAATCCGTCAACTCCCACAAAATCAAGACGACTTATTAAGTCGTCTTTTTTTTTGTGTCCGTTGACGAATTCGTTCAGTCGGTGGCGGTGTGGCAGAGTGACCTACAAGTTGTGAGATAGCCATTGTTGCTACGCAACGACGATAGCAAATTAAATATCATCATCTCAAATAAATTTGTCTGCTGCTATTTAATTTCCTCTCCAAAACCTTTGGTTTTAATGTCTATCTCCCGTCTTTTGCTCTGCTCAAACCTGCTGCGACCGCTCGAATCCTTGGTTGTTGAGTAATAGGCGAGCGGAACGGAAAGACAATAACCAATACGAGAATAACCAATTCTCTCGTAGTAGTTAGAATTTTGTGGTTGATTATTTCTTGTTGAATGAGTTCATAGTTCGGTCAAGACCAACCGAGATGTAGGAGAGGATAGCATCGCTAAATACCTTCAATCGCTCATCCATTTTTTCGCGCTCCTCGGCACTCCACTCGCCCAAAACGTAATCTACTTGATGACCTCGTGAGAAGTCGCCGCCAATGCCGAAGCGCATACGCGCATAGTCCTCACCACCAAGCAGTTCGGTGATATTTTTTAGTCCATTATGACCTCCTGCGCTTCCCTTTTTGCGCATACGCAACTCTCCGAATGGGAGTGCGATGTCGTCCACCACTACAAGCAATTGTGCCTTATCGATTTTTAGCTCCGAGAGCCAATAGCGCACAGCTTTACCCGAGAGGTTCATATAGGTGGAGGGTTTGAGGAGGGTTACGATATGTCCTCGATGGCGGAACTCTGCCACCGAGCCGTAACGCCCCGAAATAAAAGAGGTGTTGGTCTCGGCAGCAAGCCGATCCAACACCTTGAAACCTATGTTGTGGCGAGTTTCGGCGTACTCTGCACCGATATTACCCAAACCGACAACCAGATATTTCATAACCTCTTATAGTTTCTTACTGCTGGTTAGCACCCGCACGCGAAGCACGAGTTACACGAACAGCGCAAACAGCCTGTGTAGCTGGCGAGAGGAACTGCAAGCCCTCGAACTGGAGGTCGCCAACGAAAATTGTCTGACCAACCTTCAAAGGAGTTACATCAACGAGCAACTCGTCAGGAAGATTCTCCATCAAACCGCTAACAACCAATTTACGAGCCGAAAGAGCCAACTTACCGCCGACCTTAACACCCTCGGCATTACCTGTGAGGCGAACAGGGAGTGCGATAGCAACCGGCTTGCCATCAACTACACGGTAGAAATCTACGTGGAGAACCTGCTCACGGATTGGGTGGAACTGAGTCTCACGCATAACCGCCTTCTCGATCTTGCCGTTGAAATCCAACTCTACGATAAACGAGCTTGGAGTGTAGATCAACGAGCGAAGCTCCTTCTCATTAACAACGAAAGTTACGTTCTCACCTGCACCATAGAGGTTGCAAGGAACCATACCCTCACGACGAGCAGCCTTGGCTGCCTTCTTACCGAACTCTGTGCGAAGCTCGGCCTTCAAAGTTAAAGTTTTCATAATGTTTTGTTTTTTAATATGTTACCTTGGGCGGCACTCAGCATTTATCCGTAATAAACGCCCCATAACCGCTTGCATTTTTTACAAATTGCCCGCAAAGATAGTAAGAAAAACGGAAAACGAAAAATGAAAAACGGAAAACTTTCAATTTTGGAGTTTTTTAATACTTTGCCTGTTTAAAAGAAACTCGTTTTTCGTCTAACTCCTCACTATTGCTTCGGTTTTGGTCTTTCGATACGAAGCTCCTGTCCCGGACGAATCACTGTGGTTGTCAGCTTGTTCCACTTCATAATCTCATCGACCGTACACTTGTTGCGTATGGCGATGTAGCCAAGCATATCGCCATCTTTCACAACGTATGTATAGCCGACTTTTGGCTTCGGCTTTGGCTTGGCAACACTCTCGGCTCGCTTTTTCTCCAAATTATCGGGGTTGAGATACTCCTTCAAGTAGCTCTTCTCCTTGCTGTAAATCTCCTTCTCCTTCTGCGCAAATTCGCTCATATAACGCATCGGCAGACGTAACGAGTAACTCTTTCGAGTAGCCGGAATAATGTCGATTTTGTATTGTGGATTCAGGTCGCGCAGCACCTCTATCGGGATATTCAATGTCGAAGCCACCTGTCCGAGATGCAATACTCGCTTTATGGTAACGGTGTCTGTCGCGATACATTCGGGCGTCTCGGCAGGGACAATGTTGTGCGCCTTGTGATAGGTGAAGGCGTATGCTGCGCCTATAAACTTCGGAACATAGCAGCGCGTTTCGTTTGGCAGGTAGTCGTAAATGTCCCAAAAGGTCTTGCACTTCTTGCCGGCGTTTGTGATAGCCTTATTTACGTTGCCGGCACCGCAGTTGTACGCGGCAATGGCAAGCGACCAATCGCCATATAATTTATATAGGTATGAGAGGAATTTGCAGGCGGCACGCGTAGATTTTACAACGTCGCATCGCTCATCAACCAACGAGTTAATCTCCAAGCCGGCTCCCTTTCCTGTTGTCGGCATAATCTGCCACAAACCCATCGCTCCTGCGCGCGAACCTGCACGTATGGAGAGGTTCGACTCCACGACTGCCAAATAGCGCAATTCGAGAGGAAGTCCTGCTGCGTGAAGTTCCTCCTCGATAATCGGGAAGTAGTATTTCGATATAGCAAGCGTTTCGCTCATATGGCTCCAATGTCCTGCGAGATATCCGTCGATATAGCTGCGTACAACGTAGTTGTAGGGCAGTTGTACCGGAGAAACCATATCGCGCAGACGTTTTCGGTACAGCGAATCCTTTGGCATCGAATCCTCTCTGTCGAGGACGCTATATCTGTCGAAAAACTTTTCGTCGCCCAACTTTCTGTCGAGTGATGACCATATCTCCATAAGCGAGTCAATCTGGGTCGGTGTATGAGCGAGGGTTAGAGTGTCGATACGTGGTGCAGGCTTCTGCTTCGCCACAACCTTTACCGTGTCGGTAACAACTACTCGCACTGTGTCATAAACGGGAACGGTTACGGTTACAACCTGCGGTGCGGAAATTGTTACCTGACTCTGCTTTCGCTTGGCGTAGAGCGTTGTGGGCGCCCACATAGCGAAACATACGAGTAGTAAAATTGTTCGTTTCAACATTGTTCTACCTAAAAAGTAAGACTTAAATTCATACCTAATGTAGTACCTCCGCCACTGTATGGTGCCATTCGGTTATAGGAGTAACCAACAGCCGGCGTAAGACTTACGGTTAGGTCTTTGGATATATCGTAATCGCGCAAATGTGCATCAACGTGCGCATCTACAACCTGCAAAATATAGAGTCCTGCCGTGAGAATTATACACAAATCTCGGTTACGGCGGTAGCTGTTTCGAAGGTTTTTGAGGAATGTGGCGCTATAACGTCCTCCAAACTCGTCCAACGAACCATCGGGGTAGAGTGATGGATCGGCGTCGTAGTCAGCTTTCAGTCGGTAAGCCTTCTTGAAACGCTGATATCCTCGGTTGTTCCAATCAATACAGTATATCGTTGTCGCAAAACCTCCTACAACAATCGGCACACGCCAATAGCTCTTATTGTATATCTGTCCGGCGCCCGGGCAAATCAATGCCAATGTTGTGGCTCTGTTTATATGCGAAACCTCGGTTGTGGAGTATTTTATTGCAGCATCACCAATGAAGTATAGGTACGAAGCAATGGTGGTAACCATAAATACCTGCTTCATCGTGTTGTACTTTATCATTTCGCGCTGTAATGCGTTCATCTCAGGTGTGCGGAGAAGACTCTGGTCGGTCATTGCGTCGAATTCGGTTTTTAGCGGCTTGTATTTGCTATTGCTCCACAAACATAGTCCGAGAGAGGCTCCGACCGTACCGTACAGAATCGGTAACTTCCAATACTGCTTGTTGTATATCTGACCAAAGCCGGGCAACACTACCGAAGTGAGGCAGACATTTCGTAGCGACATTGAGTCGCTGATGAACGGAGTGCGATTTTCGCGTCTTTCGAGTCGTTTGCGCTGACGCTCGGTAAGTGTGGTATCCAAGGCGAGAGAATCAACTGCAAGGCTATCTCTCTCCAACTTGCCGAAAATCTGCTTGCGCAGTGAATCCGGGAGTTGCCTACGCACCTCTTCTCCTATAACTTTCAGTGAGTCGGGCGATATCTTGCGCAGTGTATCGACCAATTTGGCAACACGGACTGAGTCGGTTTTACGCACTTCGAGAGAGTCCGGAGTGTATACCTGACCGGCACGAATGATAGTACGCTCACCACGCTTTTGGCGCGAGAACGGGTTTATCTGCGCCTCTGCCGTGAACGATATAAGGGCAAACGCTACCGCCAGCAGAAGCGTAATGCCCCTGCCTTTGATTATCTGCCCGATATGTAGCCCTCTGCCTCTCAATTCGAGTTGTGTTATAGTTTGCTGAACTTCTTTACGAACTTCTCGATATCGGAGTCGCTTGCAAAGTCTATAATAATTTTGCCGCCGCCATTTTTTCCTCGTTTAATGGCGATATCCTGCGAAAAGAACTTCTCGAGGTACTCCACCAAGCGGCCATATGATTCAGGATACTCCTCGTCGGCAACCTGTGCTGTGTTTTTGACTCTCTTCTCCGACGAGAGGCGTACCAACTCTTCGAGTTGTCGCACCGAGAGGTTGCTCTTTATGCATCGCTTCAAAAATGAGAGTTGCTTCGCCTTGCTCTCTACCGAGGCGATGGCCTTGGCGTGTCCCATCGAGATAATACCACTCTTAATGGCGAACTGCACCTCCTCAGGGAGATTCAATAGGCGCAAATAGTTGGCAACCGTTGAGCGCTTCTTGCCGAGTCTTTCTGCGAGAGCCTCCTGTGTCAAACCGCACTCCTCGATGAGTCGTTGCATTCCGAGCGAAATTTCGATAGCGTTGAGGTCCTCGCGTTGAATGTTCTCCACGAGGGCCATTGCGTGAAGTGTAGTGTCATCAACTTCACGAATATATGCCGGAATACGCTCCAATCCCGCCTTCTCCGATGCACGCCAACGTCGCTCACCGCTGATGATGATATACTTTTCGCCATCACGCTTCACGGTGATAGGCTGAATGAGTCCCAATTGACGAATCGAGTCAGCCAGCTCTTCAAGTGCCTCCTCGTCAAAATCGGTACGAGGCTGTGTCGGGTTTGGAACTATATCCGAGAGCAGAATCTCTGCCATCTTCTCCATCGGCTTCGCCTTAACCTCTACATTGCCGCCGAACAGGGCGTCAAGACCTCTTCCTAATCCTTTTTGCTTCATTATATCGTAGTTATTATTGTTCTATTTCGTTGTTGTCGTTATACCCCTCCCCGCTTGGATTCTAATGCTTTGCACCCTCACTCTTCTTGCGATTCTTCTTCAAAAACTCCTTTGCAAGGAGAAGGTAGTTTGTTGCGCCACTTGCCGAAGCGTCGTAGAGCATAATCGGCTTGCCGTGCGACGGTGCCTCACCCAAACGAATGTTGCGCTGGATAATTGTGTCGTACGCCAATGGACCGAAGTGCTCGCGCACCTCTGTTGCCACTTGGTTGTTCAAGCGGTTGCGCATATACATCGTCAGCAAGAAACCCTCGATTTCGAGCGACGGGTTAAGGTTGCCTTTGATGAGCTTGATGGTGTTGAGCAGTTTGCTTAATCCCTCCAATGCGAGATACTCGCACTGCACCGGAATAAGTACCGAGTCGGCTGCCGTAAGTATGTTTACGGTTGTGAAGCCGAGCGACGGCGAGCAGTCGATGAAGATGTAGTCGAACTTGTCGCGTACGCTATCCACAATCTGCTTTACCACGTGGTGGCTGTTCTCCATTGAAGGAAGTTCGGTCTCGGCAGCCACAAGGTCGATGCTCGAGGGGAGCACCCACAGATTCTTCACATCCTCACTGTGGAGTATCACTTCGTCGGCAGTTCGTTTGCCGGTAATACACTCGTATATGCCTTCGGCATTTATGTCGAAGCCCAAACCCGAAGTGGCATTTGCCTGCGGGTCGGCATCTATGAGTAGCACCTTCTTGCCCAGCAACGCTATTGACGCCGAGAGATTTATTGCAGTGGTGGTCTTGCCCACGCCACCTTTTTGGTTTGCTAACGCAACTACTTTTCCCATATAGTTCGCACTTATTATTGCATAATAATCGGGCAAATTTAGTAATTTTAATTTGATTTCGCCAAAGAAAATTCCTCTTTTGCTCGAAAATGATTATCTTCGCACTCGAAATGACGCTTTTTTGAGATGGATATCTTGGCAAAAATACGCAAATTTTCGTGGATAGGAGATGTGGTGGTTTTACTGCTTATTTTCCTATTTACTCACCTGTTGGCAGGGCTCTTTATGTCGCTGTTTGGCATTGCGGCTCCGACGTTGTCGGCTATCGACGACGTGCCTATCGAAACATATATTGCCGAGCAGGAGGCATTTGCCGAATATAACGCTATTTTATATCCGTTGATGATGTCTATTCCGATAGCGTTGATGTGGCTGTACGTGCGTTTGCGCGGCGGTAAAAAGGCGATTCGTATTCGTTGTTCGATGGCGGGATTTAATCCGAGTGTGATACTTGTCGGAGTGGTGTGGCTACTCTCTTCGCAGATACTTCTCGAGCCGCTTATTATGCTGCTTCCACATCGGGTAAGCCCCGGTATAGGTTTAGGTGTTTGGGCGTACGTAACTGCACTTGTATCAGCGCCTATCTTGGAAGAGTTGCTCTGTCGCGGTGTGCTTTTCGAAACATTCCGCCGACGATTGGGTGTAAAGATGTCGATACTCCTCTCGGCTCTCTTCTTCGGATTTCTCCACTTCGATACGGCTACCGTCATAGTTGCTACGGTTGCAGGTGTGATATTCGGGGTGTTGTATGTGCGTACGTCGTCAATTTACGCCTCAATAATTGTTCACTCCATAAACAATGCAATGGCGTTTGCGCTGGTCGTTTGCGAGATGGACAATGTGTCGTTACGCGAGATGATAGACAACGACGCAATCTACTATATCGTCTATGGCGTTGCTGCGACTATTTTTGTTGTGGCGTCGGCGGAGGCGCTCTACAAGGTGCTGAAGTTGGGACGAAAGAGTAAAAAAGCAGCAGATATTCAACAAGATAAACAGATGAAAAAACGAGTATTCCTGACCGGTGCAACAGGTGTTATGGGTACAGCAACTTTGACCGAACTCCTTGCCCGTAGCGACAAATTCGATATTACGGTGCTGGCACGAAACAGCCGAAATGGTCGTAAAAAGTTAGCTCGATATGGCGATAAAATTCGTGTTGTGTGGGGCGATTTAACGAACTACGACGATGTTCTAAAAGGCGTGTCGGGAGCCGACTATGTTCTTCACGTCGGAGGCTTAGTTTCGCCACGTGCTGACTACAAACCCAAGAGCGTATTGGAGGTGAATGTTGCGGCGGCGGAAAATATCGTTAAAGCGGTTAAGGCTCAATCGAATAGCGATGAAATAAAGGTGGTGTATATCGGTAGTGTGGCGCAGACGGGCGACCGTCGTGAGCCACTCCATTGGGGACGTACAGGCGACCCTATCTTCCCTTCGATGTTCGACTACTATGCTATCTCAAAATGTCGTGCAGAGCGCATTTTTGCAGAATCCGGATTGAAGTATTGGGTGAGTCTGCGTCAGTCGGGTATTCTCTATCCGGCAATTCTGAAAAATATGGATCCGATAATGTTCCACGTGCCGATTCGTGGCGTGTTGGAGTGGGCAACTGTTGAGGATTCGGGACGTCTTATGGCAAAACTTTGCGAAGATGGTCTGCCCGAGGAGTTCTGGTGTAAGTTCTATAATATCGGCAGTGGTGCAGAGTATCGCCTTACTAACTATGATTTCGAGCGCTATCTGCTAAAATCCATAAACTGCCCTGCACCCGAGAAAATTTTCGATGTAAAGTGGTTTGCGACCCACAATTTCCACGGTCAGTTCTACTTCGATTCAGATAGGTTGGAGGAGTACCTCCACTTCCGCGCCAATGTACCTGTCGAGGAGTATTTCGAACAGATGTCCAAGACTTTGCCGTGGTACTATTCGTTGGCAAAAATTGCTCCTGCGTGGATTATTAAGCCGTTTATGCGCATTATTGCGACGGATAAAATTTTTGGTACGCTCGGCTGGTTTAAAAATCATAACGAGGAGAGAATTCGCGCCTACTTTGGCTCTCGTGAGGAGCGCGATGCTATTGGCACGTGGAGGGAGATGAGCGATATCAACCTTGCAGGCGAGGCGGAGGCAGAGCGACTTTCGCACGGCTATGACGAAACAAAGCCTCTCTCCGAGCTGGGCATCGAGGATATGCGCGAGGCCGCGAAGTTTCGTGGTGGCAAATGCCTCTCCGAAACGATGGTTAAGGGCGACCTTGCTACGAAGTTGGAGTGGGAGTGCGCCTTTGGTCATCGCTTCTCGGCATCACCGGCGTTGATTCTGCTTGGTGGCCATTGGTGCGAGGAGTGTATGCCTGCACCGTGGCGTTATGACGAGGAGGCAAAGCGTAATCCGTTCCTTGCGCAGGTTTGGAATAAGATGCACCCAAATAGCGACGGCGTGCATTACACCTACGGCACAGCCACACCGAAAGACTACAAATAGTGAGTAGTGGGCAGAGAGTAGTTAGGAGTTGGGAGTTGCGATTCTCAACTCTTAATTTTTATTTTTTAATTCTCAACTCTCAACTCTCAACTCTCAATTTCCTCTAACACCTCTATTGTTACAATAAAATTGTAATTCTCTCGTTTTATTCCCGAAAAATTGTTACCTTTGCAAGTTGTATGCGTACGAAAAGCAAAATGGAGGTTGTGCTATTGGCTGTCGAGTGCGTGTGTGATGCTGCGAAAGCTGCTTTTGAATGGTCCCCTATGCAGGGCAGATGTTAAAGGGAAAAGTTGAAAAAAAAGATATGAAAAAATTGATCGCTATACTCATCTGCGTTGTTGTTGCAAGTGTTACACTTGTGGCGCAGAAGAGATTTGTTATGCTCGACAAAATTGTTGCGGTGGTGGGTAACTCCTCAGTGAGTTATTCGGATGTGCAGCAGGCAGCCAAGATGATTACAGAACAGCGTCGTGCCGAGGGTTACACCTCCGACCGCCCTGCGCAGGACGAAGCACTCGAGAATCTGATGTTGCAGAAGTTGCTCTATAATCAGGCGTTGCTCGACTCGATAGAGATAAACAATAGCGAGGTGGCACAGCGCGTGGAGCAGCAGGTGCAATCTATGATTGACCGCGAGGGCTCGATTACCGCATTGGAGAAGAAGACGCATATGGCTATATTCCATATCCGCGACCTCTTCCGTCGCCAATTGGAGGAGCAAACCTATGCTCAGATGATGCAGCAGACCGTTGTTGGCAAGACGAAAATTGTTCCGGGAGAGGTTGAGCGCTTCTACAACTCGAAGCATAAGGATAGCCTTCCAATTATTGCCGAGCAGTATCAGTATGCTCAGATTACGATGTTCCCCAAAAATATGAAGGAGGCTAAGTTGCGTACTCGTGAGCGATTAATCGAGATGCGTGAGCGTATCGTTACGGGAAAGACTCGTTTTGCAACCTTGGCGCGAATGTATTCGGTCGATGGCTCGGCGATACAGGGTGGCGAGTTGGAGCCTGCACCATTGGCGGGCTTTGTGAAGTCCTTTGCCGATGCGTTGGCGGAGCTGAAACCGGGGCAGGTTTCCGAGGTCGTAGAGTCGGAGTTCGGTTTCCACCTCATACAACTTATCGACAAGAAGGGACAACTCTACCATTGTCGCCATATCTTGTTGCGTCCTACCTACACTATAGACGAGGTTGTAGCGCCGATGCGCGACTTGGATAGCCTCGTAAATCTCATTAAGAAGGACTCCTTGACCTTCGAGGAGGCGGCGCGCAAGCACTCTGACGATAAACACTCGAAGCAGAATGGTGGTGTGGTTACCAACCACGACCTCTTGGAGCGTTACTCGGCATACGATGCCAAACTCACCGCAACAAAGTTCTTGAAGGAGGACTTTGGTGCTATGGGAGGTAAGAGTATCGACGACTACAACGCCATACGTCGTCTGCGCGAGGGTGAAGTGTCGGCGCCATTCCGTTCTACCGATATGATGGGTAATGAGTTGGTGAAGGTTGTGAAGCTTTTGAAGATTATTCCTGCTCACAACGCATCGCTCGAAGAGGACTATCTGCGATTGGAGCAGATGGCGCTGTCGCAAAAGCAGGAGAAGGAGTTTAAGGAGTGGCTAAACAAGAAAATAGCCTCGATGTATATCTACATAGCGCCTGAATTCCGCACTGCCGAGTTCGGAAATAAGAATTGGGTTAAGTACAGTAAATAGACGTGAAGAGAAGATTTGCCACCATATCGATTGTACTTCTGACATTCGTGAGCCTTGTGTTTGCGAGTGGCAATGGTGTCTCTATCTCCGTTTTTGAGCCTGTAACCGAGGCGCCGATGCCTGCCGAACAGCAAAATCCTAATCAGGGCAATAAGCAGGATTATGTCTATATGAAGTCCGACGAGGGCTGGCAAATGGAGCACAATGGTCGCAAGATAATGGTCGTTGTGGGTAATTTTGCAGCCTACCACAACGGAACGGTTATTACGGCGGATAGTGCGGTGCGTTACAGCGAGCGACATATCGAGTGTTTTGGCAAGGTACTTATAAATCGCGGTACAACCTATATATACGGCGATAGGGCAGAGTATAATGGCGAGACAAATACTGCAAAGGTATACTCCAAAATCATCAAAGTTGTTGATGGTGATGCCACGCTTTACACCTACAACTTCTCTTTCAATACCAAGCGCAATGTAGGACACTATACGGGTGGCGGCGTGCTGATTAGTGGCGAAAATATGCTCGAATCGGATAGGGGCTATCTCTATACGGAGAAGGACGAGGTGGTTTGTGTCGATAGGGTGCAGATGCGTAACGAAGATTACGATATGACGGGCGATTCGGTTGTATACAATACGGAGACCAACTTCGCGCAGTTTTTCACCCGTACAAACATCTGGAACAAGACGGCCGAGGGCGAGGATGATTATCTCTATGCCGACCGTGGCTCGTTCGATAAAGAGACACAGCTTTACAAGCTTACCAAAAATGGATATATCCTCACCAAAGATCAAGAGCTGTTGTGCGATTCACTCGACTACTATCGCGAGAAGGAGTATGTGCTGTTGCGTCGCAACGTGCAGATTGACGACCGTTCGCAGAAGATGATGATTTTCAGCGATTGGGGAGAGTATTGGAAGGAGCCGGGAAATGTTTTTGTTACGAAGAATCCGTCGCTTATAAGTTACGATACGTCTCAGAGTGATTCGGTGTTTATTCGCTCCGACTCGATGTATCTCTATACCCGCTATCCTATTCGTGAGCAGGTGGAGAAGGCTCGCAAAGATTCGTTGGAACAGGCTGCAAAGAAGATGGCTGCGGAGAAGACTGCGAAGGGAAAGGGCGGAAAGGCGGATAAGAAGAGTGATAAAAAGGCAGAAAAGAGAGAAGAAGTTGGCGAGGCAGAGGGTGTAAATGCTCTTCGCGAAGAGGCGCAACGTGGACAAGAGCAGGCGAAGATGGAAAAGCCGCAAGCGCAGCAAGGTGATGCTGGTGTGCAACGCGACAGCGTGGCGGGGCAACAGGCTGCGACTGACACTGGTGTAGCAGCGACTACCGAAGCTACGCAAACTGCCAAATCGTCGAAGGCGGAGCTACGCCGAGCATTAATCGATTCGTTGGCAAGCGATACTACGGCGCGAGGAAAGAGGCTGCGTGCGAAACTCCTTAAAGAGGAGGCTAAGGAGACCAATAGGGCTATCAAGGCCACTATGAAGGCGCAGAAGCGTGAGCAGGAGGCGAAGCGCAAAGTTGTTCTTGCAGAGCGAAAGGCTCTGTTTACAAAATTGCTTGGTGAGGCGAAGGTGCGCGATGCCGAGCGCAGACGCATCGAGAAGGCGGAGGCCAGACGTGTGAAGGATAGTCTTAAACGCGTGGCAAAACTTGCGCCCGACTCGGTGAAGGTCGATAGTGTGAAGCGAGATAGCATCAAGGTCGATAGCATAAAAGTCGATACGGCAAAGGTTGCAAGTAGGGTTGATAGCGTTAAGGTCGATAGTGTAAAAATCGACACTTTGAAGGCGGATACTTTGAAGGCGGATAGTGTCAAGGTGGATACACTTGCGAAGTTCGATACAATGACCGTTAAGCAGGTTAGGGCCTATTTCAAGGCGATAGCCGATAAGGAGAAGGCGGAGTTGGAGCGTATAGAGCAGGACTCGCTCGATGCTAAACTCGACCGCATAGGTCGTGCACGTCAGGCAAAACGTGCCGAGCAGTATCGAAAATGGGCTATTCGCGACTCGATCTATTTGGCGAAGGAGCAGGAGCGCTCCGATATGCGTTTGCGTCGTAAGTTGGCACGAATGGCGAAGCGAGGTATCTTTATCCATATGGCAGATTCTGCAACGTTGGCAAAGGTCGATTCGACACTTTTGGCAGAGTTTGGACCACTCGAAGTGTTAGTGAATAAGGATCTCGACTCGATATTGGCAATTCTCTATCCGAAGGAGGTTGCGGCGCCTGAGGTGGTAGCAAAGTCGGATTCGTTGAATCTCGACTCGCTCTATCGTGAGATATTTGCTATCGGACGAGTGAAGTTGTTCCGCAGCGATGTGCAGTCGGTGTGCGATTCGCTTACCACCACAAGTATCGACTCGATAATTAATCTCTATAAGTCGCCTGTGATGTGGAGTGGAAGCAATCAGATTACCGCGGAGAAGATGCACATCTATACCAGCAACAATCATCTTGTTAAGGCCGTTTTCGATGGCAAACCACTGATGGCAGCCGAGATTGATACGGCGCACTACAACCAGGTTGCAGGTAAGGAGATGACTGCTCTATTTCGCGATAACAAGATATATCGTAACGATGTGAATGGTAACGTGCAGACCATCTACTATATGCAGGAGGATAATTCGCCTGAAATTACCCTGATGGCGTATATTGAGGCGGGCGATATGACCTCATATATAGAGAATCAGGAGGTTGTGGGTATCACCTATCGAGGAAATCCTGTCTATACCTTCTATCCTATGGATAAAATTCCTGAAACGCAACCTACAAGGTTGCCGGATTTCAAGTGGGAGGCATCGCGCCGCCCTGCACAGGATAGTATCTTTACCCGCGTGGTACGACCATCGCGACGTGAGGCAAAGCGGGCTTTGCGCAAACCGACATTCCCTATAAATGCGCTCCTCGAGCAGCGCAAGCAAGATTATTTGCGTCGTCGCGAGTGGCGCGATCGAAACGATGTGGTGAGCAGCGAAACCAAGGAGTGGATAAAGACGTTGCGATAGTGCTAATTCTCTCACTCTGCACAAGATAAAACCATCAGAACTTTTTTTGCCCTGTCGGGTTGTCAATTAAGTCGCAATTTTTTAATTATTTTAATTAAAAGTATGCGACTTTTTTTGTATCTTTGCGCACGAATTAAGTGGAAAACAAATTATAGGTTAAGTTATGGATATACACAAGCAGTTTAAGGAGGGTCTGTGGCAGACAACAATCGATGTCGCCAACTTTGTACAGACCAACATTACGCCATATTATGGCGATGCTTCGTTCTTGGTAGGACCATCGGAGCGCACAAAGAAAGTTTGGAATAAGTGCCTTGCAGCACTCGAAGAGGAGCGTGCCAATGGTGGCGTACTCTCGCTCGACAATAAGACCGTATCGACAATCACATCGCATAAAGCCGGCTATATCGACCGCGAAAACGAACTTATCGTAGGTTTGCAGACCGACGAGTTGTTGAAGCGTGCAATTAAGCCTTTCGGTGGTATCAACGTCGTATCGCGTGCTTGCAAGGAGCAGGGCGTGGATGTTGATGAGAAGGTGAAGGAGATCTTTACCCACTATCGCAAGACTCACAACGAGGGTGTTTTCGACGTATATCCCGAGGAGATTCGTACTTTCCGCTCGTTGGGCTTCCTAACGGGTCTGCCCGACAACTATGCACGTGGTCGTATCATTGGCGACTACCGTCGTTTGGCATTGTATGGTATCAATCGCCTTATCGAGGCGAAGCAGGCCGATTTGAGAAGCCTCACTTCGCCAATGTCGGACGCTACAATCCGTCTTCGCGAGGAGGTTGCCGACCAGATTAAGGCGTTGAAGGATATGATTGTTTTGGGCGAGTACTATGGTTTGGATTTGAGCCGCCCAGCAACATCGGCGCAGGAGGCTGTACAGTGGGTGTATATGGCATACCTTGCAGCGGTTAAGGAGCAGGACGGTGCAGCGATGTCGCTCGGTAACGTTTCGTCGTTCCTCGATATCTACATTCAGTACGACCTCGACCACAACAACATCACCGAGGAGTTTGCACAGGAGTTGATCGACCAGTTTGTAATAAAGTTGCGTATGGTTCGCCACCTTCGTATGCAGTCGTACAACGATATATTTGCGGGCGACCCAACTTGGATTACCGAGGCTATTGGTGGCCGTTTTAACGACGGTCGTACAAAGGTTACCAAGACCTCGTTCCGTTTCTTGCAGACACTCTACAACCTCGGCCCTTCGCCAGAGCCAAATATGACTGTGCTTTGGAGTCCGGAGTTGCCAGAGGGCTTCAAGGAGTTCTGCGCAAAGGTTTCGATCGACACTTCGTCTATCCAGTATGAGAATGACGATTTGATGCGTGAGGTACGCTTCTGCGATGACTACGGTATTGCTTGCTGCGTATCGTATCAGGCTATCGGTAAGCAGATTCAGTTCTTTGGTGCGCGTTGTAACCTCGCCAAGGCGTTGTTGCTTGCAATCAACGGCGGACGATGCGAGAATACAGGTACACAGATTGTTAAGGGTATCCCTACATTGATGGGCGACTTGCTCAACTACGAGGAGGTGCTCTCCAACTATAAGAAGGTATTGTCGGAGGTGGCTCGTGTTTACAACGATGCGATGAACATTATCCACTATATGCACGACAAGTACTACTACGAGAAGGCGCAGATGGCACTCATCGACACCAATCCTCGCATCAACCTTGCGTATGGTGTTGCTGGTTTGTCGATCGTGTTGGACTCGCTCTCGGCTATCAAATATGGTAAGGTAACAGTTAAGCGTAACGAGATGGGCCTCACCGAGTCGTTCGAGATTGAGAAGGACTTCCCAATGTTTGGTAATAACGACGACCGCGTTGATCACCTTGGTGTCGATTTGGTATACTTCTTCAATGAGGAGTTGAAGAAGCACCCAATCTACAAGGGCGCGAAGCCTACGTTGTCGCTCTTGACTATCACCTCGAACGTTATGTATGGCAAAAAGACAGGTGCAACTCCTGATGGTCGTGAGAAGGGCGTAGCCTTTGCTCCGGGAGCAAACCCAATGCACGGACGCGATAAGTGCGGTGCTGTGGCGTCGTTGTCGTCGGTAGCAAAGTTGCGCTATCGCGACTCGCAGGATGGTATCTCGAATACATTCTCTATTGTTCCGAAGTCGCTCGGTGTTGATGATGAGACTCGTGTCGAGAACCTCGTAACAATGATGGACGGTTACTTTACGAAGGGTGCGCACCACCTCAATGTGAATGTTCTCAATCGCGAGATGTTGATGGACGCAATGGAGCATCCGGAGAAGTATCCACAGCTTACAATCCGTGTTTCGGGCTATGCTGTGAACTTCACCAAGTTGAGCCGTGAGCACCAGTTGGAGGTTATCTCGCGTTCGTTCCACGAGAGAATGTAGTCTTTATAAAATAGGGATAATAGGGGTACTGGGGGTACTATGGGCGCTGGGGAAAATCTCCCTCGAACCCCTAGTACCCCCAGAGTCCCTAGAACCCCCAGTAAAAAGGAAAACTATGAAACTAAATGTTCACTCATACGAGTCGCTTGGCACGTTCGATGGTCCGGGTTTGCGCCTTGTGGTTTTTTTGCAGGGTTGCAACTTCCGTTGCTTATATTGTGCCAACCCCGACACAATAGACCTCTGTGGCGAGTCGAAACCTACCGATGCCGACCATATTGTAGATATGGCGGTGAGCCAAAAACCCTTCTTCGGTAAGCGTGGCGGTATCACTTTCAGCGGTGGCGAACCTACCGTGCAAGCAAAGGCGTTGATTCCGCTTTGCAAGCGATTGAAGGAGCAGGGTATTCATATCTGCATCGACACGAACGGCTCTGTTTGGAACGAGTGGGTTGAGGAGCTATTTTCGATTGTCGATTTGGTGCTGCTCGATGTTAAGCAGCACAACCCTACGCAGCACCTATTGCTCACCGAGCGCAGCAACGAGCAGACTTTGCGCACGGCAGAGTGGTTGGAGCGCAATGGCAAGCCGTTTTGGTTGCGCTATGTGTTGGTGCCGGGATATAGCGACGGCGAGGAGGATATCCGCGCGTTGGGCGAACATCTTGGCAAGTTCGAGATGGTGCAGCGAGTGGAGATTTTGCCCTATCACACCCTTGGCGTTCATAAGTATGAGGCAATGGGTCAGGAGTATAAGTTGAAGGGTGTGAAGGAGAATACACCCGAACAACTCGACCGTGCAAAACACCTCTTCGAGCAATACTTCAAGACGGTATTTGTAAATTAAAGCCGATAGCAAAGACAAAAGAGTAACCGCCCTATTCCGGGGCGGTTACTCTTTTATACCTATATAATAGATATGTGTTAAGCGTTGTATTTCTGGTCGAAGGCCTCGTCGCTCATAGTGAGGAGGATAATACCCTCGATAAATCCGATAATACCCGGAATATATGTCCAGAAGAAGAGGAGGAATAAAACACCCATTCCCGCTTGCCTCAAATAGAATTTGTGAGCACCCAACGCACCCAGCAAAAGTGCGAGAATTGCAGCCGTAACACGATTCTTGCGGTCTGCATAGTTGATATTAGAAGACTGTGGCGCAGCGGCCTGTGGGTTCATATTTGGCATATTGTGAATCTGTCCGCAATATGCACACTTGTATGTGCCATTGGCAATAAACTTGAACTTATCGCCGCCACAATTTGTACATTTCAAATCCTGTTCCATTGTTATAACATCGTTTTAATTGTTGTTACGTATTTGCTGAGTTTGTTCAACTTGCTCAGAATATCGCCCTGCATAGCCTCGTGATCCTCGGCAGATGCGAGCTGCTCACACATAGTGGCGATTTCGGTCAATTCGCCCTCTACCTTCTGTACGAGAGATGGGTTGTTGTGCAACTTCTCGTGAGGGAATGAACTCAACTTCTCGACCAGCATCTTTACCAGACGAAGAAATCCCTCTTTCCACTCCGAGTCCTCCTTCTCCAAAGCGGTCTGAATGTCAATCTCTAAAATTTTGGCAAACTCCACCACGTTGCGTCTATTCTCGATGAGCGCCTCCTGCTCCTTCGACTCCTCCTCGGCGGTGTGAGCACCAATTGCCGAGACTCCGCAGAATACAATGAATAGCAACGTAAGAATGAGAAGTCCTATATAATATATCTTGAAATTCTCCTTTTCGGCGTCGTGAATACCGAGTGCGAATGCCAATGTCCAAGCACAAACAGCGATAGCGTAGATATTCGTGAATATCGAAACGGTGGCATTGGTTATTGTGAGTAACTTCTTGCCCGACCAAATCGGAACGTTCATCAATAGAAGCACCTCGGCAACGCAAGTGGCGATTGTGCTGATGTAGAACAGATGGTTATGTTGCTCGAATATGAGATAAAATATACCAACAGTACAAGCAACAGCCAATACTACGATAATTGGAAATAATGACTTTTTCATAGCTCTCTATCTTATGGTTAATATACTATCTTACCGGTGGAGGTGGCGGCATCATAGGGAAGTAGTGCGCCAACTCAGGTGTGTTTGCTGCCAACGTCCAGGCTGAACCGCCAACCTTATATACGTAGGTGTCGCGTACGATTGTGCCCTGCATAACCATATTTTGAATTGCATCCATCGCAAAAGGACCGGTTGTCTGTCCGTTCTGTGCAACATAGAACGACAACTGTGGAGGTTGAGGTGTAGATTGCATTGCGCCACCAATCGCCTGACCCATCGTGTGTCCCATACCGGCACCCATACCGACGCCCATACCAAGACCCATACCGGCACCCATAAAGGTTCCTGCGCCTTCGTTTCCGGCTGCGGTTTGTGCTATATCCAACTGCTTGTCCTGTACGTAACTTACACCAAGTTTGTTCAATCGAGCCTTCTCGGCAATACCCTCCATTACTGCCTGATAACCCTTATCTCTCTCGTCGAAGTCGATGCTCTCGATGTTGAAGTTGAGCAACTCCACGCCATACTCCTCGAAGGTTATGCGGAGCAACGCCATTATGGTCTTGGAGAGTTCGCGATAACTTACACCAAGTTCATTGATATTGACATTGTTCTCCTTCATATACTTGCTGATGCTGACCTTCACGGCCTCAACTACGTCGATGCGCAGCTGGTTGTCGATCAACTCGGCAGAGGCGTTGTCGAATGTGCCAACAAACTTCTTCACGAACAATGCGCTATCGACAATGCGGATACCATATTGTCCTCGTGACGATATTTTGATAGGAATTTCGAAGTATGGATCGACAATGCGCAAGCCACCTGTGCCCCAGAACATATCGCGCTTGTTGAGTTTGCTTACGAACCAAACCTCGGCAGCAAATGTGGTCTCGCCACCGCTGGCAAGATTTACGAACTTGCTAAGTACAGGCAGATTTGAAGTCGAAAGAACGTGGCGTCCCGGACCAAAGCTGTCGCAGAGTGCGCCATTCTTGAAGAAGAGTGCCTCTTGGCTCTCGTTCACGGTCAAGACACTGCCCAGAGTTATCTCGCGCGAAGGGTGTTTGTAGACAATCTCTTCTCGGTCTTCGGGCTCCCAATAGATTGATTTTATTATAGCCATATCCTCAAATTTTTAAGTTCTTGTTTTGTACGTGTTAGCTTATAGCGAAGATATAAACACACAATTTGCTACAAATGTAGTAAAAATAAATGAGATTGTCGTGCAAAGGGTGAGATTTTTTAGAGCCAAGACCTAAATGCAGCCTTTCATTCAGCACAATAAGAAAACAGAAGCACCTCGGGACTATTTCCAAAGTGCTTCTGCTCGGTCGCTATTGCGCACATTCGCTACTCGGCAGATGATGCGAGTGGCGAAGCCTGAGTATAGACACGTGTCGCCAACTCCTTGTCGAGTTGATACATTCCGTACTTGTCGTTCTCGACAGCCTCCGATGCAAAAATCATATCGCGAGCGTTCTCCTCCTCTTCGATTTGCTCGTCGATAAACCAAACGAGCATATTCGACGATGCGAAGTCGCGGTCCTCGTGAGCGATAGCGGCGAGGTTGTTGATAAGACTCGTTACAACTTTCTCGTGGCGCAATGTCTCGCGGAACATCTCCTGTACCGACTCCCACTCTGTGCGTACCTCGGCGATAGGTTTCAACAACACCTTTGCATCGCGCGAATTGAGATAGTTCATCAAGATATGAGCGTGATCCTGCTCTTCGAGCCACTGAACATAAAACCAGTTTGCCACACCCTTGTAACCCTTCGACTCGGCGTCCATCGACATCGACAGGTAGAGATATGCCGACCACAATTCGGCATTGATCTGATCGTTGATTGCTGCGTGTAATTTCTCGCTTAACATAATAGTACTATTTTTAAGGTTATTTTTCTGTTCCTAGTGCAAAGATAGTACAAAAAATGTATTCGTCAAATCGATATTTCTGATATTGCCATAAGTACAACTTATGTATTAGATATCTGAATTACATACTTCCGTTCGATATTGTGTAGCACAAATTGTTCGTGTTTACCGAAAAATGACTATATTTGCAGAGATAAATCTCATAAAATGAAAAACATTGCATCCATTCTGGCGCTTCTTGCAGCACTTCTTGTAGGTTGCCAAACAGATAAAGTTTTGGATAATACGGTAGAGAAAGCAGAAACCGTTCTCTCTATCTCGCTTGCTCAAACTCGAACATCGCTTGGTGAAAAGCAAGGTGATACCTATCCTGCATATTGGAGCGCAGGCGACAGAATCGTTGTAAATGGTGTAGAGTCCGAGGAGGCGGTGATTGATGCAGCCGACGCGTCGAATGCAAGGTTTGTATTGGGCAAATCGTTGGACTATCCATATTATATTACCTATCCTTTTACCCCTTCGACAACTGCCGAGACTCCCATAGTGGAGTTTCCTGCCGAGCAGAACTACGTTGATGGAACATTTGCTACGGGCAGTGCTCCGATGTGCGGATATATGGAGAGCGGAAAGGAGGCTTCTCTGTCGCACCTTGCTGCCATATTGCGATTTTCGGTTAAGGCAAAGAGTGGGGACGCAATTCTCAAAAAGATAGTCATAACTTCAACCTCGGGAGCGAAAATAGCAGGAGAGTTTGCTGTAGATTGCAAAAATGCTACAATCGTCCCAACCGAAGCGACTCAATCGTTTATAACATATATGTTGCCCGACAATTTTTCGCTTTCGACTGCACAAACGAGCGATTTATACATCTCGTTAGCAGCAGTTGCTACGGGCAAATGCACGATCGAGTTTGTCGAGGCGTCCGGCAAGAAGATGACTGCAATATGGAATCCAAGCAAACCGCTTTCGAAGGGCGTGATACGCGAATTTAAGAGTATTGTTTACGCTCCAAATACAGCGGTGGAGTTGCAGCCACTCGTAGCCGAAGAGGACGAACTTTCAATTTTCTACCAGAATATATCGGGACACGTGCGGTATAGCGACGGTACACCCATTTCGGGCGTTGCCATAAGCGATGGTTTCCGTATTGTTACAACCGATGAGAGTGGTTACTACGAACTCAACGATGTAACTCGTGAGACGTGGTACATATACTGCTCGTTGCCGGCAGATGTTGAGATTTCGGTGAACGAGTTCGGTCAGCCCGACTTCTTTAAAAAATACCCTTCGGGCACAGCGCAATACGACTTCACGTTCAATAAGTTGGCGGGAGGCAAGGAGAAGAAGTTTGCGATTTTTGCATTGGCGGATACTCAGCCCACAACTCTGAAGCTTATCGAGCGTTTCAGAGTCCAAACTGCGCCCGAGGTTAAGGATTATGCTCAATCGCTTGGCTTGCCTTGCTACGGTGTGGTACTTGGCGATTTGGTGGGTAGCGTACCTTCGTTAATGGAGCCTATGCGCGACGAGCTGGCGGCAAATAAGGTGGGTATGCCGATGTTTCCCGTTATGGGCAACCACGACCACATAGCGTATAGCGAGTTGAACCCCGTATTTGCCGATGAGCGAAATCGTGGTTACAATATCAAAATTCAACGAGGTTTCGAGGAGTGCTTCGGACCGGTGAACTTCTCGTTCAATCGTGGAGATGTACATATCGTTGGTATGCGCAATCTCCAACATAAGGACAATACACACGTCGCAAACTATGTCAGAGGTTTTTCTGCCGAGCAGTTCGAGTGGTTGAAGCAGGATTTGGCACTCGTACCAAAGGATAAGATGGTGATACTATGCGTGCATATTCCGATGCTAAACTATGGTAAAGTTGGCGATGGTTCCTACTGTCAAGAGGTGCTGAATTTGTTGGACGAGTACGCCGAGGCGCACATATTTTCGGGACATACCCACTATATGCGTCCTTACGACCACGTTTGGTACAAGACGGGTCATAAAATATACGAACACTGTATCGCTGCGACCCGCCCCGATATGTTCGATGCCAACATTCACCGCGATGGTACACCTTGCGGATATGCAGTGCATCACATTGACGGAAATTCGATGGTCGATTGGTACTACAAAGGTTGTGTATATGGTATGAACTCGCGCGACCAACAAATTCGTATCTATCGTGGTAATGCCATTACGGGAGCAGCGGTGTCAGGTACCGATAAATATGGTACAATGGGTTACTACCAATTCCCATACGCCGACGATATGATTTTGGCAAATATCTTCTCGTCCGACCCGGGTTGGGATGTAGAGGTCTATGAGGATGGTGATTATGGGGGTAAGATGACCCATTTTACCAATATCTCGGGCTCTGATTTCGATGCGTTGCAGGGCGATGGCTCGTACGAGAATCCTCGCCGAGTAGCGGACGGTTTGGAGTGTAGTCGCGATTGGTGGGCAATAGGTATTTTGTTGGGCCGTTTAGGTAGCGAGGCCAACAATAACTACAACACTTGCCACACTATGTGGAAATACACTTTGAAAAATCCAAATGCTAAAGTGATAGAGGTGCGTGCAACAGACCGTTTCGGCAGAACCTATAAGGAGAGCAAAATTCAAGATGGATTGGAGGTTGGCTACGAAATGTACGACCCTCAATACAATCCCGTTATAGATTAGATTAATTCAGTCGGAAATTTCCGCCACTGCGCTGCTCCATATCGGCTTTTGCAACCATCTCGCTCTGCAGTTGCACCATACGGAGCATATCGCCTATGTCGTCAAAACCTCGCAACGAGGTGCCGATTGGCATACGGCATTGCAACTCCAACTCGGCAAGTCGCTCACGTACGGCTTCCAATCCCTCGGGCATAGCGATGTAGACGCAATCGACCTCCGTATATTCGGCGAAAAATAGGGCGGCAAGTGCAGCCTTTGCAGTCGAAGGAATATGTTTAATCTCGATATTCTCGCGTGCCACACCGCACAAGGCAAGCCCCTGTAACGCCTCAAATTCGCACTTCGACTCCTCCAAGGTTACCACGCCAACTTTTATATCCGATATATTAATCATTGCTCCAATCTATTCTTCGTTACGATTTGATTAAGGGCAGCCTTGCAGCCGCCCTTATACTTTTAGACTATGTATCCGACTGCTACAAACCGAGCAACTTCTCGGCCGCACTCTTCTCCATCGAGTTTGGATACTTCTCGATGAGTGTCTGGCAGCAAGCCTTAGCCTCTGCGTTCTTGCCGGCAGCAACGAGTGCAAGAGCCTGCTTGTAGAGGTAGTAAGGAGCAGTGTAGTTATTCTCCGACTCCTCGACAGCCTCCTCAAAGAGGTCGGCAGCCTTCTCATACTCCTTCTTCTCAACTGCTACATCACCCTGCAAACCGAGGTTTTGAGCATTAATGATGCCACATATAACCGAGCCGCCAACAGCGTCGTACTCTTCGAGGTACTTCGCAGCGTTCCCCAAGTCGCCAAGACGGAGGTAGCAGATTCCAGCGTAGTGCTTTGCGATGTTTCCTGCATCGGTAGAGCCGTACTGCTCGATAACCTCGAGGAAACCTGCACCCGACTCATTTCCGTTGAGCGCCAACTCATAGTTAGGGTTCTCACCTTTGAGGTGTTCCTGAGCAGCAACGATAAGTTCTGCGGCAGCAGTCTCGTTCTTGTCCATTACTAAATACTTGTAGGCGTAACCACCTGCAAAGAGGATAATAAGAGCAACAAGGGTGATGATAACCTTCTTGCCATTCTCCTCAAACCACTTTTCGGTCTTGCTGACTACTTCGTTAACAGCAATCTCCTCCTGATTCTGAATCTTCTTAGACATAATACTATTTTTAGTTTATTTTTCTCTACTTTTAGGGTATAAAACCCTTTACAATCGACAAAATTACACTTTTTTATGCAATAAACCACAAAAATCACGAAAATTTTTGTCGTACCACCAATTATTCGTAACTTCGCAGTAGAAAAATAGAGCAAAAATGTACCTTTCACGACTATCTTTACTCAATTTCAAAAACCTTGAACAGGAGGAGTTGTTCCTTGACAAGGGGTTTAATTGTTTTGTCGGGGATAATGGCACCTGCAAAACGAACATTATCGATGCAGTCTATTATCTCTCGATGTGTAAATCGTCGCTTGCAATGAGTGATGCGCAGTGCGTGCGTCACGGCGAGAAGTTTTTTGTCTTGGAGGGTGATTATAGAACCGATGGCGACCGCCACGAGAGGGTGGTGTGTTCCTATCAGCGCGGTGCATCGAAGGTGATTAAGCGTAACGACAAGGTCTACGAGCGTTTGGCAGACCATATCGGCTTGATACCTGTGGTTATTGTATCGCCCGCCGACTCGTCGCTTATAAGCGATGCTGCGGAAGAGCGTCGCCGATACATAAATTCGTTTATCTCGCAGCTGGATAAGAGCTATCTCGATGCCGCTATGCGTTATAATACGGCTCTTGCCAACCGCAACAGCTACCTTAAAATCGGCTCGGACGAGGAGATGTTGCGTATATACGATGCGCAGATGGCTCCCGTGGCGGCAAAGATTCATCAGGCACGCTTGGAGATTACCGAGCTGCTCTATCCGCTTGTTTGCGAATACTATCGCGCCTTGTCCGACGACCACGAGCAGGTGGAGTTGGAGTATCGTTCCGAGTTGAACAACGCCTCGCTCGAAGAGTTGTTGCAGGCTTCGCGTGAGCGCGACAGGGTTATGGGCTACACAACTTGCGGTGTTCAGCGCGATGATTTGCGTTTTTCGATTGGTGGTTACCCACTTCGCAAATATGGCTCGCAAGGGCAACAAAAGTCCTTCCTTATAGCGTTGAAACTCGCCCAGTACCGCATTATTGCAAAGGCTTGTGGCGAGAAGCCTATTCTGTTGCTCGACGATTTGTTCGACAAACTCGACGAGAACCGCGTATCGCGCCTTATCGAGTTGGTCAAGGGCGAGGAGTTCGGGCAGGTTATTATCACCGACTGCAACGGCGAGCGTATGGGTTCGATTTTAGGTAAAGCGGATTGCAGCTACAAGTTGTTCAATGTGTCGTATGGCGTAGTCGAGAGGGAGGAGTAGCAGATGAAACGTACCAAAGCACAACCGATAGGGGCACTGCTCGACAACCTATTTAAGAGTCCAGATGTGGCTCGTAAAATTGCCGAGGGCTCTCTGCCACACGTTTGGCGCGAGGTTACGGGTGAGGTGGTGGCGGCTTCAACTCGTCAGGTGCGCTTTGTACGAGGTACGCTCTATGTTCACGTTGCTTCGAGCATCTTGCGTAGCGAGTTGATGATGCAACGCGAGGCGCTTGTTCGTTCGATAAATAAGAGGCTCGACGTCGAACTTGTACAGAGTATCGTAGTGCAATAATTTGTAGCGATATGACAATTTTCGACCTTACACTGCTTGCCGTAGGCGTTTCGATGGACGCCTTTGCCGTCTCGATAGCAAAGGGTTTGGCTACGCCGTCGGTACGTCCGAAGCACTACCTCTCGGTGGCGTTATGGTTTGGCGGTTTTCAGGCATTGATGCCTTTGATAGGCTACTTTATAGGCGCTAATTTTATCACCAAGGTCGAGCAGTTCGACCATTGGATAGCCTTTGCGCTGTTGGCGGTAATTGGCGGTAAGATGCTCTACGACTGCATTTTTGGCAACGAGGAAGAGGTCAATTTGGGCACAAGTTACAACTTTAAGACTATGCTCTTGCTGGCTGTGGCAACAAGCATTGATGCCCTTGCCGTCGGAGTCTCGTTGGCGGTGCTCAAAGTCGATATTTGGGTGGCGGTCGCATTTATTGGTGCGACGACGGCTCTATTCTCCGCCTTTGGCCTGCGACTTGGCAATATGTTTGGCTCACGCTACAAGCGGGGTGCAGAGATTACGGGCGGTGTGGTGCTGATAGCGATTGGCATAAAAATTCTGATAGAACATATAGCATAAAAAAGTGGAGAAAAATCTCCACTTTTTTAATGCGTAGCCTTATACCAATCAGTATGCGACCAATCGTAAGCGTAGTGCTCGACCATCGCCGAGGTGGTGATGCCGGTATAGTAGTTTATGTCGTGATAATAGACGTTGTTGCTGCCGTATGCCGAATAGAATCGGTCGGTATGGTAGCGCGAAGTAACCGTTTTATCCAACTGCGTCTTGAACTGCGTAGCCGCTGTAGCGTCCGCACAAGACAATTCGACAATATGCCCCAAGTCGTAGAATGAGTGTGGCGACTGCCCCTCGAAGTATTGTACCTTTTCGAGCGAGAAATCGCTCTTTATGCCCGCTGCATTTACCACCTTCATAGCCTGTGCCAACGCCTCCAACTCGGCGGTCTTGGTTAGTGCAACGCAGCCCGAATGGGTTGTAGCTTCGGTTTTGTAGTAATCGACATATTCGCTACAAATTTTGTCGAGGTCGTACGACGTGCCGTTTGCGGTAAGCATATACTTCATAATGCGGGCGTAAGGGAAGCCGTAGCCCATAACCTCACACGGCGAGCCTATAATGTAGTTGGCGGTGTTGCGGAGTTCGTAAAGGCTCTCGACGTTGCTCATAAAGCAGGCATCGAAGAGTATATAGTCGAACTTTACGTTATTCGCCTCGATAGCATCGGCAATTTCGTCGATGTCGTAGCGGGTAGATTCGTTGTCGCCAATGTGTCGAGTCATCTCGGCATTTTTGTCGCGTATCCACAATTCGCTCGGTTGTATGCCCATCTTTGCGAGGTGGCGAGCCAAACTTTGTGAAGGTATTTTAGGTACCCACGCAAGTCCGTGTGAGCCGACTACCAAGGCGTACTTCTCTGCCGGAGCGAAGTTGAATGCCTCGCGGAGATTCGCCTCGAAGAGTGCCGAGTCGTAAGGTGTCGGCAACTCCAAACTCTTGACCCTCTCCTGTACCGCCTTGCCTAAATTATGGTCATAGCGCACCTCATAGAGGGTTGCTTTGTTGGACGCATCGGTGGATATGATTATCACCTGCGAATTGCCCTGTATGTTGCCGTCCAATGCCTCTATAATCTTCTTTACGTTGTGGTCGAAATAGTGTTTGAGCGATGTGCCGATAAAATGCACGATGATTGTTTGCGGCGCCTTGCCGTTGCGTTGCTTTACCTCGATTGTGCGCTTGCACTCGGGGTTGTTCTTCAATGATATCTCAATTGTACCTAACGACGAAATCGCAGCGCCATTGTTGTCGCGTATTGCCGTTACGGTAAAGGTGTTGCCGTTGCGAGAGAGGGTAAACGCTTCTACTCCAAGGTGTGAAACCTCCACCTCGGAATCGCTCTCTACCGTAAAGATGTTTTGTCCGCCGCCCCTGCTCGGAAGAATAACTTCGCTACGGTCCAAAACAATAGCCGAAATCTGCACAACCTCGATTATACTCTCCTGCCTTACGCCATTAATATCAAAGCCGATGATTCCAATGCTGTGGTCAGTGGCAGAGCTGTTCTCGGCGGTCGCTTTTATGGAGATTGTGTATCTGTTGCCATCTCTCTTTTCGCCTAATTCTGCCGTAATTTCGCCCTCGGTAACGAGTGTTATATCCTCGCTACTCGACACCACCTCAATCGTCCCCTCCGACTCGTTCAGTGCATCGACATATACCTTGTTGCCTTTCGGTAGGCGTACCTGCGGTAACTGATATGCCGAAACACCCACGAAACGGGTGGATAGCAACTTAAAGTTTAAATCACTCAAAAATATGGTATCGGCAGTGTTGTTCGATTTTAGAGGTTTTGCCGTAACTACAACATTTTCACCCTCGGCGCACTTGCTACCACTTGATGGGTCGCACGAGAAGCCCTTGTAGTCGATAATCGACCAGTCGTGCTTTGCGCAGAACGAGAATGTTGTTTCGTAACCTTCACTACCCTCCAAAATGAGTTTGCTGTCGCGAATACCCGAAACCAACTGCAAATCGTTTATATTTGCTTTGGGTAAGTCGGGCGTACAGCTCGCAAAAATGGTGAGTAGTGCTACTGCTATTATGGATAATCTCTTCATAAATTCTACTTGTACTCTCGTGGTTTGAGGTTATTGAACTGCCAAGTGCGCTCGCGCTTGAAGGTGTAGTTGTCGGGCTTGTTCCAATAGATGCGACTATAGTCGAAATAGTAACCCTTGACCTTATTGCGTGGAAAGTCGAACGGCACAAATTCGACGGTGCGACTCATAATCTGTCCCTTCAAAAACTTTATGTTTTTCGAGGCTATATAGTCTGTTCCGTGCGAGAACATTATGATGTGCATCGGGCTCTTCTCCTTCAATCCATCACCCGACTGCTCAATGCAGCGCAAAACGCCTTTTAGGTGGTTGGCATACGCCTGCTCTCGCACCTTATCGCCCGAGGCACCATAGGCATAGACCAAAATGTTGAGTAGTGTGGGCGAAAATGGGTCGTGCTCCATTGCTGCAATACCCGCCGCTATCAACTCGTCGATATCGTGAACTGAAGGGGTGTCAATAGATATACGCGCCATAATTTCCTGAACACGACTCATCGCAGGATTTACCTCGAGTGGCTTGTACGACGGTTGGAAGGCGTAGCCGTAATAGAGGTGGTGATACTCCTCGTCCGTCATCTGTTTACCCTCCTTGTATCGGAGTATCAGATTCGGGTAGTAGAATGGTGAATCGACATTGCTTATGTTGGCAAAAATAAGGTCGTTGTTCGGAGTTTTTGCCGATGCCGACACAACCACGAACAGTGCTGTAAGTATTACTATAATGTGCTTCATTTCGACCTATTAACGCTTCGCCAACTACTTTTCGTACTCGGCAATCAATTTTTTCATCTTCTCTTGCAACGCTTCGCTACCCGAAACGAGCGGCAGACGCATAGTGTTTGTGCAGACACCCTTCAAATGGAGTGCAGTCTTTATGCCCACAGGGTTGCCCTCCTCGAAGAGTGCCGAGATGATGGCGTCGAGAGCCTTCAACTTCTGCTCCGCCTCTTCGATATCGCCATTGAGCGCAAGGTTTACAACCTCGGCGGTCTCGGCAGGGTAGGCATTTGCCAGTACCGAGATAACACCCACGCCACCGCGCTTTATAACCTCTACGGTCAAACCGTCATCGCCCGAAATAAGGAGAAAATCGCTCGGAGTGAGAGCCTCCACCTGCTCCATCTGCACCAAGTTGCCCGAAGCCTCCTTTACGCCAATGATGTTCTTGCAATCGGTCGCCAAACGGGCAATCGTTTCGGGGGCCATATTTACTCCTGTTCTACCCGGAATGTTGTAGAGCATAACCGGTAGTGGCGACGCCTCGGCTATCGCCTTAAAGTGTTGATACAAACCCTCCTGATTGGGTTTGTTGTAGTATGGATTTACGCTCAAAATGGCATCGTAGCCCGATAAATCCCAAGTGCGGAGTGTCGCCACGACATCGCGAGTGCAGTTGCCACCTACACCCACCATCAAATGAACTCGTCCCGCTACGCGGTCGCGAACAAAGCGAATCAACGCCTTGCGCTCGTCTGAGGTGAGAGTAGGGGTTTCACCCGTGGTGCCGAGTACGAGAATGTAATCAACGCCCCCCTCTACGAGGTTATCGACAATTTTTGCAACGGCAGCAAAATCGACTGCCCCGCTCTGCATAAATGGGGTTACCAATGCAACACCTAAACCTTTGAAAATAGCTCTCTCCATATCTTTCACTATTTAAAACAGGCTACCCTGTACAACAATATCCTCTTTTTTATTCTCTACTTCCGAAACGATGTTTTCGGCAGTATTATTTTCTGGCGCTCCATTTTCTCCACCGATGAGTGCGATGAAATCGCTCTCCGAAAGAATTTTCACACCCAACTTTTCCGCCTTCTGCAACTTGGCAGGGCCCATATTCTCGCCCGCTACTATAAAGTCGGTGTTGGCAGATACACCCGACTGGTTTTTGCCTCCGTGCAACTCTATCAACTCCTTCAATTCGTCGCGGGTGTGGTCGAGAAATTTTCCCGAAATGACGATGTTTTTACCCTCCAAGCAGTTCGAGTGCAATACCTTTGCCTCCTCTTCGAATTGCAATCCCGCGATGCGTAAGCGCTCCACAATGACACGATTCTGCTCATCGGCAAAGTACTCGATAATGGCGTCGGCAATTTTGTCGCCCACCTCCTCGGCTTCGAGCAATTGCTCCTTCGACGCGTTCATTACAGCGTCCAAGCTCTTGAAATGCGCAGCGAGATACTTGGCTGTTGTCTCGCCAACAAAGCGGATACCCAAGCCAAATAAAACACGTGCAAACGGTACACTCTTCGAGGTGTTGATACTACGAATTATGTTATCTGCCGACTTCTCACCCAAACGTGGCAGCACCGCCAAATCCACAGCCTTCAAATCGTAGATGTCGGCAATGTTGTTTAGCAGTCCGCTTTCGTGCAATAACTCTACGGTCTCGTTGCCCAAGCCGTCAATGTCGAGTGCCTTGCGACGTATGAAGTGAACGATACGTCCGAGAATTTGAGGTCGGCAACCTCCCTGATTAGGGCAATAGTGTTTCGCCTCGCCTTCGTAGCGCACCAACGGAGTTCCGCACTCAGGACATTCGGTGATATATTTGAAAGGTTTGCTGTCGGCACTGCGCTCAGATAACTCCACCTCGGTAATTTTCGGGATAATCTCGCCGCCCTTCTCAACATAGACCATATCGCCCAAGCGGATATCCAAAGCCTCGATCTGCTCGGCATTGTGGAGAGTTGCTCGCTTTACGACCGTACCCGCCAACAATACGGGGTCGAGATTTGCTACGGGGGTTATAGCACCCGTTCTGCCCACCTGAAAATCTACGCTTACGAGTCGAGTGAGCGCTTGTTCCGCCTTGAACTTATACGCCACAGCCCAACGTGGCGACTTGCTCGTAAAGCCGAGACGACGACGCTTCGCAAAGTCGTTCACCTTTATCACTACACCATCGGTCGGAAAAGGTAACTCCTTGCGAGCGGTATCCCAGTGCTCAATGTAGGCGCGAACTTCCTCTGCCGAATGGCATATCCGGGCGTGCTCCGACACCTTAAAACCCCAACGACGTGCCGCCTCCAATGCCTCCCAATGGGTTGAGAAAGGCAATTCGCGCGATGCAATTTGGTATAGTGTACAATCCAAACCGCGCTTCGCTACAATAGCAGACTGCTGCTGTTTGAGTGTTCCCGCCGCAGCATTGCGAGGGTTGGCAAATAGTTGCTCGCCTGCTGCTTCGCGCTCAACATTCAGTCGCTCGAACGAAGCATAAGGCATAAATATCTCTCCACGAATCTCAAATTCGGCAGGGTAGTCGGCGGTGAGCGTCAAAGGTATCGAGCCTATGGTGCGCACATTTGCCGTTACATCGTCGCCACTCTCGCCATCGCCACGAGTTACGGCACGCACCAAGCGCCCCTCTTCGTAGGTCAGCGATATGGCTGTTCCGTCGAACTTCAATTCGCATACGAACTCTGTTTCGCCCTCCTCCTTCTCGATACGCTCGATAAACTCGTTGAGACTCTCGATAGAGTAGGTGTTCGAGAGTGAGAGCATAGGGTAGCGGTGCTTTACATTCTGGAACTCGGAGGTTTTATCGCTACCGACGCGCATTGTTGGCGAGTTTTCGTCGGCATACTCAGGGTGGGCCTCCTCCAACTCGATAAGGCGGTGCATCATCTGGTCGAACTCGAAATCGGAGATCTCGGGTGCATTCTCCACATAATACTTGCGATTATGGTGATGCAGGGCCTTTCGCAGGCTAACTATTTCGTCGTAAATCGATAAAACCATACCTTTATTTATATATCACCGCATAAAGATACAGTGAAATTTTGAATTGTTGAAAAAAAAGGCAAATAAAATTTGTTGCACTCGTTTCCTTACCATATATTTGTGCCGTAAATGAGAGCAAAAGGGGTGGTTTGCCATACTACTTTTGGCTCTACGTTACAGGTAAACATAACAAAAGTAAAAAAACAGAGATATATGGCACCAAGCGCAAAAAAAAGATTGGTAGTGAGTCTTAACAATATGACTCCTGAGTTGCAGGAGGAGGTTAAGGCGGCTTATCCGGCAGGTTTCGCTGACTATATGATGCGTATTCCAAAGCCAAATGGAGAGTTCTTCTTTGCAGTTCCTTTCGAGACAGAGGATATTAGCTACCTCGTGAAGATTGATGTGAAGATTGACGACGCTTCGCACGAGGAGGAGGATAAGGATTATTATGATGACGATTTGAAGGGTGCGGACGAGTTGGCAGATGACAACTCTGATGACGAGCCTGCGGACGAAAACTCCGATTTCGACATCTAAAAGCAAGAGGTAGTAGCCACAAAAACGGGCGTGTTTCTTTCGGAACACGCCCTGTTCTTTTGAGGTCGCAGATATTATCGGAATGACGATTTGTTTAATGGAGCGTAGCGACGTAAGCCCCCTCACAGGAGGGGGTGTGGGGGTGGGTAACACACTTGACTTTTGTGCAAACGCAACAAAAGTCCCCCTCATAGGAGGGGGATTTAGGGGGTGGGTAACACACTTACACTAATTAAAAGCAAGGGAGGTCATCGCATTATCGACAACCTCCCCAAGCTTTAAGCCTTCACTATTTGCTACTTCTTCATATAGCTTTTAATTAGTGGCAGTGGCACTCGTGTCCTTCTCCGCACTCGTGATCCTCGCCGCAACCCTCGCAGCCATCGCCACAGTGGTCGTGGTCGCAACCGCACGAGCAACCGCCCTTCGGAGCCAAATCCTCAGGAGTTACGTCGCGTACCTCTACAACCTCTACGTCGAAGTTCAAGGTCTTGCCAGCCATTGGGTGGTTGAAGTCCATCATAATAGTTTCGTCCTTCACCTCCTTGATAATGCCATTCATACGGTGTCCCTCGGCATCGCTCATAGGCACTACGTTACCTACGAAGAGCATCTCCTCGACAACCTTGCCGTCAATCATAAAAATTGTCTTTGGCAACTCTACGATAGCCTCTGCGATCAACTCTCCGTAGCCGTCCTTTGGCTCCAAAGTGAATGAAACCTTATCGCCAGGCTCCTTGCCAATAAGTGCGCCCTCGAACTTAGGGAGCAACATACCTGCACCGCATACAAATTCGAGAGGCTGTCCCTCCGGATTCTTATCTGCAACCTGTCCATCAACGGTGAGAGTATAGTTCACCGCAACAAATTTTGTGTTTTCTACCTTCATAATTTACCTATAATTTATGTTATTGTTATATGTCTTGTTGTTCTTCGCTCCATTAAGTCCTATGACTTATATTGTTATATTGTTCTTTTCTTCTCCATCAAAAAAAGATATTCCTTATACTTATCATCACTGTTTGTCCATTCATTTGTCCATTTCATATTGGCCATCACATTTCTTTTGTAGTCAATTTCTATGGTTTTTAGAAGAGTTCCGTGAGAATTTATAATTTTAAATAGTTCGTTTTTGGTGGCTCTACCTCCCGAACTATAAGACAAGAGAACATATCTCGCGTTCGTCGAAGCGATAAGTTTGTCTATTGCCTTCATTGCAATAAAATTACCATCTTGGTCTTTTCTAAACTCCTCGAAAATAGAGGCTGCAACAGTATCTTTGGAATCAACCCTTCGGTTTGCTTTGCCAAACAGTTCCGGCTTATCGTTTAAAATTACCGTTTTCCATATATGATAATATGCCGAATATCTAACTCTACTTGGTGGCATTTTCTCATTGTTAGAGCCATAAGGAGGGTCAAGATATACTAAATCGTGGTATGTGCTTACTGCATCAAAAACATCTTGTCGAGTAACCAAACACTCTTTTCTATTTTTTACTCGTTTTGGTAATTTTAATACCATCGTATTATATGAACGAGGTGACCATTTTGATAGGTATGCAGCATAATGTCCGAGTGTGTTATCGACCGAGTCTAGGGCGTTAATTAGGCTTGTGAGCAACACGCATTTGTCCTGCCATTCCAGATTAAGATTGTCAATTTCATCTCTTATGGCATCAAGTTTCATGGTATTGTGTACCTGAAAGGGTCTTTTTGTTCCATTCTCCTCTCCGCCATAATGCTCTGTAAACCAGCCTCTCTTACCTTCAAGTCCATTAAGATAGTCTATATGTTTCTGATAAAAAGAATCTTCTTTATCAGCCAATAAATAACACGTCGCAAAGACTTCTGACCATATGCTAACATCGTTAGATGTCGTCGTGAAACCTTGTTGTGCAAAAGCTTGCGACACACGAGTGGTACCAGAAAAGGCATCAAGAACGCTATTGCAGTTTAGGTCGGCAATAGTGTTTAATATATAAGGTATAATTTTTAACTTAGACCCTGTATATTTGATACCCTCTGTTTGCAGAGGTGAGATATCTCTATGTCCAAATAAATCGGTTTGCATTACCACACTGATCTAATGTTATCTATATCTGCTTGAAGAACTTTATTTGCATCTATATGCCCAAGTTTTGTGCTATTTAGTGCCAATCTAAAAAGTTTGACAAGAGTTTCATTGTGTTCATATGGAATCCAACCATTTGTTAAACTATTAAAATAGTTTTCCGCATTTTTTGTATGCGTCCACAATCCTCGTTGCAGTGCATTGGCAGCGGCATTACCATATCGAACTTCGCAAATATACTTGCCTTCCTTGTCTAAGAACATGAAAATCGGATGCTTTCTCCCTTTTGCTTTTGTTACTTGTTGTGTATCTTCATTATATCTATGTTGAGCTGGGATAAACACAATTTTATCTGTTTTATTTCTCAACGAATCAAAATCAAACACCATTATGTTACACTCCATTTTATCTTCTCTATAAATTAGAGGCATAACATTTATGTTATCAATAACGGAAAAAGCTTTGCTCTTCAATACCTTCTTTAAATCTTCACCTTGTATTATATCTTTTTTTACAGCTATTAGTGTTGGATATAGTATTGAATCTTTATCTGTTGATAATTGAAGTGGTCCATCACCATAAGCTTTTAATGACACAGGGATTCGCTTATTTGACAACTCATTTATCAAGACAATGTCTTCTTCATGCTCTTTTGCTCTGAATAAATCCTTGCCAACATGCTCGCTCCGCCAATCATACATAAATTGATTGATAAACTCAGCAATGCCAATCTCTGCCAAATCTCCATGTGTCTTATTACCAATAAGGCGCATAGTGAAGATGTTTGATAGAGTGTTGGTTATGAGTTTAGGATGTTTTGTTGCCAACAACTTAAACCTGTTTTGAAAGTCTATATAAGCATTCATACCATCTTTATTTTCCCTGCAAAGATATAAATTTATTCGTTATTTACGCAAACGAGATTTCTGTCGCCGTAGCCGTTGTCGATTTTTGAGACATACGGGAAGAACTTCGAGCGTGCTACCCACTCCAACGGGAAGGCTGCCTCCTTGCGAGAGTATGGGTGCGACCACTCGCCTGCAATCTCCTCGGCGATATGTGGTGCGTTGGCGACAACATTGTCCGCCTCGCCACCGATAGCCTCCGCCTCACGCTTAATCTGCACCAAAGCCTCGATAAAGCGGTCCATCTCCTCCTTTGGCTCCGACTCGGTAGGCTCAACCATCAGCGTTTCGTGAACAGGGAACGAGAGGGTAGGTGCGTGGAAGCCGTAGTCCATAAGACGGTGTGCTACATCACCGCAATCTACGCCGTAGTCGCGCTTGAAGTTGGTCAAATCGAGAATCATCTCGTGTCCTACACGGCCAGTTTCGCCCGAGTAGTAGGTGCGGAACTCATCTTTAATCGCCGAAGCCATATAGTTGGCATTCACGATAGCCATTTCGGTCGCCTTACGCAATCCATCAGCACCGAGCATCTTTATATAGCCATAGGTTATAGGCAGCAACATTGCCGAGCCCCAAGGTGATGACGATACGGCAGTGATGCCCTCGTCGCCACCGGTAGGTACTACCGAGTGCGATGGGAGGAATGGTGCGAGGTGCGAAGCCACACAGATAGGACCTACGCCCGGACCACCGCCACCGTGAGGCATTGCGAAGGTCTTATGCAGGTTGAGGTGGCAAACATCTGCACCGATGAACCCCGGATTGGTTAAACCGACCTGTGCATTCATATTGGCACCGTCCATATATACCTCGCCACCTGCATCGTGAATGGTATCGACAATTTCGCGGATACGGCTCTCGAATACGCCGTGTGTCGAAGGGTAGGTTACCATCAAGGCGCACAATTCCGATGAGTATTGCTCCGCCTTTGCCTTCAAATCCTCAACGTCGATATTTCCCTGTGCATCGCACGCTACTGTAACAATTTTCATACCTGCCATAGCCGCCGAAGCAGGGTTTGTGCCGTGTGCCGAAGCAGGAATCAGTACGATGTTACGATAGCCCTGATTGCGACTCTGGTGGTAGGCGCGAATAACCATCAAACCCGAATACTCGCCCGCAACACCCGAATTTGGCTGCACCGAGCAAGCCGCAAAGCCTGTGATTGTTGCCAAATCGCGCTCCAACTCCTCAATAAGGGCTGTATAGCCCTCGCGCTGGTTGGCAGGGGCAAAAGGGTGGATATTTTGGAAGCCGGCCAACGAGAGTGGCTGCATCAACGCTGCGGCATTCAACTTCATAGTGCACGAGCCGAGCGAAATCATCGAATTTGCCAACGAGATATCGCGCAATTCGAGCTGCTTGATGTAGCGCATCAACTCGCTCTCCGAACGGTAGCGGTTGAATACCGGCTCGGTGAGGTATGCCGATTTGCGCTCCATAAAGTGCTGAGGCTCGGTTGCGTGGTGAATCTTCTTCGCCTTCTTGCCCTTAGCCTCGGCGAAGATTGCGATAACCTCCTCGACCTCCTCTGCGGTTGTAACCTCGTCGAACGAGAGTCGTACGCGGAACTCCGAAGGGTAGTAGAAGTTTATGTGGTGCTCCTCGGCTACCGACTCAACAACCGAAGCCTCCGCCTCGATGTCGAGTGTGTCGAAGAAGTTCGAGCAAGCGAGTTTATATCCGAGAGCCTCGATGCTCTTCGCAGCGGTCAATGCTGCAAGGTGGGCGGTGAGGGCGGCACGGCGTAAACCCTCGGCTCCGTTGTATACGCAGTGGAAACCCACTATTGAAGCCATTAATGCCGATGCGGTACAGATGTTCGATGTTGCACGCTCGCGCTTGATATGCTGCTCACGCATCTGTAATGACATACGCAATGCACGACGACCAAGACGATCCACTGAAACACCTATGATTCGTCCCGGCATATTGCGTTTGAAAGCGTCCTTTGTAGCCATATAGCCGGCCGAAGGTCCGCCAAAACCCATTGGACAACCCAAACGTTGGGTAGTGCCTACGGCGATATCCGCGCCCCACTCGGCTGGTGGTGCGAGAAGCGCCAACGAGAGAAGATCGGCATCGGCTGTTACGAGTGCACCTACGGCGTGTGCCGCAGCCACAAAGTCGGAGTAGTCGCGCACCTCGCCATTTGCGGCAGGGTACTGTACGATAGCTCCAAACTCCTTGCCCGTGAAGGTGTAGTCGGCGTAGTTGTCCACAATCAACTCAATGCCGAATGGCTCGCTGCGAGTGAGCAGTACGTCGAGTGTTTGTGGGAATATATTCTCATCGACAAAGAGTAGGTTGCGTCCCTCCTTTACCGCCTCGCGCGAACGAAGGGCGAACATCATCGCCATCGCCTCGGCTGCAGCTGTACCCTCGTCGAGCAACGAGCAGTTGGCAATCTCCATACCCGTAAGCGAGATAATCGCGGTTTGATAGTTCAATAGAGCCTCCAAGCGACCTTGCGAAATCTCCGCCTGATATGGGGTATAGGAGGTGTACCACGCAGGGTTCTCGAACACGTTGCGCATAATGGCTGCCGATACGGCGTTAGGGTAGTAGCCCATACCTATAAACGAACGGAACTGCTGATTACGCGCAGCCAACTCCTGTATATGCGCGGTAAACTCATACTCACTCATCGCCTCGGAGAGTGCGAGAGGAGCATTGAGCCGAATATCCGCAGGGAGAACTTGCGATATGAGTTCATCTACCGAGCCAACACCAATAGTGTCGAGCATTGCTTTGAGAGTATCGGGATTGTTGCATCCGATATGACGATTTACAAAGTTGTCAAACATACTATTTTGAGTTTTTAAGTTTTCGATTACTACAAAGGTAGTAAAAAAACGGAACCGACGATGCGGAGCGAGAGAAAAATGCAAACAAATTTGCATTTTTCCGAGCCGCGAGGAGGAAAAGCCTGCGGAGCAGGATTAAAGCGGAAAACTTTTAGTTCAGTGAGTAGTTAGTAGATAGCAGTGAGTAGTTAAAAGATATAGCGCACCCCATAAAGCGAACGGAGTGAGCGCCCCCATAGAGGGCGGAACGCCCGCCCCCATAAAGCAGTCGCAGACTGCGCCCCCACAGAATTGTTGCGCCGAGACAAGGGCCGGAGTTACCCCCCCCCTACTTACTGTGCGAAAATAACCATTTGAGCCTTTCGGCGGTAAACGACTCTCCGCAGGCTTCACGATGACCGAGTCCAGGTAGTACCGAAAAATTTACCCGACCACCTAATCTCTGGATTTCCGAGGTAAACCACTGTAAATCATCTGCGCAGCGTTCAAATTCGCCTACGGTAACGCAGAGTGGAGTTTTGAGATATTCGTTTGGCTCGGCCTTGCGATTGCCTGCCGATGCGACAAATGCCGCAGCAAAAAAGTCGCTTTTCTCTCGCAATATCTTCCAAGTTCCCATTGCACCCATTGAAAAGCCGCATAGGTAGATGCGGTTAGGATTAACTCCGCACTCTTTGATATAATGGCCTATCAACTCGAAAATCTTATCCTCATATCCCGGCATATCTCTGTGGGCAATCCATTCGTGGGTTGGCGGACATTGTGGAACGATAAAATATATTGGCATTTTGCTCTCTCGCAAATACTTCTCTATGTCCCACACGGAAGGTACTTGTATCTGCCTTTCGTTATCCTCTCCGCTGCCACTTTTCCCGTGTAAATAGATTAGAAGAGCCGGCTTCTTTTTGTTTGATAACTTTGCGAACTCTTGGTATTTAACCCCTGCAAATTCCTTTGGCTCAAATTGTTGAGCAATGGCCGATGTGTAACATAAAGTTGTTGCAATCACCAAAAAAATAGATTTGATAATCTGATTCATATAGAGTTGTTGTTTTAATGTTTTGTGTAAAGATAGGCCGAATCTTTATCGGTTGTAAGCCTTGTTGTGCGAATCGCCAAATAATGGCGTTGAAACGACTATTTGACTCCGCGAGCCAAAAAAATTGCTATTTTTATCATCAAGCAGTCGCAAACTGCGCTGTCATTGGGTGTCATTGTATGCCATTAAGGGCAGAATGCCCGAATGTTATTCAATGCTATTTCTCCACCCCCCCCCTCAAAAAAAAGTCGGCAAAAAATTTGCTAAATATATACAAAGTATATAACTTTGCACCGTTAAAAAATTAACAGAAGGATATTAGGTTTTCTAAACACATAAAATTCTATTAAAATTATGGCACAAATTAAAATTGGTATCAACGGTTTCGGACGTATCGGCCGTATGGTATTCCGTGCAGCTTGCACACAGACTGAGAAGTATGACGTAGTAGGTATCAACGACCTTTGCCCAGTAGATTACTTGGCTTATATGCTTAAGTACGACACTATGCACGGTCAGTTCCAGGGCACTATCGACTATGATACAGAGAAGAGCCTCCTCATCGTTAATGGCAAGGCTATCCGCGTAACTGCAGAGCGTAACCCTGAGGATTTGAAGTGGAACGAGGTTGGTGCTGAGTACGTAGTTGAGTCTACAGGTTTGTTCCTTACAGCTGAGAAGGCTGAGGCTCACATCAAGGCTGGTGCAAAGTATGTAGTTATGTCGGCTCCTGCAAAGGATAAGACTCCTATGTTCGTTTGCGGTGTTAATACCAACACTTACTGCGGTCAGACTATCGTTTCGAACGCATCGTGTACTACCAACTGCTTGGCTCCTATCGCTAAGGTGTTGAACGACAACTGGGGTATCGCTGACGGTTTGATGACAACTGTTCACGCTACTACTGCTACTCAGAAGACCGTTGATGGTCCATCGTTGAAGGATTGGCGTGGTGGTCGTGCAGCTGCTGGCAACATTATCCCATCGTCGACTGGTGCTGCTAAGGCTGTAGGTGTAGTTCTTCCAGAGCTCAACGGTAAGCTTACAGGTATGGCATTCCGCGTTCCAACTTTGGACGTTTCGGTTGTTGACCTCACTGTAAACCTTGCAAAGCCTGCAACTTACGCAGAGATTTGCGCTGCAATGAAGGCTGCTTCGGAGGGTGAGTTGGCTGGCGTTCTCGGTTACACTGACGAGGATGTAGTATCGTCTGACTTCCTCGGCGATGCTCGTACTTCGATCTTCGATGCAAAGGCTGGTATCGCTCTTACCGATACTTTCGTAAAGGTTGTATCTTGGTATGACAACGAGTGGGGTTACTCGAACAAGGTTCTTGACCTTATCTCGGTTATGAAGGCTTACAACAAGTAAAAAGCCATTTTGAGCGGTGAATTTTGCACCGCACTTCAATAAATTGCTCCTCACATACGCAAGTATGCTGCGGAGCAATTTTTTTGTTTGGCACAAAATTCCCTCGCTCAATTCTGCCTTTTTAGGTTTTCTCGTGATAAGCCGCAATCTCACGGCTTCTGACAAGAAATCAAAATTGCTTTTAAGCATCGATGGTTGCGATGGACCTCGGTTGCAGAGTCCTCACATACGCAAGTATGCTGCGGAGCAATTTTTTTGTTTGGCACAAAATTCCCTCGCTCAATTCTGTCTTTTTAGGTTTTCTCGTGATAAGCCGCAATCTCACGGCTTCTGACAAGAAATCAAAATTACGATTGGGAGAGTGGTGGATTTGACTACCTATATATATTATATAGGATTTAATCGGACAAATAAGACAAATGGGAGTTTCCCTATAATCTACTCTCTACTCTCTACTCCCAAAACTATTTCCAGACTACAATCAAAAAAAGACCTCCGATTGGAGGTCTTTTTTAGTGCAAATAAAAGGCATCCGCCTTTTATTTTGCATAACTTACGGAGCGGGTTTCGCGGATAACAGTTATCTTTACCTGTCCCGGATATGTCATCTCGTCCTGAATCTTCTTTGCAATATCGTGTGATAGGCTCTCGCTCTCGGCGTCCGAAAGTTTGTCTGCACCCACGATTACACGAAGTTCGCGACCTGCCTGAATAGCGTAGGTCTTAACAACGCCCGGATAAGAGAGTGCGATGCCCTCCATCTCCTTCAAACGCTTAATGTATGACTCGATAACCTCGCGACGTGCGCCTGGACGAGCACCCGAAATAGCGTCGCACACCTGAATAATAGGTGCGATAAGCGAAGTCATCTCAGTTTCGTCGTGGTGTGCACCGATAGCGTTGCAAACGTCCGCCTTCTCCTTATACTTCTCTGCGAGGTTCATACCTATAATTGCGTGTGGCAATTCAGGTTCGTCATCAGGCACCTTACCCACGTCGTGCAATAATCCTGCACGGCGGGCGGTCTTAGGATTGAGTCCCAACTCGGCCGCCATAATGCCTGCCAAGTTGGCGGTTTCACGTGCGTGCTGCAAGAGGTTCTGACCATACGACGAGCGGTACTTCATCTTACCAATAAGACGAATCAACTCAGGGTGCAGACCGTGAATGCCGAGGTCGATAGCTGTGCGCTTTCCAACCTCCACAATCTCCTCCTCGATCTGCTTCTTAACCTTGGCAACCACCTCTTCGATACGGGCAGGGTGGATACGACCATCGGTTACAAGTTGGTGCAATGCAAGACGCGCAATCTCACGACGTACTGGGTCGAAGCAGCTCAGAATGATAGCCTCGGGGGTGTCATCAACTATAATCTCAACTCCTGTAGCGGCTTCGAGCGCGCGGATATTACGACCCTCGCGGCCGATAATGCGTCCCTTAACCTCGTCCGACTCAATGTTGAACACTGTTACTGCATTCTCGATAGCTGTTTCGGTCGCTACACGCTGAATCGATGCTACGATGATGCGCTTTGCCTCCTTTGTGGCGGTGAGTTTAGCCTCCTCGATAGTCTCGTTGATATATGCGGCAGCCTCACTCTTCGCCTCATCCTTCATATTCTCGATAAGGATAGCCTTAGCCTCTTCCGAGCTGATACCCGAAATCTGTTCGAGGCGTGCGTTCTGCTCGCTCATAAGCTGTGCTAACTGCGCCTTGCGCTCTTCGAGCGACTGAAGCTGACCCTCCATCTTCTCCTTCAAGCGGTTGTTGTCCGCAATTTTGTGTTCGAGGTCGCGGGTCTGATTTTGCAACTGATTTTCGAGTTGCTTGGCACGCTGTTCACTCTGATTGAGCTTCTGGTTACGCTCGTTTACGTGGCGGTCGTGCTCGCTTTTGAGTTGCATAAAGCGCTCCTTCGCCTGCAACTCCTTCTCCTTTTTCAGCATCTCGCCGTCCTGCTCTGCTTTGTCGATGATAGCCTTAGCACGGAGCTTCACTCCGTAGTATGCCGCACATCCTCCGACAACAGCTGCAACGACTGCTGCGATAGCGATGATAATAGTAGTCTCCATAATTTAATTCTCAGTATAAGTGTATAAAAAATGTTCAGTTTCTAAATAAAAAACGCCGCATAGGTATTCCTTTACTATGTTTGACGAAGCTGTGAAATCGTCATTTGTGAGGCTCCCCAAATATCGCAATCTTCCACCGGTGCCGTAGCACTCACCCCGAAGGGCTACAAGGCCTGATTTTGAGTAACGGAGTACACCCCAATTTAAAAAGTGTTCAGTTTCGCAAAGTTTGAAAGGAATCTATGCGGGTAAATTTCGTGGCGACTTTTGTCGCCTCTTCTCCTTTATATTATAAAGAACGTGCGGTGCAAAAGTGGGTTGCACCCCCCCCTCTCTCTTCTAAAATTACTTTTCGAGATGCTTTGACAACTTCTCTGCCAACGCTGAAAGGGCCTGCAACTCACTGCCCTCAACACCGTTTTTGCGTTCCAAATGGATATTTGAAATCATCAAATCAACAGCAACCATTGCCAAGTAGTCGTTTACGCCAAAACCATCTACGCGCGACTGTTGTGCAGCGGCTAAACGCTTGTTGATTTCGTGTGCTGCAAGACGATACACCTCCTCATTACGAGCGTCGATAGACATCTCGTAGGGTTTTCCTGCTATATCCAGCTTTATATTCAGCGATCGCTTGCTCATACTACCCAACAATTATATTCGACTTGAAACCATTGCAATGCAATTATCAATCTCCCGCAATAAACGATTGATATGAGCACGTGCTGCGGTTTTGTTCGAGATGCTACCGGCAATAGCGGCGTGCATCGAAGCCTTCTCTGCCTCGGCCTTCGCTTCGCGCAGCTGCTCCTGCAAACCACGAATTGTGGCACACTGCTCGTTGTGCTTTTCGCGCAGTGTGGCGATTTCGGCCATTGCACCATCGTGCAACTTCATCAGTCGCTCGACATCGGCAGTCAAAGTCGCTATAACATCCTTGGTGGTCATCTCTTAAAATCTTTTCAAATCAATATACCGCACCAAAGATACGAATAAAAATTAAGAATTAAAAATTTAGAATTAAGAATTATGCAAAAAAAAGTGTCCGACAAGAGAGCCGGACACCTTTTCATAGGGTATAGAAGATATGCTATTTATACAAAAATCGCTTGATAGATTGCTTTGGCGTATGGGCAAAACCTTCGCGCATAATCTCGACGCTTGCGATTTGGCTATATGTCGGAAGTAGTGAATTCGCCTCCTGACGGGTGCTCTCCAACTCTGCCTTGATGGTAGCTTCGTCGAGGGCCAAATCGTCCGCCGTTGGAGCTATCAATGCTACGAGTCGTTTCTCGCGCTCAACTATGAGCGATTCGGCAACGTGGGGTAGCGTGTTGAGTAGTGCCTCTACCTCCTCGGGATATATATTCTGCCCGTTTGCGCTGAGAATCATACACTTGCTACGTCCTTTAATAAAGAGGTTGCCCCTCTTGTCGATAATTCCGAGGTCGCCCGTGCGCAGGAATCCGTCTTCGGTGAATGCAGCGTGTGTAGCCTCCTCGTTCTTGTAATATCCAATCATCACATTCGGGCCTTTTGCCTGAATCTCGCCAACTATCTTCTGTGGGTTGTCGGAGTCGATTCGCAACACCAAACCATCGACGGCGCGACCGCACGAGCCCATCTTAAAGGTGTCCCACGAAGCGTAGGAAAGTAGTGGAGCGCACTCGGTCATACCGTAGCCCACGGTGTATGGCAACTTTACCTTGCGCATAATTTTTTCGATGGTAGGGTTAAGCGCTGCTCCTCCGAGGATTATCGAACGGAGATTTCCGCCGAATGTGGTGAGTAATTGCTTGCGAATTTTATTGTAAACCACTCGGTTCAGTCCCGGAGTGTGAGTAAGAAGCTTCATTAAGGGTTTGCCAAGGATTGGCAGAATTTTGCCCTTGAAGATCTTCTCAATAACGAGGGGAACGGTGATAAGCAGGTATGGTTTTACCTCCGACAATGCCTGTATCAAGAGGGTCGGCGTAGGTGTTTTGCCGAGGAAGTAGACGTGTCCGCCTCCGCAAATGGGGTAGATGAATTCGAATGCCATACCGTACATATGTGCCAATGGTAACATCGAAATAATTTTGTCGCCCTCCTCGACGGCGATATTATCGAGCGCAAAGTCTATGTTCGCCGAGATATTTGCCGAGGTGAGCATCACGCCTTTTGGCTGCGATGTAGTGCCCGAGGTGTAGTTGATGATTGCGAGGTCGTCGAGCTCGAACGAGCCGTAATTAACCACCTCGTGCCTCTTCTCTTCGGGGTAAATTGCAGGAATGTCGGCAAGTTGGCGGTCGATCTCCTCGCGCAACTCTCGGTTTGCCAAGTAGAGGATAGAGTAGTCCTCCACATTGATTGCGATGCGGAGTTTCGGTAACTTCTCCACCTCCATCTCGTCCCAAATTTTCGGCTCGGTGAAGAGTACTACGCTGTCGGAGTGGGCTGTGAGATTTGTTATAGCTTCCGGCGTGAAGTCGCACAGAATAGGCACCGCTACGGCACGATGTGTTGTGGTGGCGAGAAACGCCATAGCCCAGCGGGCGCAGTTCTTGGCAGCGAGGGCTACTTTATCGCCCACTTTTACGTCCAATACGCGAAATATGGTGTGAATGCGCGAAATTTCGGTAGCGAAATTGGCAAAGGTAAAATCCTCACCTCGGTAGTCGGATAATGCCTCGGTATTCCACTTGGTAACCATCGCCTCTTGTAGTCGTTCGAGATAATGTTTCATTTTTTTCTTCGATTTTGTTTTTTGATGGCGCAAATATCGTGTGCGAAAATCAAACCAGAAAAAATATGGTATAACATAGCGTATTTAGGGGTGAAATTCCTATATGGGATAAATTATAAAAATAAGTGGCAGAAAATTATTTTCTGCCACTTGCCCCAGACCATTTTAGATCCATTCCCTCACGTTGTCTGCGTATGTTTTCGAGATTGGAATATGCGGAATGCCCTCTATGCCGAGCTCGATGAATATGCCCTCTTTGTCGCGATGCAGAATTTGGGCGTGGTCGAGATTTATCATATATGAGCGGTGGCATCGCACGATGCGCGTACCTTGCAGGTGCTCCGCCACGCGGTTTAGGGTGTTGCGCACCATTGTCTTTTTGATTTTTTGCTCGCTCAGATAGTGTACACATACGTAGTTGTCTGCCGACTCTATCATTACGAGGTTCTCGCGTCGCACCGACAAGCGCATCTCGCCCTTCTCGTCGAGTATCTGAATATAAGCCTTTTGCAATACCGTTTCGTCGCGGTCTATCTGCTTGCGAAGTTCTCGCAATTCGCGCCTATTCTCCTGCCAAATAAAGTATATGTAGCAAGCCACGTAGGGTATAACCACAATCAGTGTTGTCTTGACAAACGAATTTCGGAATAGTTCGGGCACAGATTTCTCGGTGCCGATGACGACTGCAGCAAGGGTGTAGGCCGTTGCCATTGTGCCAATTTCGCCCAACATCCACACTATGTAGCCGAGGTAGGTCATTGTTTGGCGTTTTACATACACACGCATTATCAGGCGGCTAATGGTTGCTATCGCCATACCGCTTGCCACGAGCATCAACGCAATAAGCTGGCTCGACATTTCGGGCGAAATACCTCGATTTATCAGAAAGTTATTCTCGGCGTTATAGAGATCGAGCGGTCGGTAGATGTTTATAAATACCAAAGCAAATACAGGCACAAACAAAATCATAAAAATTTGGTTTGCCCTACTATATATAAAGGAAGGTATCGGCTTCAACATCGCTTCGACGCTCTATTTGAAGAACTTGTATTGGAAAACTAACAGATAGACCACCGCCACCGAGATATAGGCATCGGCGAGGTTGAAAATAGGTCCGAAGAAGTATCCGCGCGAGTCGAATAGGAACGAGAGCCATTGCGGGTGGTTTTCCCATTGGAATAGCGGGAAGTAGAACATATCCACCACCTTACCCATCATAAATGGGGCGTACTCTCCACCGAATTGCGCCAGCTGCGTAGGTGTCGATTCCGAGAACATAACGCCGTAGAATGCGCTATCGAGAAGATTTCCGAGCGCACCTGCAATTATGAGCGTCAGACCTATAAGCAGGCCCATTGGCACCTTGCGGCGAATGAGTGTGTGGATATAGTAGCCCAGACCACCAATCATCAAAAGTCGAAATATCGAGAGCGAGAGTTTTCCCCAATCGAAGCCGTCCGACGATATCTGCATACCGAATGCGGCGCCGTTGTTCTCGATAAAGAGGAGTTTGAACCACGAGAAAATCTCGATTTGCTCGCCATAGAGCATATTTGTCTTGACCCAAATTTTGAGTGCTTGGTCGGCGATGAGCAACACGATGATTATCACCGCTACGATTATTGATGTACGCTTTTGATTCATAGTTTAAAGTTTACTTTGGCAAAGATAATAAAAAACTGAAAACTGAAAGCGGAAAACGGAAAACTTTTAAGTTTTTCGTTTGGAGCGGAAAGCGGAACCGACGCACGAAGCAAGAGCAGAGGCTGCTTGCAGACTATGCCTTGCAAGAAGGAGGAAAAGCCTGCAAAGCAGGGTTAAAACGGAAAACTTTTGTTTAGATAGTAGTTAGTAGTTAGTAGAGAGTAGTTTTATTTAATTCAGAATGCAAAATGCAGAACCGACGACAAACCGAGAGCAGAGTGGGCTTGCACACTTTGCCAAGGTGCGAAGGAGGAAAAGCCCTCGAAGAGGGGTTAATGGAGAATTACCCCAGCGCACCCCATAAAGGGCGGAACGCCCGCCCCCAGTAACCCCAGTAAGCACTGAAGGTGCGCCCCCAGTAACCCCCATAAAAAGCCGAGCATTGCTCGGCTTTATGAGATTGCCACGAGCCTATGGCTCTCGCAATGACGTAATAGGAAATTCTTAATTAAAAAAGCCAATGGCCAATGGCTAATGGCTAATGGCAAAAAAAACTTGCGGAGCCCGAAGGCCCCGCAAATTTTTTAGTAAATCAAATCGTCTTCCTCGCCGGTGAAGCCCGGGAGCGACGTTCCTGTGCTTACGATGTAGCCACGCTCGGCTACAACCTCATAAACTTCAACCATAGGAGCAGAATAGCTCGAAATTATATTCTTCTTCATAACTTTTCCAAATTTAATCGTTTCACTATTCTGTTTGCTTACTCTACGCTTGGTGCTGATGTCAGCAATGTACAACCATTAGCCTCGGCTGCCGATGCAGGGTTGTCGCCACCATAGATATACGAGAAGAAGTTATCGTTGGTGAGTGTAACTTTCTGATTATTTGTCTGCTCGGTGCAGATTGTACCACCAAGTTGGCAGTTGACAACAGTGCCATTATTTATAGGACCTCGTACAAAGCCGTATGTGGTATAATTGCCTACATTGCCAACAACCTTTAAGTTGTAGTAGCACTTTGCACCATTGAGTTCGGCCGTTCCATTTCCGGATATACCTCCAATAGTACAAGAGTGGGTACCGTTATCGGTAGGGAATGCGTTGTTTGTCGCGTTTTGTTTTACGGTGATATCTCCGATGTTAATGAGTTCTGCACCCTCTCCCATTGTTGGAACCGAGGTACCCATTGTTCCGAAGCAACCGCCAATAATCAGGTTCGACTTGAAACATACTCCGGCATAATAGATATGTCCACTGTTGTAAACCTTACCATTGATTGCGGTAATAACTCCATTTGGAAGACCAATCAAACCACCAATAGACAATCCCGAAGTTGTATTTTGCTGACCGTCGTAGCATATTCCAGCATTGTTGTATACATAGGTACTGTTTGCGTGAACTGTAAAGGTTGCTTGGGTCATACCTACAAGACCGCCCATACGAATATGTCCGGTAGGGTTTACTCGGCTATTGATAACTCCGAACTCTGCATCGGCAGGCATATCGTTGTAGCAGTCCTTCACGGTCAGGGCTTTATACGCATATCCGAGCAAACCACCAATTCGTGTATTGCTCTTTACATAACTGCCATTAAGTATCGAAACAACACTCTTATTGAAGCAAGTGTCGAAAGTGGCAGCAATTTGTGCTCGTCCTGCGCAGCCTCCGATATTCATCTCGCCAGCCTTTGTATTTGCATTGTATGTAACATTTCCGGTATTCGAACTATTTACCATACTTGCGCCCTCGATGTAACCGATAATACCACCGATATGGGTATTGCCTGCGCTAATAACACCCCCTGCGGTTACTGCCGCTGCATTGGTTACTCCGTTAGGAACACCTGCGCCTGTGTAGCCCGCAGCACCACCAACGCAGGTTGTGTTGCCATAAGTTCCACTTGTTGTAACTGTTCCGCTTGCTGTGTTGCTTACGGTAGTGAGCGCTCCGGTTGTATAACCTACAATACCACCTGCGTAGCATTGAGCTGAAGTAGTAGCACTAACATTGATAGCACCGCTATTCTCGCTTGTAGTAATAGCGCCTGTTGTGTTACCAATAATACCACCGACATAGGTAATGCCACCACTTACAGCACCACCAATGTTCATAGCACCGCTATTCTTCGAAGCACTGATAGTATCGTCTATAACTTTTCCTGCAACACCTCCGATATAGGCGGCAGTTGCGATTGTAGCGTTTGTACCAAGAGTGATAGCGCCTTCGTTCTTGCTCTTCGTAACGTTTCCTGTCGGATGACCTGCGACGCCACCAATACAGGTTGTCCAAGTGTTAGCAGTGCTACCTATTTTTGGAGTGAATGTACCGCACAAAGTTGCATTGGTGATGGTAATTTTACCCTTATTGATATTCTCGGTGAGATTAGTAACACCAACAGCACCCGAGGCATAAGAGATTAAGCCACCAATATGAAGACCGTTACCGGTAATCGAAATAGCCTCTTCGGCTCTACCAATGGTGATATTACCATAGTTCTGGAAATCTCTCTTATCCTTTGTATTATATCCACAAATACCTGCAATATCAATCTTTCCGTAGGTCATATGTGTAGTAGTGGTATTCCAAGTAGCCGTAGGGGTAACGTTAGTATAAACATTGATATCACCACGGTTGATCATATTGCTTTCTGAACCAGTCGTTGTGTGGTAGCACGATACACCCACTACGCCATATCCCGGCTGGTGGTTTGCACGCAACAATGTGATATCGCCCTCGACAGTGATATCGCCATTTGCCTTATTTTCGCAGTTCTTAACGGTGTTGTTTGCGTAGGTTATGACACCTCCAACACGATAGAGTTGGTTGCCGTTGGCAGTTGCGTTTGTATCGGTCGAAGCCTTCACGTGGATAGGGGCATCGTTGGTACAAGTATCAACATAAGCACTACCCGAGAATGTGCCAACAACTCCTGCTACATTTAAGGACCAGAAAGCGACATCGCTATCAACAGTGATGTTTGCACCCTGATGGTTGTGGCAGTTGTACAATCGAACATCAGGGGTTGTTGTACCTACAACACCGCCCAAGATAAAGCCCTTGATATTGCCACCCGATACGGTGATTGTTCCGTAGTTGTCGTTGTTCTCAACATTGTGGAAAGACGACGCTATAACACCTCCGATAGTGGTCGAATTGCGATTTAGCTCACCGGTTCCCGCTGTGTTTGCCAAGAAGTCGATAGCGCCATAGTTGGTGTTGTTGTGGAAGGCAGATGCGTTGTCTGCTGCACCACTACCTGCAACACCTCCAACGTGTGGAGTATAGAGTTGCGCATCCTGATTGTCGTGATAGTTGATAGCACCGGTGGCCTTTGCTTCGTTACCATTTACGCAGTTGGTAACTGCACCGACAACCGAATAACCCACAACACCACCAATGATTGGGTGAACAGCAACAGTGTTGTCGCTCTTAGCAACCTGATTAACGGTGATATTAACCTCGTTTACGCAGTTGGTTACATTGCCGTATGATGCACCTACAACACCACCGACATTGACGGTCAAATAGGCGTCTGAACCCGAAGCGATAGCCGTATCGGGGTTGCTAACGGTAATAGTACCCGAAACCTTACAGTTTATCATAGCACACTGCTCACTCTCGGCGAGAACGCAAGCCACAGCACCCAAAGCCAAACGGCCGTTCGATGCGATATTTACGTTGGTGAGGTTTACGTTCATAATAGCCGACGAGGTAGTGCCGAACAAAGGAGCGTTCAAACCATTGATAGAGTAGCCCAAAGTAGCACCGCCATCGAACACCATACCGTCGAAGCCCTCGATAGTAGTCCAATCGTAACCGCTCATATCGATATCGGCAACAACAGCCGCTGCGGTATAGTTGAATGTACCACCATTTACAGCGTTGGCAAACTCGATAAGGGCGTCCTTGCTGTCGATCTCGAATACTGTACTCTCGTCCGAAATCTCGTTAGCCTGATAGGTGAACTCCTTGAACTCGCGAACAGCACCTGCCAAGATAGGCTTCGATGTGGTGTTGAATTTAAGGGTCATCTTGTCGGTTGCGGTGTGCAAAGTGAGAATGAAATCACCGTAGATACCGGCAGGAACAGCGATGTAGATGTACTGTGTCTCCGTTCCGAGTACCAATGGCTCGTCGAAGGTTACGGTTACCGTGTTCGAAGCACCATCCTGTGCCATCAATTTACCACTTTTGCAATCCACGGTGAAAGGACCTGCGATTTTGCCGATTGCCGACTTTGCAACTACACTTGTAATAGCCTCGCCATTACCCTTAACCGCCAAACGGAGAACTCCGGTGAGGTGTTTGAGCTGGATCTGCTCGGAGCCTGCATTCTCTGCATAGCCGTACAAAGGTGCAGCATTTGGTGCAAACGTACCTTCAGTGTAAGGCTGTGTTGCAGCAAAAGTTACAGGGAAGGCTGTGCCCTCGCCCTCGCCCTCTTGTGCAGGGTAAACCACGCAGTAAGGAGGTGTTAGCAACGCTTCGCCAAATCGGAAATAGGCAGAAGCTGCGCCGTCGCTACTCTCCGGCAGTGGCTCCGAAACATTGCCGTTGATGGCAACCTTATCGCCAGCGCTCCAATAGAGCGGGTATTTGCCCTCTGCGTCGCGGTCGCCGAGTTGTGTTCTCGACTCCTCCAACGAGATTGCAAACTCGGTTGCGCCGGTCTGACCAACATTAACACCGAGATCTTCAGTTGTGTCTGTAACGCAAGAGAAGGCAAGAAGACCCCCCCCCACAACTGCCAAGAAAATTTTTGCAAATTTTTTCATCTTGATAGGTTTTAATTAAAAAGTTAATTGGTATTCTGAATATAAATTTGTCGTTTGTACATAACTACACGGGTGCAAATATACGAAAAATATGTTATATAATAAAATTTTCGAAAAAAAACACTAAATTTGTTACGTGGAGATTTAACCTCTCGGCGGATAATGTGTCTATATTAGTGAACTCGGACAGATGAAGGAGGATACGGCAGAGTTGATTGCTCAATTGAAGAGCAATGCGGTCGAAGCTTTCGATCGGCTGATTGAGCAGTATGGCGATAGGCTCTATTGGCACATTCGTCGTATAGTTGTGCATCACGAGGATGCGGAGGACGTACTGCAAGAGACATTTACACTTGCCTACCAATCCATTGCCGACTTCCGAGGCAACACGAGCAGCTCTTTGATAGCGTGGTTGTATCGCATAGCCACAAACCAATCGATAAGGGTGTTGCGCAAGCGCAAAAAATGGGTGTTTGCTCCGCTCGACTCGGTGCGTGGCGATTTGTTGGCAACATTCGAGCACGAGGTTGAACCCTCGGCAGACGAGATTGTAGTGAAGTTGCAAAGGGCAATTTTGGCGCTACCTACCAAGCAGAGATTGGTGTTCAATATGCGCTACTACGACGAGTTGTCGTTCGAGGAGATTTCGCAAGCAACGGGCGATAGCGTATCGACGCTGAAAACGAATTATCACTATGCGGTGAAGAAAATTAGGGAACAGGTTAAGGTTATAGAGTTGGAGGATTGATTATGAGAATGAAACAGATGCCGTACAGAGTTGAGGAGGGGGCGATTGAGAGTGCCAAATACCGCGCAAAAATGGCGGTGCGTGAGGTGGCTCACCCTGTGGAAAACCTCCCACGTAAGGTGCAGTGGCGTTGGGCGACAGCTGTGGCTGCAGTAGCGGTGTTGATTGTGGGTGTCGTCGGCTTTGCGACACTCTACGAGAGGGTGAAGAAACCGTCGCCGATGGAGGAACTTATTGCGCAGATGAAGAGTACTCCGGACGAGATTCTTCGCGATTTGGCGGTCGATGAGTTCTATTACGACGAAGATATGAACTCGTTGTAGCCTGTTTGTGGTGAAAATTTTTTAAAAATGGATACGATTATGAAGAAGATTATTGTCTTATTGGTTGCTGTGGCTGCGATGTTTGCACAAGATGCCTTTGCACAGGAGAAGGCTCCTATGACCGATGCACAGAAGGCTGCGGTTAAGGCTAAGCGCGAGCAGTTGATGCAGACACGTTTGGAGTTGTTGAAGACCGAGTTGGAACTCACTTCGGAGCAGTTGGCGAAGTTCGACCCTGTATATCGCAAGTATCGTCAGGAGATTCAGCGTGTTACGAGTATGAACAAAGATGCGCGAATGAAGAAGGAGCTGATAACCAACGACAATGCGCTGAAAGTTGTGTCGGCGCGTCTGGCAAATCAGATACTCACTTCGACCGTCAAGCAGCGCTATCTCCTCATCTTTGCCGAGGTTATCGAGCCGTTGCAGGTGATGAAGCTCTACAAAGTAGATGAGAAGGTGTCGCGCGAGGCGAGCAAGATAATGAAGTATCGCCAATCGGCAGAGGCGATGGACACAAAAAAATAGTTTTTAAAAGATTTTTTGGTGAGCGGCAACTTTCGGGTTGCCGCTTTTTTTTTTGACTATTAGTCCATTTAGTGCGAAGTTAGTAGTTTTCCGTTTTCCGTTTTTCGTTTTACGCTTTTTTACTATCTTTGCTCCAAAATAGGAATAGTTATGGAGCTGCATTTCGTTGGTATAATAATTGGTGTTGCCACCTTCTTTATCATTGGACTCTTTCACCCGATAGTTATCAAGAGTGAATACTACTTCGGCGTAGGGTGCTGGTGGGTATTTGCTCTGGTGGGCGTGGTGTCGATAGTAGCATCGTTGTTCGTGGCGGAGGTTCTGTGGTCCACACTCTTGGCGGTGGTAGGAGCATCGTCATTTTGGAGCATTAAAGAGCTGTTCGATCAGCGCGAAAGAGTGCGTAAAGGTTGGTTTCCTAAAAATCCGAAAAGAAAGTAGTGTTTGTTGCAGCGATTTTCATACTCTCGTTGCTCGTTATCTGGGCAGATTGGGTGGCATACAAAAAGTATCTCGCCAAGAGCCGTTGTGCCTACCTGCGTATGGCTGCGGTGGCGTTTTTGGTAGCATCAAATCTCTTGCCCTACGTCGCTATGGCTATGATGTGGTTGTCGGAGATGCCTACGATGGTGCCGATGATGTGGCTACTCACCGCCTACACACTTCTCTCACTCTCTCGCATTGCGTTATATGCGGGAATCCTCACCATAAAAAACCGTTATGCAAAATGGGTGGTGGGCATTGTACTCTGCACGATTGTTGCGTGGGTGCTCATTGTTGGTGTGGTACGTACACGCAAGGAATTGACGATTAGAAGCACCGATATTGTTTCGGAGCGACTGCCGCAAGCCTTTGATGGTTACCGCATTGCGTTCTTTTCGGATGTGCATATAGGCTCGATGACTTCGGCTCGGGAGATGTGCGAAAATCTCGTCGCAAAGGTCAATGCACTCGATGCCGATTTGGTAGTTTTCGGTGGTGATTTGGTAAATGCCCGCTACGACGAACTTACGCCCGATATTGCCACTATTTTGGCGGGTATCGAAGCTCGCGATGGCGTTGTTGCGGTACTCGGAAATCACGATACGGGTGTCTATGTTAAGGATACGGTTGCTCTACCTATCGAGGAGAATACCCGCCTGCTTGTTGAGCGTATTGAGGCTATGGGGTGGCGCGTTGCAAATGATAACACCGAACTGCTGACGAGGGGCGGCGATACTATAACTCTGACGGGCATCGCCTTCTCGCGCGAACTGCTCGAACATCGCCACTCGGCAGATGTTGCCGACTCGCTCGATTTGCGACCGGTATACGATGGTGTTCCGAGCGATAAATTCAACGTTACGGTGTCGCATATGCCGCAGTTGTGGCGCAAAATTTCGGCACTCGGCTATGGCGATTTGGTACTCTCGGGGCACGTTCACGCAATGCAGATGAAGGGGCGTATAGGCTCCTTCGAGTTCTCGCCTTCGCAACTTATGTATAGCGAGTGGAGTGGACACTACGAGGAGCAGGGAAGCCACCTATATATCACCGATGGCGTTGGTAGCGTAGGCTTTCATCTCCGCATAGGCGCACCTCCCGAAATAACGCTTCTGACGCTTCGACGAGCCGATTAGCCGAGCGTACCGCACCGACACGAAAACGATTGAGCAATGAGAAGAATTTTAATGCTTTTTTCGATGTCGGTGGTCGTAAGTGCTGCGGCACAAACCACACATCTCACATTCGATGACGCCCTATCGCTCGGCTTCGAGCGCAATCCCGCTATTGTCGCCTCCGACTATGCCAAACAAGCGGCGTATCGTGAGCGTCAGGCGGCGATAGGTCTGTTTATGCCCAAAATATCGCTGCGAGGGGCATATACTCACTTCAACGAGGATATAAAAATTGACCTTAATCATTTGAAAATTAAGGCTTCCGGTGCGTTGGGCGATTTGTTGTCCAATCCCGAAGCAGCCTCTGTACTTGCGCCCTATCTACCCGCTATTCAGGGGGGCTTATCTTCGCTATTGGGGCTCGATTTGTCTTACACCCTGCAACGTCGCAACACCGCCTTTTTGGGTGGTGATGTGGTAGTACCGATATTTGCCGGCGGAAAAATATGGACAGCAAATAAGGCGGCGCGAATCAACGAAGAGCGTACTGTCGAGCAGGACCGTCAAGTGCGTGGTGCTTTGATGGTGGAGATAGTTGAACGCTACTTCGGCGTGGCGTTGGCAAGCCGTGGTGTTGCCATTCGCGAGGAGGTTGTTAAGGTCGTTGGACAGCACCTTCACGACGTCGCTCTGCTCGAAAAGGAGGGTATGGCGGTGGCGAGTGAGCGACTTTATGCAGAATATCGACTGGCGGAGGCGGAGCGCGATTTGCAACGAGCACGCTTGCAGTTCGATATGGCGCAGAAGGCGTTGCAAACCTCACTCGGAACAAAGAAGGTGGTTTTGCCTTCGACACCGATGTTTCTTATCTCGCAAATTGAGCCATTGGACTATTTTCGAGCTATGGCGGAGCTGCACAATCCGAAACTTGGCGAGGTTGATAGGGTGCGGGAGTTGGCACGTATGAATTTGCGCCTGCATCGCGCCGATCTCTTCCCCGAGGTTGTCGCTATGGGTGGCGCTGTATTCTGCGACCACCAACTCTCCACGATGTTGCCCCGTATGGCTGTGGGAATTGGTGTGAATTTCAAAATTTTCGATGGTCTGAATCGTGAATATAAATTCTCGGCAGCACGACTTCAACTGCGTAGGGTTGAGGCGTTGGAGCGTAAAGCAGAACAAGATATTGCGCTCCTCGTGGAGAGCCTCTACAACAGTGTGCAATTGGTGCTGGCAACTCTCTCGGCAGTGGAGCGTTCGGAGAAATTTGCCGAGGAGTTTTTGCGTGCTAAGCGCAACGCCTTCCGCGAGGGTATGGCAACCGCTACGGAGGTTGTCGATGCTGTACTAAATCTCTCGCGGGCGAGGTTGGAGCGGGTACAAACTGCCTACGAATTTGATGTCGCTCTGGCGCGTTTGTTGGAGGCTTCGGGTATGGCAGAGACGTTTTTACAGTACCTTCACGGCAAAACTACGCAATCTGTTTTTTAACTTAATCGAAATATGAAAAAGATAAATCTCTCGCTTATTATTGTGTTGCTGCTTCTTATCTCAATAATCGCCTTTATAGGGTATCGCTGGGGACGTAGCGATAGGGTTGCGGTGCAGGGTTTCGTCGAGTGTCGCACGTTGCGTCTTGCCTCGAAGATTGCGGGACGTATCGACAAAATGTTTGTCGAGGAGGGCGACTCGGTACGCAAGGGCGATACGCTCTACATTATCTCCACGCCCGAGCTCGATGCTAAGCTTTCGCAGGTGGAGGCTGTGTTGAGTGGTGCAAAGGCTATAAATGCCAAGGCTAAGGCGGGAACGCGCAAGCCTATAATTCGCTCGGCATACGATATGTGGCAGAAGGCGAAGGTGGGGGTAACATTTGCTCGACAGACCTACGAACGTGTGCAGCGGCTCTATGACGAGGGTGTCGTATCGGCACAAAAACGCGATGAAGCAAGTGCTGCATTGGAGGCGGCAAGGGCTACCGAGCAGGCTGCCAAGTCGCAGTATACGTTAGCGGTAGAGGGGGCTTCGCGCGAGGATAAGGAGGCTGCTGCGGCGCAGGTGCGACAAGCTCAGAGTGTGGTCGAAGAGGTCGAACGATATCTGGCAGATAGGGTGGTGTACGCCCCGACAAATGGCGTTGTCGCTACGATTGTGGCAAATGAAGATGAGATTGTCGGCAGTGGTTATCCCGTAGTTACGATTACGGAGAACAATACCGCAAAGGCGATATTCAACCTCCCCGAAATGTTGCTTCCGCAGTTGTCTGTGGGCGACCGTTTCGAGGCGGAGGTGCCTGCGCTTGGTCGCAGGGTGGAGTTCGAGGTCGAAGCCATCTCTGTTGAGGCGAACTTTGCTACGCAGAGCGCTACATCGGCTCGGGGCGACTTCGATATTCGTACCTTCGAGGTTATGATGCGCCCACTCGCTGATGAAGAGTTGCGTGCAGGTATGAGCGTGATTATCGAGTTGAAAAAGCCGACAGAATGATGTGTCATCGTTTTCTCTCGGGTGTAGTGGCGGCAGCAAGGCGCGAAACAGAGCGGATACTTTCAAATCGGGAGTATCGAGCTGTTGTGTGGTGGTTGCCGTTGTCTATTATCCTGTTTTTCGCAATTTTCTTCTCGAAAGAGGTGGTTGGAGCACTACCCGTAGCGGTTGTCGATGAGGATAATTCGCACCTCTCGCGCCGTCTGGTTTCGATGCTCTATGCTACGCACGAAATAGCCGATATTCACGAACTTGCCGATATGTTTGTGGCTCGTGAGTTGTTGCTTGGCGGTGAGGTGGTCGGGATTGTCGAAATACCGGACGACTTTGCCAAAAATATCCTTTCGGGTGTTAGCGCAGAGGTGGTATATTACGACTCTGGAACAAACGTCTCCACCTCGTCGCTCTCGGCAAAGGGTGTGCAGACGGCTGTTACAACCTTCGGCGTTGGCGTGGCTCTGCAACGAGCGGAGATTGCGGGTGCGATGCCCGATGAGGCTATGGCGCAGGCTATGCCGATAGCATTTTCGACCTACGCCCTGTTTAATCCGTGGCTCAACTATGCCTATTATGTTGCCCCTTGCTTTTGGGTGATGATACTGATTATCTCCTCTATGCTTTCAACTATTTATGCTGTGGGAACAGAGTTGCGAGGTGCTACAACCGTTGAGTGGTTGCGCTCGGCTGATGGCTCATTGCTGGGCGCATTGCTGGGCAAACTCGCTCCCATAACAACTCTTTTATGGCTTTTGGCAGCGGTTGTCGGAGTTTTGATTTTTGGAGTGTATGAAGCTCCTATGCAGGGGCGATGGTGGGTGTTGATTGTTGGTGTTATGGTTCTTCTCCTTGCCTATCAGGCTGTGGCTCTCTTCTTTGTCGCCATAACTGCATCGTTCCGCCTCTCGTTGTCGCTCGGTGGAGGCTATTCGGTTTTAGCATTTACATTTTCGGGCGTTACATTTCCTACGATGGCGATGTTTTCTGCGGTGCGACCACTCACAAAGCTCTTCCCATACACCTACTTTATGGAGTTATATATTGACCAAGCGGTGCGAGGCTCGGCGTGGTGGCTCTCGCTATGGGAGGTGGCGTCGATGTTGCTATTTGTTTTGTTGCCGCTATTGGCGCTCGGGCGACTGCGTAAACTCTTGTTGAAACGAAAATTTTGGGGCAGATTATGAGGCGATTTATCAGCGATATTTGGCGCGTTGCAACCGAGGAGTGGCGCAGTGTATGGCACGATGAGGGGGTGGTGCTGATTGTGGTCTTTGCCCTATTTATTTACGGCATATCCTACTCGCTCGGCTATGGCGGAGAGGTGTTGGAGGAGGTGCCTGTTGCTGTTGTCGGTAGGCAAGGTGGTATAGGTCGAAAACTCACTCGCACGCTCGACGCCTCGCCCAAAATTGAGGTGGCGTACGAACTCTCCGATATGGGCGATGCCGAACAACTTCTTCGCAACCGCAAAGTGTGGGGCGTGGTGGCTCTATCTGCCGACCTCGATGAGGATATTCTTGCAGGTAGGCAGAGCAGAGTGGCAATACTTGGCGATGCAAGTTACTTCTTGGCGTATCGAGAGGTGGCAGAGGGTGCAGTGGCGGCAATTCAGCAGATGAACGAAGCGATTATCGTGCAACGCAATGGTGTGTACCGTCCGCCCATAGTGTATGAGCAACGCAACCTCTTTAACCCCTCGCTCGGTTATGGAGTATTTGTTATGCCCGCGATAATTTTGCTGATTGTTCAGCAGACAGTGTTGATAGGCGTGGGAATGGTGTCGGCAACACGTCGGGAGCGAGGTGTACACCTACCCTCGCAGTCGCCACTTGCGATAACCGTAGGGCGGACACTCGCCTATCTCGCCATTTATGCCGTAACGCTTGGCTTTATGCTTACGGTGCACTACTCGTTGTTCGACTATCCGATGCGTGGCGAGTGGTGGCAGTGTGTGGCAGTAGTTGCGCCATATTTGTTGGCGGTGATACTCTTGGCACAAGCGGTAGGTGCGCTATTCCGACGTCGCGAGAGCTCTATTGTGTGGTTGCTGTGGCTCTCGATTCCGTTTTTGTTGATAAGCGGTGTATCGCTCCCTCCGCAGGCCTTTCCGCAATGGCTATATGTGCTTGGTCGGGTAGTTCCCAGTTCGGCTGCGGTTGATGCGTGGATAGCAATACAATCGAGGGGCGCATCGCTCTCCGATATCGCCCCTCAACTTATGCTATTGTGCTCCTTGGTTATCTTGTACGGTTTATTGGCTTTGCGTGCCAACAAGACACCGTCTTGACTCTGTTATCTCCTTGGTCCGTACCAGCCGCCCGACGATGTGCCACGATTTACGCCCACCGATCCGGTTGATTCCTTGTAACCGTAGTCAGACATCTTGGTCGAACCCTTCTTGCCAAAGTGGCGGAGGTTATATACGAACTGCACCGAGAAGTAGCGTCCTATACAACTGTTCCACGCATTCTGTGTATATCCCGAGCCAGTCGAGCGAACAAAAGCTGTGTTCTGGTTGAAGATATCGTTCACACCAATCTGCACCTCGCCACGCTTGTTTTTGAACACCTTGCAACCGAGATAGACATTGCACAATACATAGTCCTCGTTGTACTTGTTGGTGAAACCGAGGTACTGCACGTACGATACCGCTGCGGTCAAGGTCATTCGCTTCAGGAAGGTCCACTTCACATTTCCATTTACCGAATGGTTGAAATAGTTGTTCTTTTCGGTTTGACCTATGGTGTTCCACGCCTGATTGTAGGTTCCGTCCCACGATACGGTGAAGTCGAGGTTTTCGGAGATGTTACTACCGAGGGTTACGCCTGCCGAGTAGCCGATATTGTTGGCGTAGTTTGTTTCGTAGACGTGGTCAATCATATTTTGTAATATGTTGCCCGAGCCCGTAGCGTAGATCGCCGAAGGGGTACGGTTATACGATACACCACCCTTAATGTTGAGGTTACACTTCATAAACGAGAGTGGCAAACCGAGCGAAACGTGCGTGCGTGCCGCGTAGTAACCGTCCATATTCTCGTACGAAGTAACCTCCTTTGGACGGTAGGCATCGCCATTCTTGTCGGTAGGAATATCCAAATCGCCGAACTTTGCAGGGAGGTCGAAACCTCGTGGGTTGTTCCACGTCGAAGCGGAGATGTAGTCCTGCTGCATCTGTCCCCAGAACATCCACATAAAGGTAATACCCTTATCCACCTTCGAGAGGTTGTAGTGCATACTCAAATTGTGGGTAAATGACGGGTTCAACGCCTTGTTACCGATGCTGATATATTGCGGATTCGAAACATCGAAGATGCTCTGCAACTGCGTTACCGAAGGGTTGCCAGACCACGAACGGAGGAAGATGCGGAGAGTGTTCTCCTTGTTGAAGGCGATATTGGTCATACCGAAGTATGAGAATTTGTTGTAGTGCTTGTCGATTTTGTCGCCCTGCGAGCCTACGATGTTGCCATCGAGGATATCACGCTGGTACGAGAGATTGATGACTACCGTGTTCTTGTTCTTCGAGAAGCGGAAACCCGGACCTATGCGATGTGTCCAGAAACCGCTTTGGAACTTCTGCGACATATTGTCGTTGCGTACAAGGTTGCCGTATGCGGCATCGGTGTAGTAGGTGTTCTTGTCGTTCATCTCGTGCTCGTACGACATACGATACTGCAACGATACCTGTGCATACTGCGAAACGGGCTCGTTGTAGGTTACGTTTGCACGAATGGTGTACTCCTCGCTTGGGCGGTGGATATACTGATAGAGTGGTGAATAGAGTGGCGAATTTATCATATCCTGCCATCTCTTGCCCTCGCCGAAGTAGTTCTCGATAGCGTTCTGATAGTCGGAACCTGCCGTAATATCGTAAGGGAAACCGTTAGCATCGTTTGCTGCGGTACGCTGCTTGCGCTCGTTGTTCTGATAGTTGAATCTACCATCAATGGTGAGCGTACGTCCCGGCTTGCCCAACTTGGTGCGCAATTGCAAGAACTCATTGAAGCGGAAGGCATTCATATTGCTCCAGTTGTACGAGTTGGTGTATGATAACGATTGGTGTACCGAGCCCTCCAACTCCTCGGCATCGCTATTTTCGCCGATGGTGTAGCCCTCTATCCACGACTCTGGGTTGTTGCCCTGATAGGAGAACGATGTACGCGACATCAACGATGCATTACGCGAGATCTTCCAGTCCAAGCGGGCGTTGAAACGAGCGTTGTAGTTCACGGTGTTGGAGAGTCCCTGTTGCCACATATAACCGATAGGCATCGGGCTCTCATACCACTTCTCGGTGCGAGAGTTGTTGTCCGTATCGGTGTGGTTGAAGAAGAGCGAACCTTGGAACTTAACGTTCTTGCGACGTCCCCACTCGTCCGAGTAGTTTGCACCAATCGAATTTACCAATGCGATACCGCTCTGCGGGCGAACCATATATTGTCCTACGGCGCCACGACGACGACCACCGCCGCCTTGCTGTCCGCTCACGCCCAAGATGTCCTCGAACGAGAAGTTCTGTTGATTGACGTTATTGAACAGTCCGATTAACGATACACGTGCATCGCCGTGGAAGAAATTGACGTTTCCGCCTATAATCCACTTGTGGCCCTTGGCTATATCCTCGGCATTATTCTTCTTCCACTCGGGCTCGTAGCCATATCCGGCGTACATCTTACCGAACTGACCTTGACGCATATTCTCTTTGGTAACGATATTGATGGCCTTGTAGCCCTCGCCATCGTCCATACCCGAGAACTCGGCTTGGTCGCTCAACTTATTGAACACCTCGATTCTATCAACCGCCTCCGCAGGCAACGACTTAATTGCGGTATTTACGTCCTCGCCGAAGAACTCCTTGCCATCGACAAAAATTTTCTGAATGGTTTCGCCCTGAGCCTCCAACGAACCGTTGGTAATGGTGATGCCCGGCATCTTCTTTAACAATCCCTCCACGTCGGCGTCATTCGACACCTTGAAGGCCCCTGCGCTGTAACTCAGCGTGTCGCCATTCTGCGAGGTACGCAACGCCTTAACGGTTTTTACTACGGTCTCGATGCGCTCTGAAGCCTCCTCGAATGGAATTTTGCCGAGCGAGAGCGATGCACCCTTAACGCTGAACTCCTTTGTTACGTCCTTGTAGCCGATAAAGGTGATGAGCATTGTGTAGTCGCCATACGCCAGCCCGGGTATATAGACATTTCCGTTGGCTCCCGAGGTGTAGTAGCGCTTGTTGTTTGGCTTTGCCGTAGGGTAGACCTCAACCACTGCGCCCAAAACACCCTTCTTTGTATGTGCATCGATAAGCGAGAAAGAGACCTTGCCCGTCTGTGCATAAGCGGACAAGGTAAACATCATTGCAAGGATTGCAAGAATAAGTTTTTTCATTATGTCGTAGTTTTTATTTGCGTTCGTATGTTCTCAGATGTCGGCACCATTCGAAGCCTCCTCTAAATGAACGCACAAAGGTAGTGAATATAATCTGTTATATTCAATGTTTTGGGATAAAACGGCGAAAAAACGGGGTGAATCGACTAATTTTTGAGCCAATTTTTGAAATCGTGGACACGAGCTTTCGGTATTACGATGCGCTCGGGCACCTCGATAGTTAGATTTGCCGAGAGGCGACTGCCAAACCACACTGACACATCTTTCAGCGCCTTTCGTGAGATGATGAATTGACGATTGGCACGGAAGAAGTCGTTGCTCGAAAGCTGGGATTGTAACGCTTCGAGAGTGAGGTCAATCTGATACTTATTGCCATTGTGGCAGTAGGCGGTAACGTGTTCCTCGAAGGTGTGAAAAAAAGCGACATCTTCGACTTTCAGCGGAATGATTTTATCGCGGAAATGGACGAGGAAGGTTTGCTGCTCAACTTTGTGCTGCTGAGCCACTTGACTTATGCGCGAAGCGTAGTCGTTACGCTCGATTGAGGTGAGTCGCTGCCACTTTTCGATAGCGCGTTTTACGCTCTCCTCGTTGATGGGTTTCAGCAGGTAGTCGATGCTATTGACCTTGAATGCTTCCAAGGCGTATTGATCGTACGCGGTAGTGAAAATTATCGGCGTTGCAATATCCACATTGTCGAAGATTCGGAACGAAGCGCCATCTGCGAGGTGGATATCCATAAAAACGAGGTCGAGCGACGGCTTGGTGCGGAAAAACTCCACACTATCGACCACCGTGTCTATTGTTGCCACGACATCAATCTCGGAGCAAACCTTGTGCAGTATGGCAGATAGGTTCTGCGCAGCCGCTGTTTCATCTTCGATAATAACTACTCGCATAGGCCTCTATTCGTTTGGCAAAAGGAGTGGCAGACGCACTACAAACTCCTTGTCGTTGTCTATAATTTCGATTTCACGCTCCATCAACAATTGGTAGCGACTGTTGAGATTTGAAAGTCCGACCCCCGTGCCGGGATTTGGTTCGAGCATAGGGCGTTTTTCATTGGCTACAATCAGATACCCCTCTTCGGTGTAGATGCGTACCTGCAATCGTTTTTTGCTGCTTATTGTATTGTGTTTTACGGTGTTACCAATCAGCGGTTGTAACGAAATAGGTGGCAGCAGATAGTCGGAATAACGCTTTTCGATATTGAAATCGAACGTTATTTTGTCGGCATATCGAATTTTGAAGAGGTAGCAATATGCTTCGGCAAATTTAATCTCTTCGTTCAGCGGCACGAAGGTGGAATTTGCCCCATTCTGCGATAGGTAGCGGAAGGTGTATGAGAGCTGGTCGATATAGTTGAGCGCACGCTCTTCATCCTTCTCACGCACAAGCATCGAGAGCGAGGAGAGCGAGTTGAAGAGGAAGTGCGGATTTATCTGACTCGCCAACATATTGTACTTTGTAGTGAGGTTCTCGCTACGTAGTTTTTCGTTTTCGAGCGATATCTGTTGCTCGCGATAGATGAGGGTGCGAATACGCGAGTAGAGGATAACTATTGCCAGCATAAAACACGACTTCAATACAACCACAAAATCGACAATTTGATGGCTCTTGTAGGCCGGAATAACTTCGCCCGAGTGCATCAGTGGCACGGGTGAGATGAAGTATGTGGCAAAGGCTATCAATACACAGATAGTCGAGCGAAGAAGGAAGCCTCGCTCCGAGATTTCGTACCCCTTCGAGTTTATCACAAGGAGCAGAATGAACGATAGCACGAAGTAGAAGATGAATTGATAGAGGAGTATGCTCCACTGCTCCGAACCACGATAGAGTGCGCCATAGTCGAACTCCTCGCCGTTGCGCTCTATTACACTGCGCATATAGAGGTGTCGTGCCTCGAAGTTTGTTCGCTTGGCGGCCTCTACGACCAACCTGTCGCCCTCGGCAAGGTTGAGCCAATTTATGCGGCGATGATCCACATAGATACTATCTCCGACCTCGGTTATGATGTAGCCGAAACCGTCCTCGTTTAGCGATAGAACGCCCTCAACGGTAGTCGAAATGACGCCTCGCTTCGAATTTGTGTTCAAACGTCGATTTCCCGTATCGCTCTGGCTCGAAACAAGCAAAATGAGATACGAGAAGTTGCAGACGAGACTAATTGCCAACGCAATAAAGATGTGGCTGAGATATGGGGAGTGCCCCTTGAACTTGTGTATCATCGCAAATTGAGAGTTTTCTATTTATCCTCTTCGTACCACGAGGCGTACATATGGTAGTCGCGGGCGATGCGGGCGATAATCTCCTCGCGTTGCTCGGGTGTTACCTCTTTGACCTTCTTTGCCGGAACGCCGGCGTATACCGAGTTGGGCTCCAACTTCGAGTTTGAGAGTACCAACGCATTTGCTGCGATGATACAGCCCGAAGCTACTACGGCATTGTCGAGAATCGTCGCGCCCATACCGATAAGGCAGTTGTCCTCGATTATTGCGCCGTGAATTGTGGCGTTGTGTCCCACCGATACGTCGTTGCCGATATGGGTCTGCGAAGGGTGAGGTGAGCCGTCGTAGAGGGTGTGGATAACTGTTCCGTCCTGAATGTTTGTGCGGTCGCCAATGGTTATCTTATTGACATCGCCACGCAACACGACATTGTACCAAAGCGACGAATCCTTACCTACCGTAACGTCGCCAATCAGCACAGCAGTTTCTGCTACAAATGTTCCTTCGCCAACCTTGGGCGTATGGTTCCTAACCGATTTAATGTAAGCCATATTTTTTGCTATTAGCCGTTGGCCATTAGCCATTAGCTAAATTAAAAATTAAAAATTAAGAATTAAAAATTAAAAATTATTTTTTCAACTACTCACTACTCACTACTAGTTACTCACTACTAACTATTTCTTTGCTTCTTGCCAATACTTCTCCATCTCGTCTATTGATGCTTCGCCAACCATTTTACCTTGCTCGGCAATGCGTTTTTCGAGGTGGTTGAAGCGTTGGATAAACTTCTTGTTCGTGCGCTCCAAGGCATTTTCGGGGTCGATACCACTCTTACGACAAGCGTTGATAAGAGCAAAGAACAAATCGCCAAATTCAGCCTCCAAATTATCCTTGTTGCCACTCTGCATCTCCGCTTCGACCTCGCGCATCTCCTCGTTTACCTTCTCCCACACCTCGTCTACCGAGTTCCAGTCGAATCCCACGGCCGCCGCCTTCTCGCTAATGCGGAACGCTTTGACCATTGCGGGCAGTGAGCGCGGAACACCACCGAGAACACCACTCTTACGCGCCTTCTTGCGAAGTTTTAGCGCTTCCCAATTCTGTTTTACCTCCTCGGGCGACTCGGCTAATACATCGCCGTAGACGTGTGGGTGGCGGTAGATAAGTTTGTCGCACACTCCGTTTGCCACATCAGCCAAGTCGAACACGCCCTGCTCCTCACCAATTTTCGAATAGAAAACAATGTGTAAGAAGAGATCGCCCAACTCCTCCTTGATACCCTCCATATCGTCCGCCGTGATGGCGTCCGCCAACTCGAAGGTCTCCTCGATAGTGTTGTTACGCAACGAGTGAATGGTCTGCTCTCTATCCCAAGGGCACTCGACACGCAAGCGGTTCATTACCTCTATTAAACGTGCGGTAGCCGCCAATTTATTATCCATATCTATCTATTTTTAATGCAAAGATAATTAAAAATGTTATTTAATAACCAATGGTTGAATTATCACCTTGTTTTCGGCGTCGCTGATACCTGTCGCCACTATGCGCAGGGCGTGGATAGCTCTCTTTTTCGGACGGAGTTCGTAGGCTCCGTTCGAGAGATTACCCGCCTTGACGAAACTCTCTCCGTCGTAGCACACTTCGACGTGGCCTTTGTATATAAGGCAGCGATGTAGGTGCGCATAACCTGTCGCCACTTTCAGGTAGGAGCACTCCAACGGAGAGGTGAAGCGAAACTCTACCCAATCGCCCGCCTTTGCACAGCGCGTGGTGTAGGCGGCAGTTTTATAGGTGGCACATCGCTCTGCCGAACGGTTTTTGCTGAACGGCATCGACGAAGTTATCGCCACCTCGGGTGTGCGCGATAAGTAGAATGATGGCGTACCGACGCTATTGCTGTAACCCGTCATCAATCGACTGTGGAGGGTTACAAATGGCGCCATATCTGCATTCAACGGCACCTTGTACTCCTGCGTTTTATTGGTGCGGATATCCTTGTAGTATATCTGTGAGCCATCGCTTGTAGAGGCGAAAATTTTGCCCTTCTCGACCTTTATGGTTGGCGATTCGAGGCGGAATGTGGCACTCATACAGTGCAGCTTGCGATAGAAGTTCTCCTTCAATAGCGAATACATCACATCGTACGAGCGTCGCTCCTTGCTCCACGCAACCTCGGCAACGCCGAATATGCGAGGGAAAATCATATACTCCAAGTAGTCGGAGAAGTGTCCTCGCGGATTGATGTTGGCAAGATATATCTCGCTCCAAAATGCCGCCTCTATACCTGCAATGTTTTTGCGTTGCTCGGCTGTAAAACCAGCATTCTCGAATGAAAAATCACAAATTGTCCTCAACGAAACGCCCTTCGACGAGAGGTGTCCGCGCTCGTGGGTCGATTGACGCTTGTCGAGGTAGAATACACTCGCCGGCATAATGATTGTCGGATAACCTTTTGCGGTGGTCGAAAGACACTGCTTCACGCCTCGCCAGCCGGTAACCATCGTAGTCTTTGGTAACAATCCGCCATCTACCGCTTCGTCCCATACGACAGCCTTGCGGTTGTACTTTTCGAGAATTTTGCTCACGCGATTGAGGAAGTGCTGTTCGAGTTGCTCGCCACCACTTAGCCCCTTCTGCGCCATCAATCGTTGGCAGTCGGGACACTGCTTCCATTGCGAAAAACTAACCTCGTCGCCTCCGATATGGAGATACTCCGAAGGAAAAATCGTTACCAACTCCTTTACGATATCCTCAATAATGGCGTAGTTGTTCTCCTTTGCCACGCACCACACATTACGGGTGTCGATACCGTTGGTGTGCGATGTCTTTGGGGTGTAGTTGCAGAGTATTTCGGGCATAATAGCACCGAGGGCCTTGCTGTGGCCCGGCATATCAATCTCGGGTATCACCTCGATATTACGCTGTGCCGCATAAGCCACAATATCCCGCAACTCATCTTGGGTGTAGAAGCCTCCATATCTCTGGTTGAAACGTCCGTAGATAGGGTGTAGTCGCGAATCGCCGCCACGAAAACCTCCCTCTTGCGCAAGTTGTGGGTACTTCTTTATTTCGATGCGCCAAGCGGGATTATCGATAAGGTGAAGGTGGAGTTTGTTCATCTTGCAGAACGCCATATAGTCCAATACGCGCTTCACCTCGTGTACGGGTTGGAAGGTTCGCGCCACATCGAGCAGAAAACCTCGATAGTGATATTGCGGAGCATCTTTGACCTCGATGTAAGACACCTCCATTGGGAGTTGGGCACTCTTACTGTAAACAGCGTGCGGGAGCAGCTGCAACAACGACTGAATGGCGTTGAATACACCACCGTAGTCGCCACCGCGAATCGCTACGCCTTTTTTGTCTATTTTCAGCGAATACTCCTCCTTCCCCAACGTCTTGTCGAGTGCGAGCTGGATAGCGTTATTGCTGCTACCACTCGTGCGCTCTATCGGCAGATAGAGGCGGAGATAGTCTGCCGCCTGCGCCAACTCCTTGTCGTGCAGAATGGCAGTGCGCTCGTCAATCGTAAATCGTCCTTCGCCCTTAACTATCGAGAGCGGCTGCGGAATAATATCGGTGAAGAGCGGTGCAGGGGGTGGTGCCACAACCTTTACGGTGTCGCTACCCTTTTCGCTCTTTGCCGTTGTCTTGTTGTTCGCACAAGCGCATTGCGAAATAAGCAATGCATAGGTCAGAAGCAGGTATTTCATACAAATTGGGTTTATCTCTACAAAAGTAACAAAAAAATCGCAATCGACAAAACCTTACTCTCTTTCCGAACAAAAAAAGAGGCTGTCGCAACTATGTGTTGGACAGCCTCTTGATCGTTATCTCCAAATCGGATTAGTTGATGCTTGGAAGGAACGAGTACTTGTCAGAGTAGTGAAGGTTCTGCTCAACAAAGTTTGCAGGGTACGAAACCTTAACATCTACAATTTTGTCGCCCTCCTTTACCAACTCGTACTCAGGGTTTACGAAGCCACCATAAGGCTCGATGTTGAGTGCGTAGTAGCGCTCACGAACCTCCTTGTGGAGCTCAGGGTCAATTTTTACGGCATACTTCTCGATCAACGCCTTACCTGCCTCGAAGTCGCCCTCCGACTTGATGCGCTGAATCTCGCAGAGCTGCTTGCCGAAGATATCACGCAACTTGTCGAAGTCATTAACTACGATGTAGCGCTTGCCGTCCTTAACAACCCACTCGATAACCTTCTCCTCCTTACCGAGGTCGATGGCCCACTCCGAGATGAGCTTGCGGTTACGCATATGAGCCTGCTCTACATCCTTGCCCAACTCGATGCGCGAGAACTGTGTCATAGCACCATTCATAATGTACGATGCGTACTGAGCCTTTGCCACGTCGAGCGACGGAATCAAACCGATCTCAATCATCTTCTTATCGCCGAGGTAGTAGAGTGCAAAGAGGTCGGCGCGAGTCTCTTCGAGAGCCGACGAATATACACCTAACTCGGTGCCGGTAGTGCCCGGAGCCAACTGACCCGAACCGTGTCCAAGGCACTCGTGAAGGTCGGTGTGAAGGTCGTCCGAGAGCTTACCGTGCTCCTTCATACGTGCGCGATCCTCCTCGCGGAGTACAAACTCCTCGGAGAAGCCGCTACCCTGTGCTGCCTGCTTGTAGGCGTAGGTGATGTTGTCGATGGTTACCGACTTCGAGCCGTGATCCTTACGAATCCAATCGGCATTTGGAAGGTTGATGCCGATAGGAGTAGTAGGGTAGCAGTCGCCACCGAGCATAGCTACGGTGATAACCTTTGCCGATACGCCCTTAACCTCCTTCTTGCGGTATGCAGGGTTGATTGGCGAGTGATCCTCGAACCACTGTGCATTGTCCGAGATAATCTGTGTGCGCTCGCAAGCCTTCTTGTCGCGGAAGTTTACTACCGACTCCCACGAAGCCTTATATCCGAGTGGGTCGCCATAAACCTCGGTGAAGCCGTTTACGAAATCGACATTCGACGAGGTATCCTTAACCCACGAAACATTGAATGCGTCGAAATCGCGCAAGTCGCCGCTCTTGTAGTACTTAATCAAAAGACCAATGGTTGTTTTGAGTGGCTCCTCGGCAACCTCTTGTGCCTTCTCCAACCAATAAACCACCTGCTCCAAAGCCGGCGAGTACATTCCGCCAACCTTGTAGGTCTGCTCGTAGATTTTGCCCTCCTTCTTAACGAGCTTCGAGTTCAAACCGTAGGAGATTGGGCAAGGGTCGTTGCCCGCCTTCTTAATCATTGCGTTGTAGAACTTCTCCACCTCGGCCTGTGTCAAACCCTCGTAGTAGTTGCCTGCCGAAGTTGCGATAACATCCTGACCTTTAGCCTGATTGAGGCGTGTAGCGTAGAGATTTTCGTTGAAGATAGCCTCCAAAATAACATCCTTCTCAACCTGCGACTCAACGCCATACTTATCCCACTGCTCCGAGAACCACTCGCGCGAGAACTCCGGCTTGAACTTATCGTTCGAGTAGTGGTGGTGAATACCGTTTGCCAACCACATCTTCTTGAGATACTTCTCCATTGCCACAAATTGAGGGCACTCCTTGTTGCCGTCATACGAGGTGTATATCTTCTCCAAAGCACGACGAATGGTGAGGTTGTACTTGAAGTTCTGGTCGAACATAATATCGCGACCACACTTTGCTGCCTCTGCCAAGTAGTAGATCAAAATTTTGTCATTCAACGACTGATTCTCAAATTCTGGCACTTCATAGCGGATAATTTTGACATCGTCAAAACGATCCACAATCCAAGGCTGCTCTGCCTTCTCCTTACACGAAGTAAGTGCCATTGCAATAATTCCCATTGTTACAAAAACGATTTTTTTCATAATACTTATTTTATTTATTTAAGTGTTGTGTCTGTTTTTTTGTCTCTCGTCTGGACTCCTGCCCTTGTCACGGCGCAAGCGATGATAGGGGTTATAGGGGTAATAGGGATTATAGGGTGCGCTTTAAGTTTTAAGCTCTCTACTCTCTACTAACTACTCTCTACTAACTACTCTCTAAACTTTTCCGTTAGTATCCAAATATCTCCTCCTGCGAGAGATACTTTATCTTGCCGAGCGTGCCGATATATCGCATATCGAGGTCGCTCTTGTCGCCCAATATGCAGTAGGTGTAGGCTCTGCCCTTGATATACTCCTGCTGGAACTTTGCCACGTCGTCGAGTGTGAGAGGCTGTATGCCCTCATAAATGGTCTTGTATGCGTCCTCCTTCAAACCAAACTTCTCGGCGTCAATATAACTCCACAAGACGTCCATCTTGGTGATGCGCATACTCTCCAAGTTTGCCAGCATACCGCTCTTTGCCAACTCGAAAGCAGCTTCCGAGCGAGGCATATTCTCGATAATCTCCTCGAATGCCTCTACCGCCTGCTGTACCTTATCGTTTTGCGTAGCGATAAATGCGATGTAGTAGCGTGGGTGATTAGCCTCCTTACCCTTCGATAAATAGGTCGATGCCGAGTATGCCAAACCTCTCGCTTCGCGCATCTCTTGGAACACAATAGAGTTCATACCGCCCGAGAAGTAGTTGTTGTAGAGGTTTGCCAATGGCGACATCTTCACATCGAACTTATCCTCCGCACGGCACGAGTACTGCAAGTAGTAGACCTGCTTTGCATCGTACTGCGCAAATAGTACGCTTGGCTCTTGAACTGCCTTTGTAGGCACAGACTCCGACTTCAACTCTGCGAGTTTGTTCTCAGCCTTGTGTGATGTGGCAAGTTGAGCGGTGAGATCGTTCAATGTTTTAGGGCCATAGTACATTACGCGATGCTTGATAGTTGGCAACTGCTGAATGTTGGCCAAGAGCTCCTCCGACGATATGCTCTGCAACTCCTTGTCCGAGAGTGTTTGCTTGCGGATGTAGTCGCCACCATAGAGGCAGTAGTTTTGCAAGGCGTAGAAGTTCTCCTGTTGCGATGCCTTAGCATTTGTACGCTGCTGCTTGGTATCGTTCTTAACCTCGCGGAGAATTGTTTCGTCGCCTTTGAGGTTCGACAAATACTCCTCAACCAACGCCACAGCCTCCTCCATATTCTCGGAAAGACCATTTATTGTGAGGTAGGTCTTGTCGGCATTTACAATGATGTTGAACGAGCACGCCAAGTCGTACATCTTGCGCTGGAACTCTTCTGCCGACATCTTGTCGGTGCCGAGTAGCGCCATATAGTTTATCGCCAACTCCATCGACTTTACGGTCGAAGTGCCAAAGTCGTAGAGGCGGATAAGCGAGAAGAGGTCGTTGGTGTTGTTCTGCTTGTAGAGTACCTCTACACCATCTTCCAACGAGGTGCGGCTCATATCCTTCTCGTAATCGACAAATACAGGAGCAATGGGCTCTACGTTAGCCTTTTGCATTGCGACGAGATAGTCGCTCTGTGCATCACGATTTGCCGAGATAGGAGTTATAGTGGGTTTATTTATCTTCTTCTGCGATTTATCCTCGCCCTGACGCTTATAGACTACGCAATAGCCCTCGGTAGAGAGGTTTTTGTTTGCCCACGCCACAATATCCGCCTTTGTGATTTTGGCAGCACGGTCCAACTCTGTTGCTACATCCTTCCAATCGAGGCGGTTGATAAACGCTGCCTCCATCGTGTAGGCACGAGCAAAATTGTTCTCCAAATTAGCCATTTCGTCACGACGATAGTTTGCGATGATGGATTTAAGCAACTCCTCGTCGAACTCGCCATTGCGCAACTTTGCAATCTCGGCAAGCAACAAATCGCGCACCTCCTCGAGCGACTGCCCCTGCTTTGGCTCGCCTACGACGAGTGCAATGCCTGCATCCGAGAGCAACTCCACACCTCCATAAGCATCGAGTACCCTCTGCGTCTGCAAGAGGTCGGTGTCGAGCAGACCGCAATTTCCGCCATTCGAGAGTACTGCCGAGAGAATCTTGCCAACCAATGCTCCCTCGCTGCGTGCGCCACCAATAGGCCAAGCGATAGCCACGCTCTCGCTCTCCAAGCCGTAGACCTCTGCCTCGCTAACCTTTGCAAGTGGTTTTGGCTCGTACTCTGCATCTTTTGGAAGATTTTTGTTCGGAACGAGTTTGCCGAAGTGCTTCTCGATGATTTTTATCGCCTCGTCGGGGTCGAAATAGCCCGCCATACATATAGCCATATTGTTCGGCACGTAGTAGGTCTTATAATACTCCTTGATATTTGTAATCGAAGGATTTTTTAGATGCTCTTGCTTGCCGATAGTGGTCTGTGTGCCGTATGGGTGGTCGGGGAAGATTAGAGAGAGCAACTTATCGAACTGCTTGCCGCTGTCGCGTGTAAGCCCCATATTGTACTCCTCGTAAACCGTTTCGAGTTCGGTGTGGAAACCACGAATTACGGCATTTTCAAATCGCTCCGACTGAATCTTTGCCCAATTCTCAATCTGGTTTGACGGAATATCCTCCACGTAGTTTGTCTCGTCAAACGAGGTCCACGCGTTTGTGCCATCTGCACCTATTGCCTGCATCAACTTGTCGTACTCGTTCGGAATGGCATACTTCGAGGCCTCTTGTGATACGCTGTCGATCTTTGCATATATCGCCTTGCGCTCCGCCTCGTCAGTGGTTACACGATATACCTCGAACAGACGCTCTATCTCGTCGAGCAACGGCTTCTCCGCCTCGTAGTTCTGGGTGCCGAATTTGTCGGTGCCCTTGAACATCAGATGCTCGAAGTAGTGTGCCAAACCTGTCGTCTCGGCAGGGTCATTTTTCGAACCTACGCGCACGGCAATCATCGTCTGCAAACGTGGCTGCTCTTTATTCACCGACATATAGACCTTCAAACCATTGTCGAGGGTGTATATGCGTGTTCCCAACTTATCGCCCTTAACCGACTCGTAGCGGTGTCCGCACGAAACTGCAACCACCACCACCGCCAAAACTATTAACCAACCAAATCTCTTCATCACTAAAACCAATTTTCAATACTACTCTTGCAAATATCCCAAACCTTGTGGCCGATGTCGAACGTAATCCAAAGCGATACCGCCAACTTTATTCCTGTACCTACGAGAAATGAGACAAATGAGCCCCAACCGCTCTTCAATGCACGTTGCGTGTCGCGGCTGTCGTGTATCAACTCTCCGACCATTGCACCCACAAATGGCGCAACGATAACTCCCAGAGGTCCGAAGAATATGCCTGCGACGACACCTATGGTTGCACCCCACTCGCCAGCCTTTGTTCCGCCAAATCTCTTTGTCATATATGCCGGAAGAATGTAGTCGAGAGCCGTAACTATAAGCGTCAGAACACCGAATATAATCAACCAAAGCATCGACACCTCCACGCCACTTACAAAGTAGAGGCAGATATAGCCGATGTAGGAGAGTAACACACCCGGCAATATGGGTACAATGCAACCAATGCAGCCGACTACACCACATATAACGGCAATTATAGCCAAAATAGTATTCATACTACTTCACGAGTTTGTTGGTTGCGGTGTCGGGGAATATAACGTTCGGCTCGAACGACTTTGCCTCCTCGAAATCCATCGCTGCGTAGGAGATGATAATAACAATGTCGCCTACACTCGCCTTATGCGCTGCGGCTCCGTTCAAGCAGATTACACCACTGCCCGCCTCGCCCGGTATAGCGTAGGTTTCGAGTCGTTCACCATTGGTAACATTTACAACTTGTACCTTCTCGCCACGAATGATGTTTGCAGCCTCCATCAACGCCGAGTCGATGGTTATGCTGCCGACATAATCGACATTTGCCTGAGTAACGTGTACTCTGTGAATCTTTGATTTTAAGACTTCGATAGTCATCTTATTTAAGTTTTATATTGTCAATCAATCTGATCTCGCCTGCTTGTACAGCAATGCAACCCTGCACACGCTCCGAGTCGTTCCAACTCTCCACAGTTTGCATTGTGAGCGCATCAACGGCTGCAAAATAGATAACTTTCAACAGCTCATTTTTCTCCACCTCGGCAGTAACCCAAGCGGTTAATTCTGCGGGCGACATCTCGCCGACCTTTGTTTGCGCAGCACTCAGCACCTCGTAAATGTGTGGTGCTGCGGCACGATGCTCGGGTGTGAGCAGAAGGTTTCGAGATGAACGGGCCAAGCCGTCGGTGTCGCGAATAATCGGGCAGTCGATAATCTCGACCGAGAGTCCGAGTTGCGCCACCATAGCACGAATTACTGCAATCTGCTGAAAATCCTTCTCGCCAAAGTATGCACACGTAGGCTCTACAATGGCAAAGAGGCGCGAAACCACCTGTGCCACGCCGTTGAAGTGTCCGGGGCGGGTTGCACCCTCCATAACCTTATCAATCTGACCGAAGTCAAATTGTCTGGTGTCAGGCTCGGGATATATCTCTTCGACCGAAGGGAAAAGTACAAAATCGACGCCTGCCGCTTCGAGCATTGCGGCGTCTGCCTCGGGTGTACGAGGGTAGTTGCGCAAGTCGTTCTTGTCGTTGAATTGTGTAGGGTTTACGAAAACACTCGCCACCACTATGTCGCACTCCTTGCGGGCACGTGCTACGAGCGAGATGTGTCCTTCGTGCAGTGCGCCCATTGTTGGAACAAAACCTATCTTTCTACCTTGGCACGCAGCGAGTTCTTCGCGCAATGCCTTTACTGTTGAAACTGCTTTCATCACTTTGGGTATATACAATTGTGGGCGCAAAAATACAAAAACAAATTAAGAATTAAAAATTAAAAATTAAAAATTTTTATATGAAAGAAGACCGCCGAAATGCGACGATCTTCTTTTGTGGTTTTCAGCAGTAGCGTTCGATATCCTCTTTGGTGATGGTCGAGCCGCTCAAAACTATCAACCTTTCGATGATGTTGCGCAACTCTCGGATATTGCCACTCCAACGCTTTTCGGATAATGATGCAACTGCCTCTGCCTCAATCTCTTTTGTCGGAATGTTGTACTCTCGGCAGATGCTCTCCAAAAAGTAGTTTACGAGTATTGCAACGTCCCCTTTTCGCTCTCGTAGCGGTGGTACTTTTATTAAAATCACACCGATGCGATGATAGAGGTCTTCGCGGAAATTTCCATCGCGAATTTCGCGTTCGAGATTCTTGTTCGTGGCGGCTATTACACGTACATCTACCTCGATATCCCTATCGCTGCCGACACGTGAAATTTTGCGCTCCTGCAATGCTCTGAGGACCTTCGCCTGTGCCGAGAGCGACATATCGCCAATCTCGTCCATAAAGAGCGTCCCTCCATCTGCCTGCTCGAACTTCCCTTTGCGCTGTTTGATGGCGGAGGTGAAGGCTCCTCGCTCGTGCCCAAATAGTTCGCTTTCAATGAGTTCGGAAGGTATGGCGGCACAGTTCACCTCGACAAACGGTGCATCGGCACGGCCGCTCTTGCAGTGTAGCCACTTTGCCACCAACTCCTTGCCTGTGCCGTTCTCGCCGGTGATTAAGACCCTCGCTTCGCTGCGGGCGACCTTGTCGATGAGCTCTCGCACGTGGATAATCGCCTCCGATTCCCCCACAATAGGCTCTATTGCTCCACAATCGGCACTGTTCCGCTGTCGTGCAGATTTTGTGCGGGGTGGAGTGGTAGCCGTTTCGCTGGGCGGCGCAATCGCCTTGCGAATCGATTTCAGCAATCTGTTCATATCTATCGGTTTGGTCAGAAAATCGACCGCTCCGTGCCGTACAGCCTCGACCGCCGAGTCGATATCGTTGTTGCGCGAGAGGATTATAAAGGGGAGATTTACGCCTGCTAACCCCTCGGCATTGTCCGCCAAAATTATGTCGAAGTGGATATTTTCGCACATCTTACGTGCGATTATCGCTGTCTCGGCGCCCTCGGTCGAAAATCCCTCAAATTCCAACCTTTCGCGTAGGTTGTTGCGCACACTTTTTGATTGTTCCAAAATTAAAACTTTTGCCATTTTGATATTCTGTAAAAAAATACTATTTTTGCATTCAGATAGTGCATCAAAGGTAGAGTTTTTGTCTGATAAGCCCTAATGTCAGGGTCGGGTGGACGAAAGAGGTCGGGTAGCCTTAATGGTGCATATCGCAGGACCTTGCAAAGTATAAAACTGTCTATTTAGATGGGTCAATTTGTAGATCGATTATTCGCTAATATGTATAAAAATTACAACTATTTACGTCGCAGATTGTTGATTCCTGAGTATGGTCGCCATATTCAGGAGATGATAGATTCATTGCTCGAAATCGAAGATAGAGATGAGCGCACACGTCAGGCAAAGGCGGTAATTGCCGTTATGGGCAATCTCAATCCGCTATTGCGCGACACGGCAGATTTTACCCACAAACTATGGGATCACCTCTTTATTATGTCGGATTTCCGACTTGATGTCGATAGCCCATATCCACTCCCCACACGAGAGGATTTGGCTGTTAAACCCGAGAGGTTGGAGTATCCGCAGAGCGATATTTCGCACAAGCACTATGGCAAAAATATAGTGCGAGTAATAAATCGTTTGAAGTATGAAGACCCTTCGGCTGTCGAGGTGGAGCTCGGCGATGTTGTTCGATATATGCACGGCAAGAGTATGGAGTACAATCAGGAGCATCCGACTCACGAGATGATTGTAAATGATATACGAAACTTGTCCGATGGCGGCATAAATCTCGATGAAGAGTGGCTCAAAAATGTCGAAATGGGGCATAAATCCGCCTCTTCGCATCAGAAGGGTGGTAAGCATCAACAACGCACAACCCGTCAAACGCAGAAGAGTAGTCGCAAAAATGGACAACAGCGACACAATACACAGAAGTAGCGAAGCGTTTGCTAATGGAGAGTGGAGTTTTTAACTCAAATGAGGATTATGAAGAGTTTATGGATGAAAATATCGGGTGCGCTTGTTGTAGCGGTGGCACTTGTCGTTGTTGCGTTGATTGTTTTTGTCGATTGGGAGCGTAATGAGGCGACAATCTCGGGACGATTTGTCGGACTGAATGCCAAGATGGTCTATCTCGAAAAGACCACCACCGAGGGTAATCGCATTGTCGATTCGGTGGCGCTCGACCCGGACGGCTACTATCAGCTTACTGTCAAAAATCTGCCGGATAACCCTACGCTCTACCACGTAGTGTATAATAAGGGGCGTCTGCCGTTGTTGATATCGCGTGGCGAGAGTATCGAGTTGAGAGCAATGGGAAATATCCTTATGAGTTACACGGTCAAGGGTTCGCGCGAGTCGCAATTGTTGCAGAAGTTCAATAAGCATTTTATCGAGGGGCAGCAGAATCTCAACAGAATAGTTTACCGATATAAAACTGCCGACTCAATGGGTGTAAAGGCATTGGACCGCCAATACAGTGCCGTATACAATGATATTAAGCGCCAACAGATATCGTTTATTATCGAAAATAAAGATTGTTTGGCTGCTGTATATGCTCTCTATCAGCGATTGCCGGGCGACCAATTCCTTACAAATGCCGCAAGCGATTTGATATACTACCGTACAGTGTTGGATGCGGTGTCGAACAAATATCCGAACTCGCCATTTCTACTCACGCTGAGTACCGATATTGCCTCTATGGCTGCGCGCCTATCGCTTATGAAGTCGGTGGAGGTGCGCTCCTATCCCGACCTAAAAGCACCGGATATGTATGGTAATGATGTGGCACTGTCGTCGTTGGACGGCAATGTTATTTTGCTCGACTTCTGGGCAGCCGAATTGGGCACGAGCAACACACACAATGCCGATTTGAAGGATATCTACGAGCGATATCGTTCGCAGGGCTTCAGAGTGTATCAGGTATCGGCAGATGTGTCGAAGGTTACTTGGATTACTGCGGTGCAGGGACAGCGATTACCGTGGATTTCGGTGTGCGATTTTGGAGGTGAGTTGTCGCCTCTGTTGCGAACATACAATGTATTTAAGTTGCCGTCCAACTACCTTATTGGCCGTGATGGAAATATCATAGCCAGAGATTTGTATGGCGAGGATTTGGAGGCGGCGTTATCCAAAATTTTCAAATAGGTATAAGTATGCACTATTTCGTGTCGGATATACATCTTGGCTCGGGCGATGCGGCCGAACAGAGAGAGGTGGAGCGCACTTTCCTCGACTTCCTCTCCAAAATTGAGGGCGATGCCGAGACGCTTATTCTCGCGGGCGATATCTTCGACTTCTGGTTCGAGTATAAGCAGGTCGTGCCTAAGGGCTTTGTGCGAGTTTTGGGACGCTTGGCAGAGTTGAGCGATAAGGGTGTGCAGATTATTATGCTTACGGGCAACCACGATATGTGGGTGGGCGACTATCTTACAAAGGAGTGTGGCATATCTCTCTTTACAAAACCCCAAACCCTTTCGCTTGCGGGTAAAACGCTTTTTGTGGCGCACGGCGACAATATGAACATCAAGAATATGCCCGTTCTGCGAGTGATGAATGCGATGTTTCGCTCGAAGTCGTTGAGGTGGCTGGTTTCGTGGCTCGTTCACCCGAACTGCTTTGTGCGCTTTGGCAAGTGGTGGAGTGGACGTTCGCGAAAATCGCACGGTGAGGCGGTCGATGCAAAGGTGTTGGAGCCGCTTATCCGCTATGCAACGGACTACGGCAAGGAGTACGACGTGGACTACTTTATATTCGGTCATATGCACTACGCAGCCGATATTACCGAGCCTGAGCGAATGCTTTTTATGGGCGATTGGCACTCACAACCAACCTATATCTCGCTCGATAACAACGGAGAAATAAAGTTAAACTATATAAATGGCTAAAAGCTAAAAACTATGAAGCAATATCTCGACCTTCTCTCTCGCATCAAAAATGAGGGCATCGTAAAGACCGATCGTACAGGTACGGGTACAAAGAGCGTATTCGGACACCAGATGCGCTTTGACCTTTCGGAGGGATTTCCGTTGCTAACTACCAAGAAGGTCTTTTTGAAGGGCATTATTCACGAGTTGTTGTGGTTCCTGAATGGCGACACCAACATCAAATATCTTGTCGATAATGGCGTGCATATTTGGGATAACGATGCCTATCGCTACTACAACGAGTTGTGTGTTAAGGAGGGTGTTCTGCCGGTTACAATGGAGGAGTTTCTGCGTGCTGCACAAGATGGCATTGACTCTCCGATTGAGGGGTACAAATTCGGCGATTTAAACCACGTTTACGGCTATCAGTGGCGCTCGTGGCCACGTCCGAATGGCGAGACTATCGACCAGATTCAGCAGGCTGTGGATCTAATTTGTAAAAATCCCGACTCACGTCGTATTATCGTCTCGGCGTGGAATGTTGCCGATGTCGAGAAGATGGCGTTGCCACCGTGCCATACGCTCTTTCAATTCTATGTGGCGGACGGCAAACTTTCGTGTATGCTCTATCAGCGTAGTGCCGATACATTCCTTGGCGTGCCGTTCAATATCGCTTCGTACGCTCTGCTTACGATGATGATGGCGCAGGTGTGTGGTTTGAAAGCAGGCGAGTTTGTCCACACTACGGGTGATACTCACCTCTATCTGAACCATATGGAGCAGGTCGAAGAGCAGCTTGCGCGTACTCCGCGACCATTGCCGACTATGCGCATTAACCCCGATGTGAAGTCGATTTTCGACTTCAAGTACGAGGATTTTACACTCGAAGGGTATGATCCATACCCAACTATTAAAGCCCCAATGTCTTTTTAACAGAAAACTAATTATCAATTAAAAAGGCCAATGGCTAATTGCCGATGGCTAAAAGCTGAATTTATGGTTTCAATCATTGTAGCGATTGCCGAAAATGGCGTCATAGGCGACAAGAACGCTCTGTTGTGGAACATCAAGGAGGATATGCGCCGTTTCCGCACCACAACCACAGGACACCCTGTAGTGATGGGGCGTAAGACTTTTGAGTCGATAGGTCGCCCACTGCCAAAGCGCACAAATGTGGTTATTACGCGTGGCGACAACCGCTTTGATGGTTGCGAGGTAGCCCACTCGTTGGAGGAGGCGATTACGATGTTTCCTGCCGATGAGGAGATTTTTATTATTGGAGGTGCACAAATCTACGCCCAAGCGATGGCTTTGGCGGATAAACTCTACCTTACTATTGTACGTCGCCACTACGAGGGCGACACATCTTTTCCCGAAATTGACTACTCCGAGTGGCAGGAGGTTGCCCGTGAGGAGTTTGATAGGGGAGAAGAGTATGACTATCCATTCACATTTGTGGATTTAGAAAAAGCTAATGGCTAATGGCCAACAGCTAATAGCCAAATAAAAAACGGACTTCATTTTGAAGTCCGTTTTCAGTTTATTTCAGCCACTCCGAAACCTTTGCGTCGGACGGCATTCGCAAGTCGCCTCGTGGCGAGAGCGATACCGTAACGACCTTCGGGCCGTCGGGTGCTGCCGAGCGTTTGAATTGCTGCGAGAAGAAGCGGCGCAGGAACACCTGCAACCAATGCTTAACCTCCTCCTTCGTAAATTCGCCCTCGAAGGCACGACACGCCAAATACTCAATTTTTGCCGGTGAGAATCCGTTGCGCAGGAAGTTGTAGATGAAGAAGTCGTGCATAACATAAGGACCTACCAAGTCCTCGGTCTTTTGCGCAATGTTGCCATCGCTGTCGGCGGGTAAAAGTTCAGGACTGACAGGCGTATCAACGATGTCGGATAGGGTAGTGCGAACATATTCGTTCTTATCGTTTGCTGCACACCACTCAACCAGCTTACGCACCAGAGTTTTCGGAATGGAGCAGTTAGGGTTATACATCGACATAGAGTCGCCATTGTAGGTCGCCCAGCCGAGTGCTGCCTCGCTCAAATCGCCCGTACCGATAACTATGCCGTTCTCTTTGTTAGCCAAGTCCATAAGTATCTGCGTACGCTCGCGAGCTTGCGAGTTTTCGTATGCTGCACCACGCTCGTTCTTATCCAAGCCGATGTCGGCAAAGTGCTGTTCGCACGCCTTACGGATAGAAATTTCACGAATTGTTACGCCCAACTCCTTCATCAGTGCGAGAGCGTTGTTGTAGGTACGGTCGGTAGTGCCGAAGCCCGGCATCGTAACACCTATAATTCCCTTGCGGTCGAGTCCGAGCATATCGAACGTTGATGCGGTAACCAACAACGCCAATGTCGAGTCCAAGCCACCAGAAATACCAATAACGACATTTTTGCAACCTATATGCGAGAGTCGCTGTGCTAAACCTGCGCACTGAATAGTGAACGCCTCGGCACATCCCTCGTCAAGGTCGGCAGGAATAAATGGTGTAGGGTTAATTTCGCGCTCCAACTCACTGTCGGGTTGTGCGATATCAATTTTTATAACATCGAAACGATTGTCGAGGTTTATGAACGATGTGTGGCGGCGACGCTCGTTGAAGATATGCTCCACATCGATATCTGCTACGGTCAATTGAGCATCGCGCATAAATCGCTCGCGTGCAGCGATGATTTTGCCATTCTCGGCAATTATGCCGTTACCTGTAAATACGAGGTCGGTCGAGGACTCGCCTACACCCGCGGAGCAGTAGATATATCCGCATAATGCGCGAGCAGATTGCTGCTTAATCAGCGAGCGCAGGTAGTTATGCTTACCCAGAATCTCAGGTGTAGCCGAGAGGTTGAATATAAGCGTAGCACCCGCCAATGCCATATCCGACGAAGGTGGCGCAGGAACCCACAAATCCTCGCAAATCTCCACTCCGAAGCGTGTGCCGTGAACCTCGAAGAGAAGGTCGGCACCGAAGCGTACACGCTGTCCGCAGATTGTAATCTCGGCATTGCGGATATCGCGTCCCTCCGAGAACCAGCGGCTCTCGTAGAACTCCGAGTAGTTCGGGATGTAACTCTTCGGTACGATACCGCAAATTTTGCCGTTGGCGATAACTACGGCGCAGTTGTAGAGGTTATTTTTATAGTATATCGGCATTCCGATAATCGACACAATAGGTCTTGGCGTAGCCAGCAACATCTCTAACGCCTCATCTCCCGCCTCTATAATTCTCGATTGCAGGAACAGATCACCACAGGTGTATCCCGTAAGCGATAGTTCTGGGAACACCACTACGCTTGCTCCTCGCTCCACCGCCTCGGCGGTCATCTTATCTATCGCCTCTGCATTTGCGTGGCAATCGGCAATATGTACCAGCGGTGTTGCCGCCGCCACCTTTACAAAACCGTAATGCTTAGTCATAGTTTTCCGTTTTCACTTTTACGTTTTACGTTTATTTCGCCCAAAGTTGGCAGAGGTTGATAATAACCTTTACCGCCTTCTCCATAGAGTTCAAAGAGCAGTATTCGAACTTGCCGTGGAAGTTCATACCGCCGGCAAAGATATTAGGGCAAGGCAAACCCATAAACGAGAGGCGTGCGCCATCTGTTCCGCCGCGAATTGGGCGAACAATAGGTGTAACATCCGCATCGACCATAGCCTCCTTCGCCAACTCGATAACCTGCGGATGTGGCTCAACCATCTTGCGCATATTGTAGTATTGGTCCTTCAACGTGAGTTTTAAGACTTCCTCGCCATACTTGTTGTTGAGAATACCCACGATATTGTGCATCCACACCTTCTTTGCCTCGAACTTCTCGGCATCGTGGTCGCGGATAATATACGATATTGTAGCCTCCTCCACCGTGCCGGAGATGCCTACGCAGTGGTAGAAGCCCTCGTAACCCTCAGTATATTGTGGTCGCTCCACAGCAGGAACAAGTGAGTTCAACTCGCAAGCCACATCTATGGCGTTAATCATCTTATTCTTGGCATATCCCGGGTGGACATTGCGTCCCTGAATAGCGATTTTTGCCGATGCAGCGTTGAAGTTCTCATACTCCAACTCTCCCTCGTAGCTGCCGTCCATCGTGTAGGCGAAATCTGCACCGAAAGCCTTCACGTCGAAGAAATCTACGCCACGACCAATCTCCTCGTCGGGGGTAAAACCGATGCGAATTTTGCCGTGCTCCACTTCGGGGTGCGCCATAAGGTACTCCGCAGCGGTCATAATCTCCGCTACACCTGCCTTATCGTCCGCTCCGAGCAGCGTTGTGCCGTCGGTGTGAATCAGCGTATGACCTACGAAGCGACTCAACTCTGGAAACTCTGCCACACGCATTGTGAGTGTCGGGTTTAGTACGATGTCCTTACCGTCGTACTCCTCGATTATGCGAGGGCGAACATCTTTGCCACTCATATCGGGCGATGTATCGACGTGGGCGAGGAAGCCGATAACCGGTGCTTTCTCCTTACCTTTGGTTGCAGGGATAGTTCCCATAGCGTAGCCATACTTGTCGATGCTGACATCCTCCAAACCGAGTGCCTTCATCTCCTCTACCAAGAGGTTTAATAAGTCCCACTCCTTCGCCGACGAAGGGAATGTTTCGCTGTTCTCGTCTGATTGCGTATCTATCGCAACATACTTCAAAAATCTATCTTTCAGTTCCATATCTCATTTTATTTTTAGCCATTAGCCATTAGCCATTGGCTTTTTGTTGTTATCTGAACCCTTTAAGTCATCACGGCGCAAGTAAATTAAGGATTTGTAACGGCTAGTAATGGATAGTAAAGAGGGCGCATACCCTTACTTGCCTTTACTTGCCCTTAATAGCCCTTACTTGCCGTTATTATATTGCGCCATCTTTTTTACTCCTCCTTCTTTGCCTTCAAAGTGTGAACAGTGAAGTAGATTGCCAACGCGATATACATCGCCAAGGCCAACCACTCGGCTGCGCTCGATGCTGCCCACTCTGTCATATACAAATCGACACCTGCGAACTTCAAAATTGCTGCCACAACACCCATCAATGCACCACCGGCAATAAAGCCCGATGCGAGGAGTGTTCCGCGGTCGAAACGGGCCTTATTTAACGCTTCGTCCTTCGAGCGATTGGATACACACCAGGCGATAGCTCCTCCGACAACGAGTGGAGCATTCAACGACATAGGGATAAACATACCGAGCGAGAATGCCAATGCCGGTACACCAATCCAATTCAGTACAAGTGCCAAAACTGCGCCTGCAAAGTAGAGTATCCAAGGAGTCTCGCCACCCTCCATCAACGGTTGAATAACCGCCGCCATAGCGTTTGCTTGTGGAGCCGTCAGGGCATTTTCACCCACGAAGCCGTAGGTCTTATTCAGGATAATCATCACACCCGCAACGGTTGCAGCCGAAACGAATGTGCCGAGGAACTTCCACTTCTCCTGTGTACGTGGGGTGGTGCCGAGCCAATAGCCGATTTTCAAATCGGTTATAAAGCCTCCGGCCATCGACAATGCAGTGCATACAACACCTCCGATAATCAGCGCAGCGGTCATTCCCTTCTCGCCCTGCAAACCTACCGAAACCAAGACAAGTGAACTGAGAATAAGCGTCATAAGTGTCATTCCCGACACAGGGTTTGTGCCAACAATAGCGATTGCATTTGCCGCTACGGTGGTGAAGAGGAATGCGATTACGAAGACTATCAACAACGCCACAATTGTATGGAACCAATTGCCCAACACGCCAAATTGGAAGAATGCCACGGTCGATACGAGTACGGCGATGATAACCGAAAGAATAACCTTCATCGAGATATCACGCTGTGTGCGAGCAACGTCGCCTTCGCTCTTCTTGCCGCCCAGCTCGTTGAAGGCGAGGCCAACCGCCTGCTTGATAATGCCCGCCTGCTTGATAATTCCGATCAATCCCGCCATAGCGATACCGCCAATGCCGATAGGACGACCATATACTTGGAACAACTCCATTGCACTCATTGTAGCCGCCTCTGCCGAAGCGTAGCCCACAAGCGGAACTATTACAAACCATACAAGGCACGAACCTGCGGTTATTATTACAGCGTACTTCAATCCGATGATATAGCCCAAGCCGAGCAATGTTGCACCTGTGTTCATCGAGAATTCAACCTTGAACTTATCGGCTACGGCTGCGCCCCAAGTGGTCATCTTTGTCGAGATATTCTCAGCCCAAGCGCCGAACGACGATATTGCAAAGTCATACAAACCGCCGAGCAGACCCGCAATTGCGAGCAGTATGGTCTGCTTACCTCCCTTCTCGCCCGAAACCAGCACCTCTGTGGTTGCCGTAGCTTCGGGGAATGGATATTTGCCGTGCATATCCTTGACGAAGTATTTGCGGAATGGCACGAGTAGCACGATACCCAATACACCTCCCAATAATGAGGAGAGGAATACTTGGTAGAACTGCGCCTCCAAACCGAGGATGTAGAGCGCCGGCAGCGTGAAAATTGCACCGGCAACAATCACACCCGACGAAGCACCAATCGACTGAATAATAACATTTTCGCCAAGCATACTGCGATTTTTGCCACGCAATGAGCCAAATCCTGCTGCCAAAATTGCGATAGGAATAGCCGCCTCGAATACCTGTCCCACCTTCAAACCGAGGAAGGCTGCGGCAGCCGAGAAGATAATCGCCATAATAACGCCCATAGTTACCGAGTACGGCGTAGCCTCGGCTGGCGTGCTATCCGCTGGCATTACAGGTTTGTACTCCTCGCCTGCCCCCAATTCACGATAGGCGTTTTCGGGGAGTGAAATCTGTTTTTTGTTCTCCATAAGTTATTTTTTGTTTTCTGAACACTTTAAGTTATCACGGCGCAGGTAAATTAAGGATTTGTAACGGCTAGTAGCGAATAGTAAAGAGGGCGCATACCCTTACTAGCCTTTACTTGCCCTTACTAGCCTTTACTTGCCGTTATTAAATTGCGCCATTTTATCTACAACTTCTCTATCAACTGCTCTAACCTTATTCCTCGAGAGCCTTTCAGTAGTATAAGGCTGTCGCTTATAGGGTTGTTTTCGAGTGATACCAACGCTTCGGCAGTTGTAGGGTAGAGTGTGTAGTTGCTGTGCAACTCATTGCTCGCTTTGTATGCCTTGGCAAATTCATCACCCACCAAAATTATGCGTTCAGCTACGCCATCTGCCTTGTGGAGAATGGTCTGATGCGCCTCGCCACTCCACTCGCCAAGTTCGAGCATATCGCCCAAAATTAAGACCTTATGTTCTGCCTCCATCGTGGCGATATTGTCCAGTGCCGCCTCCATACTCGAAGGGTTGGCGTTGTAGCAATCCACCACCAAACTGTTGTGTTCGGTCTTTACCGCCTGCGAGCGATTGTTGTCGGGCTGAAACGAGAGTATTGCCTCGGCAATACGTTCGTCTGTAACTCCGAAGTAGCGACCAACCTCCACTGCAGCAGCAATGTTGTAGCGGTTATAATCTCCCGTAAGGTTACTTCTGAAACCCTCGCCAATCGTGCGGGAGTAGTATTCCACAGCCAAATCTTCCCTTGCGTGAGCCATTTCGCATAGTACTTCGTCCTCCTTTGGCACGAAGGCGCGACCTCCGTTGCGGTCGAGGTGGTCGAATAACTCGCCTTTGCCTTTTCTGATACCCTCTACACCACCGAAGCCCTCCAAATGCGAGAGTCCGATATTTGTCAGAATGCCGTAGTTAGGCTCGGCAATAGAGCAGAGTAGTGCGATTTCGCCTTGTGCGCTTGCGCCCATCTCGACAACTCCAAATTCGGTGTCGGCACTCATTGCAAGCAGCGTCAGAGGTACACCGATATGGTTGTTGAGATTGCCTTTGGTGGTTGAAACCTCGAACTTCTCTGCTAAAACGCGCGATACCAACTCCTTCGTTGTGGTCTTGCCGTTGCTGCCCGCAATGGCAATAATAGGTATTGCCAATCGGCGACGATGCTCTTGTGCCAACGCCTGCAACGCCAGCAAAGTATCATCAACCAATATAAGACGCTCGGCAACCGCAGGGTTGTTATCGAGAATATCCTTACGGTCGATAACCGCCGCAATTGCCCCCTGTTCGAGTGCTGATATGGCGTAGTCGTTACCGTCGAACGATGCTCCGTGCAGTGCAAAAAAGAGCGTACCGACCTCGATTTTTCGAGAGTCGGTCGTTACGCCCACAGAGTTTGCAAATGCGGCATATAGTATTTCGTTTTCCCTCTTCACTTCTCCGTTTGATTAGATGTGTTTATCGCCCGTGTTGTACTTCACCTCGTCGATGTACTTCTTGATATTCTGCTCCTCGCCCCTCGGACAGATGAGCAATACATCTTCGGTATCGACCACGATGTAGTCGCGCAGACCATTTATAATTCCGACCTTGCCCTTCGGCAACGAAACTATCGAGGAGCGGGTGTTGTAGGTGTAGCACCCCTCCGACGGCTTAACATTGGCGTACTTATCCTTGCGAGATAGTTGATACAGCGAACCCCACGTTCCAACGTCGCTCCAACCAAAGTCCCCGCATCGAACATATACATTTTCAGCCTTCTCCATCACTCCGTAGTCGATAGATATGGCACGGCACTCCGAGAATACTTGTGCAATAGCATCTGCCTCGGACGCTGTGCCGAGTAGTGGCGAAACACCTTCGAAAAGTGCGTGGTGCTCGGGCAGATGCTCTGCTACAGCCTCGATAATATCGTCCACCTTCCAAATGAAGATGCCCGAGTTCCAAAAGAACTCGCCCGACTGCACAAAGACCTGAGCCAACTCCAAGTTTGGCTTCTCGGTAAAGCACTTTACGCGTGAGATTTTCGAGTTGTCGCTCTTTTGGATATATCCGTAGCCCGTTTCAGGGCGATTTGGCGTGATGCCAATAGTCATCAAGGCGTTATTCTCGTTTGCAAATTCGATAGTATCATTCACGATAGAGTGGAACTCCGCCTCGTTCAGTATAAGGTGGTCTGCCGGGGTAACAATCATCATCGCCTCGGGGTCAATATGGCGTAGATGGTAGGCTGCATAGCAGATACAAGGTGCGGTGTTGCGACCTATCGGCTCGCACAATACCTGCTCCTCTTTCAGTTCGGGGATATGCTCCAATACCAACTCCTTGTAACGTGTGTTGGTTACTACCAAAAAATTCTCGGTAGGCACGAGGTAAGCAAATCGCTCGTAGGTCATACGAAGGAACGACTTTCCCGTGTCGCAAATATCGAGGAACTGTTTAGGTTTGCTCTGACGGCTCTCCGGCCAAAAACGAGTACCTACACCACCCGCCATTATCACACAATACAAAGCTCTTCTGTTGCCCATAGTAGTAGTTATTTGTGTATGTTTTCACAAATATAGTGAAAATGGCGGAGATTGCCAACTTTTTTTGCACCAATTTTTACTACTTCGATTGTAGTATCATTTCGCTGTGCAGCAGCTCACCCTCGGAGGTGATACCCTCGATAATCACGCGGTAGTCCGATTGGCGGTCGGCTGTCCAGAAAGACATCGTAGCATCGCCCAATGAGTTGCTCAACAACGATGGTACCCACGCAATAGTGGTACGGTTATCCCTCTTGCTCCTGTCGTTTTCTACCGAATAGTCCGGTGCGTAGAACTCCATAGGTAGGGCATAACCCGGAACTATAACCTCTGCCATAGAGTTGATGAGGAGCTTCTCGCGAGCATTTATATCCTTGACGTGGAGGATAATGGCACCCGTTTCGGAGCCCATACCCGCAGCCATCGATTCGAACTTGTCGAGGTACGATACGCTTATAACTTCGCTCATAGGGTAGGCGTCGATTATGCCCATATCCATCTGTGTTCCATTAACATAAACCGCAGGCATCAAATCGACCTTATCGTCCATTTCAATATCCACGCCGGCAAAATTATTCTCCTCGCTATCGGTGTTGTTGCTCGACTCATCTTGTACCGGAGATGCCACCTTTTTCGAGCGAACATATACATTGTTGCCCTCGACTTCGAGTTGGCGGAAACGCTGCAAGGCGTCGAAAATCGAGACAAAACGACTCATATCACCACTTACGGTGTTGAAATCGTTGAGCGAAGAGGAGTAGTCGTAGGTTACCGTTCTCTTTGCAATAACCTCCACTACGTCGATATCTACAACAGGCACTCCGCCCTCCTCGAAATATGTGTTTTTCGAACGCACCATATACTCCTCGGTGAGCGATGGAACGACCTCTTTGCGGAATCTCTCACGCGCAATGGTCGGTGCCATAGGGTAGATTTGAGGATCGACCTTGATGCGTACCCGATCGCTACTACCATTGCGATTTAGCGCCTGTAACACATAGACAGTCGTATCGGGCGAATCGACACCGGTGATAAAGAAGCGATTTGTGCTGTTGAGGTCGTGAACGCCCAAATACTCCTTGCGATTGCGGAAAATCATTACACTCGTGTTGCGAGTCTTTCCAATAGTCGATTTTACACCTCCCGATATGCTCTGTTCCTTCTCGAACGGCTGCTTTATGATAGGTTTCTTGCCGGCGAGAATTGAGCTGATGTTGTAGCGACGCCAACCGTGAGTCAGCATTACGAGGTCGAGGTGTTCATTGTGCTTTGCATCGTCTGCCTCGAAGTAGTATTTCGGATTTTCGATATGTCCCTTCAGCTCCGAGTTGAGGAGCATATACGAGAAGATGTTATCACTGTTTGGCTCCTCTTTCAATAACTCGGCATCAGTTACTGATACCACAAAATCGCCCTTTACGGCAGCTCCTGCACTATTCTTTATGCCAAAGTCGAGTTGAACGCGCTCTCTCGGAGCAAACCTCTTTACATTCGATGTTATGGTTGCCGAAGCAACTGCGCCACGCACAAAAAACAGACGCTGTGCCACAACCGAACGCGTGGTCTTATCCACAACCGACACTTGAGCAACACCGCTGCGTAACTTGTCGAGCGAAATACGCATAGCGTGCGATAGGTCTTCTACTACATAATTCACGATACCTCGCGACTGCACTATGGCAACGAGATTTTGGCGCGGATACGACTCTGTGGTATGTATCTGCAAGAGCACTTTGTTGCCCTCCTCGGGTTGCATACTTATAACGCAACCGTGAGGTTTTGCCTCGGGTAGGGTGAAGGAGCGCGATATGCCATCTTTTGTCGAAAGCGTTGCGATGTAGGTCTCTCCCTCTTGCGCTTTGAGCGAGAATTTACCCATACCGCAGTGCTCGGAGCGAATGGTGCACACCTCGATACCCGATTTTGTCTGAACGACACCTTCAACATCTACGGCTTTACCGTCGATACCCACCGCCTTGAAGGCGATGGTCTGCTCGATGCCGGCAATAAGATTTCCACCCTCGGGAAGGAACTTAGCCGAGAAGTCGTTCTCGAATGATGGCAACTGAGCCTTTCTATCCAACTTGCGACCATTGGCATTGATATTCATACGAATACAGTCCGACATATTCGCACTCGGGCGGAACGAGAAGCGGAAAAATCCGTCCTTGTCGGTCTTTGTCATATGCCGTGTGGTGCGACCATTTATACTGAGCGAATACTCTACGGTGTTGTCTGCTACGGGGGTGAAATTGTTGGTCGTAACCTCCACCGAAGCGACCACTTTGCCTGTACCGTCGAATTCGTACTTTATATTGGTGCGTACGGCGTCGTCGATGTAGTTACCAATCTCCAATTGGCGAGAGAAAAGCAATGCTCGGTCGGAGTTGGTTTGCCACTTTGAGTATGCTCGCAAGGTGTACTTTCCGGGAGTTGTCTTTGTTGAGAGGGGTATCGCATTGTGAAAACGTCCCTCCGAACCCATAACTCTCAAACGGTCTGTTACATTACCCGTTGCATCAATCAACTCCACGTATATGAATTTGGTATCGGTGGTGCGGTTGAAGTAGATGGAATTTACAAGAAATGCACTGAAATAGATTGTATCGCCGGCACTGTAAAATGGCTTGTCGGTAACCAGATATAGCTTCTCCTGCACACCTCCCGTTGTATAGTAGTTGATGAAACTATTTGTTACGAAATTCGTGAAATCTGTCGGTATCGGATTTACCTTGTCGAGCGATTGAGCTGACAACGATATAGGTGCGCAGAAAAGTGTCAGCGCCACCAGAATTCCATACACTCTCTTCATATAGTTAAGGTTTTTGTTTTAATCTCTCAAAATTTTCGTTGCGCACTCCACCGCTTCGTCAATGTCGTAACCGCGCGATGCAGCAAAACGGATAAGTTTCGTCTTGGCATCGTAGGGTGAACTAAACTTTAACGTGCGCATACGGCGACGCATAATCTCCTCCAATCGCTCTGCCATATCCGTTTCGGCAAGCATCGGAGTAACCACCTCGTCGATAATATCTTTTGCTACACCCTTGGTGCGCAACGTCATTTTTATCTTGTGTGCCCCCCAACCACTCAGATTGAGTTTGTCGCGTACGAAGGCTTCTGCATATCTTGCGTCGTCAATAAATCGTTCGGCGCGAAGGCGTGTAAGCACCTTTCTTGCCTCTTCGTCTGCCAAGCCCCACCGCTTCATTAATCGCAGGGCATCGCCCGATGAGCGCTCCGAGCGGGCACACATCCGCATCAGCGACTGCAAAGCCTGCTCCGCCGTCTTTGTTCTCTTTGCCACTACCTTCTGCTCCATACCATTCTCGGTTTAAGGTTGGCATCCTCCATCAACTCGTTATGCATAAATCCCTTCTCGCGGAGCATCGCGCATATCTCCTCGCCCGCCTTTTCGTAGATCTCGAACCACAGCGAACCGTCGTCGCTCAACATCTTCTTGGCGTTCTCTGCTGTGGCGCGGTAGAATCGCAAAATGTCATTGTCGGGGACAAATAGTGCTATATGGGGCTCGAAATCAACCACATTTTTGCGCATATCGACAATGTTGCTCTGTGGAATATATGGCGGATTCGAAACTATTATATCGAACTCTCCGAGGTGGCTTAAATCGCCCAATGCGTCGGCCTCCACAAACCTGACTTTTGCGCCAAGTCGTTCGGCATTGCGCTCGGCTATTGCTAACGCTTCGGTCGAGATATCCACCGCTGTAACCTCTGCATCTTTGACTATCTTGGCGAGAGATATGGCAATCGCGCCACTGCCTGTGCCGATATCGAGAATCTTCGCTCTTCGCTTTGCCATTTCGGCTATGCGATAGACCAACTCCTCGGTTTCGGGGCGCGGAATAAGTACCCCTTCGGCGACCTCGAACCTCTCTTCACAAAACTCAGCCTTGCCCAATACATACTGCACAGGACGACCACTACGCAACTCCTCAACTATGGTTCCGAGGTTGGCTATTTCGCACTCATCGTCGTAGTGCAGAACGAGTTGCGAAAGGTTGTAGTTCAGCCTTTCGCTCACGACCATACGGGCAATAGACTCCGCCTCACGCATACCATATAGCGGCTCTACGGCATCTCTTATCGTGTGTATAGTAAGACGCAAAGTCATTGCGGAAGTTAAATTTAAACGAAAGACGAAAGACGAGAGGTGAGAGATGAAGCGTGGGCGGTGAGGGCCAGTTCAGCAAGAGCAATAGCTACCGCCGACTCCACAACCACAGCCGCACGCAGAGCAATGCAAGCATCGTGGCGACCCTTGATGCGCAGCGGAGCAACCTTGTCCAACTCTCTGTTGTAGGTCATCTGTTCGCACGAGATGCTCGGTGTCGGTTTTATCGCCACTCGAACTATTAAATCGTTGCCGTTGGTAATGCCGCCATTTATGCCGCCTTCATTGTTGGTTGCGGTGTGTCCGTCGCTATTCACGAGGCGGTCGTTGCGCTCGGAACCACGAAGGCGAATGCCCTCGAAGCCGCTACCAAACTCCACGCCCTTCACAGCCGGAACGGAGAATAGAAGATGGGCGATAATGCTCTCTGCCGAGTCGAAGAAGGGTTCTCCCAAGCCCACTTTTAAACCTTTGGCTACACACTCAACAATGCCTCCTACCGAATCGCCGTCCGCCATTGCAGCGGTGATAATATCAGAAAACTCCGCTTCGTTGCGCGAGCCACCAATCTCTACGATTGAGGTGGCGTATTGCACCCCTTCGACCACCTTTTTTGCAACTACTCCCGCAGCAACAAGCAGAACGGTCATTCGCCCCGAGAACTGCCCACTACCACGTAAATCGACCTCCTCGCCATACTTTGCACGTGCCACAAAATCGACGTGCGATGGACGTGGGTGCGTCTCGAATTGCGAATAATCTGCGGAGCGAACATCTCCATTTCGGAACACAATCTCTATCATTTCGCCCGTGGTTTTGCCTTTGATGACGCCCGAGCGAATGGTTGGAACGTCCGCCTCGTGGCGAGCGGTAGTGCCCTTTGCCGAGGCTCTGCGCCGCGAGAGATCTGCCTCGAAGTCCGCCTCCGAAAGGGCTATTCCCGCAGGAACGCCACCTATGCACACCCCCACTTCGGGAGTGTGCGAAGCGCCCCAAATGGAGATCTTAAACTTCGAGCCAAACGAATTATGCCACATACTTACTCCTCTCTTAATGAATGCAATGCTTCGAAGAAATCGGGATAGCTCTTTGCTACGCACTCGGCGTTGCGAATGGTTATTTCGCCGTCGGAACGTAGTGCCGACACTGCCAACGACATTGCAATACGGTGGTCGTGGTGGCTCTCGGTGGTCGCCGAGTGAATATCTCCACCACGAATATACATCGCATCCTCCTCCAAACGCACCTCGATACCGAGTTTCGCATACTCCTCGGCAATGCTCTCGGCGCGATTCGACTCCTTGTGCTCCAAGCGATGCACGCCGTATATTACGCTCTCGCCATCGGCTGCGGCAGCCAACGCTGCCAATGCAGGAAAGAGGTCGGGACACTGCGTTGCGTCGAACTCGAAAGCGACCAGGTCGCGATGTTCGGCGGTGATGGCGTTTGGCTCACTTGTAACCAACGCTCCGGCACGTACCAGGGCATCGCAAATAGCCACGTCCGCCTGCTTCGAGAGTAGCGAAATGTTGTTTAGCGAAACCTTTCCGGCAATTGCTCCTGCCACAAGCAACATCGCTGCGGCACTCCAATCACCCTCTATTGTGATGTCGGCAGCCTCGTACTTCTGGCCGCCCTCAACGTAGAACTCGTTGTAGTCGTTATGGCTGATTTTGACACCAAACTTCGACGCCATATCAATTGTCATATCGAGATATGGCTTCGATACGGCATTTTCGACCGCTATGGTCGTATCCTCCTCTGCCAAAGGAAGTGCCATCAGTAATCCCGTAAGAAATTGCGACGAAACGGAGCCATCAACCTCGATTTCGCCACCCTTTATCGGTCCGCAAACCTCGACAGGCAGACGACCTCCGCCATCGCGCACATCGACACCGAGCCTGCGTAGCGGCTCAATCATCATATGCATAGGGCGGTGGAGCAGAGTACCCTCGCCCTGTATGGTGATAGGAGTGTCGCACAATGAAGCTATCGGGGTGAACATTCGCGTAGCCAAGCCCGACTCTCCAACATTCAGAGTGTCGCTTTGGGGCGATAGCCCGCCGGTAATTTTCACGGTGCGTTCGTCTAATCGCTCAACTTTGGCTCCGAGCGTTTCGATAACACGAATAGCCGATAGGGTGTCATCACAGAAATCGAGATTGCGCAATACAGTTTCGCCATCGGCGAGCAGTGCCGCTGCCAAGGCTCGTTGCGCATAACTCTTCGAACAAGGCGGTGTTGCCACGCCTGAAAGTCGCCCTCGCGGGACAGATGTATCCATACTATATTTTGCTTTACTCTTGTTCCAATTCAAATCGGTGGTTCTTTCTCAACTCGAAGTTTTTGCCGAGATAGACCTTTCGTACCATTTCGTCCTCTGCCAACTCCTCGGCTGTACCTGTTTTGAGAATTTTACCCTCATAGAGGAGGTAGGTGCGGTCGGTGATAGCCAGCGTTTCATCAACGTTATGGTCGGTGATGATGACGCCGATATTCTTGTTTTTCAAAGTCGCCACGATACTCTGGATATCCTCCACGGCGATAGGGTCTACACCCGCAAACGGCTCGTCGAGCAGGACGAACGATGGATTAATGGCGATAGCACGTGCAATCTCGGTACGGCGACGCTCGCCACCCGAAAGCTGATTACCATAACTCTTGCGCACCTTTTGCAGGCGGAACTCCTCGATAAGGGTCTCGACACGGTCGCGCTGATACTCCTTTGTGAAATTGGTCATTTCGAGCACGGCGCGGATGTTGTCCTCGACACTCAGATTGCGGAATACCGACGCCTCCTGTGCCAGATAACTTACGCCCATCTGTGCACGTTTATAGACCGGAAGTTTGGTCAATTCGTCGATTTTTCCGTCGTCGTGTTCGAGGAAGATGCGTCCGCCATTTGGCTTAATCAGTCCTACAATCATATAGAACGATGTGGTCTTACCCGCTCCGTTAGGGCCAAGCAAGCCCACGATCTCTCCCTGCTGAACATCGATAGATACGTGATCGACGACTGTTCGCGCCTTATATTTTTTGACAAGATCGGTGGTGAAAAGCCTCATACTCTCTTTTGCTTTTAGCCATTGACCTTTGGTCTTCGCTGCTCCGCCTCAGCATACTCTTCAAGCAGCCTCTGCACTCGGCTTAATCGCAGCGGTAGCCATTGGCGATTAACTATATATTTTACAAATTAACAATCACTACTGTTATAATTATTGGCAAAGTCGAACTCTATTTTTAATAGTTCTCTCAACTTTTTTCAAATAAATTTCACACAAAGTTATGTTTTTTTCCGAAATAATTGTTATCTTTGATTGGAAATTTGGACAAAAAAGAGCGTTTTGGAGCAAAATACTATGTCGCAAGCTTTGATAGACAGAAATTTACTGCGCGAGAAACTGAAAGAGTATTTCGGATTCACTTCGTTTAAGGGTAATCAGGAGGAGGTAATAATGAACCTTCTCTCTGGTCGTGATACTTTTGTGCTGATGCCTACGGGTGGCGGTAAGTCGCTTTGTTATCAGTTGCCGGCCCTGATGATGGACGGAGTGGCGATTATCATCTCTCCCCTCATTGCACTGATGAAGAATCAGGTCGATGCAATGCGCACATTTTCCGACAATTCGGGCATTGCCCACTTCCTCAACTCCTCGTTGAGTCGCGCTGCCGTACAGCAGGTGCGCGATGAGGTGTTGGCAGGTAAGACAAAACTGCTCTATTTTGCCCCCGAATCACTCACCAAGGAGGATAATATAGCATTTCTCCGAAAGATAAAAATCTCGTTCTACGCTATAGACGAGGCTCACTGTATCTCGGAGTGGGGACACGACTTCCGACCCGAGTATCGCCGTATCCGTCCTATCATAAACGATATCGGTCAGGCACCGCTTATTACGCTTACCGCAACGGCTACCCCGAAGGTGCAGATGGATATCCAGAAGAACCTCGGTATGACCGATGCCGTAGTATTTAAATCGTCGTTCAACCGTCCGAACCTCTACTATGAGTTGCGACCAAAAAATGATCCCGATCGCGACATTATCCGCTATATCAAGCAGAACGAGGGCAAGAGCGGTATCATCTACTGTTTGAGTCGTAAGAAGGTTGAGGAGTTGGCGGAGTTGCTCGTGGCGAACAATATCAAGGCGCGTGCCTACCACGCGGGTATGGACGCTCAAACTCGTGCCGACAATCAGGATGCCTTCTTAATGGAGGGTGTCGATGTGATTGTTGCAACTATCGCCTTCGGTATGGGTATCGACAAGCCTGATGTGCGATTCGTTATCCACTACGATATCCCGAAATCGCTCGAAGGATACTACCAAGAGACAGGTCGTGCCGGTCGTGATGGTGGCGAGGGACACTGCCTTACCTTCTATAATTATAAGGACATTCAGAAACTCGAGAAGTTTATGCAGGGCAAGCCTGTTGCCGAGCAGGAGATCGGAAAATTGCTCCTTCTCGAAACAGAGTCGTATGCCGAGAGTGCAATGTGTCGTCGCAAGACACTGCTTCACTACTTTGGCGAGGAGTATCCCGAGAATAACTGCGGCGCGTGCGACAACTGTTGCAATCCACGACCACAAGTCGATGCTACGCAGGATTTGGTGAAGGCATTGCGAGCATTGCAGGCGATTGGCGATAAGTTCAAGATGGAACACCTCGTATCGTTGCTCGTGGGCAAGGTTACCGCAGCGATAAAGAGTTATGGACACGCCAAGTTGGAGTGGTTCGGCATAGGCAAAAGCAAGGGCGACCGCCACTGGTCGGCAGTGGTACGTCAGGGTCTTATTATGGGACTTATCGACAAGAATATCGAAAACTACGGACTCATCTCCATAAATGCTGCGGGCGAGGCGTTTATAGCAAAACCTACGAAGGTTATGGTGGCGCAAGACCGCGACTACGACGAAGAGGAACGAGAGGCGGTAGCATCGGTGCCAAAAGGCGGCGGAGTGGCAGATGAGCAGCTCTTTGCTATGCTTAAAGATCTACGTCGCAAGGTGGCGCAGAAACACGACCTTCCTCCGTTTGTCATCTTCCAAGATCCGTCGTTACAGGATATGGCAATCCAGTACCCTGTAACCATTGAGGAGATGCAGAATATCTCGGGTGTGGGTGTCGGCAAGGCGAATAAGTTCGGCAAAGAGTTTGTCGAACTCATTAAGGCATACGTCGAGGAGAACGATATTATCCGTCCGCAGGATATGGTCGTTAAGGCGGTGGCAAATAAGGCGGGAAACAAGATATTTATTATCCAATCTATTGACCGCCAGATGGACTTCGAGGATATTGCTCGCGCCAAAAATCTCACTTTCGACGAACTCCTTACCGAGATTGAGGCAATTGTAAATTCGGGAACGAAACTCAATATCCAATACTACCTCTCCGACTATATGGACGAGGATAAAATCGAAGATATCTACCTCTACTTCAAAGAGGACGCCGAAAGCGACTCCCTCGACGAAGCTATCGATGAACTCGGTGGCGAGTACAGCGAGGAGGAGATTCGACTGGTGCGTATTAAGTTCCTTTGCGAAGTCGGCAATTAAAAAATCGTTCTGATGAGTTCTTTTTGTACGAGTGTGTCGGTTGCCAAAATGCTCACATAGGTTTACTATGCTGCGCTTTTGTCGCCTAACATCGCACAAAAGTCCCTCAATCACTTGGTGTCTTACACAAAAAAGATGGGTATCATTTTCGATACTCATCTTCTGTGTGCAAATTTATTGTTGTGGTTAAATTTTGCCGGTTCCGCCACAAGTGCGGCAGCGAATAGAACCCTTTCCGTTACATTTATCGCAAGAGCGATAGTAGTAGTATCCCCAACCGCCTTCTCCATCGCAATTTGAGCAGGTTATACGACCGCGACCGCCACAAGTGGTGCAGATATCACCCTTCTGAACAATGGTGATTTTCTGCTCGAAGTCGCCACAAGTAACCTTTGCCGAGTAACTCTTTGCTCGACCTGTATGACCGTTCGAACTGAACGCCAATACGCTGCCATCATACTTGTATGAGATGCCCTCCGGACACTCGACTTTTACGTCAAATCCATCGGTTATGACTTTGAGTTTGCCACCAACACCGTTCTTGTTGATATATACCTGCGTCTTTGGCATTACGAGGTACGACACCTCTGTTGCTTGACGAATCTCTAAAGCAAGACTCAAATCGTCGCTCTTGACAACCACATAATCTCTGCGAAGTTCTTTGGTTTCGTTAGGACCAACTTCGTAACTCAATGTCGAGCCGTCCAAGCCGATATTTGCCCACGTAGGAGCATAAATCAACTCTATATCGCCATCGCAGCTGAGTTCAACCGAGCCCGAACCGCCCTCAATACCTACGCTTATTACCTCCTTCTCGCTGTTGAGGTATGTTGCCGGACCGCACGAAGACAATATCATCGCGGCAACCAAACTTAGCAACTTAATATATTTTGCTTTCATACTACTCTTTTTATTAATAGTTTATCAATTTTTTACCCTTTATATGCTCGGTTTTAGAGCTCCGAGCCGTCAGTAATAGCATCGGGATTTGCCTCAATCGTTACGTTGATGTATCGAACAAGTTTGCCCGACGTAACTTTGATACGGCCCGAAATTTTCTTGCCTTCGTTCTTCTCCGAAACGAGAGTCAGGTAGTCGCCTTTGAGCGTAGCCTCAACCTGTGGAATAGATTTTATGGCTACTTTGCCACCATTGGTGATTACAGCAACTCGTGCCTTGTCGCCGTCGTGGTCCATATTTACGGCCTTTTCCGATAAAACCAGATAAGATGCCCTTGTGCCCTGTATTACCGGAATCGAGAAGATCGACTTCGAGCACGCCAAAACGATGCAACCCTCACGAAGTTCCGAGGTCTTGTTCTGTGCGACGAAGTAACGTGCCGTGTTATCCTTCGGATAGACATTCACCCAATCGGGCGAGTAGAGTACTTCGCAGGCTCCTCCGTCGAACGTGATTACGCCTTGCGTTCCATCGATACCTGCTCTAACCTCTGTTACGTCGCAGGTCGCCTCGCCACCGCACGATACCATCATTGCAGCAGCGCAGGAGATAATTCCAAAATAAAATAATAATTTCTTCATACAATATATTTATTTAAGAGTGAAATTTCCCATTTCGTCGTTTGTCGGGCACACAATTCTCTTGCTCGATACAACTGCGTAGAAAGTACGCACAAAGTTAATAAAACTACACTAAAAAACAAACAAAAAATACACTTTGACAAGAATTGTCAAAACGTGCCCATACCTTTGCACTATCAAACAATAAAAACAGTAGAGTTATGGTAGAGTTGATAGTTTCTGTGGGTGCTGTATTGGCAAAGGTGGTAGCGGTGTCGTTGATACTCGTTTCGTGCGCAGCAATTTATTTGGTGGAGTCCAGAAGATAGACGAGATATGTTGTTTGCAATAGTGGTATTTATAGGTATGCTTGCCAATGTGTTGGGAACAGTTGCAGGTGGCAGCGATAGTTGGAGCAGATAGTATGTGGTTATTTATACTTCTTATCTGCGTGCTTGTGGGGGTTGTGATGGGGGTTGCTGCCAGCAACTCCTCCAATGCGGACTTGTCGTGTATGTTCGGATACGATGACTTCGGCTGTCAGCCCCACTGCCCTCTATACGACCATTGTTGGAAGAGGGAGTAATGTAAAAGAGGCGTGTCTAACGATTTAGACACGCCTCTTTGCTCTATCGGGAGAACTTTACTCCATTGGGAATACTCGCACTTCGCATATGCCGTCGAGCGATTTTACCAACGCCTCGATATCGGTCTTCTCCTCGACCTGACCGTAGTGGTAAGGGTAGAATAGGGTAGGCTTAATAGCCTTAACTACTCGTGTAGCCTGCTCAATAGTCATTGTATAAGGCTGATTGACAGGCAAGAAGGCAACATCAATAGCCCTCAATGCCAACACATCGTCGTTGTCCTCCGTATCGCCTGCGACATAGATTGTTGTGCCACCAAGGGTGAGAATATAGCCGCAATCCTCCCGCGCTTGTGGGTGAAAATCGGTGTGTCCATCACTGATATTGTAGGCAGGGACAGCCTTTACCGACAGACCCTCGAAAGGCTCTGCTATGCTACTCGGAAGCATCGTTGTACAGTCGTGCTCGAACGCTTCGGCAGAGGTTTTGTCGCACAAAATTGCGCAATTCTCGCCCGCAATCTTCTCGACGGTCGCCATCTCGAAGTGGTCGTAGTGAGAGTGGGTAATAAGAATCGCATCAGCCTTTGGCAGTCGCTCCCACGCAAAATCACCTACGGGGTCGATGTAGATATGCTTGCCGTTATGCTCAATCGCAAACGAGGCGTGTGCGAAGAATGTGAAGACAATCTCCGAACCATCTTTTGCCACAACCCTATCTTGCGGATAGGTCGGGGCTTTCTTGCCACATCCAAAAAGTGATAAAAGTCCCATAATCAAAAGTAGTTTTTTCATTACTATATCGACATCAGTGAGGTTACCGGCGCAATCTTCTCCAAGCGAGCCTTGCCGTTAATCTCCTCGATCTCCACGAGGAATACAAACTCCTTGATTTTAACGTTGTATGGTTTGTTGTCGCGGTAGATTGTGAGTTTTTCGAGCGACTCGGCAATGCCGAGAGCCGTACCACCCGTTGCGAGTACGTCGTCGAGAATTGTGATATAGAAGGTGTCGCCCTCGGGAACTCCCGCAGCGATATCGCTCAAACGATAGTACAACTTATCGAAACCATACTCCTTCTCGATGCAGACCTCAATCAAATCGCCATCGTTGAATGGTAACTTGCCGCTCTTACGCATCGGAATAATGTTCTCGACTATACCCTCTTCCGAGAGCAAAGGTGCGGTAAAGAGGAATGCACGTGCCTCGGGAGCAGCGACATTCGGTGCTGTCGTAGCCTTCTTCAATGCTTCAACAACCTCGCGGAAAGCCTTTTTCGACTGCAAGAAGGGAATAATATCGATAAAGTTGATGCCCTCCTTCGGGAAATTCTTGTAAAATTTAAGTGTTTCAATCATAACGTTATGGTCCTAATTACCTACAAAGATAATACAAAAAAGTTAAAAGTTAAAAGAAATTAGCCAAAATGAAAAATAATTCATAAATTTGTAAAACCTTCTTTGGGTAGCGGATATATAAGCCTAAATTTATAACCTATTTTGCTATGAGACGAACTGCTCTTTTTATAGTTGCTATATTGGCGGTTTTGCTGCCAATGTCGTTATCGGCGCAATCTGCGTCGAAGGAGAAACACTATCGCTACAAATATGTAGGAACAAAGTATGAGCTAGCAGGAGGTCAAGGTTTTTGTGAGATGACAAACAAACTGTCGAGTGCGAAATTCTCCTCCCCAATAGTGTTGAGCCACTCGGCTGACCGCAAAGTTGTCTGGCTGGATTGTGCGAAGCGGGAGTTGCAATTTCCAGGCGGAAATCGTGATAAAGATGGCTGGTACGAATACTCCATATATGACGGATGGCTCTATGAAGTGCTCGAAGGCACAATGACTGCGGATAAAGAGATAATCCTGAATGTGTCGGCAGATTATCGTTTGGTGATATTGGCTTATGGCGAGGCTATTCCGAATAATAAAGAACGCTATTATCGTCGATACGACATCTATGACTATGTCTCAACCACTTCTGCCCCGAAAAATGTAGCGCGCGAAAAGTACGAACAGACAGAGGCTAATATAAAGGCGCGTGAGCGTAAAGAGGCGGAGATAAAGTCTATGCGAGAGAATGCTGTTGGCAAACCATTTCCGATGGCAGAATTTACCGATGAAAATGGCAATAAAGTCGATGCCTCACTATTTAAGCGTGGCGATAAAACGCTGGTAGTAACGCATATTCAAGGTTGTGGTCCATCGACAAATCTTTTGAAGTATGTAGAAGATATAGATTGGAATGTTATAGTCATAAATCTTGGCGATAAACCCAAAAGACATACATTGCCGAATGCTACACACATCTATTTGAAGAGTAGTTACGATTGGTGCTTCGGTAGATCTGCTCCATACTATATTCTGCTCGATGGCAATGGTGATGTTTTAGAGTGGCATAAAGGCTTTTCTACGAATCAGACACAGGCTATTGATGCTATTAAGTCGGCAATAGTGGGCGATAATGGCCAATTCAAGGAGCAACCCAAAGATGAGATTTGGTACTCGACCACAGATGGCAACAAGATAACTATTAAGAGCAATTCGTTTGGTGCAGCAAAGGTGATTTCGCACACCTATCGAGGAAGTCGAGGTATCATCAAATTCGACAGGGAACTTGCGCTAATTCAATACTATGCCTTTTCAGATTGTAAATCGTTGCGTCGTATTGCAATTCCAGATGGTGTTGCCACCATCGAAGGTAATGTATTTGCGAATTGCGCCAATTTGACAACGGTGGAGCTCGGTAATTCGGTTAGAGAGGTTGGGTATAATACCTTCGGTGGTTGCAAAATGCTATCGCATATAACTCTGCCAGAAGGCCTTACGGCAATTCGTGGTTGCGCCTTCTACAACTGCTCTTCATTGTCCAATATAACAATCCCAGAGAGCGTCTCGGTAATAGGATATTCGGCGTTTATGAATTGTACCTCTCTGACAAGTATACGGTTGCCTAAAAGGGTAACGCGAATTGAATCATCAACTTTTGAGGGTTGTAGTGCTCTGAAAGATGTTTCTGCTTGGGAGGTTACATCGATTGGCTCTTCGGCATTCAAAGGGTGCAAAAAATTGCGCGACATAGACTACTCGTACAATCTTACCACTATCGAAAGTAGTGCATTCGAGGGGTGTAGTAGCGTAACCGACTTCAAAGATTTTGGACTCATTACTTCGATTGGTTATGCCGCATTTAGTGGCTGCACCAGACTTACCGAGGTCGTTATCCCGAAGAGTGTAACCTCGATAGGCGGTTCGGCATTTTTTAATTGTAGAAACTTGAAGCGTGTCATAATTATTGGAGAGAATGTAACCTCGATTGGCAGTTATGCCTTCCGCTATTGCGATAAACTTACCGATGTGGTTATTCCAGACAAGGTGTCGGGGATTGCATCGTTCGCCTTTGCCGATTGTAGTAGTTTGAAGAGTGTAACACTTCCGAGGAACCTCACCTCGATTGGGTACGCCGCGTTCTATAAATGTAGAAATTTGGAGAGTATTGAGATACCGGCAGGCGTTACTCGGATCGAGGGCTTTGCCTTTGCCGACTGCGACAAACTCAAAACAGTAGTTGTTCCGGATGGGGTGGAGAGTATCGGCGAGCAAGCTTTTTCTGCTTGCGACAATATAAGAGAGATTACCATCCCTAAGAGTGTAACATCGATAGGTAGTAAGGCCTTCTATTGTTGCGGAGGCAAACTCGTGATTGATAGCAAGATTCTCGAAACTGATTGTGAGGAGAAAACTATTCCGTCGGATAATAAAGAGAGTTGGCTTAATTCTTCGTCATTTAGCACTATAGTCATTGGCGGTAATGTGAAGAAGATTGGAGCGTATACCTTTGCAAAATATAGGTATCTCCACAATCTCACCCTCCCCGAGGGCTTGGTCGAGATTGGCGACTCTGCATTTTGGCGCTGCTCTGTGAAAGATTTAACCATTCCGAAGAGCGTTACTTCGATTGGTAAAAATGCCTTCGTCGGAGCCTATGGCACATTGACAATCAATAGCAAGATTGTCGAAGCCGATTGTGCCGATGATACAGCTCCAAAGAGTAGGTGGCTTGCCGATACGAAGTTTAAGAAGATTATCCTCGGCGATGGCATTACAAAGATTGGCGCGCGAACATTCCAAGATTATACTAGTGTTATGGCTGTTACTATACCTAATGGTGTAACAACAATCGGCGAGCGAGCTTTTGCCTCTGCTAACTTGGCGGATTTGACGCTTCCGAGCAGTGTAACTTCGATTGGCGATTGCGCCTTCTTGCACAATGTAAATTTGTCGAGTGTTACGATTGAGGCTACAACACCTCCACAGTTGGGTGCAGATGTGTTTAGCGAGTGCTATTCAAAGTGCTTTGTATATGTGCCAGACTCCTCGATAAAAGCCTACAAAAAGAGTTGGAAAAAGCGATTATCTGCGGGCGTTAAATTGGTGAAACAGTCGAAAAAATGAACTTTTAACTAAATAGATTTTGCGGTTTGAATCTTATCCGCCTTTGGCGGACTAAGCCCCTGCCCGAGGCGGGGGTTTGGGGGTGGGTCAGATTTGAGAATTTTTTTGAAGGTGAGCGAGATGCGATAAAATTACACCCTCATTTTCGGAAAAAACTTTGCAAACTCTTTTTTTTCAAAAAAAATTCTTACCTTTGCGGGCTATGTTTAACTAATTTAATTTTTTACGATTATGCCAAAGATGAAAACAAATGCCGCTGCAAAGAAGCGTTTTTCTTTCACCGGCACAGGTAAGATCAAGCGTAAGCACGCTTATCACAGTCACATCCTGACCAAAAAGACTACAAAACAGAAGCGTAACCTCTGCCACACCGGAGTTGTTTCGAGCGTGGACGAGCCAAAGCTTTTGAAGTTGTTGGTTAAATAATTTTTAATCACAATTTCGACAATTAACAATTTTTATTAACCGAGGTGAAACAGCCCTAAAGAGTACGAGAGAATCGTGCCGCTGTTAATCTCATCAAAAACTTTTAACTATGCCACGTTCAGTAAATGCTGTCGCATCACGCGCAAGAAGAAAAAAGGTTTTGAAGCTTGCCAAAGGTAACTTTGGTTCAAGGGGAAATGTTTGGACAGTAGCAAAAAACACTGTCGAGAAGGGTTTGCAGTATGCTTATGCACACCGCCGACTCAAGAAGCGTACATTCCGTTCGTTGTGGATTACTCGTATCAACGCAGCAGTTCGCGCTTACGGTATGACCTATTCAGAATTTATCGGTAAAGTCAATGCTAAGGGTATCGCCCTCAACCGCAAGGTTATGGCTGACTTGGCAATGAACGAGCCAAAAGCATTCGAAGCAATCGTAAAAGCAGTTAAATAGCCTTCTGTCTTGTTACGGAAGAGTGGAGCGTTGCCGGTTGAGGTAGCGCTCTTTTTTTATGCAATGTGGTTACAGGGGCTATTTAACTGCTTCCATATTTACATTCCCTCCAAACCTCCCTTTGGAAAAGGGCGGCTTGTCGCTGCGCTCCATTAACCTATTGATTCGATTCAAGAGAGTGGAGCGTTGTCCGTTGTGGTAACGCTCTTTTTTTATGTAAGGTGGTTGCAGGGCTATTTAACTGCATTACGATTGCTAAATATAGCTAATAAATTCATTTTAGAATTTTCCTTTTTCGTTGAAAAAATAGACATAATTATTTGCACTTACCGATAAAATAGTTAATTTTGCAATAGGAAAGGTGATAACAAAAACTATGTTTTTATATCTAATTTATTAACATTCAAAAATTAAGCGTATGAAAAAGATTTTACTCGCAGTTGTTGCGTTGATGTGTGTAGCAACTGTTTCGGCTCAGAACGATTTCAAGTCGTCGGTTAAGCAGGCTGCGCAGACTGTTGCTTCGCAGAAGTGGTCGGTTGGTCTTCGTTTGGGTAGTGGCGCACAGGTAGATGCAGAGTGCTTCTATGCTGGCGACAAGTATGTTGAGGCTCGCCTCGGTTTGGGTTGGATTGGCGGTTTTGGTGCAGACTGCTCGGTTCTCCACAACTGGAACTGCTGCAACTGGGATTGGACTCCACAGGCAGGTAAGTGGTTCCTCGATGCCGGTGTTGGTGCTACTATCGGTGGTGCAAAGCACGTTATGTGGGTAGGCGTTGCAGGTCAGGTTAAGTTCGGTATCAAGTTCAACAAGGTGCCTATCCGTCTTGCAGTTGATGTAACCCCAGGTTTCGGCCCTGTATTAGGTTTGCCTTATCGTGAGACTGTTGAGACTCCTGAACTCGATGCAAATGGTGTACCAACAGGAAACACTGTTAAGACAACCGTTAAGGTTGGTGGCAGCGCAGGCTTCTACACCAACGGTCTTCTCAACCTTGGTCTTTCGGCTACTTACTGCTTCTAATAGCGTAAGCGCATAAATAGATAAGGCTCGGAATTTCCGAGCCTTTTCTGTTTTTACGGAGGTCGTAGATTACAACTTCTCTGCCTCCAACTTCTTGGCGATTGCTGCAAGCATATCGTCGGTCATTGACGAGATATCCCACTGCGGCTTCCAGCCCCACTCCTCGCGTGCGCACGAGTCGTCCAACTGATTTGGCCAACTATTGGCAATAGCCTCTTTCACGGGGTCGATATTGTAGTCCATCACGAAGTTAGGCATACGCTTGCAAATCTCCGCAGCCAAAATGTCGGGTGTAAAGCTCATCGAAGCAACATTGAACGAGTTGCGGTGCTTCAACTTCGATGGGTCAGCCTCCATCAACTCCACGATGGAACGCAATGCATCAGGCATATAGATCATATCCATATAGACATCGTGCGGTACGGCACAAGTGTAGCGACCATTGCGGATAGCCTCATAGTATATCTCCACAGCGTAGTCGGTAGTGCCACCACCCGGCAGTGTCTTGTTCGAGATGATACCCGGAAAGCGTATCGAGCGAGTGTCGATACCATATTTCTGGTGGTAGTAGTTCGAGAGCAACTCGCCCGTAACCTTGCAGATGCCGTAGATTGTGGTAGGTTGCATAATGGTATCCTGTGGAGTCATATCCTTTGGTGAGGTAGGTCCAAATGCACCGATAGACGAAGGTGTAAAGACGGCGCAATGGTGCTGACGTGCCACCTCCAATGAGTTGAACAGCGCGTTCATATTTATATTCCACGCCATCTGAGGGTTGCGTTCACCTACTGCCGAGAGTAACGCCACAAGGTTGAATATGGTGTCGATATTGTGGCGCGCTACGGCCGAGGCCATATTTGTAGGATTCAACGCATCGAGTACCTCGAAAGGCCCATCCTCTGCCAGACCTTTGCACTCACGCACATCTGTTGCGACAACATTATCGGCGCCGTAAATACTACGCAGGTACGGCACGAGTTCCGAGCCGATTTGACCACCTGCGCCCACGATAAGAATCTTTTTCATCTTAATTTGTTTTTTACATACACGAATACACGAAAGTAGTGAAAATTTATCGAATAACGCAATAAAAGAGGCAAAAAGTGAAAAATAGTTGATAATTTAATAATTTGGTTGCGATATATTGTGGCGTTTAGCGAAACGGACCCTCTCCATATTCAAAAAGGGAAAGTCGGAAGAGGATATATGCGAGCGATTTTTCGAGCAAGAAGTGCTTTTTATCTATTTTGTATGTTAAAAAAACAGAAAGTTGCAGATTTTTTGCAGAAAAATTTGCAGATTAAAAATTTTGCACTACCTTTGCACTCGCAATACAGCAATGGTGGATTCATCTAAGGGCTAGGATACCTGCCTCTCACGCAGGACATAGGGGTTCGAATCCCCTATCCACTACAAAAGAAAGCAGTCTTCGGACTGCTTTTCTTTTTCCGTGTATAGGGTCTTCGTTCAGCTTGTTGCGCCTCGGCAGACTTGTCTGCGTGGTATGTTATAGCCATTGTTGCTGCGCAACTACGATAACAAATCAAACGTCATCAACTCAAACGAGTTTGGTTGCTGCCATTTGATTTTTTATTTAAACCTTTGGTTTAATGTCTATCCCATTCCACTTGGTCTGCTCTCGGCTTCTGCCGCCGGTCGAATCCTAATGTTAATGTGGGCGCGTTAAGCGGAGTGAGCATAAGCGAACGCAGTAGCCAATCCCCTATCCACTACAAATCAAAAAATGAAGTGACCCCCAAATTTTCGATAAAATTTTTGGGGTGATTTTCGGGCGAAAAAACCGTGATTTTTGAGTGGTTTTTGAGTGGGGCTCGAAGCGCCATAGCCACTTGAATATGAATAAAATAATAAAGGAGTTCGAACTGAACTCCTTTATTATTTTTTCGGTTATGTACCTAAAAAACGAAGCAAGGAGATGTCGAAGAGATTCGACATCTTTTATTTTTTGCCGTTTCTTTCTGTTTTCTACGATTATATTTATTATCTTTGTGTGAGGGAATGACTAACCTTAATTAATGCAATGAAGTATAAGTTACTATGTTTTGTTATGGCGCTACTATTTGTTGGATGCGATAATACGCCTAACGTTGAGGAAAAGGAGGGCCCTTTGGGTCGAGAGTTGCGATACTCTTTCACTACCGATGGCGAAGAGGGTATACGTATGGAGGTCTATCTGCCGACCGAGGCGTCGAATATGGGTATAGCCATTATTGATTGCCCGGGCGGAGCCTACTACAAGTATGGCGGAGAGTTCGAGAGTACCTATTGGGCAAAGCAGTTCAACTCCATAGGGTGCGCCTATGCCGTGTTGTACTATTCATTCCCGAAAGGCGACCCAGCGGTGCCAAGGCACGATATAGACAGAGCTATCAGTATATTCTTGGAAAATTCGGTAAATTGGGGTATCGACAAGAGCAAGATAGGTGTTATGGGATTCTCGGCAGGCGGACACCTCGCCTCAACCGTAGCGACACACCCATCAGGATCGTGGAGACCGGGCTTTCAGATTCTGTTCTACCCTGTAATTACAATGGGCGTAGGAACTCACGCTCGCTCCCGTCAGGAACTCTTGGGAGAGAGTCCGAGTCAGGCGTTGATTGAAGAGTATTCCAACGAGTTACAGGTAACCGAAAATACGCCGAAGTGCTTCTTGACCTACGCCACAAACGACACATCTGTACCGCCAAAATTCAATGGCGAAGCATACTACAACGCTCTGATTGAACACGGCGTAGAGGTACAACGCGAGGTTTACAATGAGGGCGGACACGGCTGGACAACCTCGTTCAAATACGCCGAAGATGTTCGCAACAAGCTTTTAGAGTGGATTTGCAACCTATAAAAAATTATCTTATTATGAAAAAGCTGCTATTTCTGCTTGCCATACTTGGTCTGTATGCCTGCGACAACAAATCGGATGAATCGGGCGACAAGCAGCCTACGCGTCCCGTAAGGGTTGCACTTATAGGGGATAGTATCACCACCTGGGAGGGTTACACCCCCTACCCTGATAACCATCAGTATCCGAGGAGTTCCTATACCGATTTGACCTCGGTGGAGCAGTCGTACTGGTGGAAGCTCATCTACGAGAAGATGCCATATGCCGAACTCGATGTGAATACCTCATACACGGGTACTTGCGTACAAGAACACGACACGAAGGGACATCCGGGCTACTGCTTCTTGCGCCGATATGACGATATGAACGATCCCGATGTGGTGCTTATAAATGGTGGCACGAACGATTCGAGTTATAAATTGCCTGTTGGCGAGCACAACTTCGACCTTGCGTTGGAGGAGCTCGATGAGTACCAATTTGCACAAGCATACGACAAACTCATCCGACTTATTCGTCGCGACTACCCGAAGGCGAAAATTATGCTTATCATTGGCGATGCAATGAATGACTATCCGAGATACCGCGATATTGTAATGCAACTCGCCTCACACTACAACCTCCCGTACGCTATGGTTATATTCCAAAATCGCGCAGCCTCCACATACGACAAAGTGCATCCTAACGCCAAAGGTATGCAGGAAATGGCAGACCAGATTTGGGAGCAGTTGGAGTTTGATCTAAAACAGGTGAAGATATGAAAAAGTTTATATTTTGCGCAATTACACTCTTGATGGCACTACCTGCCTGCACGCCGGAGGAGAAGCCGGAGGTGTATAATCGAGAGTTGCACTACACCTACACCAAGGAGATTGATGGTGTGGAGATGGAGGTTTTTCTTCCAGCAGAAGAGAAGAATATCGGAGTTGCCGTAATAGGCTGTCCCGGAGGTTCTTACTCATCTCACGCAGCGCACGAGGGCGCAGTATGGGCCCCCTACTTCAACGAATTAGGCATCGCCTATGCTGTACTTAAATACACTCTGCCCAATGGCGACCCATCTAAACCTATTGACGATATGGAGAGGGCATTGACCATATTCAATGATATGTCGAGCAAATGGTTGATAAATAGGAACAAAATTGGTGTAATAGGCTTCTCTGCGGGCGGACACCTTGCGTGCTATGCCGCTACCGCATCCGAATATCCGGCCAACATTATCCCCGATTTTCAGATACTCGTCTATCCCGTAGTTACGATGCGAACAGGTACACACAGTGGCTCTCGCACCAACTTTTTGGGAAGTCATCCCTCTGATGAAGATATTTTGCGCTATTCGAGCGAACTATTCGTCTCATCGCAGACTCCAAAGGCGTTTATTACCTACGCAAAGTCGGAAACCGTAGTGCCACCGGCATCGAATGGAAATGCATTCTATAAGGCTATGATAAACGCTGGTGCAGATGCCGAATTGTTGGAACTCGAAGGAGCAAGGCACGGCTGGCATCACGGTAACAACGATCACGAAGCGACCTACCTTCAACCAATGAAGGCAAAACTAACGCCGTGGCTCCTGAGCCTTTAAAGTTTGTATCGTCCTAAAAAAATTAGAAATACAAGGGTGGCCTGTCTAACAAGTTTTTTGTTAGGCAGGTTTTTTTTGTAGTACAAAGTATCGAAATTTCTAACTCATTTTTGAGGGATTATGAAAGAGTAATTGCGTTTGCTGCGTATATAAATAAGTCCCCCTCACAGGAGGGGGATTTAGGGGGTGGGTAACACACGGTCTCTCTCCGCTACAAAAAAAGGAGTGGCAAAACCACTCCTGAATTTTTTTTGTAGCGGGAGAGAGACTTGAACTCTCGACCTCATGATTATGAATCATGCGCTCTAACCAGCTGAGCTATCCCGCCATTATTGTTTGAAAGCGAGTGCAAAGATAGTGGAAATTTTCGTTACACCAAAAAGTTTTGCAATTTTTTTCGAAATATTATACTTTCATAAGGCTCACTATTTGCGCAGATGTCGTAAAAATGTCTATATTTGCACTATCTAAATAAACGTTATGGAATCATTACGCGAATTATACAAAGTGGGTTGTGGCCCTTCGAGTAGCCACACTATGGGCCCTAAACTTGCAGCCGTGCAGTTTGCCGAGCGTACCTCGGGAGCCGAATCGTATCGAGTAACTCTTTATGGCTCGTTGGCGGCTACGGGCAAAGGGCACCTCACGCACAGTGCCATACTCTCTGTTTTGGAGCCACTTGCGCCGACCGAGATAGTTTGGAGGGCGGATGTGGAGCTCGACTTTCACCCCAATGGAATGTTGTTCGAGGCGTTAAGGGGTGGCGAGGTATTCGACAATTGGACAATTTTCAGCGTTGGAGGTGGCTCGTTAGCGAACGAAACAACTGAAAAGGTCGCCCATAAAAGCATATATCCGCTCACTACCATTCAGGAGATCAAAGAGTGGTGTTACAACGAAGGAAAGACCTTCTGGGAGTATGTCGAAGAGTGCGAGGGCAAGGAGATTTGGGAATTTCTGGACCATATCTGGACGGTGATGTGCGAAACTGTCGAGCGAGGATTGAACAACGATGGCGTACTGCCCGGAGGTCTTAAAGTGGCACGTAAGGCGAGCACCTACTACGTTAAGAGCAAGGGGTATGCCGATTCGTTGAGTTCGCGTGCCCGAATTTACGCCTTTGCCTTGGCTGCTGCCGAGGAGAATGCCGCAGGAGGTACCGTCGTTACGGCACCTACTTGTGGCTCGTGCGGTGTGCTACCGGGCGTGTTGTATCACTTGAATACTTCGCGCGACTTTCTTCGAATCAGAATTTTGCGAGCCCTTGCTACGGCGGGACTGTTTGGCAATGTAGTTAAGACAAACTCTTCAATCTCGGGTGCCGAGGTGGGTTGTCAGGGTGAGATTGGTGTGGCTTGTGCTATGGCGGCAGCAGCGGCGTGCCAGCTATTTGGCGGAACACCGGCGCAGATTGAGTATGCAGCCGAGATGGGCTTGGAACACCACCTGGGACTCACTTGCGACCCTGTTTGCGGACTTGTGCAGGTACCTTGTATCGAGCGCAATGCTGTGGCTGCGGCACGCGCTCTCGATGCCAATACTTATGCGATACTTTCGGACGGCTCACACTTGGTATCGTTCGATAAGGTTGTAGCGGTTATGCACGAGACGGGACACAACCTTCCGAGCCTCTATCGTGAAACCTCGACAGGTGGTTTGGCAAAGGCGCATACACTAAAATAGTGTATTTTTGCAAAAATAGATTAAAATTCGCTCGTTTTCGGGCGAATTTTTTTATACCTTTGCCGCCTATGATGATAAAGTGTCCAAAAGCAATATGCTTAGGACCTTTTTGGGGAGAGTTAGAATAGAGAAAAACTTAATTAAATGGAGAAAAAAGATTATTCATATCGAGTGTGGCTTCTGGTCTTTGCCATAATTCTCTCGATGGGAGGTTTGAGTTTTGTCCCTTCGTTCAAGGTTTTCGGACTAACAACGAAGAAGATGGATATCCTTTCGGAGTTGCGAGATAAGAGCGAAGTGAGCGATGAGTCTTCGACCGTAGATTATTCGGCCGACTTCGCAACCTTGGACGCTGAGTTGGCAGAGGCGCAGAGTGAGCCTGCCGATTCATTGCAGAATGTTGCGCCGATACGTTACGAGTGGATTATTGCGGCGGATAGTATTCCGCAGCGACGAGAGATTTTTAGTGAGCATATCAAACTTGAAACCACCAAACATCAGGTGCCAATCGAGGATTTCGACACAACCGGTGTTTCTCGTTTGGATAGATTTATCAATAAGTTGATTGATGGCGATGACGTTCGTGTAGCGTTCCTTGGCGACTCGTTTATCGAGGGCGATATTATCACGGTGGATATGCGTGAGCAGTTGCAGCAGATGTTTGGCGGACGAGGCGTAGGATTTGTTCCGTGTGAACTCCCATTTGCAATTTTCCGCACAAGTGTAAAGCGTTCGGCTTCGGGTTGGTCGTCGTATAGCCTTCTCAACCCGGGCTCGATACCTGAGGCATATCGCAATCGCTTCTTTATGTCGGGTTATCTCTCGTCGGGACAGCGTGGTGCTACGGTACGTTGGCAGACTACCGATGTGAAACCGCGCCTCGACTCTTGTTCGCGCGCTCGAATACTGGTGTCGTGCCGCGATACAAGCAGTGTCGAACTTACGGTGAATGATACCCTCAAACACAATATCGGTATTTCGGGCGCAGATTATGTGCGCGAGTTGTACGTTGAGGCTCCTATCTCGTCAATTAAAATGAGGGTTTTGAGTGGCAATGTTATCTGCCACGGTGTGTCGCTCGAAGGTGATAGGGGCGTGATGGTCGATAACCTCTCGATTCGAGGTAATAGCGGTCATACAATCTTCGGTTCGAGCATCGCAACCAACACCCAGATAGATAAGATGCTTGGCTACGACCTTGTTGTGTTGGAGTATGGTCTTAATGCTATGCAGCCGGGACAGCGCAATTTCTCGCGATACCAGCAGAAGTTGGGCGATATGATTCGCTATTGCCAGCGTTGCTTCCCCGATGCAGCAATTCTTGTTCTTGGTGTAAGCGATCGAGCAATTAAGGGCGACGGTGGTTGGAAGTCTATCAACTCTGTGGGCTATCTCGGTCCTGTGCAGCGTGCGGCGGCGAAGACTAATGGCGCTTGCTTCTGGGATCTCGGTAGGGTAGTGATGTCGTATGGCGGTATTAATGGCTTTGTTAAGAATGGTTGGGCTGCAGGCGACCATATCCATATTAATTTCAAGGGCGGTGCGCGTATTGCGGAGTCTTTAGTGCAGGCAATACAGCAACGAGCCTACGATATGCTCCTTAAACGAGAGGGTAAGGATAAAGATCTCGTCTGTCCGATAAATCTCCAACCTTGGAAGGCCTACAAAGATGGTGTTACAGAGGCTGACCTCTGCATAACTCCGCTTATTTTCCAGCCAGGAGCCGAGGCTGTGCCTGTTGTGAAGGCGGAGGCAAAGAGTGAGGTTGAGCCGGTTGAAGAGAAGACGGAATCGGAAAAAGAGGCTGAAAAGGAGGAGAAGGCAGAGGAGTCGGAGAAGAAGAGTGAAGAATCGAAGGAAGAGAAAGCCGAAGAGTCCAAAGAGGAGAAAAAATCCGAGCCTGAGGAGAAGGTAGAACCAAAGGAGGAGAAGACGACTGAACCGGAGAAAAAGGCAGAGGAGCCTAAAAAAGAGGAACCAAAGGCTGAACCGGTGAAGGCAGAGGTTAAGCCCGTAGAGCAAAAGGTTGAGCCAAAGACCGAGCCTGTAGCTCCAAAGACCGAAAAGCCCGCAACTCCAAAAGCAGAAACCCCGAAAGCCGAGCCCGCAGCTCCAAAGGCAGAGCAGGCTGTAACGTCTGCCGAGCCAAAGAAGGAGGAGCAACCTGTTGAGCCCGACAATAGGGAGCGTCAGAGAAAGGAGCGACAAAAGCGGAGAGATGCCAAGAAGAAGGCAAATGAGTCTAACCCTGAAAAGAGTGCAGAATAATGGAATTTTTCAAATTTGACGAGTATGTTTGGGAGCGACTTTTGGCGCTTCTACAGTACGATTCTACTGCTCCGATGACCTTTACGAGTGGATTTTTCCTCTTTGCATTCTTCATCGTGGGCTTGGGATATATGGCTGTGCGTCGCAAGGTAACACTTCGTACCATATATGTTATTCTTGTATCATTATATTTCTACTACAAAATATCGGGCTTGTACGTGCTGCTTCTACTTGGAGTGGCGATAAGCGACTTTTTGATTGGTGGTCGCGTAGCCAATCGTGTGCGTCAGGGAAGGGGCGCTAAGGGTTGGGTTGCGTTGAGTTTGTTTATAAATATAGGTATTCTCGTATACTTCAAGGTATCGGGTCTGTTCGAGCAGCTTATAAACAACTTGTTCGACGGTGCGATGCTCGACATCGCAGCAGCTGCAATACCTGCCGGAGTGTCGTTCTTTATCTTTCAGTCGATGTCGTATATCATCGACATCTCGCGTGGGGTAATATCGCCTGTAAAGCGATTTATCGACTATCTGTTCTTGCTCAGTTTCTTCCCGAAGATTTTCTTGGGACCGCTGGTGCGAAACAAGGAGTTCATTCCACAGATTGAGAGCGATAACCTCCCCGTTACACGCGAGGATATAGGTCGTGCCTCAATTCTCATTTCGAGAGGTTTGATAAAGTATGCAGTTATCGCAAAGGCTATAGATAGTCTGCTCCTTATCCCTGCTACGGCAGGTGAATTTGGTGATAGCGGTGTTGTTATGTTGGTGGCGCTACTCGCCTTCGGAATACGTCTTTACTGCGATTTCTCGGGCTTCTCGGATATAGCAATCGGTATTGCGTTGGTTATGGGATATAAACTTCCCGATAACTTCGATGCCCCATTCAAGTCCGCTACCATAACCGAGTTTTGGCGTCGTTGGCACATCTCGCTCTCTACTTGGTTGCGCGATTATGTCTATATCTCGTTGGGCGGAAATCGCAAAGGTCGCCTGCGTCAATACTTCAACCTTGCAATGACGATGTTCGTCTGTGCTATGTGGCATAAGGTAAATCTGCCGTATGTAGTGTGGGGCTTGTTGCAAGGTTGCGGCTTGGCGTTGCATAAAATATGGGTTGAGTATGTTCCGGGAGCGAAAATTCTGGGCAAGGATATGACTCCTGTACGTCGAATACTCGGCACACTCTTCTGTTTTGCATTTATCACCGCCACTTGGCCGATGATTTGTTGCGATAATTGGGAGGCTGTCAGTGTGATATACACACGTATCTTTACAAACTTCGCGGCAGCCGACTTTATGCAACTCACCCACAAGGCGGGTTTTGCCCTTGTTTTGGTGCTTATAGGCTACTTTATTCACTTCCTGCCGAAGAGCTTTAATGATTTAGCGATAAAGGCGGCAACACGCTTAGGGTTGGTTGGACAACTTATAATTTTGGTTGTAGCAATCTGGCTGAGTGCCCAGTGTCAGTTGATGCTTGCGGGCGATGGTGGAGGTCTGCCTGTTTATGCCGCGTTCTAATATATCGGCGAGGGGGGGGGTAAATAGAGAAAAATATAAATAGAGAAAAAAGAGAAGTGAAAACCACTTCTCTTTTTTAGTGCCCAGGACGAGACTCGAACTCACACGGGCTAATGCCCACTACCCCCTCAAAGTAGCGTGTCTACCAATTCCACCACCTGGGCTTTGAGGAGCCGATTTCTTCAAATCAGCGCGACAAAGGTACGCAAAAAATTGATACCTGCAAACTTTTATAGCAAAAAGTTTCAATTTTTTTGCTATACCTTGCCCACTCTTCCGTTTTTAGGCGTGCTTGATAGCTATCTTCAACGGAATTTCGTTCACATCGCTCGCCACAACGAACTCGCCTTGCGGCTCGGCTGTGGTCTTGACGCTTACTGCCAAAGTCTGCTGACCGATGTACTGCGCGAACTCTGCTACGGCTGTATGTACCGCCTCGATGTCCTCAATCTCAACCTCTATTTTGTCGGTAACCTCCAAGCCCGAGTCCTTACGGATATTCTGAATACGATTTACCAACTCACGAGCAACACCCTCCTTCTGCAACTCCTCGGTGAGGGTGATGTCGAGTGCTACGGTGAGTTTGCCTTCGCTCGTTACCAACCAACCCGGCAGATCCTCCGACATAATCTCGAAGTCGGCAGGCGTTACGGTAATCTGCTCGCCGCCCATATCGAGAACAATCTCGGTCGAAGCCTCAATCTCGGCAATCTTCTCCTGCGAGAACTCGGTAGTCATTGCAGCAATCTGCTTCATATATTTGCCATAACGAGGTCCCAAAGTCTTGAAATTAGGCTTGATGCGCTTTGTGATAAGACCTGTGGTTTCGCGGATAAGTTCCATATCCTTGATGTTTACCTCGTTAAGAATAAGCGCCTTAACTGCCGATAAGTGCTCTTCGGTAGCATCGTCGAGTACAGGAATCAACACCTTTGCAAGAGGCTGACGCACCTTTATATTTACCTTACGGCGCAAGGCGAGTACCATAGACGATACCTGCTGTGCCATAGCCATCATATCCTCCAAGCGGCTGTCGATGAGCGACTCGTCGCACTTAGGGAACGATGCAAGGTGCACCGAATCCTCCGAGTGGCGACCACTCAATGCGTTCAAATCGCAGAAGATGCGGTCCGAAATGAATGGAGCAAACGGAGCTGACAACTTCGCAACAGTTTCCAGACAGGTGTAGAGTGTTTGGTATGCTGCGAGTTTATCCTCGTTCATCTCGCCACCCCAGAAACGTTTACGGTTGAGGCGTACGTACCAATTTGACAAATTCTCGCCTACAAACTCCTGAATAGCACGAGCCGCAGGTGTTGGGTCGTAATCCTCGAGCGATGCGGTAACATCTTTTACGAGGGTGTTCAACAGCGAGATAATCCATCGGTCAATCTCCGGACGGCGCTCCATAGGAACCTCCGTCTCCTTGCCTGTGAAGCCGTCGATATTGGCGTAGAGCGCAAAGAACGAGTAGGTGTTATAGAGCGTTCCAAAGAACTTACGACGCACCTCGTCTACGCCCTCAACGTCGAATTTGAGGTTGTCCCAAGGGTCGGAGTTCGATATCATATACCAACGAGTGGCATCTGCTCCGTACTTGTTGAGTACCTCGAATGGATCTACGGCATTGCCCAAACGCTTTGACATCTTGTTGCCATTCTTGTCGAGTACCAAACCGTTCGAGATTATATTCTTGAATGCTACACTGTCGAACAGCATTGTAGCGATTGCGTGCAGAGTGAAGAACCAGCCACGAGTTTGATCGACACCCTCGGCGATAAAGTCCGCAGGGAACAACTTGTCGAAGTTGTCGGCATTCTCGAATGGATAGTGGCGCTGAGCATAAGGCATAGCACCCGAGTCGAACCAAACATCAATCAAATCGCTCTCACGACGCATAGGCTCGCCCTTCGACGATACGAGAATGATGTTATCAACGTATGGCTTGTGGAGGTCGATGTTGTTGGTCGAGTAGTTCTCTGCCGACATATCGCCCACCTTAAAGTTCTTGTATGGATTTTCGGTCATAAAGCCCGCAGCGATAGACTTCTCAATCTCCGCCATCAACTCCTCGACGGAGCCGATACACTTCATTTCCGAGTAGTCCTCGTTAGCCCATATTGGGAGTGGCGTACCCCAGAATCGCGAACGCGAGAGGTTCCAATCAACCAGACCCTCCAACCACTTACCAAAGCGTCCCGAGCCTGTATAGTCAGGCTGCCACTTGATGGTGTTGTTCAGCTCAATCATACGCTCACGGAGTGCCGTAGTGCGGATAAACCACGAGTCGAGAGGGTAGTACAACACCGGCTTGTCGGTACGCCAGCAGTGTGGGTAAGAGTGGGTGTGCTTCTCAATTTTGAAGACTTTGCTCTCGCCTTTGAGCATTACGCAGATGTCGATATCGAGCGTAGTGTCGCTATCTGACAGCGCAGCATCGTAGGCATTCTTAACGTAGCGACCCGCCCACTCGTTGTAGCGTGCTACGTCCACATACTTCTCCACAAACTCCTTGTCGAGGTCTTCGAGGCGGAAGAATCGTCCCGAACGATCTACCATAGGGCAGTTTTTACCTGCGGTATCGACCATAAAGAGTGGCGCAATACCCGCAGCACGTGCCACGCGGTCGTCATCGGCACCAAAGGTAGGTGCGATATGTACGATACCTGTACCGTCCGAAGTTGTTACGTAGTCGCCTACGATTACGCGGAATGCATCGCCCATAGGCTGTACCCAAGGGATAAGTTGCTCGTAGCAGATGCCCTCCAACTCCTTGCCCTTGAAGGTCTGCTCTTCGACCTCGAATGTACCCTCCTGCTTCTTGCCGAAGTATGAGCCTACGAGGTCCTTTGCCATAATGATAGTTTGACGAGCCTCGGTGTATGGGTTTTGGCACTTCACGCGAACATACTCAATCTGCGGACCTACGCAGAGCGCAGTATTCGAAGGGAGTGTCCAAGGGGTTGTGGTCCAAGCGAGGAAGAATACCTCGCCCTCGGCACCCTCGAAGAGGTGCTCGCTCTTCTTGTTGCGTACGATGCGGAACTGTGCGGTGCAGGTTGTGTCCTTAACGTCGCGGTAGCAACCCGGCTGGTTCAATTCGTGAGTCGAAAGTCCTGTACCTGCAGCAGGCGAGTATGGCTGAATGGTATATCCCTTGTAGAGCAACCCTTTGTCGTAGAGTCGCTTCAAAAGATACCACAATGTCTCGATATATTTGTTGTCGTATGTAATGTATGGGTCGTCGAGGTTTACCCAATAGCCCATCTGGTGGGTGAGGTCGCTCCAAACGTCGGTGTACTTCATCACATCCTCGCGGCAGCGACGGTTGTACTCCTCGACGGTTATCTTCTTGCCGATATCCTCCTTGGTGATGCCGAGAGTCTTCTCAACACCCAACTCCACAGGCAGACCGTGAGTATCCCAACCCGCTTTACGATTTACGCGATAGCCCTGCTGCGTCTTGTAACGGCAGAATACGTCCTTGATGGTTCGTGCCATAACGTGGTGAATACCCGGCATACCGTTAGCCGAAGGGGGACCTTCAAAAAAGATAAATGCAGGCGCACCTTCACGAGTTTCGATACTTTTAGCAAAAGTATCCTTCTTGTCCCACTCTGCCAAAACCTCATTGGCGAGTGCCGATAAATCGAGATTTTTATACTCTTTGAACTTCATACGACAAATAAATTCAAATTTATTTCAGTTACAATCGCGCAAAGGTACTAATAAAAACTGAAAACGGAAAGCGGAAAACGGAAAACTTTTGTTTTTCGGTTTTCGCTTGTAGTGGAAAAACGGAACTGACGCCAAACCGAGAGCAGAGGGTGCTTGCACACTGTGCCAAGACGGAGCGGTGAAGCCCGAAGGGCAACCGACGCACGAAGCAAGAGCAGAGGTCGCTTGCAGATTATGCCGAGATGGAGCGGTAAAGAGCCGTGCTTACACGGGTCAAAGACGAGAGACGAGATAAACGCTCCCGCCTCTCTGTACTCTGTTATCTGTACTCTGTACTCTTAAAAAGTTTTCCGCTTTCCGCTTTCCGTTTTCCGTTATTTTTAGTATCTTTGCACCAAAGACAATAAAAGAAAGGAGTGTTTTTATGATACAAGAGATTAAAAGATGCCTGCTCCACTTGGTATGCGTGATGGCTTTGGCGGTTGGTGCAACGAGTTGCGAAGGTATAGAGATTACCTTCGGCGGTGGTGGCGATGACGACAACAACAATAATAATAACAACAATACTCAGGTTGATGTGTCGCTGACGAGATGTTGGCGTTTGGTTAGTTTCTGTGGTGCGCCTGCCGATGTTGATATCCTTATCGACTTTGCAAAAGACGGTAAGTTTACAATCTATCAGCGCAGCGAGGAGCTCTCCTATACGGTATTCAAGGGTACCTACACCACCGACGAGGAGAAGAAACAATTGTCGGGCGTATATGACGATGGTGTGAAGTGGGCTACAGACTACATATACGAGGTGAATACCGAGGCTGAGGAGCTTACCCTGGTGAGTGTTAAAAATCCTGCCGAGGTGGCGATTTACGAGATTGCAGATGCGCCTGTAACCAAGGTTGTAAATCTGCGAAATGCTATGCCAAACGATGTTAAACCGTTGTAAAAGAGCAAAGATGATGAAGAAGTTGATATATTTTGCCATTGTAGCGTTGCTGGCAGCGTGCACGGCAGACTTGGAGAATCAGACAATATCCACAACCGACAATGGTGTTGGCGGTAAAATTTTGAATACATCTCGCAACTGCGTGGGTGGTACGTTGATAGTGCGCTTCAACGCTGCGGCAGAGAGCCGTTTGGCGGAGCGTGCGACACGCAGCGGTGCAACCCGCACGGGTGTCAGTGGCGTCGATGCCGTACTCGACGAGGTAAAAGGCTACTCGGTAGTGCCTCTTTATGTGGTTACCGAGAAGAATCGCGAGAAGGTCTACGCAGGTGGTTATCACTTGTGGTACGAACTCCTCTTCGATGAGTCGAGCGATATGGAGGCTACGGCTGCGAAGTTGGCGAAGGTTGGCGAGGTGCAGGTGGTGCAGTATGTTCACCGTGTGAAGCGTGTCGGCTCGCCAAAGGTCGTTACAAAGAGCGTTGATGAGGAGATGCCTGTTACTCGTGCAACATCGACTATCCCTTTCAATGATACGCATCGTCGTTCGCAGTGGGGACTTGTGAACTCGGGTAATTTGAGCGGCCGTATCAGCAATTTGCCTGACGCTGTCGCCGGTGCCGACGTAAACGTTGTTCCGGCGTGGGAACTCTGCACGGGCGACCCTTCGATTGTAGTTGCCGTGTTGGACGAAGGTGTGATGAATACCCACGAGGATTTGAAAAATAACATCTGGGTAAACGAGGCAGAGTTGAATGGTCAGTCGGGCGTTGATGATGACGGCAATGGCTACAAAGATGATATCTACGGCTTCAACTTCACCACGATGAAGGGTACTATTACGTGGAACAAGAGTAGCGACACAGGCCACGGCTCGCACGTTGCAGGAATTATAGCGGCAGAGAATAACAATGGCATAGGTATATGCGGTATTGCGGGCGGAAGCGGCAAAAACGACGGCGTAAAACTTATGTCGGTGCAGATTTTCAATGGCGATTCGGGTGCTTCCACCTCGAATCTTGTGCGTGCTTTCCAGTATGCTGCCGACAATGGGGCGCACATCTCGCAGAATAGTTGGGGTTACCTCTCTGCCGAAACCGAGGGCGTGGATTATTGGGAACTTGGCCCCGCCAACGATAAAGATTACAAGTATCAACTCTCGTCAGAGGCGAGTGCCATAGACTACTTTATAAAGAATGGCGGTACCGAGGACGGTCCGATTGAGGGCGGTTTGGCTATCTTCGCCGGTGGCAACGACAGCGCAGGACTCCCGTGCTACCCGGGTGCATACGAGCCGTGTGTGGCAGTTGCGGCTATAAATCCGGCAGCACGACCAGCCTACTATACCAACTTTGGCGCAGGTACAGATATCTCGGCTCCGGGTGGTGAGTCGTTGTATAGCAATGGCGATATTCTTTCGACCGTACCGAGCGACTTCTCGGCATCGAACAAACCTAATTACGGTTGGATGCAGGGTACTTCGCAAGCGACACCGCACGTTTCGGGCGTTGCAGCACTCGGTTTGTCGTATGCCAAGCAGTTGGGCAAGCGTTACACAGCAAGCGAGTTCCGTTCGCTGTTGCTCTCTGCAACGAATAGTCTCTCACAGTATTTGACGGGAAACATTAAAATCGATTTCAGCGATGGCAGTTCGCAAGTAGTCTATTATCCCGACTACGACGGACAAATGGGTGGCGGATATATCGATGCCTACAAAATGCTCTTGATGGTGGAGGGAACACCTTGTAAGGTAGTATCAACCGGTGTTGAGACAGATATTGATCTCCGTCTATACTTCGGTGGTGTGGATGCTGCGGAGTTCGTCGAAGCGGTGGTTGAAGAGGGCGATACTGCGGGCTTGCAGATTGTGTCGAGTTCGAAACTCAGAGTTAGAGTAAAGAGCTCGAAGGTCGGCGTTGCGACAATCACAGTTAAGATGCTTGTAGGTGGTGGTTCGCTCTCGGATAAATATGAACCGTTCCCAACCGAGGTTACCCGAAAGTTTGTGGTGATATCGAAGCAGGGTGTAGCGAACAACGGTGGTTGGTTGTAATAGGTCTTCCGGACGATAAAAAATCGCTTCGCAATTGCTGCGAAGCGATTTTTTTATGCGTAGTATTACACTCTACAACTCGTGCTTGATATCCTTAATTCGGAGTTGTAACGACGCCTTTCCGCGGTAGTTGTTCTCGATAATCTGATAGCAGATGTCGATTGGTCTGCCTGCGCGTACCCACTCATAGTGAGTAGGCTGCTGGAAGGCGATAGTCTGCATTCGTGCTGATGGGGCTGAGCGCTGAGTCAGATCCATACGCAGATGCTCGGCATCGGCTCCTACCAACTTCGCGTCGCCATTGTTTACGCACTGCTCCGATGCAAACACAGGCAAGTTATTGCCCGGGCCAAACGGTTGGAAACGATTCAACTCGCGGAAAAAGTTTGGCGTAATATCGGCAAACGAGAGCAAACTGTCAATCTCGACCTGTGGCACAAGGCTCTTCGGGTCGATATTCTCCTCGACATACTTATTGAAGCGGCGCTTGAACTCCTCTACGTTTTCGGGACGCATTGTAAGACCTGCGGCGTACATATGACCTCCGAAGTTCTCCAATAAATCCGAACACGACTCTACCGCCTGATAGAGGTCGAATCCTGCAATCGAGCGTGCCGAGCCGGTAACAAATCCGTTGCTCTGGGTGAGCACTACGGTAGGGCGGTAGTAGGTCTCGATAAGGCGCGACGCCACGATACCCACGATACCCTTCATCCACTTCGGATTGTATATAACGATGCTCTTCTGCGCCTTCAACTGTGGATTATTCTCCACAAATTCGTGCGCTTCGAGCGTTACGGAGCGGTCCTCCTTCTTGCGATCCTGATTGTAGTTGTCGATGCCCTCGCCGAGCTCACGTGCTGCGTCCTCGTCGCCCTCTACGAGCAACTTGACGGCTGCGTATCCACCCGAAGGAACCGAGTCCTCGGGATACTCGTCCATACGCATACGACCCGCTGCATTGATGCGAGGGCCAATCTTGAAGACGATATCGTCGATGGTGATATTTTGCTCCTCCAAACCGCAGATGCGGATAATCGAAGATAGACCCTCCGAAGGCTGTGAGTTTAATCGTTTTAAACCATAGTGCGCCAAGACACGATTTTCGTCGGTCAGCGCCACGATATCCGATGCGATACTCAATGCCAATAAATCGAGGAATTGTTCGATTTCGCTAAACGGAATGTTGTGTTTTTGCGAATAGGCTTGCACCAACTTAAAGCCGACACCGCAACCCGACAACTCATCGAAAGGATAGTTGCAGTCGTTGCGCTTCGGATCGAGAACTGCTACGGCACGAGGAATCTCCTCCGCCGGAAGATGATGGTCGCAGATGATAAAATCTACTCCTCTCTGTGTTGCATAGTCCACCTTTTCGACCGCCTTAATACCACAGTCGAGAGCGATTACCAATTTCACTCCCTTCTTTGCGGCAATGTCGATACCCCTCTTCGAAATACCATAACCCTCGGTATAACGGTCGGGAATGTAGAACATCAGGTTGTTGTGTCCGATGTGGCGGAGAAATTTATATACGAGCGCAACGGCAGTTGTGCCATCTACGTCGTAGTCGCCATAAACCATAATCTTCTGGTTCTTGGCAACCGCCTCCTCCAATCTCTCGACCGCACGCTCCATATCTTTCATCAGGAATGGATTGTGCAAATCTTCGAGGCGAGGATTGAAAAACTTCTTCGCTTTGTCTACTGTGTCTATGCCTCTTTGTACCAACAGGTTCGCCAATACCGTAGGGATTCTCAACGAGGTAGCAATATGATCTACCGTCAGAGAGTTGCCCTGTGGTTTGACTACCCACCTTTTCTGAATAGGCATACTCGTTAATTTTTATATTATATATTTTTCTCAATTTTTTTCGTTTTTAGTGTTATACTCTTTCGAGCCCAAAGTTTGCGAGCAACTTCTCGCAAAGTACCTTGCTTGCATCCTCGAACGAAACCTCACTACCGAGCTCCTTTGAGATGGAGGTTACACCCTTATCAACGAAGCCGCAAGGATTTATCATCGTAAACCATTTGAGGTCGGTCGAAGCATTTAGAGCCAAGCCGTGCATCGTAACAAAACGCGATGCCTTGACGCCTATGGCGCAAATTTTTCGCCAATTACGCTCAACCTTCTCACCGCTTGTCGTCTCTGCCTCGTCGCAGAGCCATACGCCCGTAGCGCCCTCCAATCTTCGACCATCGATGCCATACTCGGCAACCGCTTCGATGATGCTCTGTTCCAAAATTTCAATGTAGCGACGCAATCCTATGCCCAACTTTTCGAGGTCGAGAATGGGGTAGCATACCACCTGCCCCTCGCCGTGAAAAGTGATGTCGCCACCACGATCAATGTGGTAGAACTCGGCTCCGAGTGCCTTCAATCGAGCCTCGTCGATAAGCATATTGCTCATCTTGCCGCTCTTACCAAGCGTATATACTGCGGGGTGCTCCACAAAAATTATGGTGCCTGCGAAGTCGCTGCCGTCGCCCTGCTTTGCGAGCAGGTCGTTGAACAGCCTTTGCTGATACTCCCAGCACTCCTTGTAAGGCATTCGCCCTACCCATTTGCACTCAACACGCATATACAACTATAAAATGCAAAATTCAAAATGCAAAATGCAGAATTCAAAATGCAATTCAAAATTCAAACAACCTATGGCTGAAATCGAGATTTTAGCAACAACTCATCGTGTTGCCTTGATGGAGGAGAGTGCCTCGTCTGCGAGGTACGACGAGCGTACCAGCGGACCGCTTGCACAGTGCGAGAAGCCCATATCGAGAGCTATTTGGCGGTATCGCTCGAATGTTTCGGGGGTGATATACTCCGCAACGGGAACCTGCTCCTCCGAAGGTCGAAGATACTGTCCGAGGGTTACAATCTTCACGCCTGCATCGCGCAAGTCGTGCAAGGTTTGTACCACCTCCTCTTCGCTCTCGCCAAGTCCTACCATCAATCCGCTTTTGGTCGTAACCCCTCGCTCACTCATATAGCGCAATGCCGCCAACGAAGTGCGGTATGTCGCCTTTGCGCGCACGATGGGTGTAAGACGCTCCACGGTCTCGATGTTGTGCCCGATAATGTCGGGCTTCGATGCCATCACCACCTCCAACGAAGCGGGCTTTGCATCGAGGTCTGGAATAAGGAGCTCAATTGTTGCGTTTGGATTTTTCGTTTTTATGGCCTCTACGGTCTGAGCCCAATGTGCTGCACCGCCATCAGCCAAATCGTCGCGAGTAACAGAAGTTACTACAACGTGCCGAAGTCCCATAAGGTTTACACTCTCTGCCACCTCCTGTGGCTCTACCGGATTTGGCGGCAACGGTACGCCTGTTTTGGTTGCACAAAAACGACAACCTCTGGTACATACATCGCCCAAAATCATAAATGTAGCAGTTCGCTTACTCCAACATTCTGCCTTATTTGGGCATCGTCCGCTGCTGCAAATCGTATGGAGAGAGTGTTCACGCACTATACGAGCCACTTCCGCGAAAGTGTCGCTTCTGTGGAGTCTGATTTTTAACCATTCAGGCTTTCTCGCAGGTGCATTTTCACCATACAATTTCGGCATTTCTCAATTAAGTTCATTATTCCTATTGGCGCAAAGATACAAAATTTAATTGAGAATTCAAAATGTAAATTACGAAATAATCTAAAGTTGCCTAAAAACTTTGTCATTTGAGAAAAGTATTGTAACTTTATGGTTGATATAATCCTTAAATTTTACAAACAATGAAGAGATTGATGTTAATTTGTTGCTTGGTTGCAATAACTTTCGTCTCGTGCCAAGGTCCAGCGGGGGCGGATAAGGAGTACAAGCATCTGAAAATCAGCGGGAAGGGCATAAAAACCCAAACCGCAATGCTCAACGAATTGGGCAAGCAGGGCTGGGAGGTTATCAGCATCGATACTAATGTGGCAACGACAAATCCAAATGGTTCGAGTGTCGATGTCGGCACTACCGCAATCAACCACCTCTTCAAGCGTCTATATCTTGGCGAAGATGCCGAGGCGGATATCGCTTGGGAGTATCGTATTGTACCGGCTGCGGGCAAGGGCTTGAAGGCGCAGAATAAGCTGCTCAATAGTGTGGGCAGTGATGGCTGGATACTTGTAGGGTCATACACCGAAATAGGTCCTGTAAAGGGTCGTGCACGCAATCTTTGGGTGGTGAAAACAACCGCGATTAACTATACCTTAACCCAATCAACCGAAGCCTCTCTTGCCTATATCAATGATGAGGGTAGAGCACGTATGGAGTACAAAGTTATACAGATTCCTGTCGAGAAGTCGATGGATCACAAAACGAAATTACTGAACGATTTGGGTGCAGAGAAGTGGGAACTTGTCAGCTCCTATACAGTAGAAGGCGAAGTCGGAGTAAATCGCGGCTCTTGGCGTGCAGGATATGTGGGCACTTATGCCGAGTGCTATGTGTTTAGGCGTAACGCTCTCGCCGAGTTGTAGTACCCAATTTATAACTTTACAATTATTTAAACGATAGACAATTCTAAAAAAACAAATATATTATGAAAAAGATAGCCATTATTATCAGTCTTATAGCAATGAGCCTAATCTCTTGCACATCGAATCGCCCGACAGGTGAGAATATCGCTTGGGAGTATAAAATTTTGAAGGTAAAGAAGAGTGAGGCGGCAAAGACTACCGAGATGCTCAATGAAATGAGTAGCAAAGGTTGGGAACTTGTAACCTCCTACTCACAGATTGGAACCTCTATTGTAAAGAGTGGTTACAGCGAGCGTATTCACGTTCAGACAACAATCGTAAGCTATGTGTTTAAGCGCCCACAAGGAATGGAGGATAGAGTTGTAGAGCCTGCACCGGTACCAGAGCCTGAGGCAGCGCCTGCGCCTGCGCCAACCGAGGAAAAACCCGTAGAGAAAGGTACAGAGAAGACCGTATAACGTTAATAGGTGCAACAACAAAGGCTGACCGCTCGGTCAGCCTTTGTTGTTTGTATGGTTGTTATTGCATCAACCGCACTTCGAGTAGCCGCACGAGAGACAGGTGAGGCAACCGTTCTGGTAAGCCATCTGCTCCTGACCACACTGTGGACACTTGCCCTTTGCGTGTGTTCCGTCCTCGATATACTGCTTCAAAGCACGCTTAACACCATTCTTCCAAGTGTTGATGTTCTCGTCGTCGAGGTGCAAGCCGTCAATCAGTGATACCACCTTCTCGATAGGCATATTGTAACGCAAAACGCCCGAAATCAACTTCGCGTAGTTCCAGAAACTCTCGTCGAACAAGCGCGAGATACCACCGATAGTGTTGGTGTAACCGTAGCGGTCGGTATATTGGAAGTCGTAACGCTTTGTGCCGTCCTCTTCGCGAACCTTGATGATGTTTCCCTTAACAATTTTTGGAGGGATATACATCGCATCGTCCTCGATTTTACCGGTGAAGATCTCGTATGGGCGACCATCAACCTTTCCTACGAAGGCAATCCACATCTCCGAGCCATTCTTGAAGCGGATAACGTCGGCAGGAATCGACTTCGGACGACGATTCTCGCCAGTAGCCTCTTCGCACTTCTTAGCCTCCGCCTTCTTGCTCTTCTTATCGACCAAGACTCCGGCACGGCAGCCGTCGCGATATACTGTGATACCCTTACAGCCCGACTCCCAAGCAGTGCGATATACGTCGGCAACAATCTCCTCCGAGATGTTGTTCGGGAGGTTTACGGTAACCGAAATCGAGTGATCAACCCACTTCTGAATAGCACCCTGCATCTTAACCTTGGCAACCCAGTCGATATCGTTTGCGGTAGCTTTGTGGTAAGGCGATGCGGCAACCCACTTCTCCAACTCCTCGTCGCTGATAGTGTCGAGGCGCGAGATATCGTAGCCGTTGATGCGCAACCAATCTACAAACTTGTGGTGGTATACGTTGTACTCCTCAAACATCTGACCCTGCTCGTCGGTAAATGTAGCCTTTACATCGCGGTCCGAAGGGTTGATTTTACGGCGACGCTTGTAAACCGGACGGAATACAGGCTCGATACCCGAAGTTGTCTGCGACATCAACGAGGTTGTGCCGGTAGGAGCAATTGTAAGCATTGCGATATTACGACGACCATACTTAACCATTGCCTCGTAGAGCGATGGATCGGCATTCTTGAGGCGGTTAATCATTGGGTTATCCTTCTCCTTCTCTGCGTTGAATACGGTGAAAGGACCGCGTACACGAGCCATATTTACAGACTCACGGTAAGCCTCAACTGCCAAGGTCTGGTGAACCTTTGTAGCGAAGTCGAGAGCCTTGTTGGAACCGTAGCGCAAACCGAGTGCAGCCAACATATCGCCCTCGGCGGTGATACCAAGACCTGTTCGGCGACCTTTGAGTGCCATATCCTTGATTTTGTGCCACAAATCCAACTCAACACGACGAACATCCTTATCCTCAGGGTCCGAAGCAATTTTATCAATGATAAGGTCGATTTTCTCCAATTCGAGGTCGATGATATCGTCCATCAAGTGCATTGCCTTATGAACGTGCTCCTTGAAGAGGTCGAAATTGAACGATGCCTCCTTGGTAAACGGATTCTCAACGTAGCTGTAAAGGTTGATAGCCAACAAACGGCAGCTGTCGTATGGGCACAACGGAATCTCACCGCAAGGGTTTGTCGAAACAGTTACAAATCCCTCGTCAGCGTAGCAGTCAGGTACACTCTCGCGAATGATTGTGTCCCAGAACAATACACCCGGCTCTGCCGACTTCCACGCATTATGAATGATTTTGCTCCACAACTTCGATGCGTCGATATTCTGTACAACCTTTGGCTTGTCAGAGTTGATAGGGAACTGCTGTGTGTAGGTGCGTCCCTCGATAGCTGCACGCATAAACTCGTCATCAATCTTCACCGAAACATTTGCTCCGGTAACCTTGTTGGTATCGAGCTTGGCATCGATAAACTTCTCCGAATCGGGGTGCTTAATCGAAATCGAGAGCATCAATGCTCCACGACGACCGTCCTGAGCAACCTCGCGAGTCGAGTTCGAGTAGCGCTCCATAAATGGAACTATACCTGTTGAGGTGAGTGCCGAGTTGAGAACCGGACTTCCCGAAGGACGGATGTGCGAGAGGTCGTGACCAACGCCACCGCGACGCTTCATCAGCTGCACCTGCTCCTCGTCCATACGGAAGATACCTCCATACGAGTCAGCCGGATTCTTGTGGCCAATCACAAAACAGTTCGAGAGTGAAGCAACTTGTAAGTTGTTGCCTATACCTGTCATAGGACCACCCTGCGGAATTATATAACGGAAGTGGTCGAGCAGGTCGAAGATCTCCTGCTCCGAAAGAGCCTCGCCGTACTTGCTCTCAATGCGGGCGAGTTCACGTGCCAGACGGTAGTGCATCTGCTCGGGTGAAGACTCGTAGATGTTACCTGCCGAGTCCTTCAACGCGTACTTGCTAACCCACACAGTAGCAGCAAGTTCGTCGCCTCCAAAGTACTCCTTCGAAGCGGCAACAGCATCAGCGTACTGGACCTTTTTAAGATTAGAATTGTTCTTCATTATATATATGGTATTTAAATAGTTTTTCCCTATGGGTGGAAATACCCTCCTTTTTGGGGAGGGTTATTTTCGTTTTTGACCGATACAAAGTTAGGACCTTTCAAACGAAAAGTGCAACTAAAATTGCGTAGTTTATTGACAGGTTATTAACAAAAAATTTTAATCCTTGCTGTAGTGCCGTAGGAGGCGGAAAGTGTTGAATTGAAAATTGTTTTTGCCATTAGCTAAATTAAAAATTATTTTCTTTTTTGGACTTTTCCGTTTTTCCGCTTCTTACTCTTCCGGTGCAAACATCGGGTTCCAAGGCTCCAACATTATTGGCTTCTGCTTGAGCATATCGAGAATGTCTTGTGGAACATATTTGCGCTCCACAACGAGTCGGAACATATACTCACTGAACCAGTCGTCAGTCATAATGAGTTTTCCTTTGTCGCCCGATTTTGCGCCCCAACTATTCTCAACCAGCCACTTACGAGCCTTGCCCTCGTCGTCGATATCGACACCTATAAGTGTCATTGCGTGCGATGAGCTGCTGGCGTATGTCTGAATACGCTGGCTCTTGCTCATCGGGAACGATGTGCGGAAGAGCGATTCGTAGTCGTAGTTCTTCAAATCGAGTGTTCCCTTTTTGCGGTCGAAGTATTTGCCTACATCGCACGAGAAGTACATAGCCGTATTATCCTTGATTGAGGCGATGGCCATCTCGCGGATACGCTCGATAGGAAGGTTTATGTAGAGCCAATTATCGCCATTATAGACGTGGCGGGCGTACTCGATCTCGTATACCTTACCATACTCGCGCGAAGGGTCATTCATAACCATAATGTAGTTGCCCTCCAAATCCTCTCCGATAAACTCCTCATAAAATGATTTTGGGGTATATTTTGCGGTTGAAACAACTTCGCCCTTGCGGTTGCGCATTGTCCATTCGAACTCGGTTGGAGGAACGCCCAAGCACTCTACCAAAATGCGATATATCACGGTCAGTTGCTCGACCTTCAATGCCGAAGCGGCCTTATCACTCTTGGCAGCGCGAAGAGCCAACGCGTACTCGCGGAGTTTAAGAGAGAGGATAGTTCTCATATGGCGGGTGTTGTTGCTCTGGAATGTTTCGGGCATAGCCTCCTTTGGCACAATACCGTACTTCATAATAAGGTTCGAAACGCCCGTGAATTGTCCTCCGTCGCCGATAGGGTGGCGTAGCAACCAATTGACCTTTCTGTCGTCGAGCGAGCGCGAGCGGGTGTCGATTATCGCCTGCAAGAAGAGGTTCGACTTTTCGAGCAAATCGTAGAACGAACAGTAGTTCTGCGAGAACTCCATCTCGCTGAGGTTGTATCGGTCTATCATCTTGGCACGCAGCACGTTCAATCCAGTGAAGAGCCAACATCTGCCCGACGATTTTTGGTCGGTTATGCCCCTTGTTTTAACGCGGTGCGAGAAGTGGTTGTCGCACTTTGCAAGGTTGTCGCCATTAATCGAAAGTGTGGCGATGGAGGCCGATGCCAAAGCGTTTTTAATGGCTCTTTGCTCGGGCGAATTGGTGTATCCGCTCTTGATTCTTTCGAGCATTTTCGCATCGATTCCACCATCTGCGGTTTGAGCAGAAGCTCCGACAACAAGTGCAGTGGCAAGCAGTGTGATAAAGGTCTTTTTCATAGTTGTATCTGTTTGGTATTTCTATTTTGTCTTTCTTAGGCTCCTCATAAGTGGGGTAGTGCCGAATCGCTCAACAAACTCCTCGTGCGAGAGTGTAGCCCACGCTTGCCGAGTCATCGCCACCGGGTTAAATAGAGGTGCAAACTTTGTGTTGGAGAGGCGTGGTGCCTTCTTGTTGTAGGGGCAGACGGTTTGGCACTCGTCGCAGCCGAAAATCCAACCGTGAAGGTTGCACTGCTCGCCCTCATCGCGACACTCGATGGTCGCACACGAAATACAGCGCGAGGTGTCGATATGTCGCTCTTTTATAGCGTTATTTGGGCACGCTTCGACACATCTGCGACACTCGCCGCAGCCTGCGCCTTTGTATGGTGTGTCGTACTCGTTGCACTCAGCCGTCATCACAATCTCACCCAGAAGCACAAAGGTTCCGTATTTGGGTGTTACAAGGAGCGATTGTCGTCCAATCCAACCCAATCCCGCCTCGACAGCGTATCGTTTTTCGAAGATGGGCGCACTATCGACAAAGCAGCGAGCCGAGAGGTCCGGCTCAATCTCCTTCAACTTCTTGCAGAGGGCAAATAACATCTGCTTTATTGTGATGTGGTAGTCGGTGGTGCAGGCGTACGATGCAACTTTGGCGTTGTGGTCTGCGGGGTAACCATCGCTAATTTCATTTTTGTACGAAACGGCGCATACAATTACACTCTTTGCCCCCTCAACAAGTGCTGTGGCATCGCCTCGGCATTCGATATTGCGTTTCAAATACTCCAATGATGAGCCAAAACCCTTGTCGAGCCACTCCTTCAAGAAGTTGCTCTCTTGCTCAAATTTGCGACATTGAGCAACGCCACAAAGGTCGAAGCCTACATCTTGCGCCAAGCGCTTTATAACACCTACATCGAACATTTGTTGATACAATTTAGTACAAAGATAGTCTATTTTTAAGAAAAAATGCTATATTTGCACCAAATTGTGATGGGTAAAAGGGTCGAAGAGGCCGCCCACATTAAATGTTAATCTGATTTATCTTTATGAAGTTGAAAACACTTTACGAAATTCTGAACAATAGTGTGAAGAATTTCTCGGAGCGTATAGCCTTTTCATTGTGGAGAGGCGGTAGCTACACCTTTAAGCAGGTGGGCGAAAAGGTGGCCGAGGTACAAGAGTTGCTCCGCTCGGCAGGTTTAAAGAAAGGCGACAAGGTCGTGCTGCTAAGTAGCAATATGCCTAACTGGGGCGTTTGCTACTTTGCTATTACTACGGGCGGCTATACGGTTGTTCCGGTATTGCCGGATTTTACCTCGGCAGACCTCGACCGTATCGTAGAGCACTCGGAGGCTAAGGCGATGTGCGTGTCGGATAAACTTTTTACAAAAATTTCGAAAGAGCTATCCTCGAAACTCAACATCATTGTCCGCACAAAGAATCTCTCGGTTTTGTCGCAGAATGTTCACGAGGAGGGCGAGATTACCATTCCGCAGCCCGAGGACTTAGCGGCAATTATCTATACTTCGGGCACTACATCTGCTCCAAAAGGTGTTATGCTTACGCACTACAACATTGCATCGCAGATGTGGCTTATCGACCCGCTGTTCCTCGTTCGCGAGGATGATATTTTCCTCTCGGTGTTGCCTATGGCGCACACCTACGAATGTACGTTGGGACTTATCCTTGCCTTTCACCACGGAGCGCACGTGGCGTATCTCGACAAGGCTCCGACCGTATCGGTTTTGTTGCCTGCGTTGAAGGAGATCCGTCCAACGATTATGCTTACCGTACCGCTCATTATCGAGAAAATTTACAAGGGTAAGGTTAAGAAACAGTTCACATCGAGCGGATTTATGCGTGCCCTCTATGGTGTAGGCTTTATTCGCCGCTATCTGCACCGTATTGCCGGTAAAAAACTCACCAAAACCTTTGGTGGACGTGTTCGCTTCTTTGGTATCGGAGGCGCGAAACTTGATGCCGAGGTTGAGCAGTTCCTCCTCGAAGCGAGATTTATCTACGATATTGGCTATGGTTTGACCGAAACAGCACCGCTTATTGCAGGCGCTGTGGATGGAATGTTGCGCCTTGGCTCTACGGGACCTATTTTGAAGGGTATAGAGTATCGTTTGGAGAATATGAACGAGGATGGTATCGGCGAGTTGGTGGTTAAGAGCCCGTCGCAGATGCAGGGCTACTACAAAAATCCTGAGGCTACAGCTGCCGCATTTACCGAAGATGGATTTTTCCGTACAGGCGATCTGTGTAGTCTGGACGACGATGGCTGGCTCTACATTAAGGGCCGTTGCAAGAATATGATTCTTGGTCCGAGTGGTGAGAATATCTATCCGGAGGATATCGAGAATGTCCTCAATTCGCACGTCTTTATCTCGGAGTCGGTGGTTACCGAGATGGACGGCAAACTGGTGGCATTGGTGCATTTCGACACCGAGGCTCTCGAGGCAAAGTACTCCGAGTTGGTTGATACTTGGCACAAGAAGAAACACGAATTTACCCTCTTCAAGGAGGAGATGATGCAGGAGGTTAAAAACTTTGTTAATGAGCGTGTAAATCGAAACTCCAAAATCGCCGAGGTTGTCGAGGAGGAGCAGGAGTTCGAGAAGACGGCAACGAAGAAGATTCGTCGCTTCCTCTACACCAAGAAGAAAAACGACGAGCAGGAGAAGTAGTTCGATAGGGATTATATGTCGGTGGCAACTGTAAAAGGTTGCCACTTTTTTTTATCCATTAGCCGTTAGCTGCACAGCAGAAGGTGGAAGAACGTATATAATTCCGTACATTAAAAACTCCTTACAAGCCCTTATCCTCTCTTTCTAACAATAAATCGCGAAAAAAACGATTTATTCAAATAACTTTTTGTAACTTTGTGCGTTTATTGCATAAACGCGCAATTGTTATGGAACAGAAAACATTCAAATTATGGAATAGAGTTGTCGGCTGGGCGGTATTTCTCGTCGCTGCAACAACCTACCTGCTGACTATCGAGCCATCGTCCTCGTTGTGGGATTGTGGTGAGTTTGTGGCGACCTCGTATAAGTTGGAGGTGGGACACCCACCCGGAGCACCTCTCTTTATGCTCTTGGCTCGTATAGCTACGATGTTTGCGCCGTCGCCATACTACGTACCACATATGGTGAATGGTATGAACGCCTTAGCGAGTGCATTCTGTATTCTGTTCCTATTCTGGACTATAACTCACATTGCACGTCGCCTTATCACTCGCGAGGGTAAAAAACTCACTGTAGCTAACGGCATCGCCATACTTGGTGCGGGTGCAGTGGGTGCATTGGCATACACCTTTACCGATACATTCTGGTTCTCGGCTGTCGAGGGCGAGGTCTATGCTCTCTCGTCGATGTTTACGGCTTTGGTCGTATGGCTGATGTTGCGTTGGGAAGAGGAGGCGGACGAGCCATCGTCCGCACGTTGGATTATCCTTATAGCCTATATGATGGGATTGTCGATTGGCGTTCATATCTTGAACTTGCTGACTATCCCTGCGTTGGTGTTTATCTACTACTTCCGCAAGAGTAGTAAGGTTACCTTCAAAGGTCTGTGCCTTGCAACGCTGATTGCCGGAGCGATTTTGCTCATTATCAACAGTGTTATCATACCATACACCGTCTATGTCGGTGCTATGGTCGATGTCTTCTTCGTCAATGTATTGTCCTTGCCGGTTAATACGGGCATCGTAGTGTTTGTATTCGTTATGTTTGCACTTCTTGGTGCAGCTATTTACCTCACTCATAATGCGGGTGCAAAATATCTCAACTTGGTGGCTATATGCGTTACGATGATTATGCTTGGCTTCTCGTCCTACGCAGCGGTTACTATTCGTGCATCGGTAAACCCTCCGATGAATTCGAATAACCCCGACAATCCGACCGCCTTGCTCTCGATGCTCAATCGTGAACAGTACGGCAACCACCCATTGATTTATGGCCCTTCGTATGCGGCACCTGTACTTGACTACGTAGAGAAGGAGAGCTATTCGTACAACGCCGAGACGAAGAAGTACGAGAAGCACTCCACGATTGTCGATTACGTCTTCCCTGACAAGTTTATGCACTTCTTCCCTCGTATGTGGAACTACTCGAAGCGAGAGGCGGAGTACAAGGCTTGGGCGGCATATCGTACCAAGGAGGACTACGTTCGCGACGAGAATGGTAATGTGGTCTATAATCAGAACGGAAAGCCTATGGTAGAGGAGGTTCCCGACTACGGTCGCACAATCCGCTACTCGGGCGAGAAATATACGGTGCCTACATTTGCCGAGAATATGAAGTATTTCTTCTCATATCAGTTGCAACATATGTATTGGCGCTACTTTTTGTGGAACTTCGTAGGTCGTCAGGACGATATTCAGGCTGAGGATAGCACCATCACAAATGGCAATTGGCTGTCGGGTATCGACGCTATCGACGAACTTGTTGTAGGTCCGCAGGAGAACCTTCCACGCGAGAAGGCAGAGAATAGAGCTCGCAACACCTACTTCTTCCTGCCGTTCCTGCTTGGAATGATAGGTCTTATCTATCAACTTAATCGCGACCCTCGCAACTTTATCGTTGTTACGTGGCTCTTTGTGATGATGGGTATTGCGTTGGTGGTATATTTTAACTCCTCGCCGGGCGAGGTGCGTGAGCGCGACTACGTGTATGCCGGCTCTTTCTACGCCTTCTCGATGTGGATAGGCTTGGGAGTGTTGGCATTGTACAACTTTGCAGAGTGGATTTTGCAAAAGAAACACCAGAAGGTGGCAGCTGTGGCTGCTATTGTCGTGGCTATGGTTGTTCCGGGTATCCTCTGTGCCGAGAATTGGGACGACCACGACCGTTCGCACCGCACAATGGCGCGCGACTTGGGCTACAACTACCTCACTTCGATAGTCGAGAAGGAGGGCATAAGTCCTATCATTGTCAATTATGGCGATAACGACACCTTCCCGTTGTGGTTCAATCAGGAGGTTGATGGTGTACGCACCGATGTTCGCATTATGAATTCGAGCTACTTGGGTGGTGCGTGGTATGCCGACGAGATGAAGTGTAAGGCAAACGACGCCGAGGGTGTTCCATTCTCGTTGCCAAGTCGCAAATATACCCACGTAAACGATTATGTGCCGGTGATTCCGAAGATTGACCGCGTGGTCGATGCCAAGCAGATTATCGAGTTCGTAGCGAGCGAGAATCCTGCTACAAAGGAGGAGTCCTACTATGGCGCGGTCGATTATATCCCTGCACGCCGTATCGCTATCCCTGTGGATAAAGAGGCGGCTATCGCCTCGGGCATTGTTGCCGAGAAGGATAGAGATTTGATGGTCGATACCGTCTATATCAACATCAAGGGCTCGTCGCTAACGCGTTCCGATTTGATGTTGTTGGATATGTTTGCCCACTTCGATTGGAAACGCCCAATATACTTTACGCAGGTGTCGATGTTGCAGACATTTGGACTGTTGGACTACTTGCAGTTCGATGGCTACGCATATCGTTTTGTGCCGATTCTCACTCCGTACAAGGATTCGTGGAGCATCGGACGTATCGACGCCGACTACGCATACGATAAACTTATGAATACGTTCCGCTACGGCAATGTGGCAGATCCACGTGTCTATGTCGATGAGTTCACGCAGTATAACCTCAAAGTTTCGAAGGCACGTGAAGCGTTTGCGCGTGTAGCACGTGAGTATATCAAGCGTGGCGACAAGGAGAGCCTTCGCCGTGCCGAACAGCTTCTCGACCGAGGTTTGGAGGTGTTGCCTGTAAATCAGATTCGCTTTGTCGAGTCAAATACCTATCCGTTTATAGAGTGCTACTACGACCTCGGTTTGAACGAAAAGGCGGATAACTTGTTGGCGTTGTATAGCAACAATATCGTGGAGTATATCGACTACTATATGCAGTTCCAAGGTATTCAGGGCAAGATGGTGGATAATGCTATCTACGATAAGATGGACGAGTTGGAGCGATTGTACTACTTGGCGGCATATTACAGCCGAGATCATATCATTCAGGAGATGAATAAGTACTATCGCCTGCTTGGAGCCAGAGATGAAGACCTTATCCTCACCCAGCAGGAGAAGGAGACTATTGCTGCCCAAAAGAAGGCGTCCAAAAATTAATCCATTTACCACAATAGAAACTAAAACTAAAAATATATGGCAAAGTTAAATCTTTACAACACGCTTACTCGCCGCAAGGAGGAGTTTAAGCCTCTCAACGAGGGACGTGTCGGAATGTACGTCTGCGGACCTACCGTTTATGGCGATCCACACCTCGGACACACCCGTCCTGCTATCACTTTCGACCTTATTTTCCGCTACTTGAAGGCGGAAGGTTACAAGGTGCGCTATGTGCGTAATATCACCGATGTAGGCCACCTTGAACACGATGCCGATGAGGGCGAGGATAAAATCGCAAAGAAGGCTCGTTTGGAGCAGCTGGAGCCTATGGAGGTTGCCCACTACTACACCGAGCGATACAAGACCTTTATGGATAAATTGGGCGTGCAGACCCCTTCGATTGAGCCTCACGCATCGGGACATATCATCGAGCAGATTGATTTTGTGCAGCGCATCCTCAATGCAGGCTATGCCTACGAGTCGAATGGCTCAATCTACTTCGATGTCGAGAAGTACAACCACGACCACCGATATGGCGTACTGTCGGGACGTAACCTCGACGATATCGTTACCGATACTCGCAAGTTGGACGGTCAGGACGACAAAAAGCACTCGTTCGACTTTGCCTTGTGGAAGAAGGCTGCACCGGAGCATATTATGCGCTGGCCTTCGCCGTGGAGCGATGGATTTCCGGGTTGGCATATGGAGTGTTCGGCGATGAGTACCAAGTACCTCGGCGAGAAGTTCGATATTCACGGAGGTGGTATGGACTTGATGTTTCCACACCACGAGTGCGAGATTGCGCAATCTACCGCTGCGCTCGGACACGACTCGGCACGCTATTGGGTGCATAACAATATGATTACCATCAACGGCAAGAAGATGGGTAAGTCCTACAACAACTTCATAACCCTCGAACAGATGTTCAATGGCGACCACCCTGCGTTGGAGCAGGCCTACTCGCCAATGACTGTGCGTTTCTTCATCTTGCAGGCGCACTATCGCTCGACGCTCGACTTTTCGAACGAGGCGTTGCAGGCTGCGGAGAAGGGACTCGACCGACTTATGAAGGGTATCGAGGCGCTCCACAAGGCACCTGTATCGGCTACCTCCTCGTTCAATGTCGATGAGATTGAGAACCGTTGTGCCGAGGCTATGGCAGATGATCTGAACTCGCCAATCGTAATCTCTACGATGTTCGACTACGTTCGTCTGTTCAATCAGCTCTCCGAGGGCAAACAAACCCTTACGGCTGAGGATAAGGCGAAGGCTGAATCTATTGTTAATCGTTGGGTATTCGATATTCTCGGTCTTGAAAATGAGAAGGCCGAGGCAACAGGTGGCAAGGATATGGTATCGCCACTCGTAACTCTCCTTCTCGATATGCGTATGCAGGCGAAAGCCGATAAAAATTGGGCTCTCTCCGACGAGATACGCGACAAACTCACCGCCATAGGTATCAGAGTTAAGGATCGTAAGGACGGGTATGACTGGGAAATCGAGTAAAAAATTGTTTTGAGCGGTAAATTTAGCACTGCTCTGCGATAACCCGAATGCTCACATAGGTCTACTATGCTGCGCTTCGGGTTTCTTGTTTAGCACTAAATTTCCTCACCCAAAAGCAATTTTTGACAGAGTTAGGCAAGACCTCTGGTTATACTAACAAAGACGGGTATCGAAAACGATACCCGTCTTTTATGCGTTAAAATTTAGCCAATGGCTAACGGCTAAAAAACACCAATGCCATTAATATATAGGTAGGCAACAGGATAATCAGCGAGAACTTGAAAATATAGCCAAAGAACGATGGCATTCGCACGCCGTCATTCTCCGCCACAGCCTTCACCATAAAGTTAGGGCCATTGCCTATATAAGTCATTGCACCAAACAGCACAGAGCCGAGAGCGATAGCTGTCAATAGCTGATTTGAGATACCCGCAACGAGTTGTGTGCCCTCGGTAACAGGCAGAGCCTGCGCTACTGAGTGGAACGCCACCGCCGTAGGTGCATTATCCAAGAATGAACTCAATGCTCCCGAAGCGAAGAAGAACTGTGAGGGCTCGGTAATACCGAGCGATGCGGCGTTATCGTTCAGGAAAAGCAGTGCCGGAGTCATCGTAACGAATATACCTACAAAGAGTATCGCAACCTCGGTAATAGGTTCCCACGAGAAGTGGTTCTCGCGTCGCACGCGTCGGCGGGTCGAAATAAGCGACAGAATGATAATCAATATAAGCACTATTTCGCGTAAGAAACGCATATACCACGCTGCATCGTCCGCTGCCATAGCCGGAATTTGCGATGGGTTAATGAATGCCACCGATAACAGAATGGCCGAGAGGTAGAATAGATTTACCGAGCCCGAGAATGAAATTTTAATAGGTTCGTCCTCCTCACTCTCCGAACGTGGTCGCACACCCATCAACTCCTTGCGTTTCCAGATATAGGTGTCGATAATCACATAAACAAAGAGTAAAACCGAGCCCACAAATACCCATTGTGGAAAGAGTGTCTGGAACCACGAGAACTCTGCGCCACGCAGATAGAGCAGGAACAATGGCGGATCGCCCAGCGGAGTGAGAACGCCTCCGCAGTTCGCCACCATAGCGATAAAGAATAGTATGGTGTGTACCTTATATGTGCGGTCGCGGTTTATCTCCAATAGCGGGCGGATAAGCAACATCGCTGCACCCGTAGTACCAACAATCGAAGCCAAGCCGTAGCCGATAAACATAATCGCAGCGTTTACCGTTGGGCGTGGGGTGGTTGTGTAGTTTATGCGGATACCTCCCGTAACTACGTACAATGCCATCAAAAGCACTATAAATGGCACGTAGTCGTACAACATCTGATGTTCCAAGTTCTCGCCCAAGCCTGCACGCGACAACATAATTGCCGTAGGCACCGACACGAGTAGTACAAAGAGGAGTTTATTCGAGTTTTTGCCCCAGAAGCGGGGTAGTGCAAGCGGCAATATCGCTATCGAGAGCAACATTATCGCAAAGGGAATCAGCAAGTATGGTTCTATATTGTGCATTTCAAAAATATATCTTAAACACCGTTTTTCGTTACTCTTACGGTGTCAATTTTGAACTACACCGCAGAACATTCAATGCCAAGTGCGCGTATCTTCTCGGCTATTTTCTCCAACTCCTCGCGCGAAACCTTCTCGATGGTTTGGCAAGGGGTAGCGCGATCTATCGAATAGACCATAACGCTCCGAGGGTGCAATGACTCGACCACAGCCGCCCACGCCAAGAACTCTCGCTCGGTGGTGTTGTCTATATATTTGCCGTTGTACTCGCCACGCAGAAACATCGTCTGCAACACAAACTCTCTGCCAAATTTTTTGAGGTTTTTCACAACCTCCTCGACCGAGTAGTTGCCACACGGTTTATTTATAAGGTGTGCCGTAGCATCTATTGCCGAGTCGAGTTTCAGTATCGGGTTATCAACCTTTCGCAATGCGCGACACACATCCTCACGATGCAACTGTGTGGCGTTGCTCAACACCGACACCTTCGCCTCGGGTGCGAACTCATTGCGTAGAGCAATCGTGTCGTCGATAATGCCTTCGAAGTGGGGATGGATTGTTGGCTCGCCATTACCGGCAAAGGTTATAACATCGGGGAGTTGCTTCTCCGCAGCCATCTTTGCGAGGGTTGCGCGAAGTGCCTCACGGATATCCTCGCGCGAGTTGAAGCGTGGCTTCTCGGTGCGATTATCCTCGTTCCAACCGCACTCGCAATATATGCAGTCGAAGTTGCACAACTTCGAGTGAAGCGGCAACAAATTCACACCGAGAGAGATACCCAAACGGCGTGAACGTACAGGACCATATATAATATCAGTGAACAACATTTTAGTAAATCTTTGCTATGCAAAGATACTAAAAAAATTAAAAATTAAGAATTAAACATTAAAAATTGAGCCGAGAGAAGCCAATGGCTAATGGCCAATGTCTAATAGCCAAAACAAAAAACGCACAAGAATTGTTCCTGTGCGTTTTTTGTAGTTGAGAGTTACTATTTACTCTGCGTACTCGAATGCCACCGAGCCCTCCTTCGGAGCGGTAACAACATTGTTTACATACCAGTTCTCGCCCTCCTTGGTAGTGATGAATACGATGACGCGGAGGTTGTCGTGGTTCCAATTTTTCTTATTACCTGTGCCGTTAGGCTTCAACTTGAAAGCAAACTCGCGCGAAGCGGTTGCACCTGCCTCGATATTGCCGAGTGTATAGCCCGAGAATACATTTGGAGTAGCCTGACTATCGGCAATGCGGATGCAGTTGTTGTGAGTGTTGAAATCTACGCCCGGAAGAGCAGAGATACCATTGTTGCCTTGGTTGGCCTTAATGCCGTCCTCCAACAACCAAGCACCTACGCGGAACTCGCCTGCCTCCTTTGCCTTAACGGTAGCAGTTACAACGATATACTCCTCATCTGCATAGTACTTGCTGCTTACCGAGATACCACCCTTAACAGCAACACGATTCATTGCGGTGGTGATAGCATTCGAAACATCAGCGAACATTGGCTGAACGCCCTTTGTGCTCTTGTTCAAATCAACAACGAGGTTAGGGAACGAGGTGATACCCATTGCGTTGTCCAAAGTTGCCGATGCACTCAAATATGCAGGGTCGCTTTCGTTGAAGAGGTGAGCAGCCGAGAATACAACCTTGCTGTTCAATGTTTCGTCGTTAGCCACCTGATAGAGCGCGTTGATCATATATGGACAGTAGCCGCAACCTGTACCTGTGAACTGTGTGAGCAATACACGACGAACAAAGTTGGTCTTTGTAGGTTGTGGGTCTGCCGGAGCAGCAGGTGCTGGTGGTGGGGTAGCAACAACATTGATTGATACCTCCGGCGAGATAAGAGTTCCGTACGAAGCCCAAACCTTGAATGTGCCCTGCTCGGTAGATGAGAATGTATTACCCTCGATTGGCTCCTCGCCAATATAGAGCTGGAAGCCCTGTGTCAAGGTCTCTCCATCGCAATAAGCGGTGAAGGTGGCGCAATCCTCGCCATTGTCGTAGATGGTGGTCTTGTCTGCAACAAGAATCAAACCCTTTCTCGAAGTATCATCGCCATCGCCAGGCTCGCAACCTACGAACGCCAATGCACCGATGAAAAGGAGTGCTAATGTCTTTAATGTTTTCATAGTTGTTTATTGTTTTAATTGTTAAACTTTCTCTTTTTTAGAATGATGAAGTCAGCATAAGGTTGATACCTGAGTATGCTGGCGACCAGCGGCAAACACCGCCCGAGCAGATGTAGCCTGCACGGTTACGACCATAACTCAACTGTACACGAGTGCGGTTGTAGGTGTAACTGAAACCTCCGTTGTAGTAGTGAGTCTTGCGCATTCCGATATTGTACATATCCTGAACGTAGAAACTCCAACGAGGTGCAAGGCTAAACTCTACGAGTCCTGCAACCCAGTCGCCCTCGCTGTGTATGCCGTCCCACTCGCTCTTGTCGTCGCCCGAGAGGAGATACTGCAACTCGAAGCGCAACGACATCTTGCGGTTGAACTTGTGCGTTACATCGCCCACGAAGATATGCGACTGGTGTCCTCCGTTGTCTTGGAACGAGTAGAGAATCAACGACTTCCACTTCTTGTTCCACTGACGCTCTACATCGACGTTGATATCTCGCCAGAACAACTCTCGTTTGTTGTCCGTCCACGGCTGCTTATCGAGCGAGTAGAAGGTCGAGAAGTTGGCGTGGAAGTTCCAATAGCGATAGCGGTCGGTCTTGCTACGATAGGAGTAGCATAAATCTACCTGACCTCCCATCTCGCCTATCCAACGCACCTCGTATGGGTTGAGGTTTGCCAACATATATGTGTACTGACGAGTCAGAGCAGGGAGGTAGTTGATGTTATTGCCAATGCTGTTCTTTGCAAACATATCCATCGGAGTCTTCATTCGGCTCAATGCTCGGAATGTGGCCATCGCACTGAATGTCTTGTAGTTGTAACCAACCTCTCCGAGTGCAGCCCAACCCTTATATGTTGCAAACTCGCCACTTGTGTAGTCTTTGCTCTTGTGAACATACTCGCCACGCACACTCAAACCATTCCAACCGAAGTTCAAACGGCCCGAAGCCATATTGAGGTTTGGCACGATGCCGTACATCTCGGCAGTCAGTGCGTTGTCGCCTCCTACACTCTGGTAACGATTTACATACGAACCCTCTACCGTAAAGTTGATTACGGGAGCCTTGATAATATCGGCAATCGAGATTGACAAGTCGGCACCACGCACCCACGTTTTCGAGTAGTCGGTGTAGAAGCGTGGACGACCATACATTCCCTTAATGGTTACGTAGCGACCGAAGTTGTAGGCTGCACGCACACCCTCCAACGAGTTGTTCAAACCGAGTTGGCGATCCTCGAACGAGCGGAAAATCAAACCACTTCCGTATTGATCGAATATATCGCCCACCAAAATCTCGAAATTCTTATCGCGCCACTGGATATACTTCGATGCGAGGTAGAACTTGTAACCGTCAGCCAAATCCTCGTAGCCGATAAGTGCAGGCAAAAAGGCGTTCATCTGAATACCCGCCGAGAAACGACCATTGGCGTAATCAACCTTTATGTAGTTGTTCGAGCCGAAGCGGTCATCGGGACGAGGGTCATCGGCGTAAATTTTGCTGTCGGGCGTGTAGTAAATCGACGACGATTCTAAACTACCCGATACCTGACCATTGCCGAGTACCTGCTGTGCCGATGCCGAGAGCGTGAGCGCAAAGATGCCAACGAGTATGAGTGTTAATCGCTTCATTGCTTACTACTTCTTTTTGCCCTTTTTCAATGCAACAACCTTGTCGAACAACTCCTGCTCGCTGCCCGGAGTGTAGCCCGAGTGCGAGTAGATGACGTTACCTGCGGCATCAACCACAAACGACTGCGGAGTGAGCGAAACATTCATTGCACGTTTAAGCTCCTGATTAGGGTCATATACGCACACAAACTCCCAACCACGCGACGATGCGAGGTTCTTTGCGGTAGCCTTCAAACGAGCGTCATCAACCGATACGGCAACAACCACTACGTCAGCCTCCGAACGCCAATCTGCCAACGCGTCGTTTATGGCGTTCAGCTCCTGAATACAAGGCTTGCAGGCGATAGACCAATAGGCGATAATCATCGGTTTACCCTGCGAGAGATCGCGTACCGAAATAAGTTTACCCTGTGCATTCTCCACCTTTACATCGGGGAGCTGCTGTGCCGAGGCAAACGAAACCGCCAAGGCGAGACATAAAAGCGAAAAAAATCTTTTCATATTCTCAACTTTTTTGAGCCGCCAAGGAGCCTTCGCCGTGGAAGGCTCCTCGATGCGACCGATTTTTTAACTATTTACGTGGCAAGTAGCCCAATCGCTTACCCATCTGCTCCATACCCTTACGGATCTCCTCCTTGGTAGGAACCTTCTTGGTTACGACATTGACTTTGGTGCTGTTGCTCTTAACCTTCTCAACCATTACGGTGCGGCTGTGATGCTTTGCAGGAGCCTTGAATGCTGTGCTGTTCAATACATTCTTGCCAAAGCCAACCTTGCCTGTGGCGCTCTTCTTTGTGCTTGCGGTCGAAGCAGCACCCTTGGTCAATACAACCTCCGAAACAACGTAAGGAGTGTAGAATGCAAGCGCACCCTGATTGTTGTAGATCATAGTAGGGTAGAGGGTGATATCCTCGGTTACGCCGCTGTCGTTGGTGTGAGGTACAACTACCGACTTCAAAGTAATGGTGTTGCCGTCCTCCGAAATCTCGACAGGAATACCTACCGACTGAACGTCGAATGCGTCTGCCGGATTCAAACTCTTAATGTAGTTTGCGATACCCTTCTCGTAGTTACCACTACACAAGTAGTGCTCCATACCGTTGTACCACAACATCATCGGTGGAACTACGTTGTAATTAACCGGAACGAAGATATTGCCCTCGGCATCGGTCTGTAAGTACCACTTCGGACCGAAGTCGTAGAAGAGGTAATCAACCAACGATGCGTTGTAGTCGGTCATCAGGAACAAGTCCCAAGGCGATGCGGTGCTTGTGCCACGCTCACCCGAAACGTCCCAACCCTGACAGAGTACGCGGTTCTGACCGAGAACTGCTGCGTTGTAGTCGGCAGCCTGCTTGTTGAACTCTTTGAGATACTCGTCGGCAGCCTCCTTCTGAACACCTACGCTCTCGAAGATTGCGTAATGCTCGGCTGTGAGTGCGTTGTCGGTCTTCAAGTCGCCGATGGTAACACCCCACGACTTCTGCGAAGTGGTTGTGTTGCCGGTGTTGTAATCCACAGTCTTGATAGTTGCAGTTGCAGTCCAGTTGCCCTTCAAAGCGTTCAACTTGGTCATATCGAGTGGATCTGCCGCAGGCATAGGCAACGAACGAGCCTCTGCAACAGCCTTCGAGCCTTCGCCGATAGAACTTGGACGTCCCTCCTCGTTCCAACCGATAACTGCGAGAGTCGAGAGCGAGTTCTCGCGAACATCGAACTCGATGTCGCAACCGAAGTCCGAATTAACCTGCTCAACCTCTGCCTCGGTAAGATTTGCATAACCATCGTTAGACAATACAATATCTTCGTAGGTGTAGCCTGTCTGGCTCATATACGACGAGAAGTCGCGCGAGTAGTTGAATGCATAAGCCACCTTCTTAACAGGGATGTTAGGGGTAACGTTCTTCACATTGAACTTAACCTTGTATGGTGAGTAAGCCTCCATAGGCGTTACAACCAACTCTGGCTCGTCGATGGTGTACTTTGGCAATGTGAATGTGAGGTGCTGGAACTTCTGTTTTGTAATATCGAGCGTCATATCGCCGTTCTCCATCTTGCCCGGAACAGCATTTACGATAACGTGATATCTCATATTAGCCTCAATCTCGTAGAGGAACTCTTCGAGGTTTATAATGGTCTGTCCCTCAAAAGGGAAGATACCTAAATACATTCCGACCTCCGAAGTGGTGAGCCACTGCAACAAACTTGGGTCGTTTCTCACGAACTTCAACAAATCGACATAGCCTGCACCCATCATACTTGTTTCTGGACAAATATAGACAAAGTATGCGTAGGTGTCGCCTGTTGGGGTGAAGGTAAGTTTGCCTCCATCTGGACGGAGTCCCGAAATATTTACCTTAACATCTCCCGTTGTGAACTCCTCCGGACCAGGCAAGCGAATCTCGATGTGCTTGTGCCAAGCACCTTCGTGCCAGAACTGGTCGAAGTCGATATTGTTGTTGTTTCCGCCACCTACACCCGGCATTGGCAACTCGCCCGGCTCACGATCGCCGCCCTTAGCCTTTATGTACGCCTGATAGTCGTATGGATACCAATAGTAACCCGGACCCCAGCCCCAATCGATCATTGGGTGGAGGTGAGGACAGTTGGTGTGAGCGGTACAACCCTCTGGGCAATTCTCGTCGCATTGTGTCAAATGGTCGATGTAAGCATCGCCCTCCAATGCGTTGATGTACGGACAATCGGCATAGGCAACCTCCGACAACAAAAGTACGAGAGGCGCACCCGGCTGGAAGAGAGGGTAGTACTGTGTAGGCGTAGCCTCGCCACTCTCAACGCGTGGGTCGTTCGGACCGCAAACACCCTGAATAGTAGTGCCATCAGGATTGCTACCGGCAAAGTAGTAGTAACCAATCTCGCCATCCGCAGTGCGGCGATAAGCGTTGTAGTGGTTGATTTTGAGTGTCGTGTCGTTCTTGATGAGCGATGCAGGGTATATAACATCGTTCGAGTGCAACTTCTCTGGATCAGGAGCCTGACCGTAGTACTCGATTACGGCATAGTCTGTGATACCCCACTTGATGCGGCGATTCTGCTGCTTGATGCGCTCCGGTACGATAACCTCCACGTCGGCACCCTCGTAGTGAGTGCGGAGAACCTGAACATCGTCATCGACAAAGTTGTCAGGAGTGGTGAACTCTACCGAGAAAATCTCGCCATTGTTGTAGAACTCGGTGTCCGAGATAGTCGCAGCGATAAATACTACGAATGTTTTGCCTCGGTTAAGACCGTCGTTACCGGTGAGTTTGATAGCGCTTGGACAACCATTAACGCTCTTACCGCCACGATAGAGCAACATCGCGCTTGCAGGGGCAGTTGGCTCTTGGCCATCAACCTTCTCTACAAGTTTGTAACCTACCGAAGTCAATTTTTTGGCATCGAGAGGAATGTTTACCTCGATAGCCGAAACTACTTCCGGTGTGCCGACCTTCAATACAGGAGGGCCTTTGTAGTCGTCGCCCATATCTGGCGTACAGGCCGACATCAATCCGCTGATCATTGCAACAAGACCGCAGATTAAGAGTGATTTGAATAAGTTTTTCATAAAATGAGTATTAAATGATTGAAAATAAATCTCTAAATATCTGGCGCAAGATAGTGATTTTTTTTTGAAAATTTGTGATTTTGCCCATATTTTTCTCCTGCGCTCGCGTATTATGCTCTCACGCGCAAGAGAAAGGAGCGAATATGGAATAATTATGCAGGAAAAGCCGAGCAATCGCTCGGCTTTTCATTTGTCGGACTTGATAGAAATTGGTAGGAAAACCACTCAATCCTATCTCCTCACCACTATCTATTTTTTGTACTTCTCGAGACCCTGTTGCAAGAACTCTACAAAGCCCTCAACCGAGAGATCGTAGCCTCTTTCGCCCAAAATCTCGCCCATTTTACCCTGCAAAACGTAGTAAGGTTGGGCATTTACACCAAAGCGCGAGAGTGCATAGTTGGCGTTCTTCTCGCCCAAAGTTTTGAGCATCTTGCCATTATGTGCCTCAACCCACTCTTTCTTTGGTAACTTCATCTTATCGTCGGTGTATAGCGCTACGACAACATACTCGTCGCGCAGAATCTGCAAAACTCTCTCGTCCGACCATACGCGAGCCTCCATCTCACGGCAATTTACGCAGCCGTGTCCTGTAAAGTCGATAAATATCGGTTTGTCGACCTTTGTTGCATAATCGACAGCCTCCTTCATATCGAAAAAGCCCTTCAAATCGTGTGGAAGATGAAGTTTGTCGCCATACTTCGGATTGTCGATATCCGACGATACGCGGTTGCTTATTCTACCCGCTGCGCCCATTACGAAATCTTGCGTAGAGAGAGGAGGTAGGTAGCCCGATAGAGCCTTCAAAGGTGCGCCCCACATACCCGGAATCATATACACTACGAATGTAAATACTCCAATTGCCAAAGCCAAGCGACCTACGCCGATATGGGTTGTTTCGCTGTCGTGAGCGAAGCGGATTTTGCCCAACAGATAGAGCCCGAGCAGCGAGAATACCACAATCCAGATGGCGAGATATACCTCGCGGTCGAGCAGGTTCCAGTGGTAAACTTGGTCGGCAACGCTGAGGAACTTGAAGCCGAGAGCCACCTCGATAAATCCGAGTACCACCTTCACCGAGTTGAGCCAACCGCCACTCTTAGGCAATTTCTTCAGCAACGAAGGGAAGAATGCAAATAGGGTGAATGGCAAGGCAAAAGCGGTGGAGAATGCCAGCATTGTGATAATTGGCGACCACACCTCACCCGAGGTCGATTTGATAAGCACCGAGCCCACAATTGGTCCTGTGCAGGAGAACGATACCAATACGAGTGTCAATGCCATAAAGAAGATACCTGCGATACCTCCCTTGTCCGACTTTGCATCGCTCTTGTTTACGAGCGAACTTGGCAAGGTGATCTCGAATGCACCAAAGAACGATGCCGCAAAGATCATAAATACCACGAAGAATACTATATTTGGTAGCCAATGTGTAGCCAACCAATTGAATATGTCGGCAGTAACAGTGTCGCCGCCTGCAACGCGCGTAATAATTATAAGTATTGCGATTGGCAGGGTGTAGAGCGCAATTATAAATAGTCCATAGAGTGCTGCATTTATGCGACCACGCGCTGCCGAGCCGCTATTCTTCATAAAGAACGATACGGTCATCGGAACCATAGGGAAAACGCAAGGAGTAAGCAGAGCGGCAAAACCCCAGATTATCGCTTCGAGAATCAAAGCCCAAAGCGAGCCTCCCTTCGAAGTTTTCTCCTCCGAGATGGTGGCTGTGTCGGAAACCTCGCCAAGTGCGATACTTACCTCTTCGGTGGTTGGGGAGAGGCAGGTGCCTACGTTGCACGCCTGATAGGTGATTGAGGCCTTCACCTCGCCACCTTTGCCCTCTACCTTGAAGTCCTGCTCGAAGATTGCTTCCTTCTCGTGGTGGCCAATCTCCATCATTAGAAGCTCGTCCTTCTCGTATTTTGCCTCTGACAATGAACGCAATGTGCCCTGCGGCTCAACGCCCTCGCCCGCCTCGAACTTTATTTCGGTGGGGTTGAACGCCTTTGCCGAGTCATTTACGTATATGTGCCAGCCCTCGTCGATAGCCGCCTTAAACTGTACGGTGTAGAGCCCGTCGCCCTTGTCAGTTACGGTGTTGCTCCACTTCACAACGCTCTCGTTCTGCGCCAATGCCGTTATAGGCACTACGCACAATAGCATTAAAAATAGCTTCTTCAAAATTCTCATATTATGTAGTTTAAATTTATCTCTTACTCCTCTTTTCTCTTACTTTTCAACTTGAATGGCCTGCCACTCACCGTGCGACAACTGTTTTGTCCTCTTCATTCCGAGCTGCTTCGCCTTTTTGAGCAGCATTGGTACGTCATCAGCCAAAAAACCGCTCATAACGAGTTTTCCACCCTTCGAAAGTGTTGCTGCGTATGTGTCCATATCAGCAAGCAGCACATTGCGATTGATATTTGCCAATACGAGGTCAAACTTCTTGCCCTCGATAGCCCTCGCATCACCACGTACCGAGGTTATCTTCTCTTCCACGGCGTTGAGTAGGATGTTTTCGCGAACACTCTCCTCTGCCATATCGTCAATCTCAACTGCAAAGACGCTTTCGGCGCCAAGTTTAGCCGCCACAATCGCCAAAACACCCGTTCCACTGCCCATATCGAGTATGCGTTTACCTTCGAGGTGCGAGCTTAATAGTATCTCTACCATCAATTGCGTGGTGGCGTGGTGGCCGGTACCGAATGACATCTTTGGTTGGATAATTACCTCCAAACCCTTGTAGTGGGGACGGGTATTGTGGAAAGGGGCGCGAATAAGCACCTTATCCCTTACCTCCACCTCTTCGAAGTTGCTCTCCCACAGGGCATTCCAATTCTGCGACTCTATATCTTCGAAGTAGTAGTCGATGATGCCCTCTTCTTCGAGTAGCTGCTCTACGTTTGCCAGATAACTCTCCAACTCACTCTGCGGAATGTAGGCATTGAAGAGCCCATTCGCATAGTCGAAACTATCGAACGGATAATCCGCAAGGTAGGCAGCAAGAATCTCGCCCTGCTCCTCGGTGGCTTGTATGGATAGTTTCGTATAGGTTGCCATTTATATCGTTTTCCTCTTACCTCTTACCTCGTTCCTCTCGTCGCGTTCCTCTCGTCGCGTTCCTCTCGTCGCGTTCCTCTCGTCCCGTTGCTCTCGTTCCGTTGCTCTCACCCCGTTGCTCTTACTCCACGTAAAGTACCAATCCCTTCAAATACTCGCCCTCGGGGTGGTAGATGTTGATAGGGTGGTCGGTAGGCTGTGTCAGTTGATGCAAAATACGTACTTTGCGCCCTGCAATAGCCGCTGCCGTAAATACGGTAGTGCGGAATAACTCCTTCGAAACCGCTTGTGAGCAGGAGAATGTGAAGAGTATACCTCCACTTTTGATTTGTGATAGTGCTCTGGCGTTCAATCGCTTATATCCCTGCATTGCATTTCCGAGAACCTTGTGGTGCTTGGCAAATGCAGGCGGGTCGAGGATTATCATATCGTACTTGTCGCCAATATCTTTCAGGTACTCCACTGCATCGCACGCCAACGAGGTGTGAGGCGCGTCGTCGCCAAAGTTGAGTCGGATATTCTCATCAACGAGCCTTACTGCACGCTCCGAAGCATCTATTGAGCACACCTCTTTCGCTCCTCCTGCCAACGCATATACCGAAAAACCTCCCGTGTAGCAGAAGGTGTTCAATACGGTACGGCCCTTGGCATACTCCTGTACAAGGTGGCGGTTGAAACGTTGGTCAATGAAGAAACCGGTCTTTTGTCCCTCTTCCCAATTTACGAGGAACTTATGACCATTCTCCAATACTACGTTATCTTTTTCTGCCGAGCCATAGAGGTAGCCATCGACGGCGTTCAAATTCGCCTTGAAAGGTACTGTTTGTGCGCTTTTGTCGTATATTGCGGTGATTTTTTCGCCATAGATCTCGCGTATCGCCTCAGCAATGTCGTTGCGAGAGTGATACATACCCACCGAGTGGCACTGCACGACGGCTGTTGTGCCATATATATCGACTACCAATCCCGGTAAAAGGTCGCCCTCGCCGTGAATAAGTCGGTAGCACGTTGTCTGCGGATTGTCGGTGAGTTTGAGAGTATGACGCACATCGTAGGCACTTGCAATGCGCTTCTGCCACCATACAGCGTCGATCTCCTCCTTCTCGAAGGTGAGGATACGCACAGCGATAGAGCCAATTTGGTAGTGTCCGCGAGCAATATAGTCGCCTCGTTGAGTGAGGACATCAACCACCGAGCCTTCGGGAATGTTTTCGCCCTCGCATTCGATGCGCTCAATTGCGCCCGAGAAGATCCACGGGTGGCGACGTTGTAGCGACTCCTCTTTGCCGCGTCGCAGATATATCTTTGCTCTTGTCATCGTTCTATTCATTTGGCTCTACAAAGATTGTGAATACCAACGGTGTATATGGCAGAATCTCTGTGCTTATAGTGGTCTTTGTTGTTGTCTCCTCCTCCTCGACGTTGTAATTATAGTTGTAGAAGTTGTAATCGTAGTAGTTGTAGTACGGGCTGTAGTAGTTATAATACGAATTGTAGTAGTTGTAATAGTTCATCATATTATAGTAGTTCGCCATACTATTACCTGTCGATGTGGTCTCGGTGGTGGTTGTACCCGATAAGCCGGCCGCTCCGTATGCATAGCCGGACGATGTTATAATCTGTCCGTAACCTCCGTAGTGCATCTGTGGAATGCAGTAGAACCACGCTCCAATGGCCTGACGCTCGGTTTCTCCCTTACCTTCGTCGTCCGAAGGGCTGTAGCTGAATACCTCGCATACGGGATTTTGCTCGTTGAATACGAGTTTGCGAATCTCGGCGATATTCGTGTCTACAACAAAGCCATCGAGGAATCGCAATACGTACCACACATCTGCACGACCATTCTTTGTAACAAGGTTCTTCTCGTTGCGCTTCGACGCCTCCAAACCCTCGCCAAAACGCTTCAAAAGAATGTCGTTGATCTTCTTGTTGAGCTCCGGCATACCTCCTGCCTTGTAAAGCTTGGAGTCGATGTACGGGTTGTTCAAGCCTTTGAGATGTGGCTGCATATAGCGGTAGTTGTGCACATCATCGGTCGCAGGGTTGTATTTGTGGTTGTAGTACAAACCTTTGAGTGTCAAGTCGTCGTTCTCATCGACCTTCTCGCTCTCGTCCTTGGTTGCCTGTGTCCAATAGCCCTCCCAGCCGACGTAACTTTTTATCATATCCAACTCCTTGTCAGAGGGGTTTTTTATTGCGCCCAACACCTCAATATCCAATACAAAAGGTCGTGATGCATCGAGCGAGTATTGTCCTTCGTAGCCACCTTCGGTTGAGGTGCCGTTCTCGCCATAGGCGATGGTCGATGGGAGATAAAGACGCACCTTCGAACCGCGACGCATCTTATAGGTCTGGTCGCCAATCTTCAACTCGTGACGCATCGCGAGGTATGTACCCTCCAAAAGTCCCATATTGTTGCTTCCACAGTAGTTTATGTATGGAACATAGTGGGTGGAGTATGAGAATGTACCGCACATATCCGCCAACTGACCACTGCGTGTCATACAGATTGCACCGTTGATATCTCGTCCCGTCATATTGGTGTATACCCAACAGGTGTCCTGATCCATAAGCGGCTCCGAGCCGTAGTCGTTGCCATTTATGGGTAGATTCTCGTTCGTGTCGCCATCGAGAATTTCGACGTAGTAGCCGCCCTCCTCTTGGTAGTTGTTGAGGAGTTCGGGCTTGTTGAGCTTTATCCACGCTTCGAGCGAAATTTTTTCGCGCTCCTCGTTCGATATACTCTCCTCCTTTATACACGATGTTAGGGCAAAGGCTGCAACAGCCACCGCCAAAAGACCTTTAACTATGCTTTTCGTAAAACTCATATCTTACTTTGTAACTCTCTCTATCTTCATATACCACGCCACCATCGAGTTCTTGGGCACAACGCCGATAAGTTGCTCTCCATAGGCGAGGTTCGAGGTCATATATACCTGCACCGAGTCCGCCTCGCGACAACCCGGTAGTGTGTGTTCCAATCCTGCCAATATGGGTGTCGTACCCAATTTTATCGCCAACGGTTCACTCGACCAATCGAGCGTATTGTTGCTTGTTGTGCCGAGCTCCTGTATAACTTCGGGAACGTTCGACCAATATATCGACGACTCCGAAGGTTCCGAACCACTGAAAGTATAGGCGTTGAAACGTATCTTCAAACTATCGCCCCACGCCACCTCCGGTCTGCTTTCGCGGTCGGCATCGTAGTAGTTTACGATGTGCCGATAGGCGTAGCGACCGAATACGGTGTAGAACTTTGGATGCTCCTCTATAACATTTCCAATTTGGTCCTCGGCAACCATACGACGCGACGAGGTGAGATACTTCTCAATCTGGTCGCGCTCCGAGAGAAGGGTGTCCTCCTGCTTGCAACCTACGAGTATCGGTAGCAAAAATAGTATGATCAGCAACCTCTTCATAGCCATTATAACGGACAAATATAGAAATTATTATTCAAAAACTATGTTTTTGTAGTCGAAAATTTACTTTATAACTGTTTCAGTGCGCTGCGAATAGCCTCCTCGACTCCAAGCGACGAGTCTGCTTTGAATATCTTCTGCAACACCTTTTCGGAAGCAGCCTTCGTAAATCCGAGCATAACGAGTGCTGCCAAGGCCTCGTCAAATGCCTCCGAGCGTTGCGATGCTGCCAAAGCGTTGTCGGCTGCATTATGCGACGGCAGGTCGAGCATCTTGCCACTCAAATCTACGATGATCTTCTGTGCTGTTTTCAAGCCTAAACCTTTGACATTTTTCAGGAGAGTAGCATTTCCTGTTGCGATGATATTGCGCAACTCCGATGGAGAGTAGGTCGATTGTATCATTCGAGCGGTGTTTCCTCCCACGCCCGAAACGCTTATCAACAGGCGGAATAAATCACGCTCCTCTTTTGAGGAGAAGCCGTAGAGCAACTCTGCATCTTCGCGTACGATGTGATGGATGTAGAGCTTCACGTTCTCCGCTTTTTCAATCTCGGAGTAGGTGTGAAGCGATATGTTTACAAAGTAACCGACGCCCCCGGCATCTACTACAGCATACGCAGGTGCTACCTCGGCGAGTGTTCCATTGATGTATTCGTACATACTACCAAATAATTATTTGGTGCAAAAATAGGAAAAAGAGATTAAAATACGAAATTTCATCGTTATAATCTTGTAATGTAACGCAAAAAGAGTAAATTTGCAGAGTTAAAACATCGATTATGGGAACAACTTTCACGGTAATACTTGTGGCGATTGCTGCGGTGGCATTTTTCATCTTGGCTATGTCGCTGACGCTGATTTTCAAGGGACACCACATCGACTCCGAGATATCTACAAACAAGGATATGCAACGTCTTGGAATTAAGTGCGCCGTGCAGGAGACTCGCGAGGATATGGCGGCGGAGAAGTGCGACGACAATCCTTGTAGTGGAAACTGTGCAGGGTGTGATATTGAACATTCTAACCAAAACAAACAATAACGATGAAACGACTCATTTTGGCGTTGTCGGCTCTGATTATGACGACAGCTGTTCTTGCCGCAACACCTCTCTCTGATCTTCCAAAAAAGCTGCATACGGAGGGCTGGAAGGCTGGACACGTGCAGGGTATAGCAGTCGATGCTAAGCGGGAGTTTGTCTATCTGTCCTTTACGACAATGCTCGTGAAATTGGATATGAAGGGCAATGTTGTCGGAACGGTTACGGGAATTTTAGGACATTTGGGTTGCCTCGAATTTAACGAAGAGGACGGACGTCTTTATGGCTCGTTGGAGTATAAAAATGACGCTATCGGCAAGGGCATTTTGAGGCAGGAGGGCGTAAAAAAGCAGTTTAAGACCGGCTTCTATGTTGCGATATTCGACGTTGAGAAGATTACGCGTGAGAATATGAGTGCCGACAAGGACGGCATAATGAAGAGTGTGCTATTGAGCACTATTGTCGATGATTTCGAGGCAGAGGTTACAACCAAGTCGGGTGCAACGCTCAAACACCGCTATGGCTGTGCCGGCTTCGACGGTATATCGTTTGGTCCGGCATTCGATGGCTCGGGCAAGAGGCTGCTGACGGTGGCGTATGGCATCTATGGCGATAAAAATCGCAATGACAACGACCACCAAGTCTTCTTGCAGTACGATGTTGCCGATTGGGCGAAATATGAGACTATTCACTCGCAGGACGAGCTGCATCGCAAAGGTCCAAAGGAGCCTTACGGAAAGTACTTCGTATATACAGGAAATACCACTTGGGGTGTGCAGAACCTCGAATACGACAAGAGTTCAAATCTTTGGTTTTTAGCGTGCTACACGGGTAAGAAAGAGCATTTTGCCAACTACTCGCTCTTCTGTGTCGATGGGGCAAAAAAAGCAAAGGTTAAGAGCTTAAAAGGCGTAGACTATCAGAAGAAGGGAGCTTTGCTATCACTCGCAAAACTTGGTGCAAAAGATCCGAACAATGGCAAAATTTATGGTTGGCGAAACAAGTATGGCGCGTGTGGAATTTGCGCCTTGGGCAACGACTATTTCTACCTCACAAAAGCTACCAAAAGCAAGCAGGGCCGCGGAGCGACGTTGCTTCTTGCTCGTTTTGTCGGCGGTAAATCGCAAGCCTTTGAATTGGTGGAGTAGTGTTTGAGATGTAGGCGAAATTTTGGTCGCAATCCGAGAGGGTTGCGATTTTTTTTTGCATAGAATACCTATTTTAAAAAATAAATCGTATATTTGCACCATACACAGAGGTGCAATACTTAAAATCCCTTCCCCGATTTTTTTCGGGGGGGGGGGATTTTGAGGTTTAATATATTCGTTATCAGCGAGTTACGACGATAATTTGAATTTATACATTAACAAAGATACCATTTTACTTAATTTAATTTATTAACCAAAAACCAAAAAAACGATGAAAAATTTGATAAAAATTTTCACGGCGGTTGTGGCGGGAATGTTTGCATTTTCGTGCGTTACCGACACAACCGAAGATCTCGGTGTAAACGTTGGTCAGACCGGCGTTACCGAGTTTGCAATCTCGTTGGAGGAGTCGAGAACTCAACTCGGCGACCGCGACGCAGAGGGCAAATATCCGCTCTATTGGAGTGCGGGCGACCAGATTGCCATCAATGGCGATGTTTCGAAGGCTTTGCCGGCAGAGAGCGATGGTGCGTCTTCGGCATTCTTCCAGTTCGAGGGTGAGGGCTTGATTGCTCCTTACTGCGTGGTTTACCCTGCACAAGAGGGTGAGGGCGAGGGTACAACCTTCCCTGTAACTTTTGCTGCCGTGCAACCCTACACTGTTGGTACATTTGCTCCACAGGCTGCGCCAATGTACGGCTACGCTGCCGAGTTGCCAGAGGGCGGTATTCAGATGCAGCACCTCACAGGTGTTCTTCGCTTTGCTATCTCGGGTAATGGCGAGAAGGTAACCAATATCGCAGTTCGTGCTCAGAATGGCAAGATTGCAGGTGCTTTCACTGTTGATTGCACAAACGGCACTTTGACTGCTGTTGAGGCATCGAACACCGTTACCGTTACTTTCGCAGAGCCATTGGTACTCGGCGCAGAGGCTACTCCGGTTTATGTAACCGTTCCTTCGGGCAGCTATGGTACATTCGTGATAACAATCACTACCGAGGCTCACGATAAGATGACTGTTAAGTTCAACAGCGACGTGAAGCCAATCAACGCTGCTACTGTTCGCGAGTTCACCGAATTCACCTACGAGGCTAACACCAACGACAGCGAGGATGTATTCATCATCGACAGCAAGGAGGCTCTCATCGAGTTCGCTCGCATT
>JAFXFM010000016.1 GCA_017520545.1 Alistipes sp. | reverse complement strand
TTTGAGCAACTCCTTATTGCCACTCTCATTTATCACCCTATCGAACTCGATACTCGACGAGAGAATAAGTCCCTTCGCAAAAAGAAGCGAGTTGTAGGAGGTCTTGCAGGCGTCAGGGGAGGTCTTGCCGAGTGGGGCGTAAGTGTGGTTAGCCGAGATGATTTGCATAGAGGTTTTGCTCCACAGTGTTTTTCGCTGATACTCTGTCATCGAGCGGAATTGCGACAGGATATATCTCTTGTCTATATCAAAATGCTTATTCCATATTGGAAGGAGTTTTTTTGTGTTTCCAAGTTTGTAATAGTACCCACCCATATTTGCAAGAGCCAGAGCGTAGGTAGAATGATCATCTCCTACTGTTTTTCTGCAAATTCTTAACGCTTGTGTGCAAAATTCAATCGCTTTGGCATAGTCGCTGATTCCGTAATAACAAAGAGTAAGATTGTTTAACAAGGTCGCATATTCGGGATGACTCTCGCCTAATGTTTTCCTATGAATTTCCAACGCTTGCGTATTAAGTTCAATCGCTTTGGCATAGTCGCCTGCGACGTTTAGACAATTGGCAAGAACACTTAACGACTCTATATATACAGTATAATAATCTTTTGAGAGTTCTGGTGTATGAATATAAACATCATATGACATTGATTCTAGCACTTGAGTAATTAATTTCACAGCCTTAGCATAATCGCCAATTCCACAATAACAATTAGCTAGAATATTCAACGATCTTGCATAATCTAGGTGATTTTCACCTAAAATTATCCTGCGAATTTTTAACGCTTGAGTTCCTAATTCAAGGGCCTTGGCATAGTCGCCGATTTTGTTATAATAAAGTGCAAGGTTATTCAACGATCTTGCATAATCAGGATGATATGTATTTAGGGTTTGTTTGCAAATTTTCAATACTTGCATTTCTAATTCAATCGCATTGGCATAATCACCTATAGCAGCATAATTAACAGCGAGATTATTCAACAATATAGCATAATAGTAATCGTCTTCGCTTATTGTTTTTTTGTGAATTTCCAACGCTTGCGTATTAAGTTCAATCGCTTTGGCATAGTCGCCTACCTCGCTATAATAATAGGCTATATTATTCAAGGACACGGCATAATCAGGATGATGCTCATTAAGCACTCGTTTGCGAATCTCTAAAGCCAGTATTCCTAATTCAAATGCCTTGGCATAATCACCTAGCACGCAATAACAATTAGCAAGATTACTCAACGACAAAGCATAATCAGGATGAATTTTGCCCTTCTCTTTTTTTACGACACAAGCGGCTCGATTAAACGATTTTATTGCAGAAGAATAATCTTGTTGTGCACAAAGACGAAGTCCCTCTTCATTATATTTTTTGAACAAGGCAGATGAATCATCCGTTATTCTCTCCTCCGTGTGCTTGGCATCGGTTGCCTGTTGGGCAACGGCACTGCTCGCAAAACAGCAGAAGAAAAGTAGTGTAATAAGTTTTGTTTTCATAGCTCCTTACCTCTTGTACTTCATATAATGGTAGCGAACAATTGTCGATAAAATCGCAAAGTATAACGCCGGAAATTTAACGCTATAAAATGTACCGAAGAAGATGTACGACACATACGAAATCGCCATTAACAATGTTGAGTATCCCACAAGCGACACTACAAAGCGCAAAACGATAGATTTGCTGGAACGTATAAACGAAATATAGTCGAAGACACTCCGCTTCTTAAACAGACCAAGACAAATAGCAAAATATACTACACCGATAAATAAAAGCCACCACCAATTTACCAAGTGTACCCCCTTTGTCAGCGCCACATACGCATTGAGATTGACTAACGCACCCGGCAAAGTACCAACATAGGTTTCGTGGATATCCTCAACAAAATCGCCCACAACAACTATCTTATTCTCGAAATATGCCCTGAAATCGAACTGCTCAGCCTTAGCAATAATATCTTGCCCCAAATTGAGATATTGAGGAGCATACTCGCTCCTCTCCTCGTTCGTCGGGCGTTTCCATTTCGTAACCCTGATAGGATAGGTCAAAAACATAGAGCCATAGCACAACTCCCCATTATCCAAGAACCACAAGCGATGATTGGAGATATCTCTGCCACACAAATCGCGATACATCCTTCCGGGAATGGTCGCCCCCTCGCTCTCAACAACGGGATACTTCACCAAACTCGATTCGAGGAAGGTGGTGTAGTAATCGCTCGATGCCGCCTTCTCATTCAGTTCGGGGTCGGAGAGTTCGTGATTGGAGTGTTTTGCAATAACGATGTTATCCATCTCCTTGATCTTCCGAAACAGAGCTAACGACACCGAATCGCTCTCGAAGCCCTGCGCAAATCGGATATCTAACATAATGTAGCGATAATCGACCGAATCCAAAGCATTGAGTAACGACAATAGTTTGCCCCTATCGGTAACGGTATAATCACCAACGTACTCGCGAAAATAGCACTCTTGATCCGTCTGATCCAACACGGCTTCATATCGCATCAACTTTTTATCGTAGGTAACATTTACTAATGCTATTGAATCGGGCACATAGTCGGCATCGCTCTTGCAGAATGCCCTAACACGTTCAGTCCATTGGCCCGTGGTCAAATCTCCTCCGAAAGAGTAGACCAACGAGTTGAGTTCATACGAAATAAACATCAATAAGACGGAGCACACAAAGGACATAGCGATAACTTTGTTGTGCCTCAACACCTTATTATGCAGACGGGTTATAAGCCTTTGACAAGGTCTTAACAGCTTTCTTACATAGCCAAGGAGTCTCTTATTTAATCCACGTTTCTTCACAAGAGATTAATTGCGATAGTTATTAAATCTATTTTTTATCCGAAGGCGGAGTTGCCGGCACCTCCGAGCTTGCCTTTGTCAGAGCACCCTTCTCAACCTGAATAATGTAGGTCTTCATCGGATCTACCAAAGTTGCAACCCAAGCGCCATTAGCATATTTTACACCAAGAACATTAAGCACCTTGCTCCAAGCACTCTTGGCGTGGTTCTTTCTCTTTCGAAGCATTTTCCACTCCGGACGCCACTTCGATTTCTGCCAACGTCCGTCCTCCACATAATACTCTTCGTTTATCAAGCAACTTTCCTGCACCTCCATATCAATCTTATACTGACCTGTACCCCACGAATCTACCGCCTGTTGGAGATCGGTTGTACCGACATACGATCTCGGAACGAGAAACGAATCGCCTGTAATGGTAACAAGTTTGTCCGAGTTTTTATCTGCCTCGTGAGAATATACAAACACGCCCTTTTCGTTAAGATGCTTAGGGTCTATATTCGCAGTAATGTTGAACGTACCCAAAACGCAATCGTTGAACACCATCATTGCCTGATTCATCCACGAAGATTTAACCGTAGCCTTAACACTAAACTTCAAATCCTTACGTTTCTCGAACGAAAAAGCAATTCGCTTCGAGGCATCGAGACCCAACGAGTCGTTTGGCAAATCGCACAATCCCGGATTAAAACTCAAATGATCGACATAAACCTCGAATTTGCTATGGTTCAACATTCGAGCAACGCCCAAAGAGTCGGTGCGCACCTTGCATCGCACCGAGAACACCTCCTCCTGATGCACCACACCGAGGCTATCCTTGTATTCGATATATTGCTTACAGCCAAAGCCCGAGAAAAGCATATCGGCCGGATCCATAGGACCTTTGGTAGATGGCGATTTGTAGAAGTCCAACACCTCCATCTGCGCAGGGAATACCCTAATAAATTCCGACTCTTTCTTAACAGCCTCTTCCCACTTCGGACGCTTACTCTTAACGGCTTCGGTAATAGCGGTAATACCGAGTTCCAGCAACTCCGATGACATCGACACAACCTGATTGGAGAAATTCGATCTGTAAAGGTTGAATATATCGCTTATAAAACCGCGATTACCCGTACTCTTTGTAAGGTTTCTGTTGAACTCCTGAATCGAGTTATTGTCGCTCTCCTGAATAGTCAAAGCATATTTGCGCTGACCCTCAAATTGCTTTACTTTCTGCTCATTATCACCCTGTGCAAATACAGAAATAGTTGAGATAAGGAGTAACAAAAATAGTAAATTCTTCTTCATTTTTATAGTTCGTTAATTTGCATCTATCAATATAAATGGCGCGTAATAGTATGGTGTATCATACTTTATCTTGCGCACGGATTGTTTCCTCTCCGAAGCGAGTGTCTTGGGCGAAAATTGGCGATAATATAGTGTACGACTCTTTTTCGCCAGGCTCTTTTGTGCCAAGCGCAGTGCCTGATATGGCGTTTTACCATCTGAGAGAAGGGTGTAAAACTCCTTCATAAATAGTAAGGTCGATGTGTCATCGACAGACCATAGCGTCGCCAAGATGGTCTTAACTCCCGCGCTCTTCAAGCCTCGAACCAAACCTGCTGCGCCATCGTCCAAAACATCACCCTTTGCAGTTTGGCAGGCGGAGAGTACGACAAAATCAACATTCGACAAATCGAGATCACAAATCTCACGCGCAGACAATATGCCGTCGTCGTAATTTGCATTTGTTGATACGTTTGCACCCGTAAGCACTACTCCGCACGAAGAGAGCGAGCGGTCGTATTTGACACTATCCAACAGGAGCTCAGGATTTGGGGCGACATCGCAACTCAGGCTATAACCGTGCGTAGCAATATGAACCAAACCGAAGTTACCCATAATACTTTTTAAAGTATGTTCACCAATCTGCCGACGAGCTATTGTCTTGCAAATACGCGCCACCGAATCTGCCTCTATTTCTGTACCCTTCAAGTATTGAAAGACGTGGCGGATGTCTCCAACTCTCATACAGAGCATCTCCCTTGCTTCTCTATTTGGCGTTCGGACCGACACAGTGTCAGTTGGTGCCACATTGTAGTCGAGTCCTCCGATAACAAGTTTCTGCAACCCGCCGAAATCTGCACACTGCAACTCCTCGCTGTCGATTAGCGAGGCTATCGAACTTACTCGACATAGCTCCACCCGATTTTTGCCATCAAACGGCATATTCTCAACGCCCCACATATGGAAGATTCCCTCTGGGGCAAAGAATAACCTATTGACACCATTTGGCAGAGACGAAAGAATCGGCATCCAGATTTTATTGCCGAGATCCTTGTTGCTGTATAGTATATTTATCTCGGTTTTATCCTCTCGTTTAATCGCATTGTACAGAGAGTTATTGCCTACGACCTCCGGCTCGTATATGTCGTCTATTTTCAGCAACTTCACAAATTGGGCTGCTCCTATTTTTGGAAGTACTATTGCCGCATACCACTCCTCGCCGTTCAAATCACTATATCTCACAAGTTCCACAGCCGCCTCGTTTGCTTTGAGCGACTGCCTGACTTTTGTCGGGGTAGCAGAAAGCAGCCGTTTTACACGCATCGTATCGTTGTGGCTTATCAATGATATTTGTCGGCGGAACATCGCCACTTCGAAGAGGAATTCGGCCGCACTATTCTCGAGCATAAAACATTTAGAGAGCAATGGACGCTCCTTTGCCCACAGATTTAGTTTCTGCTGACGCGTCATTTGTGATAGGTTCGAAACTATTTTGTTTTGCTCCTCACGGAAGTATCGTTCGAAGTACGATTTTGCCTTTTGCGATTTGCCTGCTCGTGTAAGTACTTCGGCATACTTCCGAAGCGAAATTTGGTAGTTGTTGGTGTACTTGCAGAAGTAGTCGAGTGCCGCCGACATCTCAGCAATAGCCTCTTGATGACGCCCCTGTTGAGAGTGAATCATTGCTCTATTCTCGAGTACCGTATTATACTCGCGGGCATTTTGCTGCGGTTGCAAATTACTCAGCGCCTTCGCCATATACTCATCAGCGCTCTTCAAATCACCGGTTGCCCAATAGAGATAACCTATATTCTGAAGGATTGTATTGGTAAAGCGCACGTCCTTATTCGCGGCATACGAGGAGGTTAGAAGCAATATCGCCTCGTGGCTTCGGTCGAGCCCGTACAACATTCGCGACAATTGGATATCTCTACGTACCAACAGGGAGTCGGTATCCACCGCCGACAACATATCGTAACCCGCTTTGTAATTGCCCATTTGGAAAAAGACCTCTCCACCCATCAACCTCACTTGGTCAGCTTTGGCTTTATCGCTTGCGCTACCCAAAGCTCTGTGAAAAGCCCTTAACGCATCGGCGTACATACCAAGATTTACGTATATATTCAATGCGGCAATCTGAATGTTTGTTGTCATCATAACACCGACCTCCTTTATGGTAGCCGCCTCTTCGATTAGCGGGAGAGCCTCCTTCGGCTTACCGCTATCATTCAGCTTTATCGCTTGTTTAAGTAGGCTGTCGGCCTTTATGCGAGCTGCATAGTCTTTGGCAATAACAGACTTATTACCGCCAACTACCAACAATAGGACAACAAATAATCTCAGAAAAGTTCGCTTCATATTCCTAGTTTGCAATTAATGCTAAACAGACCTCTTTATCACCGGTGTTTTCGATGCGGTATATAGTCTCTTCATTTTCACCTGCTACCCACTTGCAGAATCCAACCATACCGTTTTCGTACGATTCACAATCATACTTGCTCTTGCCAGATACGCTAAGTCGCAATGTAGCATTCGGCTCGGCGACAGCGACAAGAATTGACCGCCCGGTAACAACATCTTTGTAAACGACGCTAGAATGTGGCGCTATTGCCAATATCTTAACTCTACATCTCAATCTTCGTTTAGTCTCCGCATCGATCTCTTCATCATCATTGCGCAGCAATCCATTCTCTTGAAAATTAACATCGGCATAGTGCTTGCGAGCATAGTCGTATGTATAGAGTATGTGTCCTTCGGTCGAGCCAATCGCTTTTGTATCCACTTCCTCCAATTCGAGCGCACTATATCTCTGAACGAGCCATTTATATTTGCTCGATGCCGGACGCAGATAATTTATCGCATCCTCATAGTGGTATTGTTTAACCGACTGATCCGCTACGGTCGCTCTTGCAATACTTATTGCCCCATCGTAATACTCCTTTACATTCTCGAACTCGGCGAAATTTCTGTCGTCAATAGATTGCGCAAATAGATTGCAAAACGATATTCCCAATAGCACTATTATCAAAAAGCATCTCTTCATATATCTCTATTTTTGGTAGTCGTCCAACATCACAAAGGCTGCCCACGAGGAGGCGTCATTGTTGTAGGCGCGGGTTACCGCCTGTGCTGTGGCAAAGGCATCGCGCTTGCTCTTGCCTCCAAGCCACTCGCGGTAGAAGGTGCGCATAAAGAGCGAGGTCGCCGCATCTTCAACACTCCATAAACTCATTATTATAGTCTTAACGCCC
>JAFXFM010000006.1 GCA_017520545.1 Alistipes sp. | reverse complement strand
TATGTACTCATCTACGCCGTAGTCAAACTCGATGTCGGCATAACGCATCTGCGGGAGGATATTTGTGGCCAGATAACTCCACGCCTCGGGCAACTGGCGCAATGCAGCCTCCTTCTGAGGCTCGGTGTGCGAGGTCGATTTCAGAATTGCCAGCACTTGACTCTTATCAGGAATGTCGGACTTCTCTACCGCCGCGACACAGTCGTTCCAATGAAGGGCCTTGTGCGAAGTGTTTATCTTCTGTGTCGGGTGGTATGTGTTCACGGCGTAATGGTACAACGATTGCGCACGTTTCGATGCGAGAGAGTCGTTTTGCTTGTTGTTGCCATCGGGCGAAGCATAGCCGACAATCTGAATAGAGGAGATATGCATCGTAGAGTCGCAGCACTGATTCATAAAGTCCTTTAAATCGGTTATCTGCTCGGAGTTATCCGAGAATGAGGAGACGATGTTCGACCTATTTACTGCATAGTGCAGATCAAATTCGGCTGTACGACCGTGATCGTGAGGAATTTTGTAGCGCGAAATTACGACATCGCCTTGACGAGTCTGCGATACAAGAACAGCATTTGCCGCAGGGGCCTGATTGTTTTGAGCTACCACAGCTACGGTAGTGCCCAAAGCCATAATGGTAAACAGAATCTTTTTCATACTCTTGTTGTATTGGTTTGTATGCCTAAACCAAACAACAACCGAGCCAAAAGAGTCATTCGGTTACGCCTCCGTAGATACCTTGCGAGAGATTTTATAGCCGATTATTGCCACCGTAAGCGACATTATCGGGCTTATCAGATTGAATAGGCAGTATGGCAGATATGTAATAGTTGCCACACCCAGCACCGTAGATTGTGTCATACCGCACGAATTCCAAGGCACAAGCACCGACGACACTGTTGCGGTATCTTCGATGGAACGGCTCAACAATCGTCCCTCCAAACCACGATTCGCATAGAGTTCACGGAAAGTCTCTCCCGTAATAATAACAGATATGTATTGGTCCGCAGTGAGCAAGTTTGCAAATAGGCCCATTCCAAGAGTTGAAGCCACGATGCTCGATGTGCGATATACGAACTTTGCAAAGAGTTTTGTAATAGCCGACAACATACCGCTACCTGCCATAACACCGCCAAAACACATTGCACATAACACCAACCATACGGTATTGAGCATACCCTTCATTCCATTGGTTGCAACAAGCTCATTAATAGTGTCGCTACCAGTGTCAATTGAAGTGTTAGTTGAGCATACCGTCAGCAGCGCACGAAAGGTCGAATAGTCGCCATCACCTCCAATGGCCTGCACTATTTCAGGCTGTGCTACAACCATTGCTATGCACGCTAAAATCACCGAGATAAAGAGCGTTACCAAAGCAGGCAAACGCTTCGCGATAAGCACAAGTGTAATAGCCGGCACCAACAATAGCCACGCCGATATATTGAATGATTCGAGCAATACACTCGAGAGTTCCTGCATTTGAGCCGCATTATCCGTTGTGTGCAAAAGACTTACCACAGTAAAGGCAATGAGCGCAATCACAAATGAAGGAATTGTCGTTATGCTCATATACTTGACGTGCTCGAATAGAGGTACACGAGCTGTAGAAGAGGCTAATACGGTGGTATCGGATAAGGCGGACATCTTGTCGCCAAAATATGCTCCCGAGATAATTGCGCCGGCAATCCACCCCTCCGAAAAGCCCTGTGCTTCGCCTACACCCATTAGCGCTACACCAATGGTGGCAATGGTTGTCCAAGAACTACCCGTAACAACCGCTACAACAGCGCATATCAAACAAGCTACGGCAAGAAAGACCTTCGGGTGGATTATCTGTAAACCGTAATACATCAGGGTTGGCACCACCCCACTAAGCATCCAAGTACCTGCAATTGCTCCAATCAATAGAAGTATGATAATTGCCGATGCCGAAGTACGGATATTATTAATAATAGCATCTTCGAGAGTGCTCCACTTGCAGTGGCAAAATACAATTGCCAAGAGTGCGGCAACCGAGGATGCAACCAACAGCGATATTTGACTACCGCCCTCGATAGCGTCGGCTCCGAACGTTTTTATTACCAAGGCAAGCATAGCAACCAGCACAGCCAGAGGTATTAACGCAAGCCATATCGACATCTCGTCTCTTTTCGAAAGAATCTTTTTCAGTTTCATACGGCAAAGGTATAAAAAAACAGAAAACGAGAAGCGTAAAACGGAAAACTTTTGTTCCGAATAGCGGTGAGTAGTGTGTAATGCGTGTAACAAGGCTGAGTAAATAGATTTTTTTAATCAGCAACGTCAGAGGTGAGAAAAATCGGAGAAAAGCATCGGTTTTGGACTATTATTATCAAAATAGGTAATTTTTACTTCGATTGTCAATTATTTTTCATATCTTTGTCAGGTTATACCATTAAAGGTATAAAAGAGTAAAACTAAACAGAAGCATATTATGGCTACCAAGAGTACTATCGAAGCCCTCGTAGAGGAGCAGACTATTCAGAGTGAAGTTGCATCGCAAGAGTGCAAAGAGACAAACATCGCCACCGCTGAGGAGAAGAGCGAAGAGGCAGAGTCGGTTGTTGGCGAAATCGCCAAACTCGACAAGGAGGGTGTGCTGGCACGCCTCGCCGAAAAAGTTGCAGAGAGGCCTTCCGCAGAGCTACGCACCGAAGTAGAGGCGTTAAAGGTAGCCTTCTACAAACTGCATCGTGCCGACGTAGAGGAGCGTCGCAAGGCGTTCTTTCAAGAGAATGGCGTAGATGCAGAATATATTCCACAGACCGACGAGGCGGAAGTTCGTTTCAAGGAGTTGTACAATATCTACCGCACAAAACGTGATGAGGCTACCGCCCTATCCGATAAGGAGAAGGAGGATAACTACAAGGCAAAGTTGGCTATTATTGAGGAGTTGAAGCAGTTGATAGATTCGGAGGAGGCGCTAAACACTACTTTCGCAAAATTCCACGACTTGCAGGCGCGTTGGAGAGGTATCGGACAAGTTCCGCAAGCGCGAGTGAGCGATCTGTACGAGACATATAATCTTCACGTCGAGAACTTCTACGACTATGTAAAAATCAACAAGGAGTTGCGCGATCTCGATTGGAAGCGTAATTTCGAGGCAAAGACCTCGCTCTGCGAGCAGGCAGAGGCTTTGGCTGAAGCACCTGCTATTGTCGAGGCTTTCCACAAGTTGCAGAAGTTGCACGAGGAGTGGCGCGAGACGGGCCCTGTTGCTATGGAGCACAAGGAGGCACTATGGGAGCGATTCAAAAGCGCTTCCACCATCATAAATCGTCGTCATCAAGAGCACTTCGAGAGCATTAAGGCTGAGCAGATTAGTAATTTCGAGCGCAAATCGGCTTTATGTGAAGAGATTGAGAAAATTGTTGCAGAGGCGCCGACATCGCACAAGGCTTGGAATAAGGTTAGCGAGCGTGTGCAGGCTATTCAGGCAGAGTGGCGTACCATCGGCTTTGCACCAAAGAAGGATAACAACAAGGTATACGATAGATTTCGCGCTGCGTGCGATAAATTCTTCGAGGCAAAGCACGCCTTCTACACCGATGCCAAGGAGGATATGGTAAAGAATTTGGAGGTTAAGACCGCCCTTTGTGAGCGTGCCGAGGCGATAGCCGAGCGTGAGGATTGGGCGCAAGCCACCGAGGAGTTGCTGGCATTGCAGGCTGAGTGGAAAAAGTCCGGAACAGTTGCCCGCAAGTACGCAGATTCTATTTGGAAGCGTTTCCGTGCCGCTTGCGACAAGTTCTTCGAGCGCAAGTCGCAACACTTCTCGTCGCAAGACAGTGAGTATGCTGCAAACCTTACCAGCAAGCAAGCATTGTTGGAGGAGATGGCGCAGGCTAACGTAAAGTCGATTGATGACATCAAGGAGTTTCAGCGTCGTTGGAGCGAGATTGGTTTTGTACCAATTCGCAACAAGGAGGAGTTGCAAAAGCAGTACAAAGCTGCTCTCGACAAACTCTTTGCCACAGTACGCAGTGCTGACCGCGAACAGCAAATCGGCAAATTCAAAAACAAAGTATCGTCGATGCGCGAGTCGGGAGGTAAGCAGTTGCGCAGCGAGCGCGAGAAGTTGTACAATCGCGTAAAACAGCTTGAACAGGAGATTCAAACCTTGGAGAACAACATCGGTTTCTTCGCCAAATCGAAGGGCACCGAGGCGATGATTGCTGCCGTCGAGGAGAAAATCGCTCGCGCAAAGCAGGATATGGCAGATACCATCGAACGTGTAAAGTTGATTGATTCGCAGGAGTAGAAACAGAGTTATAACAGATAAAACAGAGAGAGAAAAGTATGAAGGAGAATAAGAGCACGATTATCGGCTTTGTCCTTATGACCTTGGTGTTTGTGGGCTATATGATATACGCAAACCACCAAGCAGTAAAACAGCAAGAGTTACAAAAGAGCGTAGTAAAATCGGAACAGGTAGCAACAACGAGCACTACCCCTATAAAGGCGCAGGGCACCCCCGCCAAGCCGATTGAGGAGACGACAAGTTTAGTTCAGAAGAGCAATAATGAGGTGATCAGCACTCGCGTTGATAACGATGTGATTGAGGTTACATTCTCGACACGTGGTGGACAGATTGCCGACGTAACATTAAAGGACTACACCAAGTATGCACCAAAAGAGGTGCGCAACGAGAAGGTACATCTCTTCGATCCGGCTTCCACCCGCTTCAATATGTCGTACTATATGAAGAAGCAAGAGGGTAAGGAGATTGTTTCGACTGCAGACCACAACTTCGAGTTGGTGTCGGTGAACAAAGACGACTCAACAAAGACCGTTGTTACAATGCGTCTTAATGTTGGCGAGGGTTCGATAGATCACATCTACACCATCTACAACGAGAAGCGCCCGGAGCGCGACTATTTGGTCGATTTCAACGTGCGACTCAACAACATCGCACCATTGATGGCTAATCACCCAAGCGTCGGCATAGATTGGAGCAATCGTTCGTACAAGAATGAGCGCAGTTTCACAAACGAGAATACCTACACTACCCTTGTTTATCACTTCCCCGGCGAGGGTGATGTCGAGGACTTGGGCATCTCGACCGACTCAAAAAAGGAGGACCTTTCAGCGTCGATTGATTGGGTTTCGTTCAAACAACAGTACTTCTCGTCGGCTTTGATTTGCCACTCAAAGACTTTGCGTCAGCCTCAGGTTTCGTTCGATACAGCAAAGCCTGAGTCGGGCTATATTAAGCGATTTGCATTGGCTTCGTCGGTTGAGTATACTCCACAAACTTCGCAGTACGACTTTTCGTTCTATCTCGGTCCTAACAAGTTCTCCATATTGAAGGATTTGAAGGATCAGAATGGAAACTCGCTCGAAATGGAGCGCATTATTCCTCTCGGTTGGGTATTCTCAACTTTTATCAGCCGTTGGGTTGTAATTCCATTGTTCGACTTCTTGATGAAGTATATCGAGTCGTTCGGTCTTATCATTTTGATTCTCACCATTTTGGTTAAGTTGATTATCTTCCCTCTCACCTACAAGAGTTATCTTTCGACCGCCAAGATGCGTGTAATCAAACCCGAAATAGATGCGTTGAATGCGAAATATCCGCGTCAGGAGGATGCAATGAAGAAGCAGCAGGAGATGATGAATCTCTACAACAAGGCCGGTATCAGCCCAATGGGAGGTTGTCTGCCTATGTTGATTCAGATGCCAATCCTTATTGCAATGTTCCGCTTCTTCCCTGCAAGTATTGAGTTGCGAGGAAAATCGTTCTTGTGGAGCGACGACCTCTCCTCTTACGATAGTATTCTCGACTTGCCGTTCAACATTCCATTCTATGGCGATCACGTTTCGTTGTTCTGTTTATTGATGGTGATTGTGATGTTTATATACTCGTACATCAACTACCAGATGCAGGGTTCTACACAGCCACAGATGGCTGGTATGAAGTTTATGACCGTCTATATGATGCCGGCAATGATGTTGTTCTGGTTCAACGACTATGCAAGCGGTCTTTGCTACTACTACCTCCTCTCGAACCTTATCACCATATTGCAAACTACGATTATCCGCTATACACTCAACGACGACAAAATTCGTCTTATGATGGATAGCCACGTGAAGAACACCAAAGGTAAGAAATCGCGTTTCCAGCAGCGATACGAGCAGCTTATGAAGGAGGCTGAGCAACAGCAAAAGGCGTCAAAACGCAAGTAATAGTAGCAAAATGGCATTCGTAGCAAGCATCTCAAATGATGAGGTCGCTGCATTAGAGGCAGTACACTTCGTCGGGCGTATCAAGGTCGTAGAGACCCCCGATGCGCTCGCCGAAGCGTGCCACATACTCTCCAAGGAGAGCCTTATCGGCTTCGATACCGAAACGCGTCCCTCGTTTCAGGCAGGAGTATCTCACAAAGTGTCATTATTGCAGCTTTCGACCAAGGAGCAATGTTTTCTTATACGACTAAACAAGTTGCCACTTACACGCGAAATTATAAAAATTCTGTCGAGCGAGAAGGTTGCAAAAGTGGGTGCTGATGTACGCAACGATATAGCAGCACTGAACAAACTGCGCCACTTTACTCCACGCGGATTTATCGACCTGCAAACTGAGGTTGTAAAATACGGCATCGAGGATAAGAGTCTACGCAAAATATCGGGAATAGTGCTCGGAAAGAGAGTATCGAAGGCTCAGCGACTAAGTAATTGGGCTGCCAAGCAACTCACTCCACAGCAGCAGATGTATGCAGCTACCGACGCGTGGGTATGCATTGAGATTTACAATAAACTGACGGAGTAAATTCGTCAGTTTTTATCATTTGTACCGATGAAATTGTTATTCGCCATCATAACCATTGCGCTGTCGTTGTCAGCCACAGCGCAGACACTACCCGACTATTCAAAGTTATCGGGCCACCCTCGTCTGATTATAAAGCAGGGTGATGTGAAGTCGGTACGTAAGAAGGTGGCAAACGACCAGCCATTGCGCTCTATTCATTGCGTAATTGAAGAGAGAGCTAACGGTTATCTCTCAGTTCCCGTTTCCAAGCGCATAAAGACGGGCAAACGACTGCTTAGCATCTCTCGCAATGTATTCGAGAGGGTCTGCTACTGCTCGTATATGTATTTGGTGGAGGGCGAAGAGTCATACGCTCGTCGCGCCGAGCAGGAGATGTTAGCCGCTGCAAGTTTCACCGATTGGAACCCGTCGCATTTCCTTGATGTAGCGGAGATGACCACAGCCCTGGCTATAGGCTATGATTGGCTCTACGATTGGCTCTCGGCAGAGAGTCGCAAGACGATTGAAGATGCCATTATCGAGAAGGGACTGCGTGCAGCAAATCCTAAGATGTGGTGGTATCGTTCAGACAACAATTGGAATCAGGTATGCAACTGCGGTATGGTTATGGGTGCGCTGGCGGTATTCGAGCGCGTGCCCGACGAGGCAAAATTGCATATCGAACGTGCTCTGAGCAGCAATCCGAAGGTGCAAACCTGCTATGGTCCCGATGGAGTCTATCCCGAAGGTTTCGGATATTGGGAGTATGGCACTTGGTTCGAAGTTATGCTTATCGAGTCATTGCGTACAGCCATAGGCAACAGTTTTGATTTGGAGAAGGCTCCCGGATTTTTGGAGTCCGCCAAATTTATGAACTTTATGCAGACGCCTACGGGCCACGTCTTCAACTTCTCGGACTCCGGAAATCCTATGGATGTGGTAAACCCTCTACTCTACTGGTTTGCACTCGAGTTGGGCGATATGTCGCTTGTATGGCAAGATAGAGAACGAATTAAGGCGGAGGAGTCGGTGCGTGGCATCAATCGTCAGGCGCCAATAGCGATGCTATTTGCTGCGCGTTGCAACATCGAAAAGATTGAACCTATAAAGGAGCAGTTCTGGGCAGGACAAGGTAAACAACCGCTATTTATCTACCGCAGTGGCTTCGATAGCTACAATAATAGCTATTTGGCGGCAAAAGGCGGTACTCCTAAGTCTAATCACGGTCATATGGACTCGGGCTCGTTCATCTATGAATGGGGTGGCGTGCAGTGGGCAAGCGACCTTGGTATGCAAAGCTACCACTCATTGGAGTCGAAGGGTCTTAAAATTTGGAATCGCAACCAAAATTCCGACCGCTGGCGCGTCTACCGATTGAGCAACTATCCTCACAACACCCTAACCATAAATGGCAAGTTGCATCAGGTCGATGGATTTGCTACGATGGATAAGATAATTCGCACAAAGCACTGTAATGGAGCGAGATTTGACCTTTCATCTCTCTTTATCGACATATCGAAGGCATATCGTACAATCTACATTGATGATAAGGATAAGGTTACGTGTATTGATGATTTGCAAACCCACAACAAGAGATGTGAGGTTTGTTGGAATATGACAACAACCGCCAACGCGACAATCCTTAACGACAACACTATAAGCCTCAAAAAGTGGGACAAGGAGATTGTCGTGCGGCTTGTTGCACCAAAGGGTGGCAAAGCGTATATTAAAAGTAATGACCCGAAGACTTCGTACGACGTTACAAACAGAGGAACTCGTCGCATAGGCTTTACTGTTACGATAGAGCCAGAGAGCAGATGTAAGTTAAAGGTCGAACTCGAACCCCAAAAATAGAAAATAAGATGAACAAAGAGATATTCCGCATAGCGATACCAAATATAATATCTAACATCACCGTACCGCTGATGGGCTTGGTCTCAACCGGCATTGTCGGCTCGAATAGTGGCTCTGCCGAGGTTATCGGAGCATTGGCACTCGGAGTATCAATCTTCAATTTTATCTATTGGAACTGCTCCTTTATACGTATGGGCACAAGTGGCTTGACGGCACAGGCATATGGTGCAGGCGACTTTCACGAAACTACGGCTATGTTGGCTCGTGCAGTAGTTATTTCACTGATATTGAGTGCAATAGTGCTGATTTTCCAGCAATCGCTCGGTAAACTCTCATTGTGGCTTATGGGTGGCGATGAAATAGTTGCCGACTACTTCTTCGCACGCATCTGGGCAGTACCGGCAGGCATACTTCTATTTGGTCTTTACGGTTGGTTTGTAGGTATGCAGAATGGAGTTATTCCGATGGCGGTATCAATAACCGTAAACAGCCTTCACGTGCTATTTGGTTGGTGGTTTGTAAATTCGTTTGATATGGGCATCGTTGGCATTGCCTATGCCTCGGTTGTTTCGCAGTGGATAGGTCTTCTATTGGCGACTACCCTACTGATTATATTTTTTAGAAAGACTATGCAAAAAATCGTACTGCGTGAGGTGCTCGACCTCAGTGCAATGAAGCGTTTTTTCAAGGTCAATGGAGATATTATCGTGCGAACATTCTGCAATGTAGGTGTCTATACATTCTTCACCGCAGCATCGGCAAAGATGGGCGAAGGAGGCTCTTGCGATGCAGCAATTTTGGCAGTGAATACAACGCTGATGCAGTTGCTGATGCTCTTCTCGTATATGAATGACGGTTTTGCCTACGCCGCCGAAGCTATGACGGGACGATTTATCGGAGCAAAAGACCTGACCTCGTTAAAGCGATGCTTGCGCTACTGCGTTATATGGACATTTGCCACCGCAGTCATTGCTATATCGCTATATCTGGCTGGTTGGGAGTGGCTCTTCACATCATTTCTCGGCGATAGTGCCGAGCAGGAGATTGCAACAGTCTTGGCTGTGGCGAAAGAGTATATCGGCTGGATTGTTGTTATTCCACTCTTTGCAGCTCTTCCATTTATGTTGGACGGAGTATATGCAGGTGCAACCCTCACACGAGCGATGCGTAATTCGATGCTTTGGGCGACAATCATATTTTTCGTGGCATTCTACTCGTTACGGCCGCTTATCGGCAACGATGCACTATGGTTTGCATTTCTGCTCTACATAATTTTCCGCCTTGTTTTGCAGTACTTTATGGCGGATAGATTGAGAGATGTTTATCGTCAAGTAGAAAAAATTGCGTAGCAATATACAAACTTTAAAATAGAATCGTTATCTTTGCAAATATAAAAAAACTCGAACACAATGAAAGAAAGAGTTACCCTTAACGACAAGACCTTCGAGGTGATGATTCCAGCCGAGGAGATTGACAAAGCAGTGGCAAAGGTTGCCGAACGCCTGAATAATGACTATGCCTCTTCAAAAAAGCCCCCTATTTTTGTGGGCGTATTGAGCGGTGCATATATGTTTTTGGCAGATCTTGTCCGTAAGACGAACTTCAACAACGAGGTAACATTCGTGCAGATATCCTCGTACGAAGGCACCCAATCCACGGGTACTATCAAGCAGAAGCTCGGTATCGACTTCGATATCAAAGGTCGCGATATTATCATCGTAGAGGATATCGTCGAGACAGGCCACAGCATTAACCATATGCTGAACTACATCAAGTCGATGGAGCCAAGTTCGGTAGAGGTTTGTACACTCTTCTTCAAGCCCGAGAAGTATCTCTACGATATGCCTATCAAGTATTGCGCATTGGAGATAGGAAACGAGTTTATCGTAGGCTACGGTCTCGATTACGACCAGATTGGTCGCAACCTTAAAGATATTTACGTATTAGCAAATGAGTAATCACGAGGTATTGGAGGGTGGCCACAAATTGCCACTCGTAGAGGACTTCTACACAATTCAAGGCGAGGGCTTTCACACAGGAAAGCCCGCCTATTTTATTCGCCTTGGAGGTTGTGATGTAGGCTGTGCGTGGTGCGATGCCAAGTACACGTGGAATCCTCGTATGTACCCTCCAACACCTATCGAGGAGATTGTAGAGCGTGCCGTAGCGTGTGCAGCGCAGTCCATCGTCATTACCGGCGGAGAACCCCTGCTCTACCCTCTCGAAATTTTGACTAAATCACTCAAAGAGCGAGGCCTCGCTATCTTCCTCGAAACATCGGGCTCACACCCATTTTCGGGCATTTTCGACTGGGTATGCCTTTCGCCAAAGCGGAAATCGGCACCATTAGAGGGCGCCTACGCTCACGCTGACGAATTGAAGGTGGTGATTCAGAGCGAAGAAGACTTGCTATGGGCCGAAGAGTGCGCAGCAAAGGTTGGCGAGAAGTGTCTACTATTCTTACAGCCGGAATGGAGCGTTGCCGAGGAGATTATGCCTCTGCTGGTGGAGTACGCCAAGCGCAATCCGCAGTGGAGCATCTCTATACAGGCTCACAAATATATGAGAATCCCATAATCGATTGATGATATGCAGTTTGGAAAGAAGGTTAGCAAGCAGGTTGAGAAAGGCATCAGCAAAGGTAAAAAATACGCTTGGCGCGTAATTTTCATCCTTGCCATTCTGCTCGGCATCTACCTTATTGGCCGTCCTGCACTCTCTTTGATTGAGATTGGTAAGGAGATTAGCGCACTCGAAGCCGAGAAAGCCGGATACGAAGAGTTTATTAAGCGCGAGAACAAAATTATTGAGGCTCTGGACAATAACGACGTCTTGGAGCAATATGCCCGCGAGAACTACTTTATGCAGGGCGAGAAGGAGCAGGTATTTATCGTTGAGTAGCCGTTAGAAGTGGCGATAACCTCTCTTTTCTAAATCGAATAGGCGTCCGTCATCGCCCTCTATCATCACTTTACATTCGTCATTTTCGGAAGCCACTACCCTACCTATAATGTATAATGGCTCTCCAAACGCCATATGGAAATTCTTTAAAACCATCTCCGACGATGCCTTGTCGATGGTCAGCAGCAGCTGATAATCTTCGCCACCATACAGCGCATCGTCCAACGTTGCACCCTTGGCAACAGGGATTTTATTTTCAGAGATTATTGCCGATATTCTCGATTCGTCGAGGATATGTTGCAGGTCTGAGGCTACGCCGTCCGAGATATCCATCATCGCATTGACTGCGCCTTGCAATCCGAGCCATTCGCCCTCTCGAACTCTCGCCTCGGGCATAAGGTGAAACATTGCATTTTCGGTATTGAGCACTCCATTCAGCACATCGCGCAAACCTGCTGCCGATGCACCCAATGCTCCTGTAACAGCCACCACGTCGCCAACTTTCGCCGCAGAACGACGTTTGATATTGCTCTGCGACACACGTCCAATTGCTGTAACATTTACGCAGACTCCTGACAATGATTTTGTGGTATCGCCACCGACGAGAGTAACGTTATACTTTTTCGAAGCAGCAAGATAGCCCTGCATAAACACCTCTGCCCACGCTCCAAATCGCTCCTCGGGCAGAGCCAGCGACAACAACGTCGCCACGGGCACTGCTCCCATAGCAGCTACGTCGCTGATATTTACCATCAACGATTTGTATCCTATTTGATAGGCGCTGCTCTTATCTGTTAGGAAATGAACACCCTCGTTGAGCATATCTGCCGTAAATACCAGAGCCTCGTCGCTACCTATCGGTAGTACCGAGCAGTCATCGCCTATACCCTCGAAACCATTGTTTGGTAGTTGGGCAAACATCTGGCGAATATCGCCTATAAAGTCAAATTCGCCGTACTTCATCGCTTCACTACGCCCTTTACAATCTTTATAAATTCATTAAACGCCTCCAATCTGCACACCCACGCTCCAACTACATAGACAACAACGCCCGTGGCAATCTGCAACAACAACACCCATATCGGAGCCATCATAGCCGCATAGCAGCCCACTACAACCACAGCAGCATACATTGCGAGAGTAAGCACAATCGAAGGGAGCAGAGTTCTAACCATCTGCCACCACGAAAGCGCTGTGTAGCGGCGTGTTGCAGCAAAGTTTATTATAAACTCTATAAAAGCCATCACCACCAAACCTTCGGCGATTGCCATAACAGAGTGTGGAATTGTCAGAGCCAAAACCGCAGTCATTATCGCCTTTTTCAGCATCTCCAAGCGGAAAATTATTGCACCGTCGCTGTGAACTTTCAGCACATTATACGCCACCATAGCAAGTGGGTAGAACAACCCTGCGAGGGCTATCACCTCGAAATAGGGCACCGTAGGCAACCACTTGTCGCCCAGAAGAACCAAGAACAGAGGTTTTGCCACCGCTGACATTCCTACCACCATAGGAGCCATAACAAAGGTGTTTATCATCAACACCTTACGATAGCTCTCGGCGAACTTTTCTTTGTCGTCCTTAATTTTTGCCAAGGCCGGATATGTTACCGTTTGCACAGACAGAACAGCCGACTGAACAGGAAGGTCCTTGATTTTCTGCGCCTGATTGAAGTATCCGAGCGTATCAGCCGAATATATTTTGCCAATAAAGAGTTGCGACACATTGTTATATACCGCAGCCACAATATCTGTGGACATCAAACGGAACGAAAATGGAGCCATAGAGCGCCACGCAGCGCCGTTGAGTGAGCCTTCGCCCCGCCAGCCTCCTCGCCACCATAAAAGCAACGATTTTGTTGCTACGACTACCAGACGTTGCGCAACCAAAGCCCATACGCCACCACCGCACACTGCAATGATAATTGCTGCAACTCCTGCCAAGAATGCCGCCACGAAATTTATACGCGACAACACTCCAAATTGAAATTCTCGTGAGAGCTTCGTATTTTGAATTATGCCCAGAGCGTTCAACGGAAGCAACAGGAATAAAATAGGAGCGATTTTAGTGATAATCTCCAAATTGTAGTATCGCGCTAACAATGGAGATATGGCTACAAAGAGCGTGTATAGCACGATTGAAACCGCCAAATTGAAGACAAATACCGATTTGTAATCGTCATCTGTTGGCGAAGCCTTGCGAAGTAGCGTCTGCGAAAAACCGCTATCAACAACCACAAGCGCAACCACTGTAAAGAATGTCAGAATTGCCATTACGCCAAAATCCTCGGGTACGAGTTGGCGAGCAACAACGATACTTACGACCATCTGCAAAAGCATAGAGCAGACCTTCTCCACAGCACTCCACGCTACACCTTTTGCCACCTGATCGACAAGTTTCATATTATTAAGCGATATTTTATCGGTTCAAGAACGCCTCGATCCCCAAGCGATAGGAATCCAAGCCAAAACCTGCGATAGTACCCACACAAGTTGCACCGATAAGTGATGTATGGCGGAACTCCTCGCGTGCAGCGACATTTGAGATGTGAATCTCGATAACAGGCACTGCTACCGCCCCAATTGCATCGCGCAATGCCACCGATGTATGCGTATAGCCACCGGCATTGAACAACACACCATCATACTCCTCTTCCGCCTTGTGGAGAGTATCGATGAGTTCGCCCTCAATGTTTGATTGGGCGTAATCAATAGTATGAGCCGAGTATAAGGCGCGGAGTCGAGGTATAAACTCCTCGAAACTCTCCGCACCATAAACCGACTTCTCGCGCCTACCCTGCAAATTGAGGTTAGGACCGTTTAAAATTAGAAGTTTCACATTCAGACTATTTTGCAGCCAAGCAAGCCAACGCAATCGAGTACTTCTTCGACAATGCCGAATCGCCTCGCGAGGTCAATACACAAGGTTTGTTAGTACCGACAACCATAGCAGCCAACTCGCCACCACCGATGTGCGATACGCTCTTGAAAAATACGTTGCCTGACTCCAAGTTAGGGAACAACAACGCATCTGCATCACCCGCTACAGCCGAGCCCTTAACCTTCTTGTGCTCAGCAACTTCAGGATAGAGAGCAACGTCGAGCGACAATGGACCATCAACAATAACATTGCCCAACTGACCACGGTCTGCCATCTTCGAGATGATTGCACCCTCTGCCATTGCCGGCATATTTGCGTTCACCAACTCCATAGCCGCCACGCAAGCAATCTTCGGACAATCTACGCCTATCAACTTTGCTGTTTGAGCCAAGTATTTTACCAATGTCAGTTTCTGCTTGAAATCCGGTTGTGGTAATACTGCAATATCCGATGCAAGCAACAACTTTGGATAGCCCGACCACTCAAACACCGAAACGTGGCTCAAAGTACCTTTTGGTGGGAACAGACCCGCCTCCTTGTTCAAAATGCCACGCATATACTTATCGGTCGAAACCATACCCTTCATCAACACCTGTGCATCACCTGCAACAACAGCCTTAACCGCTAACTCTACACACTTTACGTCGCTCTTCTCATCAACAATTGTGAAGATAGACGGGTCAATACCCAACTCTGCGCAGGTCGCCTCGATAACCTCCTTGTCGCCAAACAAAGTTGCATCAACCAAACCATCTTTATATGCATCATAGACCGCCTCAATGGTGTGCGAATCCTGACCGTAAGCCACAGCCAAGCGCTTTCTGCCCTTGGCCAAAGCAGCATCTACTATTTCTGATAAATGTTTCATATTTTTATTTAATTCTGCATTCTGAATTTTGCATTTTACATTGACTAATCTTTGATTAGTCTGTATGTATCCTGTGCGATAACCAACTCCTCGTTAGTTGCGATTACAGCAACCTTAACACGCGAGTTTTCGGTCGAAAGGATAGTGTCGGTACCACGGGTTACGTCATTTACAGCATCGTTAATCTCAACGCCCATAAACTCCATATTGTGCGATACCCAACGGCGCAAATCTGCCGAATTTTCGCCTACACCACCGGTGAAGATAATCAAATCTACACCACCCATCAATGCAGCATACTTACCAACATACTGCTTTACGCGGTCGTAGTACATATCGCGAGCGAGGATTGCACGCTCATTGCCTGCCTCGTACGCATTGTCGATATCGCGCATATCGCTCGATACTCCCGACACAGCCTGAACACCCGACTGCTTATTAATCATAGTGTTAATCTCGGCAAAGCTCATACCCTCGTGCTCGGCGATATAGAGGACTGCGCTTGGATCGACATCGCCACAGCGAGTACCCATAACCAAACCATCAACAGGCGAGAAGCCCATCGAAGTACAGTACGACTTACCATTCAAAACAGCCGTTACCGAGCCACCATTACCAACGTGGCAAGTGATAATCTTCGAGTTTTCGAGGTCCAAACCGCACAACTCCGCACCACGCTTTGCCACAAACTTGTGGCTTGTTCCGTGGAAGCCGTAGCGACGCACGCGATACTTATCATAGTACTCCATAGGGAGTGCATACAAGTAGTTGCGTGCAGGAATCGACTGATGGAACGAAGTGTCGAACACGGCAACCTGTGGTACCGATGGCAACACCTTCTCAATCGAAAGAATACCCTCCAAGTTTGCAGGGTTGTGCAATGGAGCGATTGCAAACAACGAGCGAATCTTCTCCTTTGCCTCCTCTGTAACTACACAACTATCCGGGAAGAACTCGCCACCGTGAGCAACACGATGACCTACGGCCTTCACTTCGTCAAGCGACGAGATAACTCCGTGCTCCTTGTCAGTCAAAGCAGCCAACACAAGACTGATACCCTGTGTATGGTCGGCAATTGGCTGATGGAGATGATAGTTCTCTTTTCCTACCGGCTTATGCACGAGATCACCCTCAGGCAAACCAATACGATCAACAAGACCTTTTGCAAGCAATTTGTGAGATGTAGCCTCCACATCAAGAACCTGATACTTGATTGACGAGCTACCGCAATTCAATACTAAAATTACCATTGTTTATAATTTTTTTTAAATATGTTTACGTTATTGCTACAAAGATAGTAAAAATCTTTGATTTTCGGACAACGAATATCACTTTTTTACTATATTTGCAGTGTTATGAAGAGATTCCTATCATTATTCGCGCTAATTTGCGCGACTTGTGCAGTTGCAATAGCAAAACCGTATACCATCAGCGAGATACCGAACGTGCAACTTTCGGACCGTCATCGTTACACCTCAAACCCGGACGGAATACTCTCGGCAGAGGCTGTCCAGGCGATTGACCTTGCTTGCGATTCGTTGCGCACGAAGGGCGCTGCTCAAATCGCTGTTGTCGCGGTAAAGGATATCGCTTCGGACGATGTTTTTCTGTTTGCGCATAAGTTATTTTCGAGCTGGGGCGTAGGTTTAGATAAATCCGATAATGGCTTGGGTATCTTACTTGTACTCGACAAACGAGAGATTCGTTTCGTAACGGGTTACGGACTCGAAGGTATACTGCCCGATGCAATATGCAAGCGCATACAGCAACGTTATATGGTTGAGCCACTCGGCAATGGCAACTACGACAAAGGTATGGTCGATGGAGTGGCTGCCGTCGCCACCCTACTCTCCTCGGGCGAACTACCGGCCACAGCCGAAGACGAAATAACGGGTGTCGAGATAGCCGCCATATTCGGAACGATGATTGCGTTTTTCGTCATTTTTGCACTGCTGGCATATTGCATAAATCGCGCTGCCCATCGTTGCCCAAAGTGCGGAAAGTACCACTTAAAGATCGTGGACACCCACGTCGTTAAAAATGCGCGAACATATAGACTTATCGACCAAACCTTTACCTGCCCCGACTGCGGGCACACACTCATAAGGCACACACGCCAAGAGAAGCCGTCAGTTATACTCACAGGCGGTGGAGGCGGCCGTGGCGGTTTTGGAGGCGGAGGCTTCGGAGGGGGCTTTGGCGGAGGTAGTTTCGGCGGTGGTGGCGCTGGATCGAAGTTTTAATAAACGGAAAACGGATAAACTAATTAAATAACAGATTTATGAAAAAGAAAATTTGGATTGTTGTAGCTGCACTTGTAGTTATAGTATGCGGCTATTGTTGGACAACGTACAATTCGTTGGTTAAGCTCGGACAGGGCGTGGAGACTGCGTGGGCAAATGTCGAAACGCAGTACCAACGTCGTTCCGACCTTGTACCCAATCTTGTTTCGACGGTAAAGGGCTATGCAAAGCACGAGCAGGAGACCCTTGCGCAGGTTATTGCAGCTCGTTCGAAAACGATGAGTGGCGGCGCAGACGTTCAGGAGTTCTCAGCTGCACAAGAGCAGCTCTCGACCGCACTCGGTCGTTTGATTGCTCTCGCAGAGAGTTATCCCGATTTGAAGGCAAACACCAACTTCTTGGAGTTGCAAGCGCAGTTGGAGGGTACAGAAAATCGTGTTGCCGTTGCTCGCAAGAACTACAACGACATTGTCAAGGTTTACAACATCAAGATTGCGACCTTCCCGTCGAATTTGATCGCCAAGACGTTTAGTTTCGAGAAGAAGCAACTATTCACCGCAACCACCGAAGGCGCAGAGAAAGCACCGGTAGTGCAATTCTAAATCGTTGGCTATTGGCTTTTTAGAGAGATTAGAGAGATTAGAGAGATTAGAGAGATTAGAGAAATTAGGGAGTTTAGTGATACACTATTCTCCCTAATTTCATTAAATTCCCTATACTCCCTATTACTCCCAACGCCCCCTTATTGCCAGGTATTGTTTTCGATACCTATGGTAGCGGGGAGCGCTCTTTTTGTGAGAAGTGCGCCCGTTTGTGTGCCGGGTATTATTTTCGATACCTATGGCGGTGAGGAGCGTTCTATTTGCGAGGAGTGCGCCCGTTTGTGTGCCGAGTATTATTTTCGATACCTGTGGCGGTGAGGAGGGCTCTATTTGCGAGGAGTGTGCCCGTTTGTGTGCCGGGTATTGTTTTCGATACCTATGGCGGTGAGGAAGGTTCTATTTGCGAGGAGTGCGCCCTCTTGTGTGCCGGGTATTGTTTTCGATACCTATGGTTGTGGAAGTCCCAAAGGGCATCACGGCGCAATGAGAATAGAAGATTATAGAGATATTAGAGGAAATGCAGAACGCAAATTGCAAAACACATTCTACATTCCCCAATCGCTCGGGCTTTTCTGCGCCTTTACCTTATCGGCAATAGCAGGATTGAGGTTGCGGAAGAATTTGAAGCCAGCACGCTTCTCTATTTCGGCAACCGAAGTTACAGCCAACGACTTATCAATATTTGCCGATGACTCATTATTTTCAAACAAGAAGCCAATGCAAATCAACTCGTCAGCCGAGGTTATATCGCTAATAGCCTTGCGACTACTACCCGACTTCGTACGCAACAGCAGTTTATAACAATGCGTTGGCACACCGATAGTTCGACCAAATCGAGAGATTGTCTTGTTATCCTCAAAAAGTGTTCCTACAACCACATAGAGCGTATCCGAGCAGTTCTTATTGCGTTCAAGAGCCTCCACATCGGCCCAAGTGCCACCATTGAAGTCATACTGCTGTACCATAATATTGGTGGCATAGCAAGTTTGAGCATTATTCTCCCAAGTGTTATATCGCTGCGAGGATGGGAGCATATGTCCTCGCGCCCAGCCCCAACCAAAGCCATTTGTAAAGCAGATGTCAGCCTGTCGGCGATGCGGGATTACAGGCTCCTTGGCGGTGTCATAGGCATCGGTTTTGCTATTATACTTGCTCACAATCTCATACGCGCAATTATAGTCGGTGCTTGGCGCATACTGCGTTACAGCATCGTCAAAAGCCCACGCATTAGTTCTACCCGAGTTATTATTCTCACCAACTTGATAGCTACCCCACTTGCGGTACACCGAGTGTCCCGGATATGCAACCCAACGCGAACACATCTTAACTGTATCGTAGCAAACCGAGAAATTTCGCACGCGCTTACCATCCATAAGCGTCGAATAGTAGGTTTTGTGGATATAGTGCCTATTCTCGTTTTTCTCAGGTTGCTCTGCCCACTGACGGTCATATAAGTTATCCACAACTACCACCTCCTTTGCCAGCTGTGTCACACTAAGAGTTTTTGCGAAACCATCGCTAAACACGACTTCTATCTCGGCAGTTCGTGGTGCATTGCCCATATTCTTTGTAAAATCGAGAATAAACTCGCCACCCACCTTAAACTGCTTAATTGCCGTAGAACAAAAATCGGCACCCTTAGTTATCTGTATTGAGCACAAGAGATTTGTATCGCCAGAGGTCACACCCTTCACAATCAGTTCATCCCAGGCAATTTCGCTCTTATCCAACGATACACTCGACGGCTGCAAAGGGAGATACCCCTCCTGCTCAATAGTTACCGACTTATAGATTTCGTACTCTTTGTTGAATACCACAAGCATTGCATTGCGCTTATCCTTGCCAGTATGACTTTTCACGGTAACAGCCACGCCATTTTCAACTATTTGGCACGCTACCCAAGAGACTTCGCAGAGCAACTCATACGCAACTTCAGACTCAACGGTAATATTCTTTTCGCCACCTTCAGCATCGAACTGCAATAGCGACGGTTCAACAACGATATCGTAGGTCGATGGCTTCTCGGTCTTATCGTTACCGCCACCCAGCATTCCGCCAAATATCTCTTCCAAATTAAAACCTTCGCACGATGTAAGCGCGAATACGGCAACCGCCAAAACATACAGAAATCTCTTCATCGTCCTATTCTTATCACTTTACGGGTACAAATTTAAACATTTATTCCCATAGATACAAAAAGAGCGAGATTTCTCTCGCTCCAATTTTGCATTTTGCATTTTGCATTTTCTATTCGTATCTTCCTGCTTTGAGGCGTGCCACCTCGTCGGAGGTGAGGAAACGCCAAGCACCACGCTTCAAGTTCTTTTTGGTAAGACCCGCATAGTATACACGGTCGAGTTTGGTAACCTTGTAACCAAGGTGCTCGAACATACGACGCACAATGCGGTTGCGACCTGAGTGAATCTCCACACCCACCGACTTCTTATCGTCCTTAATATAGGAAATCTCGTCGAAATATATATCGCCATCTTCGAGAGTGATACCCTCGGCAAGTTGCTCGAAATCAGCACGAGTAAGCGGTTTATCCAAAGCAACTTCATATATCTTCTTCTTACGCAACGAAGGGTGTGTCAATTGACGTGTAATATCACCATCGTTTGTAAAGAGCAACAATCCCAACGAGTTTTTATCCAAGCGACCGACCGGATAGATACGCTCCTTGCAAGCATTCTGTACCAACTCCATAACGGTCTTTTCGGCGTGGTCGTCTTCGAGAGTTGTAACGTACCCCTTTGGCTTGTTCAGCACCAAATATACATTCTTCTCGCCCTGCAAACGCTCATCGTTAAACTTCACAACATCGGTTGGCTTAACCTTCGTGCCGAGTTCGGTTACGATAACGCCATTTACACTTACCAAGCCTGCTGCGATAAAGTCGTCAGCCTCACGACGTGAGCAGAGTCCCGACTGCGCAACAAAGCGGTTCAAGCGAATCTCGCCCGAAACTTTGTTAGGGTTATACTTTGGATAGCTGCGCTCGGCAGTTGGTTTAGCCTTATAACCTGCGCCTTTGCCCATTGGCTTACGATTACCTCTGTTAAAGCTATCACTCTTTGCCTTGAAACCACCCTTCGACTCCGACCTATATGGTTTTCCGCTTTCCGTCCTCCGCTTTCCGCTCTCGATATTGCGTTTTGGACGATTATCCTCCGTAAAGTTAGGATTGAACGACGCACGTTTTGTACGCTCGGTACGAGTTGTAGTTGTACGAGTGGAGGTTACTCGCTCTGTACGTGTCGTTGTGCGCTCGGTACGCAGACGCTTATCCTTCGCAAAGCGAGAGAGCGCTGGCGATGAGTCGCTGTTGAAATTTCTCATAATATCTTTTGTTTTCTTACATTCCTGACTATTCTCTGGCTGCAAAGGTACACTATTTTTCACAATAATAGCACCAAATTGCTAAAAGAGCGATAAAAAAGCCGAAATACTACTCCTTGCCCCTCTTGAACGCCTCGATTACCGACGCCGCTACACCCATCGACGAGAAGCCTCCATCGTGATAGAGATTCTGCATTGTAACCTTGCGAGTAAGGTCGGAGAAGAGCGTAATTACATAGTCAGCGCACTCATCAGCCGAGGCGTTACCGAGTGGAGAGAGCGCATCGGTGTAGTCGTACATATCACCCATTCCGGCAATACCCTGCCCTGCCGTGGTGAGAGTTGGCGACTGCGAAACCGTATTAACTCTTACTTTACATTTACGTGCATAAATCGCTCCAAATGAGCGAGCTATACTCTCCAACATTGCTTTTGCCTCCGCCATATCCGAATAGCCTTCAACTGTACGTTGCGCAGCAAGATACGACAGCGCCACCACCGAGCCATACTCCGCCATTGCATCATTCTCGTAGAGAGTTTGCATCAACTTGTGGAATGACAATGCCGAGATATCCATAGTCTTGAAGAAGTTGTTGTAATCGATAGCCTCGTAAGGGATATTTTTACGCACATTTGGCGACATTCCGACTGCGTGAAGCACGAAGTCTATCTTACCACCAAAGTATTCTAACGCCTTATCAACCAAATTCCGTAAATCTTCAACCGAAGTGGCGTCCGATGGCACGACAATAGCATCGCACTGCTCCGCAAGCTTATTAATTGCACCCAAGCGAAGTGCTACGGGAGTGTTAGTCAGAAGAATTTGCGCCCCCTCCTCGACTGCTCGCTCGGCAATTTTCCAAGCAATTGATTGCTCGTTAAGTGCGCCAAAGATAATTCCGCGCTTACCTTTCAATAAATTATACGACATATCTTTCGTTTTTAACTGTTTAACACTTTGTGGTACGCCTCGCGGTAAGCCCCCGAGACGAGGGTTATACGACCGCAGTGGATATAACCCATCTTTCTAAGCAACGACAACATTGCTCTATTATTGCGATGCGTGTCAATTCGGATATCTGAAACTCCATTTTCCACACATAACTCCTCCGTATAGTGCAAAATCTCCTTTGCTATACCCATACGTCGAAACCTATCCGACACAGCAATTCGATGTACCACGGCATAGGAATTTTCGTTTAACCACCCCCGACCATCTATTTTGGAATAGGTCGGCTCACCAGCAAACGATATAACAGCCGAAGCCGCTATATCACCGTTATATTCAACAATATAGTTTATTTTACCTGAAATATCGCTTAATATCAACTCTCGGGTTGGATAGCCATCTTGCCACTGGTCTATACATTGTCTTCTAAACCAATTTTGAGCATCAGCAACCAAGCCCATCACAACGTCCAAATCCGCCTCTACACCCTGACGGAAACGAAGGTTCTTACGAACACCTTTCAACTGTCTATTCAACTCTTTTTCTCTGCCTCCCGTAACCTTGTCAAGCAGAGCGTGGAACTCCGCCGAGTGGTTGTGATGTACGGTATGGCACAACTCGTGCAGCACGACAAACTCCTGCAAGTGGGTTGGCAACGTCATTAGGAAAAGCGATAGCGACAGATTATTTTGCGAGGTACAACACCCCCATTTAGAACGTGTTGCGCGAATGGTTACACGACCATAAGTAAAGCCGTTTTCGCGTGCCAACCTCTCCACCATATCAGGCAACACTCTCCTCGCCTCCTTGCGCAACGCCTCAATTTGTGCAGGCGAATAATCCGCACCCTGCATTGCACGCTCCGCAACCTTCTCCCGCATCTTCAACACCCACTCCACCTTCTCTTCCAAAAAGCGCAAAGCCTTTGCGGTAGAGATAAGGCGCGGATACGACAATCGCACCTCGCCCGATGGCTTCACCGAGAGCGAAATGCGACTTGTGGTCCAGCGTTGGCGCAACAGAATATCGCCAAGTTTTGGGTGTTTATATATCTTATCCATCAATTTAGATAAGGTAGTGCAACTTTTTAATCTCCAATTCGTTGGCGAACAACCTCGAATAGCATAATTGCCGCTGCTGCCGACACATTTAACGACTCGATTGCGCCAATCATCGGAATTGCAAGCTGCTCGTCGCACAACTTCAAAACCTCCTTCGAAATGCCATTCTCCTCCGAGCCCATAACGATAACGGTAGGCTTCGTTAGATCGGCATCATACATCAATTTTCGGCTATGCTCCGTAGCGGCAACAATCTGAAATCCCTCCGCCTGCAACGACTTCAATGTATTGCGGATAGAGCCGACTCGAGCCACAGGAATACGGGTTAAAGCACCTGCCGACGAGCGAATAGAGTCGGCGTTTACCGGTGCCGAGTTCTTCAACGACGAGATGATGCCGTGCGCTCCTGCACACTCTGCCGAGCGAGCTATACCACCGAAGTTGCGCACATCGGTAACATTATCAAACACAACGATAAGTGGAGTTTCGTCCTCGGGAACACGCTCCAAGATATCGGACACCTCCACATAATCAATCGCCGCGATAACAGCCACAACACCTTGGTGGTTGCCACGCGTCATACGATTCAGTTTCTCGACTGGTACCTCCTGATAGTGGCGGCGATGACGATAGCATAGGTCTTTGAGGTCGGTCATAAGTTGCCCCTCAGCACCCTTGCGAATATAAATTTTCTCAATCTGCTTGCCCGATTCGATAGCCTCAGCTACAGGGCGAATACCAAAGACAATGTTCTCCATACTATTGTTGTTCAGTTATTTCCAATTCATACGACGCCTTCTCCCACTCGTGCATCAAATGATCATAGCGTCCCTTCAACTCATCATACACCTTGTAATCGTCAGCATTATACTCCGTTGCAACGGCAAAGCGGGCATCATACTCGGCAATTCTCTTCTCGACATCTGCCAACTCTGCCTCTATTTGCTCCACATTTTTGCGCAGCTTACGGAGCAACTTCTCCTGCTCCTTCTTCTGTTCGTATGAGAGTTTACCCTGCGATTGTTCCTGCTTTGCAGTGGCTACAACAGGCGCTTTACGCTCAATATCGTGCAGATTTTCGAGTTTCCGTTTTTCGAGGAAGTAGTAGATACCTCCAAGGTACTCACGCACTCCCCCATCTCTAAATTCGTAAACTTTATCGACTACGCCGTCCAGAAACTCACGATCGTGCGACACAACAACCACCGTTCCATCGAACTTCTGCAACGCCGTTTTAAGGATATCCTTCGAGCGCATATCCATATGGTTTGTCGGCTCGTCGAGAACGAGCAAATTGTGCGGTTCGAGCATCATACGAGCCATAGCCAAACGAGAACGTTCGCCACCCGACAAAACCTTAACCTTCTTATCGACATCCTCGCCACGGAATAGAAATGCTCCGAGAATATCTCGCAGACGAGTACGTATATCGCCTACGGCAACCCTGTCGAGGGTGTCGTAAACCGTAAAGTCGCCATTCATCAAATCGTCCTGATTTTGGGCGTAGTAGCCGATGCTGACATTCGCACCAATCTTTATCTCGCCCTCCGACTGCTCCAACTCGCCAATGAGCATTCGTGCGAAGGTTGTCTTACCCTCGCCATTTCGGCCAACGAGCGCAATTTTATCGCCCTTATGAATGGTGAACTCCGCACCCGAAAATACTCGATGGTCGCCAAATGCCTTACCCACGCCCTTAATATCCGCCACAATCTGACCTGAACGAGGTGCCGGTGGAAACTTGATATTCAACGTTGCCAAATCCTCCTCTTCGACCTCGATACGCTCCAACTTGTCGAGTTGTTTGATGCGCGACTGCACCTGATTAGACTTGGTGGGTTTGTAGCGGAACTTCTCGATAAACTCCTCGCTCTTTTCGATTAGACGCTGCTGGTTTTGGTAGGCCGCCAACTGTTGTGCACGGCGCTCGGCACGAAGAGTAACAAATTGCGAATAAGGCACTTTATAGTCGTAAATTTTGCCCAACGACAACTCTATCGTGCGGGTTGTAACGTTATCCAAAAATGCCCTATCGTGCGAGATAAGCAGCACCGCACCGTTGTAGTTTTTCAGATACTCCTCCAACCACTGAATAGACTCTATATCGAGGTGGTTTGTCGGCTCGTCGAGCAGAAAAATCGAAGGGCGACGCAACAGCAGTTTTGCCAACTCAATTCGCATACGCCATCCGCCCGAGAACTCACACGTAGGCTTCTCGAACTCATCACGACGAAAACCCAAGCCAAGCAGAGTCTTTTCGATATCGGCATCACGTGTATCGCCACCGAGAATATGATAGCGGTCGTTGGCATCGTTTAGGCGATGCAACAATTTTTCATACTCCTCGCTTTCGTAGTCGGTGCGCACCGCAATATCGGCAGTGAGTTGCTCAATTTCTGCCTCCAACGCCAAAACCTCTTCAAAAGCCTTTGCCGTTTCGGCTATAAGCGTGGTGGTATCTGCCACCTGCATCTGCTGTGGAAGGTAGCCGATTGTGCAGTCGGCATTTTTGGTTACAGCACCAGAGGTGGGCTGCTGTAAGCCTGCTATAAGTTTGAGTATTGTTGTTTTTCCTGCGCCGTTGCGACCGACTAAACCGATGCGCTCCTTCGGATTTACAAGGAACGAAATGCCATCGAAGAGCGTCCAGCCGCCAAAACTTACAGTGAGGTTATCTATCGAAATCATTACGCATTCAAAATATCAATTATCGCCTGTTCGGGACTCTCTGCGCCAAATACCGACGAGCCGGCAACCACTGCATTCACACCGGCATCGAACACCTCGCGGGCATTCTTTGCCGAGATTCCGCCATCAATCTCTATCAGGCAGTTGTAGCCCTTCTCGTCAATCTCCCGACGCAATGCTCGCACCTTATCGAGCGAATCGGGCATAAATGACTGACCGCCAAAACCCGGCTCCACGCTCATCACAAGCACCAAGTCCAACTCCGAGAGGTAGTCGAAAATTGCCTCGGCAGGGGTTGCAGGCTTTATGCTCACACCCGCCTTTGCACCTGCGGCCTTAATCTCGGCAATGGCAGCACGAGGGTTAGCGCACGCCTCGTGGTGGAAGGTTACATAGTCGGCGCCTGCCTCCACAAAACGTTTCACATACCTCTCCGGCTCGACAATCATCAAATGAACATCGAGCACCTTTGAAGTAGCCTTGCGCACGGGCTTCATCACAGGGAAACCGAACGAGATGTTAGGCACAAACACGCCGTCCATAACATCGATATGCACCCACTCCGCAGCGGAGCGATCAATCATTTTGATATCTCTTTCGAGATTGCCAAAGTCGGCAGAGAGTATCGAAGGAGCAACAATTCTCATAGTTCACTCTATTTTTTTGCAAAAATAGAAAAAATTAGTCAAAAGTTAAAGGTTGTGCATCAAAAGTTTGACCAATTACCAAAATTCGCAAATAATTCGCTATATTTGTACTGCAAATCGAATAATTTCCAATTTGCAAATATGAAACGACTATTTCTACTACTATTCATACTGTTGCCGATGCTTGTGTCGGCACAACGCCTAACACCTAAGAAGCACCCTAAAAAGGAGGTATATGGCTATTGGGGCGAGAAGAGAAATGGCAAGGAAGCTTTTATTATCAAACCAAAGTTCGAGGAGGCTAAAAACTTCCAAGGTCCATACGCATTTGTCTGCCACAAGGGTTTGTGGGGCATTATTGGCACCAATGGCAAGTTCGTGGTCAAGCCAAAATACAATGGCGTAGAGGAACAATATGGCAATTATACCATTGTAAAGTTGAACGGAAAATATGGCGTAATCTGCGATGCCAAAGAGATTACACCTATTAAGTACGATAAACTTCACACATTTGCGAACAATCTCTTGATGGCTCGGATTGGCGATAAGTATGGCCTTATAGACTATGCGGGCAAGATTATTATTGCTTCGGAGTATGACGATATTTCGGTATTCGATAAAAATACCCTAAAAATCACCATCGGCAGCAATTATGGCTTGGCAAAGCGCAATGGCAAAATAATCGTTCAGCCAAGCAACTACAAGGAGATAAAAGCGTTTGGAAAAGACAAATATCTCTTAATCTCCGAAGGCACAAGTGTCGCCGATTTGAATGGATATATAACCCACAACGTAATGCTCTACACCTCGTCTGACGGGAAGATTGTTTCACCTTGCCAAGGCACCGATTTGCACGCCAACATAACATCAAACATCTATACAGATGGCGTAGGCATTATGGCTTTTAACAAGCCTATTACCAAGATTGGAGATTGGGCATTCTCCGGTTGCACCTCGCTAAAAAGCATTAAAATTCCGAATAGCGTTACTGAAATTGGACCTTGGGCATTCTCCGATTGCACCTCGCTGAAAAGTATTAAAATTCCTAATAGCGTTACTTATATTGGAAAGGAAGCATTCAATAATTGCACTTCGCTGGCAAGTATTACAATTCCCGATAGTGTTACTAAGCTTGGAGTTCGAGCATTCAAAGGTTGCACCTCGCTAATAAGCATTAAAATTCCGAATAGCGTTACTGAAATTGGATATTTTGCATTCGACGGTTGCACCTCGCTACCTGTAATAGATGGAATAAGATACGCTGATACTTATTTAGTGGAAGCGGAAGACAGAACACGTACATCATATTCAATAAGAAAAGGATCAAGATTTATTGAATCTTATGCATTCAAAGGCTGCACATCGCTGACAAGTATTACAATTCCGAATGGCGTTACTTCGATTCGCTATCGTGCATTCGAGGATTGCACCTCACTGACAAGCATTACAATTCCGAATAGCGTTACTTCGATTGGAAATCGAGCATTCTACGGTTGCACCTCGCTGAAAAGTATTACCATTCCTAATAGCGTTACTATTATTGGAGATCGAGTATTCAAAGGTTGCACCTCGCTAATAAGCATTACCATTCCCGATAGCGTTACTGAGATTGGCTATTTTGCATTCGACGGTTGCACCTCGCTGAAAAGTATTAAAATTCCGAATAGCGTTACTTATATTGGAAAGGAAGCATTCAATAATTGCACCTCGCTGAAAAGTGTTACAATCGGCAATGGCGTTACTAAGATTGGAGAGGATGCATTCAACGGTTGCACCTCGCTGGAAAGTGTTAAAATTCCCGATAGCGTTACTGAGATTGGAATGGGGGCATTCTATAATTGCACCTCGCTGGAAAGTATTACTATCCCTAATAGCGTTACTTATATTGGAAATCATACATTCTATAAGTGCACCTCGCTGAAAAGTGTTAAAATTCCTAATAGCGTTACTGAGATTGGTTGGGAGGCATTCTCTGGTTGCACTTCGATAGCAAGCATTACAATCCCGAACCGTGTTGCTGAGATTGGAGAGGACGCATTCTCCGGATGCACCTCGCTGAAAAGTTTTTATGGAAAATTTGCATCGGAAGACAATCGTTGTTTGATAAAGGATGGAGCATTGTTAGTATTCGCCCCTAACGGATTAACTGAATATACAATTCCTAATAGTGTTACTGAGATTGAACGTTCTGCATTCTTTGCTTGCACCTCGCTGAAAAGCATTAAAATTCCTGATAGCATTACTAAGATTGGAAAGTATGCATTCCTTGGTTGCACCTCGCTAAAAAGTATTACTATTCCGAATAGCGTTACTACGATTGATTGGGGGGCATTCCTTGGTTGCACCTCGCTGAAAAGTATTACCATTCCTAATAGCGTTACTATTATTGGAGATCCAGCATTCAAAGGTTGCACCTCGCTGAAAAGCGTATATTGCAAGCCAACTACTCCGCCAAGAGTATATTATCGTAGTATATTCCACGATGACGAAGGCGAACCTTCGGGTTGTAAAATTTATGTGCCACGAGCATCGGTGGAGGTGTATAAATCTGCGTTCGGCTGGAAAGAGTATGCAGACAATATTGTCGGCTACGACTTTTAATTGTTAGGGCAATTCTCTATTGCGAGTATCGTTTTCGATACCCGCATTTTTTGTGGCAGGGAATGGCATTCGGGCTGCGCCCTTAATGGCAGTGAATGACAGCGCAACCTGCGACTGCTTAATGACAAAAATGTTATTAAAGTTGTTATTCTATGCCATTCAGCGAGTGCAACGAGCGATTGTCATTCTTTGTCATTCTTTGCCATCTGTACCGCAGGTATCAAAAACAATACCTAGCACAAAAGGGAGAGCCGCCACCCAAAAGGAAAAGCCACCTCGCCCTCGCAGGTATCGAAAACGATACCCTACAAAATATAGGCAAAAAGATTGTTGTCGAACCCCACAAAGCCAACCTTTGTAAACAGGGAAATGCTGGGGAGATTTTCGGGTAGAATGCGGGCATAGAGAATTTGCAAGCCGAGAGTTTTTGCATAGCCAATCAACAATTGCAATGCATTTTTGGCAAAGCCTTTACGACGATTACCTAAATCAACAATTAAGATAGATACAAACGCCCTTTTGCCGTCGTATTCGGTAAGGTCGATACACCCCAATCGCTCGCCTTCGTGCGAGCAAATCAGCAGTCGTAGTTGCTCGGTTTCGGCAATAGAATAGCGTTGTTGATTTTCGACAAATTGCACCACATCCTCACGACTATATTGCTCCTCATAAATACCATAGAGAGGTTCCGCAGAAGAGTTCTCCCACAAAAGCAGAGTGTCGATATCAGAATAATCGACACTCCGCAGTATAATTTTATCGCCTTTGAGCAGAATCATTGATAACGCTTAAAGACCTATCACCATATTTCGCATCAACATCGCCACACCCCAAGCGTTGGCATTTGCGCCCATTTTCGATACTCGGAATTTTGTATCTTTATAGACCAAACTCAATGAATACTTGTTAGTTGCAGACTTCAACGGAAGCATTATATAATCTCCCGCAGCCGCCAAGTTACCTCCAACAATTACACTCTCAGGATTAAAGATATTGATAAGGAAAGCCACCGCCTTGCCGACCTTCTCACCAGCCTCCTCGATAAGTTCGATAGAGAGGTTATCGTCGTTGCAAGCCGCATTCACGATATCGTTGATATGTATCTGCTCCTTCGCCTCGTAGCGTTTGCGGAGAATGGTATTTGCGCCATTGCGTACCAAGTCATTCATCTTCTCCTCAATTGCAATACCCGACACCTCCGTTTCGAGACAACCCTTCTTACCGCAGAAGCAGATTTTCTCGTTGTCGAAGAACGGAATATGACCAAACTCGCCTGCAAAACCATTCTTGCCATAGTAGAGTTTACCGTCGCTCACAATACCAATCGCCACACCTAAACCGAGGTGGAGATAAATCACGTTACTCTCTGTCTTTGAGCGAGAAAAATGATACTCGGCATAGCAACGGGCACGCGTGTCATTCTCAACAAGAACGCGCAAGCCTACCCTACTTTCGATGACCTCACGCAACGAGTCGTCGAGCGATGTGAAGTAGTGGAATGAACGCCCCTCCGAGGTATTCACACGGCCTACTATACAGACTCCGAGTCCGAGAATCTTCGAACGCTCGAAGCCGCACTCGTCGAGGAACTTATTTATATTCACACATATAGTTTCAAGACACTGTTCCCTGTCTGTCAATTCAAAATCATCATAATCGACCTCATAGACAAGATTATTCTGCATATCGGTAATAACGCAGGTCATTCTGTCGCGGCCCACGTGTACGCCTGCAAAATAGAGCGTCGAACAGGTCAATCCGTAGACATTCGGACGACGGCCACCAGAGGTTTCGACCTTACCCAAATCCGAAACAATATCCTCATCGACCAACTCCTGAACAAGTTTCGTCATCGTAGGAATACTAATTTTCAGCTCCTTGGTAAGTTCGGCAAGTGTTACCTCACCGTTGGTAACCATATATGCTATAATGTTTCGCTTGATAAGATTGTTCTTGTGCGACAATCCTTTATCCGCTGTCTGATTATTGAAAAAATCGATTAAAGAGCTCATTGCATTCTGCTATTTTTTAACTAACCTAATGCAAAGATAATAAAAAAAGGCGAAGAAACATCGCCTTTGTTAAAATTTTTTCAAAAGATATTCATATTTTTCAAAAAGTACCTTTGCTTTCGACCGACACATCGGCCGATATTTTCGAAATAAGCCCCTTCAAAACCTCGCCCGGACCGAGTTCCACAAAGTTTTTCACACCATCTGCCACCATATTCTCTACTATATGTGTCCAGCGCACAGGAGCCGTGAGTTGTGCAATTAAATTCGACTTAATCTCCTCAGGTAGAGTGTGAGGTAGCGCATCTACATTTTGATAGATCGGACATATAGGAGTTTTAAAGTCGGCTTGTTCGATAGCCTCAGCCAACTCCTTGCGGGCAGGCTCCATAAGTGGCGAATGGAAAGCTCCGCCGACGGGTAACACCAACGCACGACGAGCCCCTGCCTCTTTCATCTTCTCACAAGCCTCATTGACGGCATCGACTGCGCCCGAGATAACGAGCTGTCCGGGACAGTTATAATTTGCCGCAACAACCACGCCTTCAACGCTTTCGCAAATCTGCTCGATTGTAACATCGGGCAAACGCAAAACCGCTGCCATAGCACCTTGTTCCACTTCGCAAGCGCGTTGCATTGCCATTGCGCGTCTGGCAACAAGCTGCAAACCCTCTTCAAACGATAATGCGCCTGCAACAACCAATGCAGAAAACTCGCCGAGAGAGTGTCCTGCAACCGCCAGAGGCTCTACACCAAGCACTTTTGCAAGTATCACCGAATGGAGGAAAACAGCAGGCTGCGTAACCTTTGTTTGGCGCAAATCTTCGCTTGTACCCTCGAACATCACATCGGTTATACGGAAGCCGAGAATCTCATTTGCACGTTCAAACAACGCTCGAGCCTCTTCGTTATTTTCGTAGAGCTCCTTACCCATTCCGCTATATTGGGCACCTTGTCCCGGAAACACATATGCGTTTTTCATATCGTATGTTATAAATTATCGCTTAAAACTTTGCAAATATAGCAAAAAAAGAGTAATTTTGTAGCTGTTATAATAAAATTATAAAATTCAACTACTACTTATGAAACCAAATTTAGGTTTTTGGGCTACCCTCGTGGCCACAATTTCAATCCTCTCCGCTGCTTGTACTGTAAAAGAGCACAACATCACCACAACAAACAAAATCAGTGTACAAATATCACAGATTGCGGCCTCCTCGACAGGCGTATCAATATCGTGGATAGACGACAAGGGTGATAACAAGGATTACACCGTATCGGTCTACACCGATGCAGACTGCAAAAATCTGTATCAGAAGTACAAACTGACATTCGACGAGCAGGCGAATAAACGATTTACTATCCCCTACCTCGACACAAGCCGCCCATACCATATCGTCGTGGAGAATACCGCAACGGGTTACAAATCCAACCCATTCGAGGTATCGCTCTCGGCAACACACGTACGTAGCGAGGTCGTATCACAAAATTTCGACAATCTCTTCTGGGGTTACGACTACATCAATTTGGCGCAAGGTGTGATCTTATCAGACGATATCTCCCACAGAACCTATGATATAGAGAGTTTTTCGGACGCTATTGAGGACTCGTACGTAACCGATGACATCAACGAAAATGGTGGATATTTGTTCGACTACAAGGCTTCAATGCTCAAATTGATGGGCTTCGAGGGCTGGCCAAAGGGCGACAAAGTTTATGTTATGCCCGGCTATGTGAAGCTCGGCACAGCAAGTGGTGTCGGAAAGCTCAAAACCCCTACATTTTCGGCACTTAATGATGAGACCGTCAATATCGAGATTAGTTTCAGTGCAGCCATCTTCTCGAACACATTAAGCGCTAGCGGAGGAAAGATTAATCTTTCGATTTTGAAGGGCGACGGCACAACACTCAAAAGCAAAGATTTCAACCTTAAAGGCATTGATGGCAGACCATCTTGGAGCAACTTCTCGCTTACAGTAGAGGGCGCTACCTCCGACTGCTACTGTGAAATTACGACCTATGCTGCCGTGAAGCAGGTATGTGTCGATAATCTCAAAATTGTTCGCCAGCTCAACGTTCCCGATGGATACATCTATGGCTACACCTATGATAAGGCGACAGGCAAACCTATCGGCGATGTTGCTGTCAGCGATGGTTTCTCGGTGGTTACAACCGACAAGGACGGATTATATATGATTAAGCCAAGCACCGATGCGTGGTACGTATTCTACTCTATTCCGGCAAACTGCGAGGTTGTAAAGTTTGTCCACGGCCCTAAATTCTACACCCGTATTACAAAAGATACCAAAGAGTACAACTTCGAGTTAAAACTCCGTCCCGACGGAAAAAAGGAGGAGAAGTTTGCGCTTTTGACCTTTGCCGACCCTCAGGTTTCGTCGAGTTCGGGTTTGAATAGATTTACTAATGAGGCTATTCCTGCCATTAAGGCATACGCGAAGGAGTTGTCGGCAGAGATGCCTGTGTATGGCATCACTTTGGGCGATGTGATTTCGACAGGTACATCCGATGATGACCATTTCGACCCTACCACTCGTGGCGACGCAACCCAATATATGGAGAAGATGCGCGAGGCTATGCGTCCAAGCACCGTAGGTTTCCCTATCTTCCAGGTTATGGGTAACCACGACTGCAACTACTTCGGTGGAAATAACCCACTTGTACCTGATGCACAGAACAGCACCACCAATATCAAAGCACAGCGAGAGTTCGAGAGCACCTTTGGTCCAATAAACTACTCTTTCAACCGTGGCGACGTACATATAGTAGGTATGCGCGACATCTACTACACCACCAATTGGACAACCCGTAACTACCAAACCGGTTTCCTCAAAGAGCAGTACGAGTGGTTAAAGCAGGATTTGGCAGTTGTACCAAAAGATAAGATGGTGGTATTGTGCGTTCATATTCCGCTATTCGGCAGTGCAGCAAAGAGTGGCGAGAACGGACACTATGTTAAGGAGGTTCATCAACTTCTCAATGAGTTTAAGGAGGCACACGTCATCTCGGGACACACTCACTACCAACGCAACTATATCCACACCACATACAACATTTACGAACATAATATGGGTACCGTATGCGGAACGTGGTGGTCATCGAACATCTGTGGCGATGGTACGCCAAATGGCTACGGAGTATTTATAGGCGAGGGTAACACATTCACCGATTGGTACTATATGGGCTATCACGAGGGTATGAATACCCGCCAAGACCAGATGCGACTCTACCGTGGTAGTGCCATCACGGGTGCTCCACGCCAGTCGAAAAGCGGAACAAACGGAACAGGCTACTACTCATACAACTTTGGCGACGATGTGATATTGGCAAATGTCTTTATGGCCGACAAGAATTGGACTATCGAGGTCTATGAGGACGATGTTAAGACAGGCGAGATGAAACTTGTTGATGGCACTTACACCTTCGATAAGATGATTGGTAATTACACAATGGACGACCCTCGTCGAATCAAGGAAGGCTCAGTTGGAGCGTACGATATGTGGGCAGTTGGTATTCAGGTAGGCGAACTCAACCGCGTAGGCTCGAATGGTAGCTGGGTGAGAACATACCACCTCTATCAATACAAATTAAAGAACCCTAATGCAAAGGTTTCGGTTACAGCAATTGATCCATTCGGTAACCGATATACTTCAGATAGATTTATTGACTATCGCGATAACACTATCGGCAAAAAACCTAAAAATTAAAGTTATATAACATAATGAAACGACTTTTACTCACAATTCTTGCCGCAACTACCCTCTGCGCATCTTGTCGTGTCGAAGACCAAAGCGTAAGCCAACCGCCTCAGCCGATTGATAGCAAACTTACGGTGTTATTGCCCTCCATTACCCGTATTTCGTTGGGTAATGCGTATGGCGACAAGTATCCGATTGTATGGACTGACGAGGATAAAATCTCTGCAAACGGAATTGTTTCGGAATCGATTGAGATAAGTGCATCGACACAGAAGGCAACATTCTCGTTTGGCGAGAACGAAATCAAATATCCTTGCAGCATTCTCTATCCACACGATGCCGTGGTTGAAGGAGAAAATGCGAAAATTCACTTCCAAGCCGAGCAGTACTATGTTAAGAATTCATTCTCGGCGGGTAGTATTCCGTTGTGTGGTTATGCTAAGGAGGAGCAAGAGAACATCTCGCTCACGGCTCTCAGCGGAGTACTACGCCTGAAGATGGCTGCAAAAGCGGAGGGCATACACATCAAGAGCATTACCGTAACCTCCGAAAGCGGCAAGCGTTTGGCTGGCGAGTTTTCGGTATACGTTCCAACAAACAACATCACACCTACGGCTAATTCGTCAGAAACCATTACCTACTATCTGCCCGAAGGGTATACTCTCTCGACCGAGGAGGTTAATGTTTTTAACATTGCCGTACCGGCCACAAATCTCGGCACTTGCTGGGTTACATTTATTCCGGAGAAGGGTTCGCCAATGCAGATGAAGTGGCACGCCAACACCATAAAGCCAAACTCTCTACACGAGCAGCAAACCATAACATTCGAGCAGAGCGCAAAGGGAACATTGCAGCCAATGCCTGTTGAGGAGGACTCTTTCCGCCACTACTACACCACCATTCGCGGTTGCGTTCGCGAAAAGGACGGCACACCGATTAAGGGTGTTGCAGTAAGCGACGGCTTCTCGGTTGTTACGACCGACGAAGTCGGTTACTACGAAATGGATATCTCACAAGATGCGTGGTACGTATATATATCTATTCCGGAAGAGTATCAAGTTCCACTCAACAAATATGGTATGCCTTGTTTCTTCAAGAGTTACCCGGGATTCAACGACAGATTCGACTTTACGTTGGAGCGATTGCCGGGTGGCAAGGAGACCGAGTTTATGCTCTTTGGTTTTGCCGACCCGCAAGTGAGCAGAACAACCCACATAGATCGCTTCTCGACAGAGGTTGCTCCGGAGGTGAGTGCCCATATCCAAAATATAGGCAAACCTTGCTATGGCATCACCTTGGGCGATGTTATTTCGATGGGCTCTACCGATTTGACAAACACCATTTTGCCTGCTATGCGCGATGCTATGCACGCCGACAAGATGGGTATGCCTGTATTCCAAGTTATGGGCAACCACGACAACTGCTATATGACAGCTAAACACCCTGTCTATGGCAAGGATAATCGCGAATTGAACTTGAACATTCAGCGAATGTTCGAAAAGACGTTTGGACCAATCAACTACTCATTCAACAGAGGCGATGCGCACATTGTCGGTATGCGTGATATTCAGTGGTTGCAGGGCGACGACGCTTCGATCTACAAGACCGCCTTCACGCAGGAGCAATACGAGTGGTTAAAGGCCGATTTGGCGGTTGTACCTAAGAATAAGGCAGTGGTATTATGCGTTCATATCCCGCTCTATAACAACGGAACTCTCGGCGACGGCACCTATCGTCAGGAGGTGCTCTCTCTACTCGACGAGTTTGCCGAGGCTCACGTATTGTCGGGACACCTTCACTATATGCGTAACTACGACCATACATTAGCAAGCGGCTCTCAGCACAAGATTTACGAGCACGCACAAGCAGCAGTAGATGGCGCAAGCTGGACAAGTAACATCAATGGCGACGGAGTACCTAACGGCTACGAAGTATACCATTTCGACGGCAACACCATCAAAGATTGGTATTGGAAGAGCTATGCCGAAGGTATGGATTCTCGCGACTACCAGATACGACTCTATCGCGGTAACGCCATTACGGGCGCGGCAATTCCAGCCGACGACCCTAACAAGAATGGCACAAAGGGCTACTATCAGTTCGGTTACGACGAAGATATTCTCCTTGCAAACGTCTTCAACTCCGACACAGCGTGGAAAGTTGAGGTCTACGAGGACGGCGTATATTCGGGTAATATGACAAGTTTGTCCAAGTACCACTTCTCGGTGGCATACGAAGATCTTATCGGTAGTTTCACCTATAACGACCCTAAGCGCCCGCCAGTAGGCGTGGAGTGCGGACAGGAGTTCTGGGCAACGGGAGTACTCTGTGGCCACCTCGGAATGAATAATGGCGGCTTGTACTACAAGCACTGCTACCAGATGTGGAAGTATCAACTTAAAGACAAGAATGCAAAGGTTGAAGTTCGAGCAACCGACCGCAAGGGCAATGTATATAAATGCTCGAAAATCACCGAAGGAACAGATATGACTTATGCGTTGCATAAGGCACAATAGAGTAACAACATAAACAAACTATATTATGGGAAACAAAATCAATGATCCTATTGCAAGGTTGATGGGACTGCGATATAAGTCGCACCCTTGGCACGGTATTGAGGTGGGAGAGAAGGCTCCCGAGGTAATTACCGCATTTATCGAAATGGTACCGACCGATACCGTAAAATATGAGTTGGATAAGGTTAGTGGCTATTTGAAAATAGACCGCCCGCAGAAATACTCAAATGTTATTCCTGCACTCTATGGCTTTGTTCCGCAGAGCTTTTGCGGCGAGAGTGTCGCGGAGTACTGTATGCAGCAGAGTGGTCGCACCGAGATTGTAGGCGACGGCGACCCGCTCGATATCTGCGTATTGACCGAGCGCGATATTGCCCACGGCGACATCATTGTAAATGTTCGCCCTATCGGTGGATTTCGTATGTTGGACGGCAATGAGGCTGACGACAAAATTATTGCCGTATTACGCCACGACGTAACATATAGCGACTACAACGATATATCGGAGTTGCCAAAGGGGGTTATCAATCGTTTAAAACACTACTTCCTCACCTATAAGGATATGCCCGATTCGGAGCCACAAAAGAAGAAGGTAGAGATCACCGATATCTTTGGTCGCGAGGAGGCTTACGAAGTGATAAAGCGCTCGTTGGAGGATTATAAAAATCACTTCAATGGCTTGGACGAGATTTTGCGTCACGTTTAACAGAGGAGCATTATGTCAGTAGAGAGTAAAGTTAGAGCCGTTACCACACTACGACTCAAAGAGATGAAGGATAGAGGCGAGAAGATATCAATGCTCACCTCTTACGACTATTCGATGGCAAAAATTGTTGATGGCGCTGGCGTGGATGTAATCCTCGTGGGCGACTCGGCTGCAAATGTTATGGCAGGTTGGGAGACTACCCTACCCATCACACTCGACCAAATGATTTATCACGCTGCGTCTGTTGTACGTGCCGTACAGAGGGCATTAGTTGTATGCGATATGCCATTCGGAACATATCAGGGCGACTCGCAAGCAGCTCTCGACTCGGCAATCCGCATTATGAAGGAGACCGGAGCCGACGCCGTAAAGATGGAGGGTGGCGAGGAGATTCTCGACTCCATAAAGCGTATTCTGACGGCAGGTATTCCGGTGATGGGACACCTTGGACTGACTCCGCAATCAATCCACAAGTTCGGCACATACAGTGTTCGAGCAAAGGAGGAAGCAGAGGCTGAAAAGTTGGTGCGCGATGCAAAGTTATTGGAGGAGGTAGGCTGTTTTGCCATTGTTTTGGAGAAGATTCCTGCAACATTGGCAGAACGAGTATCGAAAGAGTTGTCCATTCCTACAATCGGTATCGGTGCAGGTGGTGCAACCGACGGACAAGTGCTTGTTGTACACGATATGCTCGGCATAAATAAGGGCTTTTCGCCACGTTTTTTACGCCGTTATGCCGACCTATATACGGTTATGAGCGAGGCAATTTCGCACTACGTCGAAGATGTCAAATCGTGCGATTTCCCTAACGAGAAGGAACAATATTAACAAAGGTTACGATGCAAGAAGTACCACTTCTTGCATCATTACAATAATGGATAGATAAATGAAAAACAATATGTTAGCAAAGTTCTTCGGGGGGGGGATTTCGTCTATTTCACGAGATACTTCCGAAATTATGAAGGGAATTCTTGCTATATTGATTGTATTAGGACATAACTCGGTCTTAACTAACCACATACCGGGACTTTTCTATTACCTATATTCATTCCATGTACTAATATTTTTCATTCTCCCTTGGTTCTATACTTCGAAAGTTTCGTGGCATAACACTGCCAAGCGTAGTGGAAAAATATGGTTTTGGTATTTCGTGTTCTTCGTTGTTCAAATAGTATTTTATAATTTGCTATTTGATACTACATTCTCTCCAATAGAGGCTGTTAAAGCATTCTTTCTTGGTGGACACACATTACTAAAAAGCGTAACCGGCTATATGTATTTGTGGTTTATGCCGGCATTCTTCTTCGCTATGCTTGTTCGAGATGCCTACACCATAGCTAATAAACCAAGCCGAATAGCAATGATTTTTGCGTCAATCGGCATCGTTGCATTTTTTGCATTCCACGCCTACACAAACTACATTGCGATAATTCAAGGTATATTCTTTGCTGCACTTGGCATAGTTGCATCGCAACTAACACTGCCAGCAAAAAATTCGCTTCGAACTTTGATCGTACTTCTTTTTATAGTATGTAGTGTTTTGATGTTTGTAGATGCTACAAAGGAATTTATTCACCCATTTATGCCATTTGTGGCATTCTTTACATTGTGGAGTATTATAGAATTTAGTGAGAAATATCTAGGATGGCTGAAAGGTATAGGGAATTTATCTCTTTTTATATACTTGACACACCCTCTTATATTTCAATTGCTATTGCGCGTAATACCAAGTAGGCAATTACCTCAATTAGCTTACGGTTTTATAATCTTTATATTTACGGTGATTATTAGCGTTATTGTTTCGTGGTGTATGCAGAAGACAATAAAAGCGTTACCTATAATAAATAAGTATTTATAGTTATCAAATAAGCCACCGCTTCAACACGGTGGCTTTATTATATAGGTGTGTATCGTTACTCCTCGTTAGCGGAGAATAGATGGCGAGCCAATTCGCCAACTGTATTTATTCGGGCGATTTCGATGCCCTTTATCTTCTTGCTCGGCAATGACGCGTAGCCCGAAACCACGATTTTCTTAAAGCCCAATCGTGCCGCCTCGCTAATGCGTTGCTCTGTGCGTGGTGCAGGACGCACCTCTCCCGAAAGACCAATCTCGCCAGCCAAAGCCAAGCCGTCGTTTATAGGGCGGTCAAAATAGGACGACAGCACCGCCGCCACAACAGCCAAGTCCAAGCCCGTATCCGACACCTTAAAGCCGCCGGCAAAGTTCAGGAATACATCCTTCTGGAACATCTTCAATCCTACGCGCTTCTCCAATATCGCCAAGAGCATATTCATACGGCGTGAGTCGTAACCCGTAGCATTACGTTGCGGTGTGCCATACGCCGCTGTGCCGACCAACGCCTGCACCTCCAACAGATACGGACGCACACCATCTACGGTTGCTGCCACAGAAATACCCGATAATGGTTCGTCGTAGTGCGATAGAAGCACCTCCGAAGGGTTTTCGACCGAGCGCAAACCCTTTTCGAGCATCTCGAACACACCAATCTCGAAGGTCGCTCCGAATCGGTTTTTAATACCTCGCAAAATGCGGTAGGTATTGTTTCCGTCGCCCTCAAACTGCAACACAACATCTACGATATGTTCCAACACCTTCGGACCTGCAATAGTGCCCTCCTTCGTGATATGACCTATTATAAATACGGGCGTACCGCTGCCCTTTGCGTATTTCAGCAGCGTAGATGCGCACTCACGAATCTGCGACACACTGCCCGCCGATGCATCAACCAAATCGGTATAAATGGTCTGAATAGAATCGACAACCACCATATCGGGCTTTATTGCCTCGCACTGCGCAATGATATTTTCGAGTAGCGTTTCGGTGTAGACCACGCACTCCTCGTTGTGAATACCGAGTCGCTCGGCACGCATCTTAATCTGCTCTGCCGACTCCTCGCCCGACACATAGAGCGTGCGCAAGCCATTGTCCGCCAATGCAAGTTGCAGGGCGAGTGTCGATTTTCCGATACCCGGCTCGCCGCCCACGAGGATAATCGAGCCCGGCACCAAGCCACCACCCAACACACGATTGACCTCGCTCTGACCAATGTCTATGCGCTTGGTTTCGCCCGTTTTGATATCTTGCACCTTCTGTGGCTTCGCCTTCGGTACTGCCGACGACGTAACCGCCGCAGCCACCGAACTGCCCTTCTTTGCCACTACAAGTTCATCGAAGGTGTCCCACATTCCGCAAGCGGGGCACTTTCCGAGCCACTTCGGCGCATCGTAACCACACTCACGACAAACGTATGCTTTCTTTGCCTCTGCCATAATCTTTTGCTTTTTGCCGTTAGCCATTAGCCATTGGCGCTTTTACTTTTGCAAAGTTAGCAAAAAACGGAAAACGGAAAACGGAAAACGGAAAACTTTTTTTGTGGCGCAATTTTACAAGAGGTTGTTAAAGATTGTTAGGGGTAATTAGTGGTGTGCCACTCTAATTTCCGCTAACAGTCCCTAACTCCCACTAATAACCACTATTTTACTATCGCAACTTTGCAACTCTCGAAAATAATTTCTAAATTTGTGGTGCAGTCCTTGGATTGCAGACATATAGAAAGTGTTTTTCGCGCGGTCCATAGTAGAGAATGTGGCAATTTTCAACGAAACAAGGACAACGAACAACGCTCATTTCTTGTATATATGTGATTGGTGTATCCTACGCCGATATGTTGCTATATACAGGTGTGGGGTATCGTATCGTTTATTTGTTTCGGGTTAGCCACAACCTTCTACTTAACAAACGAAATCAGCCTCACACTTTCTTTATATTATAACCGCACATTCGGGGTTGGTGGGCAAAAAGAGAAAATAAAAATGGAGATATTGATAAGTAACACGATATATTCTTACATCTGTATGGATATGGATTATTATTTTGCAGAAGATATCAAGATCGGTAATTGGGAAATACATCGAACAGTTAAAAACGGATACAAAGTAAAAAGCAATTACAAATGGGAGGCTGATTCTAACCTGGTATTCTCAATCACCGACAAAAATGGCATAACTAAAAATAAGGTTTGGTTTTATTTTAGAAATGACTACGGGCTTCCTGCTGTTAAAAACGATGAAGATAATATCAATCGCATTAAAAGATTTATAGAAAATTCTATTCTTTTTAAATGTGAGACATGGGATGACTATGAGAGTACAGCTTTTGTTCTTGGCGTAAAGAACATTATTGATGAAGTAGGAGATAATATATCTAAAAGAAATCGTATAGAATATTTCGTAAAACACCCAATATACTAGTAGATATGGTAGACAAAATAAAACAATGGTTAGAAAGTGACAATTTTGATGGTTTCGACAATCAATGGTATGGTCTTGTATCTCAGCTCATTCATAGCAGGCAAATCCTGTTTATGCGAAAAGTATTAGAGGCACATCGCTTGGGTTTTGCCTCTATCACCATACCTCAACTATCAACCATTGTTAGCAATCGCAATAACTTAGAGATAGATGTATATATATTAACCCAATGTCTGCTATCTGTTTTAGAAAACAAGCGCCTTCCTTATGTTTGGGAAATATATAATACCATTCGTAATATATACGAGGCGTACAAGGTTGATGAATTTGAGATCCTATTCAATAAATTTGCGAATAGCCCGCTATTTGATACATGCACTGGATTTACTCATATAAGAAAGAAACCAGATGATATCAATGTCTATGGTAATGCGCCAATTGCCACACTTAAAATAAATGAAGATAAGTCGAGCGAATTGATCTATAACGAAAACATTGAATATATAAGATTTAATATTTCTGTTACTAGACTAAAATGTATCTCGGGAAGAAAATACAATCCAGATACAAAAATATGGTCAATACCCGCATCATCAATAGATGAAGTGGTTGATTTCTTGAGAAATTCTGTTATAGGGCGCAAATATAAAGAACAACATCTAATAGAGATAAAGTATTTATACCACAAATACGCTCAAACAGGAGAGGAGCGACCTTTTATTGCGTTAATGTGTTATAGCGAAAGTTTCAACGAAGGCAGAAAGGATGAGATTCATTTTTGTGAAGGTAAAAAATGGATGTATCCACATTTTGGTCACTGCTTTTGGTGTGGAGGTTCAAGTGTTTTCTGTAAAGGATTGCACTCTCATGACAACTACGCCGAGTATACATTATATGATATGTTGAAAATTATCAACAATGGTGACGACTGTCTACTACAACAATCTTATAGTGGATACAATTGGCTTAAAAGATTAGTATTCCGCAAGCATTTACAATGTAAATCCTGCAATATGATGATAGAACCATTAAAAGATAAATCGGACAACGGTTACAACGCTCGTAGAGTTGTATATTTTCATTGCTCCAATATAGGTTGTACAAATAATGACAAGATATATTTAACTCATTGTTTCCAAGAATTCTGCGGAGGAATCATTGACAGTCGTGAAACTCAACGATGTTCTAACGGCTTCTATATATGCAAAAAATGCGGAGTATGCTGTGCCGAATCCCAATTTCAGCGCAAAATCGACTCAAACATACCATTAGGAGATTACATTTCGGGATTAATAAAGCAGCATAAGATGCATCTTGATAGCGGAGAGCCAAAGTTCTTCTGTCCTACATGTAGACACACCCTTGAGTATATCACATTGGATAATCCGCTTACAATAGTTAGTCGTGATGAAAGAATAGTTATTGATGGATATCATCGATGCCCTAATCATAAAGAGTACTTCGGTGTGTTCCCTAGGGATTATTCTAATCAAAGCAAAAATGATTTTTTAGCAAAATTGATATGTCCGATATGTGGAGCATCACTTGAAAAAAAATGGATTACAGATCCATCAGACAAGAAGGTTATAGAATATCAGCAATGTGTGGAGCATGCAGAGCATTATGGTGTTTTTCCGAAAAATCCAATGAACAAAAATGCCAACAAACGGTTAAAAGAATTGAAAAAACACACGGTACACGAGGTCGAATATTGGTAATAACATATTATTGGGTATCGAAAACGATACCCACGACACAAGGGGAACACCGCCACAACCACGGGTATCTAAAACGATACCCGGCACGCAAGAAGAACGCACCCACACAAACACAGGTATCGAAAACGATACCCGGCACGCAAGAAGAACGCACCCACACAAACGCAGGTATCGAAAACGATACCCATCACACAAGGGGGGGGGCACCGCACAAACACGGGTATTGAAAACGATACCCACCCCACAAGAGAAGCACACTCCACACAAACGCAGGTATCGAAAACGATACCCGGCAGACAAGAGAGAACACCCCCCCCACGCAGTCATAGGTATCGAAAACGATACCCAGCAGTAGGGAGTGTAAGGAATTTAATGAGATTAGGGAGAATAGCATATCGCTAAACTCCCTAAATTCTTTAATCTCACGAAAAAGCCAATGGCTAAAAGCAAAAGAGCCGAGCGAAATACTGCTCGGCTCTCTATAATGCCTCTAACCTCCTTAACGGCTCTATTTAAACAGCTTATAAATATCATTTCCGTTGGCGAAGATGACAAGGGCCAAAATCAACGCCATACCGATATACTGTGCAATCTCCAAAACTCGCTCGCTGACCTTGCGGCCCGTAATCATCTCCCAGAAGGTGAACATCATATGTCCGCCATCGAGTCCCGGGATAGGGATAATGTTCATAATGGCGAGAATAATCGAGAGGAATGCCGTCATCGACCAGAACTGATGCCAATCCCACTCCGATGGGAAGATATTACCGATAGCAATAAAGCCACCGACGTGCTTATAAAGTCCTGTATCGGGCTTTACAATAAGCACCAACTGATCCCAATAGTTTTTGATTGATCTTGCCGTCAAGCGGGCGCCCGCAGGTATAGACTCGAAGAAGCCATACTCCTCGGTGCGAACCTTGAAGAAGTTCTCAACAACAACGCCCAGCATACCCTCGGCACTGACCGGCACGGTCAAAGCCAATGTATCTGCGCCACGCACCACCTTCAACTCCACATTCGAGCCTGCAACCTTCGAGAGTCGCTCGGCGTAGTGGTTGAAATATGGAAGCGACTCCTCGCCAAGACCAACAATGCGGTCGCCCTTCTGCAAGCCCGCAGCCACAGCCGTAGGCGAAGCCACGCTATCCACAACAAACGGAACGAGCGGCGCATAGAATTGCTCCTTCTCAAAGGCATTATCCTTGCGCAAGGCGTTCAGAACCTCATTATCGAGGGTGAAGACGTGCTCCGCACCGTCGCGAACAACCTCCACCTTGCAATCCTCCTTTGCAAGGAGAATTTTCGGAAGTATAGAGCTTACATTCTCAACTTTATCGCCACCGATGGTTACGATGCGGTCGCCATCTTTGAAGCCCAGCGCCTCGGCACTCTCGCTAAACTCGTAGCCATAGATCATATCCTCGTTCGAGAGGTACTGAGAGCCGTACGAGAACGAAATACCGCAATAGATAAAGAACGCCAAGACAACATTCATCGTTACGCCTGCAATCAGTACCAAAAAGCGTTGCCAAGCAGGTTTTGCACGATACTCCCAAGGTTGTGGCGGTTGAGCCATCTGCTCCTTATCCATACTCTCATCGACCATTCCCGCAATTTTGCAGTAGCCACCAAGAGGCAACCAACCCAAGCCATACTCCGTGTCGCCCCACTTCTTCTTCCAAAGCGAGAAGCCGGCATCAAAGAAGATATAGAACTTTTCGACACGGATTTTAAAAATTCGCGCCACAATAAAGTGTCCGAATTCGTGAACCGCCACCAACAGGGTGAGGCTCATAAAAAACTGTAAAACCTTAATTAAAATCTCCATATTGCTTTTCTGTTATAATTTCAAAAACTCTCGCGCCAAGGCTCTCGACTCGGCATCAATCGCTGCGTAGTCGGTAAGCGATGGCGAAGCTATATACTCAGCCTTTGAGAGGGCATACTCTATCGCTCCGACGATATCGGTGTAGCGACACTTACCCGCCAAAAATGCTGCCACAGCGACCTCGTTTGCGCCATTCATTGTGGCTGCCGACGAACCTCCACGACACAAGCAGTCGTAGGCAATACCGAGGGCAGGAAAACGCTCATTATCCACCTCGCAGAAGGTCAGCGACGAGTTCTTCACAAAATCGAAAGGTGCAACATCGCGCACTGCACGTTCAGGGTACATCAGCGCAATACTTATCGGGGTACGCATATCGGGCTCGCCCATTTGAGCCTTTATCGAGCCGTCCTCGAACTCCACCATCGAGTGAATAATCGACTCGGGGTGAATCACAACATCAATCTTCTCGGCAGGAGTACCGAACAACCAATGCGCCTCGATAACCTCGAAGCCCTTATTCACCAACGTCGCCGAGTCGATGGTTATCTTCGCACCCATATCCCAACGAGGGTGGCGCAGAGCCTGCTCGGCGGTTATCTCCGCCAACTGCTCCTTCGGCACATTTCGTAATGCACCTCCACTACAAGTGATGATGAGGCGTCGCAGTGGTGAGTGTTCGCCTATAAGGCACTGAAATATAGCCGAGTGCTCCGAGTCTATCGGCAATATCGGAGCTTTATTGGCAATCGCCATAGGCATAATTGTCGCTCCGCCCACAACCAAGGTCTCCTTGTTGGCAAGGGCTATACGTTTGTGAGCCTCGATAGCGCGAGCCGTAGGCACCAAACCTGCATAGCCAACCAAGGCATTTACCACCGTATCGCAGTTACTCGCCGATGCAACAGCGGCAATAGAGTCGTCGCCCGCAAATACCTTTATCGGGTACTTCGACAACGCCTCGCATAACGGTTTATAGTACTGCTCATCGCCAATAACAACGGTATCGACATCAAAGGCTATTGCCTGCTCCGCCAACTTCTGCCAATTGCGATGTGCTGTAAGCGACACCACCTCGAAGCGGTCGGGATTTTCCCGAACAATATCGAGTGTCTGGACTCCTATAGAGCCCGTCGAGCCAAGTATCGAAAGTGCGTTTTTCATCATTTATCAGTTAGTCATTTTTCGCCTCGGCAGTCGATTTGCGAGGGCGATAACGCTCATCATTCTCCATTTTGCGCCTAAGCAGCGAATCCTCCTTCGAGGGGGCCACATACTCTTTGTAGTGTTGCAACGAATCGTTCTTTGACGACTGCATAGCCGGGGTTTTACCTCCAACGACAAGTATTCGGTTTTCGTTGTAGATAAGCATTTCGTTCAGCCTTCGCTCCAACGAGTCGGTGCGCACGATATTGCGTATAAGCATTTCACGCGCTTTGGTGGCGCTGGTACGATATCCTGGGAGCAAATCAAGCAGCGGAGTGTAGGCGACAAGCAACAGCAACACAACAAAAACAACCGCTATGATGCCGACACCTATTGCTGTAAGTTTCAGCGGAGAAATCTCTGCACTCCACCTCTCCGTACCGTTATCCTGCACCGAGATTTGTCGTTCGCGTGCCATATTATCGAACCAACTCTTTACTTTATCCCAAAATTTCATCTTGAAAGCCCCTATTTAACTTGGCGAAGGTACAAAAAATAATTAAAATTTAAGAATTAAAAATTAAAAAATAACGGAATCATCTGCTTTAAGCGTATAAAACACTCTGCTCTCGCTCCGCAGCATCGTTTCGGCTGTTTTCTGCATTTATCATCACTACTCTCTATCAACTCAAATAATCCTTGTTTTTATTTTGCAGAATAGCGAAAAATACATATCTTTGTGAGTATTTTATACTCAATAGGCAAAATTTACATTTTTTCAACAATAAAAAACTTTAAAATTATGGTAAAACCTACACTTTTGGTGCTTGCCGCAGGTATGGGCTCGCGCTATGGCTCGTTGAAGCAGATGGACGGAGTAGGTCCTAACGGCGAGGCAATTATCGACTACTCGATTTATGACGCTATCCGCGCAGGTTTCGGTAAGGTGGTATTCGTTATCCGCCACTCTTTCGAGAAGGAGTTTAAGGAGATGTTCGCACCGGAGCGTTTCGGTGGTCGCATCGAGGTAGATTTCGTATTCCAAGAGTTGGACTACCTGCCAGAGGGTTTCTCGGTACCGGAGGGACGCGAGAAGCCTTGGGGTACAAACCACGCTGTTATGATGGGTGCAACGGCTGTTCACGAGCCATTTGCAGTTATCAACTCAGACGACTTCTATGGCACTGATGCTTACCGCGTAATGGGCGAGTACCTCTCGCAGTTGGAGGGTGCAAAGGGCGAGTATGCAATGATTGGCTACGAGGTAAACAAGACCTTGTCGGACAATGGAACAGTATCGCGTGGCGTTTGCACAGTTGATGAAAATCGTTTCCTGACTTCGATGGTTGAGCGTACAAAGATTGAGCGCAACGCCGAGGGCACTATCGTATTCCACGACTTGGGCGACGACCAGCCACTCGAGGAGAATACTCCTGTTTCGATGAACTTCTTCGGTTTCACACCTGACTACTTCGCCCACTCGGCTGAGGGCTTCAAAGAGTTCCTCGCTTCGGACGATGTTAAGACCAACCTCAAAGCGGAGTTTTTCATTCCGTTGATGGTTAATAAGTTGGTTGCTTCGGGCGAGGCTCGTTTGAAGGTGCTCTCGACCACTGCACAGTGGTTTGGCGTAACCTACAAGGAGGATAAGCCTATGTTGGTAGCCAAAATCGAGAAGTTGATTGAGGAGGGCGTATATCCACGCGATTTGTGGAAATAATAACACATTGAGCATTAGGGGTTATAGGGTGCAAAATGCTCTATTGCCCCTTTGCTAATTTTTAATTTTTAATTGTTAATTTTCGAATGAACAGAGAAGTTAGAGTACGCTTTGCGCCAAGTCCTACGGGACCTCTTCATATCGGCGGTGTGCGTACTGCACTCTACAACTACCTCTTTGCCCGTCGCAATGGCGGTAAGATGATTCTTCGTATCGAGGATACCGACTCGCAGCGTTTCGTACCGGGTGCAGAGGATTATATTATCGAGTCTCTCAAATGGTGCGGCATCGAGATTGACGAGGGTGTCGGCGTTGGCGGCCCTCACGCTCCATATCGCCAGAGTGAGCGTCGCGAGTTGTATTTGAAATATGCCACACAGCTTGTAGAGGCTGGTTGGGCATACTACGCTTTCGATAGCGCCGAGGAGTTGGACGCTCTTCGCAAAGAGTATGAGAGTCGAGGCGAAACCTTCGCCTACAACTATAAAGTGCGCACTACCCTTCCGACATCGCTCTCGCTTGCGAAGGAGGAGGTCGAGGAGCGCATTGCTCGCGGCGATGTGTGGGTTATCCGCTTCAAGATGCCCGAGAACGAGGTTGTAAAGATGCACGATTTGATTCGTGGCGATGTGGAGGTAAACACCTCTACACTCGACGACAAAGTACTTTACAAGTCGGTCGATGCACTGCCAACGTATCACTTGGCAAACATCGTTGATGATCATTTGATGGAGATTTCGCACGTTATTCGTGGCGAGGAGTGGTTACCATCGCTGCCACTGCACTACCTTTTGTACAAGGCATTCGGTTGGACCGACACTCAGCCCGAGTTTGCGCACCTTCCGTTGCTGTTGAAGCCTACGGGTGGCGGTAAATTATCGAAACGCGATGGCGACAAGATGGGATTCCCTGTATTCCCACTCCATTGGGTATCGCCAACTACGGGCGAGACGGCTCGCGGCTACCGCGAGGACGGCTACTTTGCCGAGGCATTTATAAATATGCTGGCGTTGCTTGGCTGGAACCCGGGTACCGAGCAGGAGATATTCTCGATGCAGGAGTTGATTAATGCCTTCTCGCTCGACCGTGTGTCGAAGGCGGGAGCACGCTTCCAACCCGATAAGGCGAAGTGGTTCAATGCGCAATATATGCACCGCAAAACAGCCGAGGAGTTGAGTGCTGTTTATCAGCCTATCTTGCGCGAGCACGGCATTGAGGTTACGGACGAGGTGGCAGGCAAGGCGGCATTCATTATGAAGGAGCGTGCTACGTTCGTGAGCGATTTGTGGGATTTGACCTCCTACTTCTTCGTTGCTCCTACCGAATATGAGGAGAAGCAGTTGAAGAAGTATTGGAAGGGCGACAACCCTGCTCGTTTGGCAGAGTTGCGTGAGGTATTGGCGTCGATTGACGACTTCTCATTGGAAAACACCGAGCAGATTGTGCACGCTTGGATTACCGAGAAGGAGTACGGTATGGGGCAGATTATGAACACTTTGCGTTTGGCTCTGGTGGGCGCAGGCAAAGGTCCGGGTATGTACGATGTAACGTCATTCATCGGCAAGGAGGAGTGCCTCAAACGTATCGACTACCTCTTGGCAAATGTAAAGCCACTCGAATAAAATCAAAAAACTACTACTGATATGACAATAGAACAGAATGTATGGGGTGCAACCCCCGAAGGCGAAGCGATAATCATCTACACGCTAAAAAATGCTCTCGGTAGCGAGGTTCAACTCACAAACGTGGGTGCTGCTATCGTGTCGGTGAAGTACGCTGACCGCAACGGCAAGATTGACGACGTGGTACTCGGCTATCGCGACCCTATGAGCTACTTTGGCGATGGTGCTGCAAGTGGCAAGAGCGTAGGTCGTGTGGCAAACCGCATCGCAGGTGGCAAGATGACGGTTGAGGGCGTGGAGTATCGCCTCGAAGTGAATAATGGTCCAAACCACCTTCACGGTGGCACGAAGGGTTATGCCAACCGCTTGTGGGAGTCGCGCGTGGAGACCAACCGAGTAGTATTCTCGCTCGTATCGGAGGATGGCGACCAAGGTTATCCGCACGAATTGACCGTAGAGGCAATCTACGATTTCGACGACGAGAACAACCTCGAAATCACCTACCTCGCAAAGAGCGATGGTACAACGCCTGTAAACCTCACCAACCACGTCTACTGGAACTTGGCTGGCGAGGCGAGTGGCGAGACTATTTTCGACCACGAGTTGAAGCTTAACGCCTCGTACGTGTTGGAGGCTAACGAGGTGCAGATTCCTACGGGCAAATTGCTCCCGATGAAGGGCTCAGCACAAGATTTCACCGATTGGAACCGTTTGGGCAAGGATATAGGCTCGATTTTCAACCACATCGATTTATTTAGAGGGCACGACCACTACTTTGTAGTTGATGGCTGGCAGAAGAATATCCTCGGCGAGGTTGGCGAGTTGCGTTGCGAGAAGACAGGCCGTCTGGTAAAGGTGCTGTCGTCGCAACCGGGTTGTATGGTCTACACCGGCAACTGGTTGTCGGGTGGCTGCCCTATCACAAAGTCGGGCTCACGCTACGAAGACTATGCCGGTGTGGCTATCGAGTGTCAGGTACATCCCGATGCTATCAACCAGCCGCAGTTCCCATCTATTCTCTTGCACGAGGGCGAGTTGTACTGCAATAAGATTGTATTCCAGCTCCGCACCTACTAATCACTCATAGGGCAGGGGGTGCCTCTGCCCTATTTTCCTCGCCCTTCGGGGCAAACTAACCCACACAAATTGACCTACTCGTAAAAACAATTTTCAATATAGCCAATGACTAGATGGCTAAAAGCTAAACTATTATGAGAAAGGTTTTAACCTCATTTCTATTCGTTCTCTTTGCCCTCGTGGCAACGGCACAAAGCAACTCCGTAGTGATAAAGGGCTTTGTTCGTGATGCCAACGATAGGGCTTTGGTGGGCGTGCTGATTCAGGCTATCGACGAGGAGGCTGCAACTGTATCGACACAGGGTGGCACTTTCGAGTTGCGAGTTACGCCCTACTGCCGTCGCATAAAGGCTTCGCATCCGGGCTATGCCGATATGGAGGCCGAGATCGACGGCTCGATAATTCTATTCCGACTCAAAGAGGACAAGAAGGCTGAAAAGGCGGAAATATCCGCTGCCAAGAAGGAGGCACGCGAAAAGAAAAAGGCGGAGCGCGACCCTCGCAAAGGGCGTTGGTTTGCTTCGTTCAGCCTCGCTATGCCTACAATCAAAGAGCCGGACAACCTCGCCTACGGTTTTATGGTCGGTTGGGGCAGCAACAAAGTGATTGGCGGCTATGCCAAAGGAGTATTTGGCGGCGATATGGAGAGTATAAAAACCTCTTCGGACGATATTATCAACTCTACCGATGGTTGCTTCGGCGCAATGCGCTACTACGACACACCGGTACGCTCACGCTATAACGCTCTGACAGCTGGTGTATTGCTGCGTATGGCTTGCCCACTCCACCTCTATGCAGGTGTGGGCACATCGTGGCGAAAGGTGTACTATGGCGATGCCATATCGGGCGATACTTACTACATTTCGGATATGAGTGCGCCAAAAGTGGCTATCGATATGGGCTTGATGTGGAAAATGAAGTGGTTTAATGTTGCTGTGGGTAGCATCTACACACCAAAGATTGGCTTCGCAGGCAACATCAGTGTTGGTGTTTGTTTCTAAAAGGAGGGAGAGTATGAAAAGGTTTCTTATATATATAATGGTATGCGTGGCGGCGATGCCACTGCTTTCGTGCGAGGACTTAACGCCCGAATTCTATCAGAACGGACCCGTGATAGAGGATGTAAAATTCTCGTTTGCATTCGTCGAACACGACCGTATAGAGTTGCGCACAACTCTCAGCCTCGACAAGAACTACGGTTACGAGATATTGGCGGATGTAGGCAAGTTTAAGGATAACTATTTTACGGTGTCCGAAAATTTGGACGACACCTATTTTTGCGCCTTCGACATCTACCTCGATGATTTCGACCAAGTAGATTATGCCAAAGGTAAATTGGTATTTAACAATTTGAATATCGTCATAAGGTCGCGCGATGGCATAGGCGTGGAGTTGGCGACCTACTCCACCAATGTTTTATCGCTCACCCTAAAACCGAGCATAACGATGACCAAAGTTACACGTGATGGAAGATACTATCATGACAATACAACATACCCGTTAAGCACCGATTACACAGGCTATTTCACTGTTACAGGAGCTATCTTTTTCAAAGAATTATACACCTATCTAATTGGTAGTAGTTGGAATAATCCGGGTAAATGCAATACGATATATGATTATAAGGAATATACTGAGAGCCACTACCAAAGTGCAATCGGGCACGGATACAATTTTTCTTCAACTCTCTACAACCAGTTCAGAGGTATGTTGCACGATGGTAAAACCGAGATCAGAGCAGATAAGACGATAAGTCTGACGGGTACGGGAGATGGCTGGGTAACAGTTGATTTGGTATCGTCGGTAACCGTGCCTTCAACTCGCAGTGGCGCAGGCAGTGGCGAGTGCATCGCAGTGCCAATAGAGCAAAAGAGTGGCGATACGCCGAAGGTAAACTATGTCTATACCATCGAGCCGACAGTGATTACTCTGGAACCTACCAAGTAGGACTGAAAGCGTAAAAAGCTAATGGCTAATAGCCCCAAAATGTTGCATACTATTTGTATAGAAGTGTGATGTAACACTAATATATAAATAGTATGCTTCAATCTATCACTATCCACGCAGAGGGCAATGGTAAATTTGCCATCACCAAGCCACACGAATTGAGCAAACTCAACCCGAAGGAGTTGTTGCTCTACTCTACCGCACTATGTGCAGGTCTTACCGCGCAATCTATCGCTTCGAAGGAGCGTGTAGAGTTGCTGAAACTCGAAATTGAGATGTCGGGCGAACTCGACACCGAGAAGGTGGAGGGCAAGAGCCAATTCGTGTCCTTCTCAATCGCTTACAACGCTGAATGTAAGCATATTGACGAGCAGCCGAAGGTGTCGCACGCCATACGACTTGCCACCGAGAAGTACTGCGGAGGGTTGGCTATGCTACGCAAAATAGCACCCGTATCGCACTCCATTTCGATAGTAAGCATCGAGGAGAAATAGAAAAAGGAGTTAGGCTTCAACCCCTAACTCCTAACTATTAACTCCTATCTCTACTTAAAGCATTCGTTCAGGATATGCGCCAAACGATATGAGGCCCGCAGACACTGCTGTTTCGAGAGTTTTTGATTGTCGAGCAAGTACTGACGGTCCAACTTGCAGTTAGGCGTAATGTCGTCGTAGATATAGCGGATATCCTTCGCATTCTGCAACACCCACTCCTCTATTGTGCCTTTGCACATCTTGGCACGCTTGCGTGGCGATGCAGTGTCGAGGGCCTTGCAGAACTTCTCGTAGTCGGAGCCATACTCGGGCCATATCTCTTTGATTGATAGTCCGTCCCACACGCGGTGGTTAGTTGTCTTTTTGCCGTTGTAGTAGACGTACATTTGGTCGTGGCGACGATACTTCTTGCCATTGATTTTACGAGGGAAACAGTCCTCGAACTCGGTGTAGAAGATGTGCGACGGGCAGTGCATATCGCCCACCATATGGACCACACACTTCAAATTCACCACAACTGCCGAGTCGGTGAGGTTGCGATAGTTTTTCAGGTTATCGACACACTGCACAAGGTTTGGATACAAATCACCATCGCCCGACGAAGCTCGTTTGTCGCTTAAAGCGAACCTATTTTTGCCTACCTTGTCTACGGTGCACATATGCCACCACGAGGTCTGCTCCCAACCGGGAATGTGGTTCTTCTTCCATACAGGCACTTCGTCCATCCAACTTGCGTGGTTATAGATTGGCGAGCCGAGATACTTTTCGGTCAATGCCTTAGCCTCGGGCGTAAGATGCGACTCGGCAATGATGGCGATAAGTTTGTGCGCCCAGCCACCCCAAGCGACAGCCTCCTGCACGCAGAGGAGCGACGAGGCGACCAAAACCAAAAATAACTTCTTCATATCGTACTATTTGAGAGTTGTATTAAGTATGTGCGCCAAACGGTAGGCGGAACGCATAGCCTGTCCCTCCGATATTTTGCGATAGCCGATGAGGAACTTCTTGTCGATATGGTCGCCGGGCTGGATCTTATCGTAGATAGGACGGCAACGCTTGCCAGCGTCCGATGCCCAATCATTCAGTGTGCCACTGCAAATTTTGGCACGCTGACGCGCAGAGTACTTATCCATCTTTTGGCGGAATTTCTCGTAATCCTCGCCAAACTCGGGATAGAGCACAAGTATCGACTCTCCGTCCCACACAGCGTGATACGACGTCTTTTCGCCCTCGTATACTATGCGCATTTGGTCGCGTTTTCTGCCACCCTCGACCAACGGCTCAAAGCAGTCGGGGAACTCGGTGTAGTAGATGTGCGACGGACAGTGCATATCCTGCATCATATGGATAACATATTTGAGGTTCACCACCACTGCCGAGTCAGTCATATTGCGATGATTACGCAGGTTCTCTATGCATTTCTCCAAATTTGGCAACATATCGCCACTGCCTATTGCGGAGCGTTTATCGCTCACGCGAAACTTCTCATCGACAACCATATGGTGCCATCTCAACGAAGGACGCCACGCCTGAGCCTTTTCGTGATCGGGGTGATTCTTGCGACGAATTGGACGACGTATATCGTCCATCCAGCAGCAATGCTCAATCATTGGCGAGCCAAGATAGTTATCGACCTTCGCCTTCACCTCGGGGTCGAGATATTTATCGGCGGTGTATGTAATAAATCTGTGTGCCCAACCTCCCCACGCCACAGCCTCGTTTACGGCTGCGCACGACAATATCGCAACCAGCAATATAAAAGTTCTCTTCATACTTATTAGGTTTATTTCACACAAAATTATGTTTTTTACGGGACAAAAGCAATTAAAATTGGGTTATTTTATTTTGATTTCACAATAAAAGCACTATATTTGCATCGTTATTTGAGGCACAAGACAGGTATAGAATTGAAATTAGCTTAAATGCTGCCCGTTTAACCATTGGTCGTTCGACCAATGAGAAATCGCAAAATTGATATTTATGGAAGATTTAATTGCTATTCAAGGCAAGAGTGTTGCCGAGTTGCGCGAAATTGCAAAGGTGCTCGGTATCACAGAGGAGAAGTTGTCAAAGAGAGAGTTATTAGAGAAAATCTCTGCCATAGCATCTGCCGACACTCCAAGTGAGGAGAAGGCAGAAGCCCCTGCGTCGCCAAAGCGCAAGCGTACCCGTCTTGGCTCGGTGAAGATTGAGGCAGTAAAGCCGATAGAAGAGCCAAAGGAGGTCGCAGAAGTTGCGGCAGAGGCAACGGCTGCACCTGCTATTGTCAAGGAGAGCAATAGCGAAGAGGTTGCGCCACAGCAGAAAAAGCGTGGTCGCAAGCCGAAGAGCGAGAATACAGAGGTTGCACAGCCAAGCGAGTCTGCTCCTACACCTACCGAGGCGGAGGCACTAAATACGCAGACTGAGGAGGTGGTCGAAAGACCTATCACTAAAGATGATTTCAAGGCCGAGGTCTATGGCGAGGGCGTATTGGAGATTATACCCGATGGATATGGTTTCCTTCGCTCGGCAGATTACAACTACCTCAATTCGCCCGATGACATCTACGTTTCGCCATCGCAAATCAAACTCTTTGGTTTGAAGGCAGGCGATACCGTAACGGGCATTATCCGCCCACCAAAAGAGGGCGAGCGTTACTTCCCTCTCGTACGCGTTACAAAGGTCAATGGCTTGGAGCCGAACTTCATCCGCGACAGAGTGCAGTTCGAGTACCTCACGCCTCTCTTCCCAAGCGAGAAGTTCAATCTTACAGGCGAAGGACACAACTCGATGACCAACCGCATTGTCGATCTCTTCTCGCCTATTGGCAAGGGACAGCGAGCCCTTATCGTAGCACAGCCCAAGACAGGTAAGACGATGATTTTGCAGAGTCTTGCCAACGCCATAGCCGACAACCACCCCGAGGTCTATATGATTGTTCTGCTCATTGACGAGCGTCCCGAGGAGGTTACCGAAATGGCACGCCACGTCAAGGCAGAGGTGGTATCATCAACCTTCGACGAGCAGGCATCGCGCCACGTAAAGGTTGCCGAAATGGTCTTGGAGAAGGCAAAGCGTATGGTTGAGTGCGGACACGACGTTGTGATTCTTCTCGACTCTATAACACGCTTGGCACGAGCCTACAACTCTGTGCAACCCGCATCGGGTAAGGTATTGTCGGGAGGTGTCGATGCAAACGCGCTCCACAAACCAAAGCGCTTCTTCGGTGCCGCACGTAACACCGAGGAGAAGGGCTCACTCACCATCATCGCTACCGCCCTTATCGAAACGGGTTCAAAGATGGACGAGGTTATCTTCGAGGAGTTCAAGGGCACGGGTAATATGGAGTTGCAACTCGACCGTCGTATCGCCAACAAGCGCATCTACCCGGCTGTCGATGTTGTAGCATCGAGCACCCGTCGTGAGGACCTGCTCCTCCCACGCGAGATTATGCAGCGCACTTGGGTACTACGAAAGTATCTCTCGGATATGACTCCAGTGGAGGCTATGGAGTTCCTCGAAAAGCAGATGGCGCTTACTCGCACAAACGAGGAGTTCCTCGCCACGATGAACCAATAAAACGAAAAACTGACTATGAAGAAGACTCTAACAATAATTCTTGCCCTATGCACTGTCCTGCCATCGTTCGGTTGGGGACAGAAGGGACACGACGTTGTGGCGTATATCGCAGAGTGCAATCTCGCACCCGAGGTATACCAGAAGGTTGTAAAGAAGTTGGATAACCACTCGCTGGTATATTATGCGAATTGGCTCGACAATGCGAGTTATACCGACGAATATCGCTACACCAAGACGTGGCATTACGCCAATGTCGATGAGGGCTACACCTACGAAACAATGCCCAAGAACGAAAAGGGCGACGTCGTAACCGCCATAAACCTCTGCATCGCCGAGATTAAGAGTGGAAAACTCACTGCCGAGCAGGAAAGCGCACGTTTGAAAATGCTCATTCACCTCGTAGGCGACGTTCACTGCCCTATGCACGCAGGACGATTGAGCGACCGTGGCGGCAACAACGTTACGGTAAAGTTCTTCAACCGCGATATCAAGCTGCACAAACTTTGGGACACAGAGTTGGTCGATGCGGCTCACAAGTGGAGCTACACCGAGTGGGAGCAGCAACTCAACCGCTACTGCACCGACACACAAAAGAAGATGCTCGCAAAGGGTGAAGCAGTGGATTGGCTGAACGAGAGCCACGCCATTGCCACCGAGATATACAAGGTATCGCCCGATAAATCGAAACTCTACTACGATTACATCACCTACTACACACCTGTAATCGAGAAGCAGTTGCTTTCGGGAGGATTACGATTAGCACGCATACTAAACGAATTATACAGATAGAAACTTATGGCATTACAATGTGGCATAGTAGGTTTGCCAAATGTTGGTAAATCGACACTTTTCAACTGTTTGTCGAACGCAAAGGCGCAGTCGGCAAACTTTCCATTCTGCACCATCGAGCCGAATGTCGGCATCATCACTGTACCCGACGAGCGACTCGTAAAATTGGCAGAGATTGACAACCCCAAAAGAGTAATTCCGACCACCATCGAGATTGTCGATATTGCAGGTTTGGTTAAGGGTGCATCGAAGGGCGAAGGACTTGGTAATAAGTTCCTTGCGAACATTCGCAACACCAACGCAATTATCCACGTTTTGCGTTGCTTCGACAACGATAACATCACCCACGTTGATGGCACGGTAGACCCCGTTCGCGACAAGGGAATTATCGACACAGAGTTGCAGTTGAAGGACCTTGAAACGGTCGAAAACCGCATCGCAAAGGTAGCAAAGCAAGCCCAGACCGGTGGCGACAAACTCGCAAAGCGTCAATACGATATTTTGGTGCGTTACAAGGAGGTTTTGGAGCAGGGTTTATGCGCTCGCACACTCGAACTCGACAAGGAGGAGCGCAAGGTCGTAAGCGACCTTAACCTTTTGACCGACAAGCCTGTACTCTATGTCTGCAACGTTGATGAGGCGAGTGCTGTATCGGGTAATGCTCATACCGAAGCGGTGAAGGCGGCCATTGCAAACGAGAATGCCGAGATGCTTATCGTAGCAGCAGCTACCGAGGCGGATATTGCCGAGTTGGAGACCTACGAGGAGCGACAGATGTTCTTGGAGGATATGGGTTTGGAGGAGTCGGGCGTAAATCGTCTAATTAAGGCGGCTTACCGCTTGCTCAACCTCGAAACCTTCTTCACAACGGGAGCAGACGAATCGCGTGCTTGGACCTACTCGCGTGGCACAAAAGCACCTCAGGCTGCGGGCGTTATCCACACCGACTTCGAGAAGGGTTTTATTCGTGCCGAGGTTATCAAGTATGCTGATTATGTAGCACTTGGCTCGGAGAAGGCTTGCCGCGATGCAGGAAAAATAGGCATTGAGGGTAAAGAGTACGTCGTTGAAGATGGCGACATTATGCATTTCTTGTTCAATGTGTAGGCATTGAACAAGAAATGCAAATTCCCCAAAAAGGCCAGCAATAGCTGGTCTTTTTTTATAGCGATACTGGGGATTACTGGGGGCGCACCTTTGGTGCTTACTGGGGATTACTGGGGAAGGAGTTTTAAATTTCTCCGTTTTCCGTTTTCCGTTTTCCGTTTTCCGTTTTCTAACGTTTCTGTAACCAAAAGTGTTATTTTTCTGCCTATTATAGCGTTTTATAAATAAAAATTTATAAATTTGCGGAGTTTTAGCAATCACAAAATATGATTACACTATCTACCTACAACACTTTTCTTGCCGTAATGGCAATTGTTGCGTTATTTGTATTTGTAGCCTTGCACTTTGTAAAGGCTGGATACGGCTACCTCTACAACCCTAAATTTGGTTTCCCTATCCCCAATAAAGTGGCTTGGGTATTGATGGAAGCACCCGTATTCATAGCAATGTGGGTATTGTGGTACGTGTGCGGAATGACTACCGAGTTGGCACCTATGGTACTCTTCTCGATTATTCAGATTCACTATTTCCAGCGTTCGTTTATCTTCCCGCTATTGCTACGCGGAAACTCGAAGATGCCCGTTTCGATTATGCTTATGGGTATGACATTCAACACACTCAACGCTTTGATGCAGGGTGGCTGGTTGTTCTACATCGTTCCAACATATTTTCCTGACTACTATGCTGATTGGTTTAGCAAGCCATACATCTATATCGGCGTTGCCGTATGGTTGTTTGGCTTCATCACCAATCTACACTCCGACTATATCATTCGCCACTTGCGCAAGCCGGGCGACAAAAAACACTATATCCCTTACGGAGGTATGTTCCGCTTCGTATCGTCGGCAAACTACTTTGGCGAGTTTATGGAGTGGGTAGGCTACGCTATCGCATCGTGGTCGGTGGCAGGCGTTGTATTTGCGTGGTGGACATTCGCTAACCTCGCACCTCGTGCAGGCGACCTTCGCAAACGTTACGAGAGTGAGTTTGGCGAGGAGTTCACAAAACTCAACCGCAAACGCATAATTCCGTTTATCTATTAGAAGAAACACAAAGCAAAACTAATATGGCAGAGAAGAAGGACCTCAAAGAGTCGAAACTCTTTACCCCTTACAAACTCAACGACAAAGTAACTCTACGCAACCGCACTATTCGTTCGGCGGCGTTTGAGTCTATGGGCAAGGATTTCAATCCAACCCAGAAATTGAAGGATTATCACGTTAGTGTGGCGAAAGGTGGAGTCGGAATTACTACCCTCGCCTATGCATCAATCAACCGTAGCGGAGTCTCGTTCAACTCACAGTTGTGGCTTCGCGACGAGGTTATCGAGCCGCTGAAAGATATCACCGACGCAATTCACGCCGAGGGAGCAGCTGCAGGTATTCAGATCGGACACTGCGGAAATATGACCCACTGGTCCACAGCGGGAAGTTTCCCTGTATCGGCGTCGAACGGATTTAACCTCTACTCCCCTACCTTCCATCGTCGTATGTCGCACAAAGAGATTGAGCAGACGGCAAAGGATTTCGGTAAGGCGGTGCATCTTGCCCACGAGTCGGGCTTCGACAGCGTAGAGGTACACGCAGGACACGGCTACCTTATCTCGCAGTTCCTATCGCCTTGGACCAACCGTCGTCGCGACGAGTTTGGTGGCTCGTTGGAGAACCGTATGCGCTTTATGAAGATGTGTTTGAACGAGGTTATGGAGGCCGCAGCAAAGACAGGCACAGCAGTTCTCGTTAAGCACAATATGGAGGACGGCTTCAAGAGCGGTATTCAGATTCCGGAGAGCATCGAGATAGCAAAAGAGATTGAGAAGTTTAATGTAAATGGTATTGTGCTCTCGTCGGGCTTCGTGTCGCGTGCCCCTATGGCGGTTATGCGCGGTCGTATTCCTACAAAGACTATGAGCTACTATATGGGTTGGAACGAGTGGTTGCAGAAGATTGTAGTCGATTTGTTCGGCCATTGGATGATTAAGGACTACAAGTTCGAGGAGTGTTTCTTCTTGGAGAATGCGAAGAAGTTCCGTGCCGAGTTGAAGGGTCCGCTCGTATATGTCGGCGGTATCGTATCGCGTGAAGGTATCGAGAAGGTCTTGGACGCTGGCTTTGAGATGGTGCAGATGGCTCGTTGTCTGATTAACGACCCTACATTCGTAAATAAAATGAAGGAGGGCGATATCTCGACTCGCTCGGGTTGCGACCACCGCGACTACTGTATTGCACGTATGTACTCGAAGGATATGCAGTGCTGCCACAACTGCAAGGAGCATATTCCTGATAAAGTTTGGAAGGAACTCGCTAAAATCGACTAACAATGTGTCGCAAAAAGAGATATATACCTAGGGGTAGCAAACTCGCCCTCGTTACGGGTGCTTCGACAGGTATCGGCCGTTGCTATGCCGAGCAGTTGGCAGAGTTGGGCTACAACCTTATTATCGTGAGCCGCACCGAGTCGGCATTACAGACCGCAGCCACCGAAATCGAGGAGAAGCACGGCGTAAAGGTCATTGTTAAACCTATGGACTTAGCTGTCGAGAATGCAGCTGAAGCACTTTTCGAGTGGTGTAAAGCAGAGGGGCACGTTGTTGATGTATTGATAAACAACGCCGGAATGTTCTCGTTCTGCGATATGACAAATACCCCCGTAGAGCGTGTTAAGCGCACCATAACGCTTCACGACATCACCTACACCGTATTGTGCCAACTCTTCGGCAACGATATGGCGGAGCGAGGAGGTGGTTATATCCTGAATATGTCGTCGTTCTCGGTTTGGATGCCATTCCCGGGTTTGGCATTGTATAGCGCATCAAAGGCCTACACAAAATCGTTCTCGGTGGCATTTGCCAAGGAGATGCGATATAAGAACGTATGGGTTACGGCGGTATGTCCTGCGGGCATCGCTACCGACCTCTACGGACTCACCAAGAAGTGGCAGGGCATCGGCTTAAAGTTACACGCCCTCTCCACCCCATCGTTCTGCGCACGTCGCGGTTTGAACTCGCTGTGGCGCAAGAAGCGTTGCATCGTACCCGATTGGTGGTGCAAGGCATTTATCCCAATCTGTGCGATACTACCACGATTTGCAATAAATTGGCTACGCAACTTCACAATGAAGTGGCAGAAGTAAAAAGATAGGCAACCTTTCATCGGTTGCCTATCTTTTTTAGCCATTAGTCATTGGCTTTATTTATCAATCTCGATAACCATCTTTGGGTGCTTGTCGCCTACGGTCCACATATTGTCTACTTGGAATGTAGGGTTGCTGTACTTGCCGGTCTCCTTGTTCTTGCCGAAGTTTACGCGCAACGACTGGAATGGATTGAGCGTATAGATGGTCTTGCCACGACGAAGAATAAACGGTACCGAGCAGTGGTTGGTGAGCTGGAACGCGCGGTGGCCCTTCTTCTCGTTCACAGCAACAACCTTGCACTCAACAGCAGCATTGAGGAACTCTTCGAGCCACATCTGCTCACCAATAAGGTGGTTGTGCGAGTAACCGATAGTACGACGCTTCAAAAGAGCCTCTTTGATAGCCTTCTCAGTGCACTCCTTTGCCATAATGAAGGTCATAGTGCGGAAAATCTCGCCACCACGAGGGAAGTATTGTGCCGATGTGCGGTGGCAGTCGGTGTTGGCAAAGATTGTCAAATCCTCCTCAACGCAGCGGTCGATCATCTGCGGATAGAGGTTCAAGCCATTGACAACCTCAATACCATCAACCAACTTCTGCTCGTAAATTTTCACTTGGTCCTCGCTCTTATCCATAGTCTTGCGACGCCAACCCGGGTGGTTGTGAATAATGATAGCGCCCTGACTCTTCGCCTCTTTGAGGCTCTCGATAATATCCGGTTTAGCAACGTCGGTGATATCCTTCAAGAAAAATGCGTTGTACTCACCGGTGGTACGAGCGTTACGCCAAATCTCGGTACCGCGAACTACCATAATAGGAATCTCCTCCTTCTCGACATACGAGCGAGCCTCGTCGTAGGTAGCATCAAGGTCGCAGTAGATTGGGGTGGTAGGGTCCTTCTTGTTGCCTGCGCCACCACGAATATACTCGTATGGCTTGCCGTCCGGGTTGTACGGAGCGTGAGCCTTCAACATAAACTTCTCGTACGAACGAAGTTCGAGGTGGTCGGTAATGGCGATGATATCCAAGCCATCGTACCACGCCTCACGAACACGTTCACGAGGAGTAACCTCACCGTCCGAGTAAATGGTATGAACGTGGAAATCACCCTTGTAGATATTGTAGCCCTTCACCTGTGGCAAGATAATCTCGGTACGGTGAGCAGGCTGATTGTAAAGACGAATAGCAGTCTTACCAATCGTTGGCTGATGAACAGCTTGCGCCATAGCAGTCGATATACATAATGCAACCGATGCTAAAAGTAAAAAGGATCGTTTCATAATATATTATAATTATTAGGTGTTAAACTGACCACAAATATACAAAATTTTTATACATTTGCGCTACAAATAGTCAAAATTATCGCATACGACAAGAACATAACGGCTTGCTTTACGGGGCATCGCACATACGACGGCAGTCGCAATCACGAATTGGAGGTTGCGATTAGGGAGTTGTACGCCCTCGGCTATCGCAACTTTTTGTGCGGTATGGCGATGGGGTATGACCTCGCTGCGGCAGAGTGTGCGCTATCGCTGCGCGACGAGTTGGCAGGATTGCGTTTGGTTGCCGTAGTGCCATTCGATGGTATGGAGCGTCGATTCTCGTCCGAACAACGCACTCTTTACAATCGCATTATGGCAGAAGCAGATGAGGTTGTAACTCTCGCTACTCACTACTCGGCAAGCGCGTACATCGTGCGCAATAACTACCTCGTGGACAATTCGTCGGCTTGCATAGCCTACTTCGATGGCTCTAAGGGTGGCACAGCGTACACCGTCCGTAGAGCCGTAAAGGGGCTACATCGCCTCGTAAACATCTACAACAATCCGCAGAAGAAGCTGTTTTGAGGAGTGGGGAGATAGTAGTGAGTAGTTTCTTTAGAGAGATATAGTACTAAAATTTTGCCGGGTATCGTTTTCGATACCCGTGAAAGAAGGGACAAAAAACGACCTCACACTGCTGCGAGGTCGCCTACTTAATTAAAGAGTCTATTTCATATATTTAGCGGCTTCTATGATTGCTTTATCAAAGCTATCCGCATTAGTTGATGCTGCAGAATATAAGATTTCACCTTCTTCTCCAAGCACAAACACATACATACATTTATCATCTTTGGGGAGTCCCCAAACATTTACCATGTTCTGCTGACAATCAATATTATATGTAACACCATACTTCTTTTCCCATCTGTAGAACGTCTTCTTATAAAACGCCAACATATATTTTGTCATTCCTTTCGTGAGCATAGGAGCCCACGAAATCAAAGATACAGATGGTACTCCCGCCTCCTTAAATTTATTCATCCAATTTCCTACATTTGGTGCACCTATATTACACAAAACAACATGCTTCATTCCACAAGCTGTAGTAAACAACACCTCTTTACCATCCAAAGAGAGAACTGTGATATTTGGCAAGGTCTTAACCTCCTGCCGTGAGGTATCAACGGGGGATTCGACAGTAAATGATTGGGCGTTAGCACTCATAAATAATACAAGGAAAAACGCAATAGCGATAAATTTAATTGTTTTCATAATAATCTTTATTTAGCTTTAACGATAACTACAAATTTTGACAACTGTTTAATCTGCTCAGACAAACTTAGATTTGAAAGAGTATTTGTTGTTGGTGTGTTTATTTGAACTGGTGAAGATTGAATCAACAAACGCAAGTATGTTGATTTGATCGCATAACCAACATTCTGCGCAGCGATAATACCTCCATTTGTAATACCAATCAAATTGCCTTTTTTATCAAATAGAGGACCGCCACTACTTCCGGGCTGAATTGGGGCTGATATTTGATAAGTTACGACATCTCCCTGATATCCTGTTATTGAAGATATAATACCGTCTGTAATTTTTACTTCATCACCCATATACTGAGACAATGGATAGCCCATAGAGAATATGTTTGTTCCCGTTTCGCATATATCTGATTTAATTGTAAATGGCAACGAAGCAAATGTCTGGAAATCTTTATCTTCAATTTGCAACAAAGCAAGGTCGTTCACTCTATCGGCAACCAACAATTTAGTTTTGTAAGTCTTGATTGTATGTCCATCTCTTACAACAATCTCGCATGTCGATTTATTGGCAACAATATGATAATTAGTTGCTATAATACCAGATTTATCAATGATAATACCACTACCCTGCGTAGTGTAAGACTGGCTACCCTGCGACTGAGGAGATGTAGGCAAACCGCCGCCACTGCTACCACCTTCTGATGCGCCAGGGAACATTCTAACGAATATTGTTGTTCCATTTGCTTCTCTACTTTTAACAGCAAACATTCCATCTTTTAGCTCTACTTGCACATTCGTATTTACATCTCCATTATCTGCAATCCACGATACGCGATAGTAGTCCCTAACGGCTGTCAGTCTAATCTCTGCTTTTAGATGGCCCTCTTTCCACATAGATTGTTTTTTGCCATAATCGGCAAGATAGATAACTTTAAAGGAGTCCCCCTCCCTTTTTAACGCCAATACAGGTTTAGCTTCGCCCCACCACTTAGCATTTGTAGTCTCCGCAAACTCGTATATTCCCTCGTAGTCCTGAATACCATTTTGTTGCCAATACATACGGAGTGCTTCCTCTGTCCAATCTGTCAAAGTCAAAGGATCTTCATTGCTCAAAACGGTGAGATCCGTCCAATTAAGCCCATTCAGTTCCAGGTTAACTTTAGCTATATTATACGGAATTTTCGGAAATACTAACCAACTATCCATATAGTTACCTTTGTTACCTGTGTAATATGGATACTCTGCACCTGGTGCATAGCGCTTGTTACCACTTGCTTCAGAAACCAACCAGCCTCTTATTTGATATGCCTTCTTATCGGCATACAATTTCGTTTCTGGAGACACAACCACTTCACCCCATTTATTGCTTAAAATAGTTGTTCTAACCCTAACATACGTAAACTTTTGGGTACAATATATTCTATTAATAGTCCACGACAACTTGCCATCACTCTTTATCTCTGTTAGAGGATATGCTGTTGATGAATCTTGTGGCACCTCAAAATCCTGCGCATTTACTACCAAACAAGACAGCAATGACATCAGCAAAATAAATATCTTTTTCACTATTTCTTCATTTAATTAACTATCCTACTCTATTAACGGATTTTCGGTTACTCCTTTGTACCTCAAATAAGAATAGATTCGCACAAAAAAAAGCGCGGTACATTTTAGTATCCTTGCTTTGGGGTGTTTGGCGTAACCTCGACAAAAGAATAACTAAAAAGCCCGCGCAATGAGCACGAGCATTTCAACTATTATTCCTTTTTGTCTTTCTACAGTCGCCAAACTTCCAAAGCAAAAGAATAAAGCTAAAACGCTTTTTCAAATATGTCTAAATTGTGCGTATCAAACTTACACACGATGTTTCATAGGCTCTTCTTTTTATTTTGTTTATATTTACTGCAAAACTAGCAATTTATTTCTGAATGAGCAAAAAAATCGAAGTTTTCCGCTTTCCGCTTTTCGTTTTCCGCTTTTATTTGTATCTTTGGTCCGAAAAATAATGCAAAATGCAGAAGGCAGAATTATTTTTTTTCAAAAGGGCCAATAGCTAAATGCTAATGGCTAACGGCAAAAAATTTAGAATACTTTATTATAAATTTAACTCAAAAAACACTATGAAAGAAGCTATTGCAATTCTTACAGGTGGCGGTCCTGCACCGGGTATGAACACCGTTGTAGGCAGCGTTGCCAAGACTTTCCTTGCAAAGGGTTACCGCGTTATTGGTTTGCACCACGGTTATTCGGGTCTGTTTAATCCAAACCCACGTTTCGAGGACCTCGACTTCTTCAAGTCGGACTTCATCTTCAATCAGGGTGGTTCGTACCTCACTATGAGCCGTTTCAAGCCAACCGACGCCGATTTCGAGAACAACTTCAACCTCTCGTTCTTTACCGAGAACAACATCAAGTTGCTCGTAACCGTAGGTGGTGATGACACCGCTTCTACCGCTAACCGCATTGCGAAGTTCTTGGAGGCTAAGCAGTACCCTATCGCCAACATTCACGTTCCAAAGACCATCGACAACGACCTTCCACTTCCGGCAGGTTCGCCAACTTTCGGCTATCAGTCGGCAAAGGAGGGTGGAACAGTTATCGGTCGTGCCGTTTACAACGACGCTCGCACATCGGCTAACTGGTTTGTAGTTGCTGCAATGGGTCGTTCGGCAGGACACCTCGCATTCGGTATCGGCTCGGCTTGCCACTACCCTATGATTGTCATTCCGGAGATGTTCAACAAGACCGAGATTACCGTTGAGAAGATTGTAAACTTGGTTGTTTCGTCAATTATCAAGCGCAAGTTGATGGGTGTTGAGTATGGCGTTGCAATGATTTCGGAGGGTGTATTCCACGCTCTTTCGGACGAGGAGATTGCAAAGTCGGGTGTTCATTTCACTTATGACGACCACGGCCACCCAGAGTTGGGTAAGGTGTCGAAGGCTCACATCTTCAACGAGATGTTGGAGGCGAAACTCAAGGAGTTGAAGATTAAGGTTAAGTCGCGTCCGGTAGAGATTGGTTATGAGGTACGTTGCCAGACCCCTATCGCTTACGACTTGGTTTACTGTTCGGAGCTCGGTATGGGCGTTTACAAGCTCTTCTCGGAGGGCAAGACCGGCTGTATGGTTTACATCTCGCAGGACGGTTTCGTATCGCCACTCTACTTGAAGGATTTGCAGGACCCTACAACCGGCAAGATTCCGCCACGTCTTGTAAATATCGAGTCGGACAAAATTCAGCAGGTTATCAACAACGTAATGCACTACATTACCGAGGCTGACTACGAAGCTGCAAAGCAGTACGTAGCAAATCCTGAGGCTTACGATTTCCGCAAAATTTTGAACTGGTAATAGAGATTCTCTCACAAAAAAGTGCTCGAAAGTGTTTAACTTTCGGGCATTTTTTGTATCTTTGTATAAGGCAAAGAAAATATCTGTGATATTTTAGTATCAATTGACAACTACATAAAAACTAACCATATTATGAAAAAAGTTCTTTTGATTATCGCCTTGTTGGGAAGCTGTGCCATCATCGCCAACGCACAAAGCGCACAAGACAAAGTGCCACACAGGGTGCAAACTTGCCCCAAAATCGGTTCAGAGCGCACCGAGATTATTCTGCCACGAGTGAATGGTTACAACATCTACAAGGGCGATTTCCACACCCATACAATGTATTCGGACGCTCGCATCAGCCCGAAAGGACGTGTTATGGAGGCGTGGAGTGATGGTTTGGATATTCTCGCCATTACCGACCACTACGAGGCTCGCGAGAACGAAAAAAACCTCTTAAAGGTGCTTGCAAAGTACAGCGAGGATGGTAAGCCCAAGAGGAGTCTTTCGGCTGCGCCATACTCGAAACCGAAGGATGGCGTCGATCCGGGAGTTATGGCAGATTTCAACGCCATTCATCAGGAGGCTGTAAGCGAAAACCGCTGGGCGGGATACAACCTGTTGCTCATCAAGGGTTGCGAGTTTGGTCGCAACACCAACGACAAGGGACATTTCAATGCTCTATTCGTTAAAGACCTCAACACACTCTACTCCTACGAATTGGAGGATTCATTTCGTAAAGTTCGCGAACAAGGAGGTATCGTTATCCATAACCACCCATCATACAAACGTCCAAAGGGCTCGACCGACAAGAGCGAGTGGGACGAGATGGTTTACAGCGAAGGCTTAATTAAAGGTGTAGAGGTTGCCAATGGCTACAACTTCTATCCACGAATGGTGCGCCGTTGCATCGAGGAGAAGTTGGCGATGTTCGGCAACACCGATGAGCACCGCTTCACAACCTACCGTTTCGGCTCGCGCGGCGTATTCCGCACAATGACACTTGTTTTTGCGAAAGAGTGCACCGAGGAGGCGATTAAAGAGGCTATACTCGATTGCCGTACACTTGTATATTCGGGTGGCTGTGTTATTGGCGAGGAGCAGTTGCTCAGCGACTTTCTCAATGCCTCCATCGAGTGTCAGCTCGTCAGAGAGAATAAGAAAAAGGGCGAACGCACCTATACATTTACCAACACCACTTCGTTTGGATACAAACTCCGCAAGGGAAGAACCGTTTACTCGTTGGAGCCATTCGAAACAATAACAATCTCGTTTGGCAAAGACAAGAATGGCAAGATGTCGGCACCAAAGTTCCGCATTGAGAATATGTGGCACATAGACTACAAGCACCCGAGCATTGAGTTAGCTATTGATAGTAAATTTAAATAGAACAGTAGACCTATGAAGAAAGTTATTATTGTATTGGCAATTTTCTCGCTCGGAATTTTCAATGCCTACGCACAGAAGGAGATGAAAATTCCGGACGTTCACTCCACCCTACCGGAGCAACAGAAGCGTCGCACCGAGATTATTCTGCCACAAGTGAAGGGCTACAACTGCTACAAGGCAGACCTTCACGTTCACACAATCTATTCGGACGGAGATATTACGCCTCGCCAACGTGTGCGCGAAGCGTGGTACGATGGTTTGGATATCCTTGCCATCACCGACCACCTCGAAGCTCGCAACTACGAAAAGTATATGTTGCGAGCACTTGCTCCGCACAACCCCGACGGCAAGCCTCACAAATACTACCACGCAGGCTCGGTACGTCTTATGAAGGACGGCACCGACCCGGGCATTCGTAGCAACCACAACGCCACATTTGACGAGGCTGTGCAGTTTAGGGATAAGGAGAATTACCCTCTCTTGCTTATTAAGGGTAGCGAGATTTCGCGTAAACCACAGACTCAGGGACACTTCAATGCTCTCTTCTTGAAGGACGTGAACGCTATCTACAACATCGACACCAAGGAGACCTTCCGCAATGTTCACAAGCAGGGCGGATTGGTTATCCACAACCACCCCGGATATCGTCGTAATACCACCGACAAGAGCGAGTGGCAGGCGGAGGTATATGCCGAGAAGTTGTTCGACGGCGTGGAGATTGTCAATGGCACAAAGTTCTACCCAAAGATGATTCGTCGCTGCGTAGAGGAGAATTTGATTATGATTGGTGCAACCGACACCCACCGTCCTACATCGGGTATGTGGAAAGATTTGGGTTGCTTCCGTACGATGACCATCATCTTGGCGAAGGAATTGACCGAGGAGGCAATAAAAGAGGCGATGTTGGATCGTCGCACTTTGGTCTATTCGGGTGGCGATTTGATGGGCGAGGAGAAGTGGCTCGTGGAGTTATTGAACGCTTCGCTCGATGTTCAGGATGCAGGTGTAGGCAAGAAGAAGGGTGCTACCTATCAGCGTTACTGCATCACAAACACAACATCGCTTACCTACAAATTGCGTTACAACAGCACCGTTCACACGCTTGATCCATTCAAAACCATCGTAGTGGAGATTCGAGTTCGCAATGGTGAGGCTCCGTCGCCTACTTTCGTAGTGGATAATATGTGGCACATCGACTACCAACATCCGAAGGTAACACTAAAACTCGACAAATAAACAACTTATATGAAACGCTTACTACTATTTTTGGCAGCATCGGGCCTGCTCGCTACTGCCACAGCTCAGAAGAAGATTCCCGCAACGTACAACACTTGCAAAGAGTCGTGGAATCGTCGCACCGAGATTATCACACCCGAAGTGAAGGGCTACAACTGCTACAAAGCGGACCTTCACGTTCACACCTCTTACTCTGACGGCTGTGTAAATCCTTCGGGTCGTGTAATGGAGGCGTGGTACGAGGGTATGGATATTCTCGCTATCACCGACCACCTCGAAAGCCACGGCGGTGTAAGAAAGTTCTTCAAGGTAACTGCGCCTTACAACAAGAACAAAAAACCTACCCGCTACGTTGTGCCAGGCTCGACCAAGATGCCGAAGAATGGCATTGACCCCGGTCTTAAAGTTGATTTCAATGCCATTCACAAGGAGGCTGAGTCCACCAATATCAGCCGTGGATATGGTATGTTACTCATAAAGGGTTGCGAAATGGCACGCAACAAGGAGAAGCTGGGACACTACAACGCCATTTTCGTAAAGGATTTGAACAGCATCTACGCCTTCGAGTTGAAAGATGCGTTCAAAAAGGTCAAGGAGCAAGGTGGTCTTATATTCCACAACCACCCCAGCGACGTTTCGAGATACGAAACCGAGTGGCACGAGGATGTGCACAACTCGGGGTTGATTGACGGCATAGAGGTAGCGAATGGTTACCGATACTATCCACAGATGGTAAATCGCTGCATCGAGAGAAAATACTTTATGGTAGGTTGTACCGATGCTCACGGGTTTACCGCGCATCGCTACTCCGTAAATGGTCATTTCCGCACACACACCATCATTTTCGCAAAGGAGTGTAGCGAAGAGAAGGTTAAAGAGGCGTTGTTGAAGCGTCGTACCCTCGTATATTCGGGTGGTGATTTGATTGGCGAAGAGAAGTGGTTGTCGGAGTTTATAAATGCCTCTGTCGAGTGTCAATTTGTAAAGGAGAATTCGAAGGGCGATAGTCGCACCTACACCTTCACAAACCTTTCGTCCTACACATATCACCTACGTAGAGGAGGTGCTGTACACGTATTGGAGCCTTTCAACACCCTAACCATATCGTTTGGAAAGGATAAGAAAACCGGAAGAATTTCGGACCCACAATTCCGCATTGACAATATGTGGTGTGCAGACCATCAGCACCCTACTATTGAGTTTAAAATCGACAAAAAATAAAAACCTAAAAACAGATAACTTTATGAAAAAGAGTTTTATTCTCTTGCTATTTGCAAGTTTGTGCATCGTCAATGTTAATGCGCAGAAGAAAATCCCTCACACCTATCGTCCTTTTGGTCGTCAAGCTACCGAGCGCAAGGAGATTATCCTCCCACAGGTTAATGGCTACAACGTCTACAAGGCAGATTTTCACATTCACACCAGCTACTCTGACGGTCGTGTAAATCCGGACGGACGTGTATTGGAGGCTTGGTACGATGGTTTGGATATCATCGCTATCACCGACCATTACGAAGGTGTAAGCGGTATTAAGAAGGCGTTTAAAGTTGCTGCTCCGCAGAATGGCGGCGAGCCTATCGAATACAAGAGCGCAAAGCAGTTGAATGCCGCTCCGGCAGACTTCAACGCTATCCACAAGGAGGCCGAATCGGCTGCAAAGCAGAGAGGTTTCCCGATGCTTATCATTAAGGGTTGCGAGATGGCACGCGAGCCAAAAGAGTTCGGACACTTTAACTGCCTCTTTCTAAAAGATATTAACGATGTTTACGACCCAGATCTCTTTGTAGCATTGAAGAATGTTAAAAGGCAGGGCGGTATCGTTATCCACAACCACCCTTCATATCGTCGTGGTACTACCGACAAGAGCGAGAGCCACGTAAAACTCTACGAGCAGGGCTTGATTGATGGCGTAGAGGTTGCCAATGGCGAAAATTTCTACCCTTTGATGGTTCGCCGTTGTATCGAGGAGAATTTGACTATGTTCGGCAACACCGACGAGCACGTATTGACCTCATACCGCTTTGGCACTCACGACTGCTACCGCACAATGACCTTTGTATTTGCGAAGAAATTGACCGAGAAGTCCATTAAGAACGCTCTGTTGGAGGATCGCACACTCGTATATGTATGCGGTTATTTGGCTGGTCAGGAGCAGTTGCTCAGCGACTTCCTGAATGCTGCCGTAACTTGCAAAATGGTTAAGGAGAACGAGAAGAAGGGACAGCGCACCTATATGCTTACAAATATGTCGTCGCTCACTTACCGCTTGCGTCGTGGCAGAACCACTTACGAGTTGGAGCCATTCAAGTCGTTGCAAGTAACTATCGGCAAGAACAAAAAGACCGGTGAATACGACGACCCGAAATTCCGTGCAGAGAATATGTGGCACGTGGATTTCAAAAATCCTGTAATCACTCTCGAACTCGACGAATAACATTAATAACGACAAATTATGAAAAGGCTATTTTTGATTTTGGCATTAGTGGGCGCGTGTATTCTCGACGCCTCTGCCCAGAAGAAGATACCAGAGACCGTAACGTTCGTCCAGAATCCACAGCGCCGCATCGAGATTATACTTCCACAGGTGAAGGGTTTGAACGTCTATAAGGCAGACCTTCACACCCATTCCATCTACTCGGACGCACAACTCACTCCCGAGGAGCGAGTAAAGGAGGCTTGGTACGACGGTTTGGACGTAATGGCAATGACCGACCACGTAGAGTATCGTCGCCACGAGCAGAATATGCTCAAATTCTTGAAGGGCTACACCGGAGGCGAGGCAAAGAAGGCGATAAACGCAAACGTCATTCGCAAGAGTGCTACCGAGGAGGGCATCTTGGCAGATTTGAACCTTCCTGTAAAACTTGCACAAAATGCTGCAAAGGCGTATGGCGATGCACTGCTGATTATCCCTGCGTGCGAGATTACCCGCGAGCCAAAGACTATCGGCCACTTCAACGCACTCTTTACAACAGACAACAACGCCATCTACGATGTGGATCCGTTGCAGTCGTTGCGCAATGCTAAGGCTCAGGGTGCACTTATCACCCAAAACCACCCGGGTTGGAGCCGCAAGACGTGCGATATCACCGAGTTCGAACAGAAGGCATTCGACGAAAAGTTGATTGACGGAGTTGAAATTATGAATGGCTATTGGTTCTACCCAAAAGCTATGCAGCGTTGCGTTGATTGGGGTCTTTATATGGTAGGTTGCACCGATATACACAACCTTACAAACCACTATCGTCAGAATGGCAACTTCCGCACAATGACTCTCATCTTTGCGAAGGACAACAGTGCAAAGTCGATTCGCAAGGCGTTGGAAAAGCGTATGACCTTGGCTTACAGCGCAGGTAATATCGCAGGCGATGCCGAGTTGTTGCAGGACTTTTTCAAGGCTTCAGTAAGTTGCAAATTCCTCGCTCGAGGCAAAAAGGGCGCTGCGGTGTATGCCTTGACAAACACCACTTCGTTGGGTTACAAAATTCGTATCGGTCGCAAGGTTCTCGAATTGCCGGCATTCCAGACCATCACAATCTCTGTCTCGAAGGACAAAGAGGGTGAGGATAAGGATGTAACATTCTACGTTGCCAATATGTGGGAGGTAGGTTACAAGAATCCAAAAATCGTCTTCAAAGCCTCTGCTAAGTAGTTTTAGGCGGCTACACAATAGAAAAGATGACCGAAAAATCGGTCATCTTTTCTATTCTATACGCCACCCAATCTCCTCGCGCAATAGATTCGACGTTGGGTTGTCGGGAAGATTTTGTAGGAGTTGCCTTATAGACTCGTCAGGGAGGTTTATTGCCAGAGCCGTTGCGCCCTGCGCCACAAGGCGATTATCCGAGAACCTCGCTACCGCCGACAGAGTCGCCTTCACCACGACCTCTGCCGCTACCCCACCATTGCGAGCCGCTGCAAGCAGGGCGCAGTAGGCAAGTAAAGCATTATCCGAATGGCACCACCTGTCAAGCAACTCCGTTACCGCAGCGATACGGCTCAAAAGTGCGTGAGAAGCCTGCTCAGCCACCTCCGAGTTTATGATGCCCGAAGCCCAAAAGTCAAAGTCCGCAACCGAGACCTTCTCGGCATCGGCTATCCACAACGCCACAAGACGAACTTCGCGGATATTCTGTGCATAGAGATACTCGGCAAGGGCGTGATCGGTACCCATCTCTTTCGCAAGGTTGCGAATGGCATATATCTGCACACCATAGTTGCGCTCATAGTCTTCGCCAAAGTAGCGCATAGTATCGAGTGCAGCACCATTCATCTCCTTACGAAGACGAAACAGCAAAATACGTTTCTTCTGTTCGAGCATTACTTAATGCGACAAGATATAACCTTCTCGCCAAAGAGAGGCGATGCAAAAGAGATTGTGTCCATCAAGGTAGCATCACCAATGAGTTCGCACTTCGACTGCGGAACTACTAAATACTCCGCCGTAAACCAGCTATTCTTACCCTTGGGCTGCTTCAATACAGGATATGTCTGATATGGATCTACCTTTGCAGTTGCAACCTTAATAACTATAGGTTTGCCCGACAAATCATCAAGAGCAACAACACCCTCCTTCTCATTGAAGCGACATACCGTATACTCCATATCGGCCGAGGTAATTGCAACATTGAACGTATGGAGCTCCTCGACAATAGTAGTCGTACCATAGAACATTTCGAGATACGCCTTTTCGAGTCGGGCTATCTCCTCCAAAGCGGCTTTCAAACCAGCACCAAAGACATTCTCTCCCGCCTCACCCGTAATAAGGTCGATACGGCTCTTGCGCAACGAGAATATCATATCGGCAGTAGCCTTTGCTGCCTCTGCGGGCTCCTGATGTGTTGCCGACAGTTTGTTCAATGGCAACAACAGACGCTCCGATTCGGTATTAATTGTAGCGGCAGGCTTCTTTACCTCGCCCAAAGCCAAACTTCCATCGCACAACTCAACGGTTGTTCTGGCTGTAACAGGAACCTGTTCACCCAAACAATCCTGCGCATAACGGGCATATATACCCGGTGTAAAGTGGGTTTTAACGACACGGAGTGAAACATTTACGACAACAGGAGTATTCGCCGACACAACGTCAGCACCCTTAATATCATACAGACCCGCCTTTGTTATATTCTGCGCTACACCACTGATTGCAACGCCCACAAATGTCAAAATCGCTACAAGTTTTTTCATTTTTCAACTATTTTACAGCACGAAGATAGTTTATTTCTCGCTGATAATCAAAATTTAAGGTAAAAATCTTTGGTCAAGGCTCGATACTCCTCGCTAAACTCGCCACGTTTTGCCACCTCGATAGCGATATTTTCGTAAATTGTTTCGGCTGTGCTTTGCTTCGCAAATTCTCCCATAACACGCTTTATTGCGCCCCCTTCTACCGAGTGGACGTTGCAACGGCGGACAAAATGCAACTGCGTGAGCATCAAAAACTTTCCAAATTCAACTTCGGGTAGGATAATCGCAAATTTGCCAGCTTCGTGGAGCAATCTGCAAACCGCCCTATCCAGCTCCTCGAACGTAAGGTCGTGAGTGTGGCGAGCTGTCGAACGACGTTCATCTGGCGGAAGCAACGAATCTACAAAATATGGAGGATTAGAAATTATGAGGTCGAACTGCTCGGTTGGCTCAAACTGTTGCACTGCCACCTGCACCACTTGCAGACGCTCTGCCCACGGCGACATATCGAAGTTGGCTCTTGCTCGTCGCGATGCGGTTTCGTCAATCTCCACAGCCGAAATCTGCGCTGTGGCGTTACGTTGTGCCATTTGCAAGGCGATAACACCCGTACCCGTGCCGATGTCGAGAATGCGACGTGCACCCTCACAATCTGCCCACGCACCAAGCAAAACGCCATCTGTGCCAACTTTCATCGCCACATCGTCTTGCTCTACTGCAAACTGCTTGAACCTAAAACCGCCCATAACTTTCCGTTTGCGTTATTTTAGGAAGCCTTCGATGCCTGCTCCGAAGAGGGCGAAGTCGTACTTTACGGGGTCGCCGGCATCGTGCTGGCGCAGTGCTGCGGTAATCTCGGCAACCGCTTTCCAATCGTTTGAATTGCGTTGCAACAAGCCCAAGGCACGTCCCATATTGCCCGTATGAACATCTAACGGCAAGTACAAAGACGACTGCGGAATACGTTGCCACAAGCCGAAATCGACACCCCGATTATCGTTGCGGACAAACCAACGGAAATACATATTGAGTCGCTTGCACGAGGCTCCTTTGGCTATCGACGAGAAGTGTTTTTCGCAGTGGTAGCAGTGTTCTACCTCGAAAAACTCTCGGCGCAACTCCGCCAAGACCCTCTCGATTGAGCCCTCACGCTCGTAGAGCCCCTGTACCGCCTCACCTATGCTACCCCACTTACCGCAGAGATTGCGCAGAGCGAGTACAAAATCGGTGAAATCTTCGCCATTGAAGGTACGGTGAACATAGCGCAAAAGCGGTCGCAAATCCTCCTCCGAGGCGTTCATCGTAAAGTCGAACGGAGCATTATCCATCATCTCGGTCATACGACGCGCACTCTTAACTATCGCCTTGCGATTGCCCCACGCAATGGTGGCGGCGAGGAAGCCGGCAATTTCCTTATCCTCGGTGCGCTCGAACGAGTGAGGTATGCTTATAGGGTCTGCCTCGATAAACTCGCGACGGTTGTACCTATCGTGCAGAGTCTCGAGCAGGTCGTGTAGCTCATCAAAAGAGAGGTTAGAGTATCGCTCCATCGCTCATAACTATCTTGCGGTCAGCCATTTCTGCTAATCGCTCATCGTGTGTAACCATAACTATCGTCTGTCCGAACTTCTCGCGAACATCGAACAGAAGTCGCTGAATTTCATCGCGATTGTGAGTATCGAGATTTCCCGTAGGCTCGTCGGCAAGCACCACCGAAGGGCGGTTTATCAAAGCTCGCGCAATAGCCACACGTTGTTGCTCACCACCCGAAAGTTGCGACGGTTTGTGGTCAGCTCGCTCCGACAAGCCAACCGCCGAGAGCAACTCCAAAGCGCGCTGCTTTGCCTCCTTGCGCGACACGCCGCCAATAAGTGCCGGCATCATCACATTTTCGAGTGCCGAAAACTCGGGCAAAAGGTTGTGGAACTGAAACACAAAGCCGATATGACGATTGCGAAATTCGGCTGTGCGCTTCTCGTTCAGGTCGAAAATTTTTGTGCCTGCAATCTCAACCTCTCCTCCATCGGCTGGCAGGAGCGTGCCGAGAATCTGCAAGAGAGTTGTCTTGCCCGCACCACTTGCGCCAACAATCGAAACAATCTCGCCCTCCTTAACTTCGAGCGACACACCTCGCAACACCTTCAAGTCGCCAAACGACTTCTCTATGTTAGAAACCTTTATCATTTTTTTCTACTATTTCGTACAACTTTATTGTCTGCACCGCCTCGGCTACATCGTGAACTCGCAATATGGTAGCACCCTGTCGCAAAGCCTCGAAATGCACTGCCTGTGTGGCACTCAACGCCTCATCGGGTGTAATGCCCAATGGTTTATAGATCATCGACTTGCGAGATACGCCTACCAACAGTGGTTGCTCCAACGTCTTCAAACGGTGCAACCCTGCAAGCAACTCGAAGTTCTGTTCGAGGGTCTTGGCAAAACCAAAGCCGGGGTCCAATGCCACACGGCAACGCTCTATGCCCGCTTCGTCAATTGCCGATAGGCGATTCTGCAACTCCGCCACGACCTCGGCAACAACATCGTTGTATTGAGTCTGTTGTTGCATTGTTTGGGGCGTCCCACGCATATGCATTGCGATATATGGCAATTTACGCTCGGCAACTGTTCGAAGCATCTCGACATCACCCACGCCCGCTGTTATATCATTTACGACAATATCGCCGAAGTTGTCATTAGCTCTACGTACAATCTCCGAGCGGAAGGTATCAATCGAAATAGCTACATCTGCTGACACCTCACGAGCTGCCGATAGAGCCATCTCTACCCTACGCCACTCCTCTTCGACCGCAACATCCTCCGCATCGGGGCGTGAGGAGTATCCGCCAACATCTATTATAGCGGCGCCCTCTTTTATCGCCTGCTCCACGCGTTCAGCAATAGTAATAGGCGATTGCGTACGCGAAGCGGCATAAAAAGAGTCGGGCGTAGCATTCACTATCGCCATAACGCCCCTCTGCCACAATATGTTATCGAGATTGCCCATTATTCATCATCTTGAAGCGGTAATTCAACTCTGCAACGTCCTTCTCAACGTCCTCCAAATGGATATTGACAATTGCAAAGTCGGAACGAGCCACCAGCTCATCATCGCTCATCTGAGCCTTCATACGGGCCTCTATCTGTTCACGATTTGCGTCATCTCGCTTCATCGCTCTCTCCACACGCAACGACGTAGGCGCAAGCACAGCAACCGTTTTATCTACCAACTCATCAAAGCCCGACTCGAAGAGTATTGCACTCTCCAGAATGCAATAATCGCCCTCCTGCACCTCTGCCCAACGCAAAAAGTCCTCCTTTACTACCGGGTGAACAATGGCGTTTAGTTGTGCCAACTGCTGCTCCGAAGCAAAGACTCTGTTAGCAAGATATGAACGATTGAGTGTGCCCTCGGCATAACTCTCCTCACCAAACGCTTCGACAATAGCCTTACGCAACGGCTCCGACTCATTCATCAACGCCTTGGCGCGAGAATCGGAGTCATAGACGGCAACGCCCTGCGCTGCAAACATCTCACAGACAGTGCTTTTACCGCTACCTATACCTCCACAAATTGCGACCTTTATCATTGCTTTGGTAGCTCTATATCCTCGACTTTACCCACCGAGATTATCTTTAAATCGCTAAATCGCACCGAGAGGGCGTCCTGCATCGATGCAGGTGTGATATGCGCCAACCTCTTAATCACTACTGTATCGGTATCGTCAAAGACCGGAATTGTGTCGTATTTCAGCTCTGTGAGAGGAATAGATGTACTTCGCGACACATACAACGCATAGCCGAAAAGTGTGGTACCCTTACCCTCAACCACACACGGAACGTCGATGCGCTTATTATCGATTTTAACATCAATCTCGAAATCGGTGGTGTAGGTATAGTTCAACTTCGATATATACCACAACGTAAATGACACAGCAAAAAGTGCCAAAAATACGGGCGAGATATACTTACGCAGCTTCTGCGCCCAAACCTTTAAAAGTGCAATGATTCTTTTCATAACACAAAGTTAGGAAATAATTCAAAATGCAGAGTGCAAAATGCAAAATTATTTTCGACAATAGCCATAAAATTGATTTGAGCGAGAGAATTTTGCGCCAAGCAAGAAAGCGAGTCCGCAGCATACCTAATCGTATGTGAGGAACTCGCTTATCGAAGTACGGTGCAAAATTCACCGCTCCAATCGGTTTTATAGGGCTTGGGAGATGTTGATGATATAGTCGCCCATTCGTTCTATTTCGGAGATAAGGTCTATGTAGTAGACAGACGACGTATAACTTTCGTTGCCTTCATCGATGTTTCGCACCTCCTCTTCGCGAAGACGATTGCGCATATCGTTAAGCTCAACCTCCGCCTCTATGGCAAGTTGTACGTCGGTCCTACCGTCAAAACCCTTTTCGAGGTTTGCAATCATAATGGAGTAGGCGTTATCGAGGAGTTGGAGCATTACGCCAATGCTCTCGACATTCTTGTCGGTAAAGCGCTTGCCGTGCTCGTTCCGACGCGAAAGGATACGACTTACCGCTTCGCCCGAGTCGCCAAGGCTCTCCATCTCGCCAATAATTTTGAACAATGCCTTGGACTGCGCACGTGTCTTTTCGCTGATGGAGTCCTGCGGGAGGGAGTTAAGGAACGATGCAATTTCATACTCTATACGGTCGGAAATCTCTTCGTACTTAACGAGTTTGCCACGATAGAACTCGAAATCGGCCTCGGTTTTAGCGTGAATTGCCGACTTTATGTAGCCGAGTTCGTTGCGAAGGATTTTTGCGAAGTGGATTGTTTCGTTCTTCGCCTGCTCTATCGCCAATTCGGCTGTGCCCATAGGTCCGGCATCAATAAATTTGAGATGCACAACATCCTCCTCCTTGTCGCCCTTCGACTTGATAGCCAAGGTTACAATTTTTGCAATCTGAGGCACAAACCATATCAGAATGCAGGTGTTGAAGGTGTTGAACAGAGTGTGCAACATCGAAAGTCCATAGAGTGTCGCAGTAGAATACTCTGCCGCGAGAGCTTCGCCTCCGTTGTACGCCATAGCATTGGGATTAGGATAGCCCATTGCTTCGATAATAATGCCGATAAGTGCGGTAAAAGGTTTGAAAAGTATCAGTGCCCACACTACGCCGAAGAGGTTAAAGAGGGTATGTGCAAGGGCTGCGCGTTTTGCGTTGGTATTAGCGACAGCAGCGGCTATGTTGGCGGTGATTGTGGTTCCGACATTCTCGCCCAACACCATAGCGGCTGCCATATCGAATGGTATCCAACCAAGGTTGAGCATAATGAGCGTAAGTGCCATTGTTGCACTCGAAGACTGCAAGACGAGCGTCAGCACCGTACCGAACACCAAGAAGATAAGCACCGACCAGAAGCCGAAGCCCGACCACGTCTTAATGAAGGACAACACCTCCGGTGTCTGCTGCAAGTCGGGCACCGAGTTCTTCATCAACGACAAGCCGAGAAACAGCAACGAAAATCCGATAACAAACTCGCTGATGTTGCGGCGTTTTTCGAGTTTGGAGATGCTCATCAAAAAGCCGACTGCCATCAATGGCACAGCAAAAATCGAAATATCAGCCTTGAAACCGAGCAACGAGATGAGCCACGCCGTAACCGTAGTACCGATATTGGCTCCCATAATTACGCCAATGGCTTGGTTTAACGCCAACAGACCGGCATTCACAAAGCCTACAACCATAACGGTCGTAGCACTCGACGACTGTATAATGGAGGTGATACCCAAGCCCGTCAAGACGCTACTGAAACGGTTTGAGGTCATCGAGCCGAGAATTGCACGCATACGACCTCCTGCAATCTTCTGCAAACCGGAACTCATCATATTCATTCCGTAGAGGAACATTCCGAGAGCACCGAGCAAAGTTAGAATTTGTAGTAACATAATTTGCTTATAGGTTTAAGGTTCTCTATATATTATGAATTAGATAGGCGTTGTAGGCAACGAACATCGCAAGCATAATAGCACCTGCCACGCGCGATAGGCGTCCATTGCGCACAAGCAATAGTGGCATAATCGAGGCTGCAATCATCACCGCGTAATCGACAAAAGTGATGCCACCACCCCTCAATGGTGATATCTGCGAACAGATGCCAAGGATAAAGGCGATATTAAAGATATTCGAGCCGATGATATTGCCAAGTGCAAGTTGGGTATTTCTCTTTGCAGCAGCTGCGATAGAGGCTGCCAACTCGGGCAAGGAGGTACCGCACGCAATGAGTGTGATAGAGATAAACGCCTCGCTTACACCCCACGCCTTGGCGATGGCAATTGCCGAATCTACAAAGTAGTGGCAACTCGTAACCAACAACACCAAACCACCAAGAACCTTTACGGCAGCGAGCCATACGTTTGGCTTAGGTTTGTCTTTTGTCTGCTCAGCACTCTGCCCTACGTCCCGACTCTTATCTCGACGAAACGAGATATACATAAAAGTAGCGAACAGCGCAAGGAGCACCAATCCATCAATACGCCCTATCACCGGAGCTGTACCATCGAAGAAGTTGAAGGCGAGAAGCGTAAGCAAGAGCGACAGCCCTATGCAGAATGGCAACTCGAAGCGACGATTTTCGCGCGGTGCCTCCACCGGCATAACCAATGCCGTAAGACCGAGGATGAAGAAGACATTAAAGATATTTGAGCCTACGATATTGCCAATGGCAACATCGACTTGTCCTTGAAAGGCTCCGAGCGAACTAACAAATAGCTCGGGACAAGAGGTTCCGACACCGACTATAACAGCGCCTATGACGAAGTCCGAAACGTGGTAGCGGCGAGCAATATCGACGGCTCCGGCAACCAGCATATCGGCACTCCAAATAATTACGACAAGCGCAATCAAAAGTATTATATATTCCATTATTCTTTGAACTATTTTATAACCTTACAATATCACAATAATAGTGCACAACCCTTTTTAGGTTGGCTTTTTGCAATAGTGGATAGAGTCTATAAATAGGTCAAATACGCAGACAGCATAGTGAGTAGAATGCCATATCGGCAACCACTCCGCCCAAGAGGGTTGTATTTAACGAATTGCGTAGATATTCTGATAAAGATGCCTTCGGCACAACTCGCACTGCCATATTGACACCGCAAGAGCGTTTGCTGCTTGGTCGCTGCGCAACTCGGCGATTACTCACCTGAGGTCGAGTCGGACTTTGTCCCGATAGCAGAGAGTTCGGCGTTTCGAACTCCGCATCGTCGAGGGTCATTGCAACCTGCAACGGTGTAGCCTGCTCTGCCGATACAACCTCTCCACCCGACGCACAACACTCCCCACTCAACAAGAAGATGAGTGTCGCTATCAATGAGAGTATCGGCGCACGACGTAGCATAGTGCAAATATACAGAAATTTTACGACATTATATATATAGGTGAGCGCAATAGTCTATATTTAACGATTTCTTAAACTTTATTTAACCATTATTTAACATTGCGGGCAAAAAAAAGAGCCGATGCTTCAAAACACCGGCTCCCGAATTATGAGTGGACTATCACTACTCTTTCTTTGCGTTCTTCTTCTGCATATCGTATGCGAGAGGCGAAGCGATAAATACCGAAGAGTAAGTACCTACAAGGATACCGATAATCAATGCGAATACGAAACCACGGATAGACTCGCCACCGAATACAAAGATCGCCAAGAGGGTGATGAGGGTTGTACCCGAAGTGTTCAATGTACGCATCATTGTCGAAGACAACGCACCATTCAAAACGGCTTTGAGGTCGCGCTTTGGATAGAGAGCAAGGTGCTCACGAATACGGTCGAAGATAACCACGGTATCGTTAATCGAATAACCGATGATTGTCAAAATTGCCGCAATAAATGCCTGATTGATTTCGAGGTTGAACGGCATAACCGCATAGAAGATCGAGAACATTGCGATAATCACAAATGCATCGTGTACGAGTGCAACGGTTGCACCTGCTGCCCACTGCCACTTACGGAATCGGAATACGATGTAAAGACCGATTGCGATGAGTGCGAAGAGCACCGAGAATATAGCGCCCTCGGTTGTATCCTTTGCAATTGCAGGACCAATCTTCTCCGACGAGATGATACCATTAACATTGTCCTGAGTGCTGCTGAACTCCTCGAATGTAAGCTGTGTGTTGTAGAGCGGATTCAACGCCTTGTGGAGGAGCGAATCAACCTCATGTGCAGTAGCCTCCGAAGTATCATCGTGCTTGTACTGGGTAACAATACGCATATGACCCTCCTCACCGTACTGCTTTACCTCGATTGACGAATTAGCAGCATCGGCTCCGGCCTCTGCGAATGTGTTATCCAAAGCCTCGCGAACTGCGTCAGCCGAAACTGCGTGGTCGAAACTAATCTCGTAAGTACGGCCACCGGTGAACTCTGTACCGAAGTTCAAGCCCTGTACTGCAAGCGAGATAGCACCTGCCAAGATAATGACACCCGAGATACCGTATGCCCAGAAACGCTTGCCGATAAAGTCGAAATGAACATTCGAAAGCAAGTTCTCCGACCACTTGAACGAGAACGAAATTTTACCACGCTTCTCAACCCACTTGTCAATCAACAAACGGGTGATGAAGATCGAAGTGAACATCGAAGTCAAGATACCGATAACGAGTGTAGTGGCAAATCCCTTAACCGGACCATTACCGAAGAAGAAGAGAACTACACCGGTGATGATTGTGGTCAAGTTACCGTCGATAATTGCCGAGTAAGCGTTCGAGAAACCGTCCTTAATAGCGGCGTGAATACCCTTACCACCACGCAACTCCTCCTTAATACGCTCGTAGATAATAACGTTGGCATCGACAGCCATACCCATCGTAAGCACAATACCTGCGATACCAGGCAAGGTCAATACCGAGCCGAACGATACAACACAACCTACCAAGAGGAAGATATTTACGATCAACGCTACGTCCGACAATATACCTGCGGTGCGGTAGAATACAATCATATAGAGGAGTACGAGGCAGAATGCCAAAACAAACGAGAGCAAACCTGCATCGATAGACTCCTGACCGAGCGACGGACCAACTACTGTATCCTGAATGATACGAGCAGGAGCAGGTACTTTACCCGACTTCAACACGTTTGCCAAGTCCTCAGCCTCCTGAATTGTGAAGTCGCCGGTAATCGAAGAGTTACCACCCTCGATTTTACCATTAACAACCGGAGCCGAATATACACGACCATCGAGAACGATTGCGATGCAAGCACCAACATTGTCGCCTGTGAGCTGTGCCCACTCCGAGATACCGTTCGAGTTCATTGTCATCGAAACCTCGGCGTTAGCACCCTGCTGTGCATAGTTTGCACGTGCATCTGCGATGGCTGCACCATCGAGTGGAGCCTTGCCATCTACACGCTCAACCTTGATAGCATAGAGCAAATACTTGCCATCTACATTCTTATCGCCCTTGATACCCCATACGAAGCGAACGTCATTTCTGAAACACTCACGAACCTCTGGCAATGCGAGATACTCGTCGATAGTGTCGATATCAGCCTCCGACGCGGCACCAACAATCGAACCTCCAGCCTTTGAGATATCCAAGAGTGAAAGCAACGAACGATATGCAGGAGCACTCTCCTCTTTCTGGTCAGCCTCTGCTACCTCTGCCACCAATGCAGGAGTTTTCTTTGCGCTCTTTGCAGCCACCTTCTCGACAGGCTTAGCGTTTGCGCGGATAATGTTATCGGCGTTTACCAAGCCATTGAGAACAGCCTGCAACTCCTCGCCATTCTTGCCACTGTGGGTAGTCCAGAACTCCAACGATGCCGAACCCTGCAAGAGTTTACGCACACGCTCAGGGTCCTTAACACCCGGCAACTCAACCAAGATGCGGTTGGTATTTGGAATACGCTGAATGTTTGGCTGAACAACGCCAAAGCGGTCAATACGGTTGCTGATAACGTTGAACGATGCCGAAATAGCAGCGTCGGTCTCTGCCTGCAACACCTTTGCCACCTCATCGTCCGACATACCGCTCTTGATATCCTTGCGGTCTGGGCTGATGAAAATCTCGGCAAGAGGCTTGCCATTCGAAACCTTGTTGTAGGCCTCCTTCAAGTTGGTGATATAATCACCCTCACCCTGATTCATCGCCTCGTCGGCAATGGCAAGAGCCTGCTTAAAGAGAGGGTCGTTCTGGCTATCACCTGCGAGTGCCTTAACAACGTCCTGAACCTGAATTTCGAGCATAACGTTCATACCACCCTTCAAGTCGAGACCGAGGTTCAACTCCTTCTCCTTGCACTCCATATAGGTGTACTTAACGAGACCCAAGTTGTAAACCGGAGCCTTCGCGATTGAATCGAGATAGAACTTCTCGCGGTGATTCAAAATTGCCTTGTGCTTCTTCTCTACCGAGGCGATGTAAGCCTTCTCGGCATCGAGAAGTGTCTCCTTGGCATTGAGCGCACTGATTGAGTCGCTCTCAATCTTGCAAGCAGCATCGTTTGCAACGAACGACTCTGCATACTCTACGGCGTCCTTCTCAACACTCTTTGTTACCAAAGTGAAAGAGAGCTCGTAGAGGCAGGCCAAACATAGAAAAATGGCCACCCATTTGATAAATCCTTTGCTTTGCATTTGAGTTAAAATTTAATTAATTAGTATTATTGTTATTTTGTTTTGTGTCTGCGTTCTACTTATGCGTTTTCACGCGCGTACACGATATAATCGTGCAAAGATAATAAAATTTTTTCAATTCACAACCTACACCCAACTTTTTGCGATGTTTTATTGCGCAGAGAGCGGTTTTACGGAAATGAATTAGTATATTTGTAGAGATAAACCGACAAAACAATGAGAAAACTCATAGTAACAGCATTGCTCCTCGCAGCCGCAATTTCGACATCGGCAAAGGGCGGAAGCCGACTCACATACGGCACACCCGAGAGCGTAGGTATGAATGGTGCCTATCTCACCCGCACCATCGACTCCATAGCCAATCAAGCCATAGCCGAGAGGTGTTTTCCGGGTTGTCAGATTCTTGTGGCACGACACGGGAAAATCGTTCATCACAAGAGTTACGGCCACCACACCTACGCCTGTACACAGCCCGTAAAAAACTCGCATCTCTACGACATTGCCTCCTGCACAAAGGTTATGGCGGCAACGCTGTGTATGATGCGTATGGTCGAAGAGGGCAAGATTTCGCTCGACGCTCCGCTATCGGACTACATCGAGGAGTTGCGAGGCTCGGACAAGGAGGGAACAACCATTCGTGAGTTTATGACCCACCAAGGCGGTCTTACGGCTGTGAGCCTCAGGCGAATTTTCTTCAACGAGAACAAAGAGCTGAACGAGGAGCTATTCCGCAAGGTCGAGAGCAAGGATTTCCCATACAAGGTGTGCGACAGCCTATACGCCAGCAAGGATATCCACTCACGCTGGCTCACCGAGATTGCAAATTCACGACTGCGAGAGAAGAAGTTGCTCTACTCCTGCCTATCGTTCCACTGCTACCCCACCCTCGTAAAGCGCATAACAGGTCGCGACTACGAGGAGTACCTCTACAATGAGTTCTACGCTCCACTCGGCATCACCCAAGGGGCAATGTACAACCCAACACGTCGATTTCCACTCTCGAAGATTGTCCCTACCGAGATTGATGGTTATATACGCAAAGGTTTGATTCACGGATACGTTCACGACGAAGCGGCGGCTTCGCTGGGAGGTGTTTCGGGCAACGCAGGACTCTTCGCCAATGCCGAGAGCCTTGCCGTGATTTTGCAGATGCTTCTCAATGGCGGTGAGTACAACGGTGTTCGCTACTTCGACAGCAGAACCATACGCGAATGGACAATATGTCAATTTCCCGAGAACGACAACTATCGTGGCATCGGTTTCGATGCGCGTCGCTTCAACGACCGCATAATCTTCGAGAAGCGAGGCTACTACTACGCACGTTCGGCTTCGATGGCGAGTTACGGACACTCGGGTTTTACGGGCACTATGGTTTGGGTGGACCCTGCCGAGGACCTAATCTTCGTATTCCTCTCCAACCGCGTACACCCTTCGCGCCGAAACGAGAACTTCTCACGACTTAATCCACGTGCCAACTGCCACGAAGCGGCATACGAAGCAATTCGCAGACACATCGAGCAACAGGTTACTTTGCCTACAAAAGAAAATTGGCGATGAAAAACTCACCGCCAATTCTTCAATTACTTAACTTAACAAATCTATAACGTATTAGGCACTATTTAACCTCTTCAAACTCTACATCCTCAGGCTGCGACTGACCACCCTGCTGTGCGCCGCCCTGCTGTGCACCGGCATTAGGGTTGCCCTGTGCACCTTGTGCGCCCTGCTGTGCCTGCTGCGCCTGATAAATCTCCTGCGAAGCAGCCTGCCAAGCGGTGTTCAACTCGGCAAGTGCTGTGTCGATAGCCGCCAAGTCCTGATTCTTGTGCGCCTCCTTCAACTTTGCGAGTGCGCCCTCGATAGCCGACTTCTTATCGGCAGGAATCTTGTCGCCATACTCCTTCAACTGCTTCTCGGTAGCGAAGATATTCGAGTCGGCAGCGTTAATCTTCTCGATGCGCTCCTTCTCCTGCTTATCCTTCTCCTCGTTCGCCTTTGCCTCGTCGCGCATACGCTGAATCTCCTCGTCGGTCAAGCCGCTCGAAGCCTCGATGCGAATCTTCTGCTCCTTGCCTGTGCCCTTATCCTTTGCCGAAACGTTGAGGATACCGTTAGCGTCGATATCGAACGTTACCTCAATCTGTGGCACGCCACGTGGTGCAGCAGGAATACCGTCCAAGTGGAAGCGACCGATGCTCTTGTTATCCTTTGCCAATGGACGCTCGCCCTGACACACGTTAATCTCAACCGATGGCTGATTGTCGGCAGCTGTCGAGAATACCTCGCTCTTGCGGGTAGGGATTGTGGTGTTGGCATCAATCAACTTTGTCATCACGCCACCCAAAGTCTCGATACCGAGCGAAAGCGGAGTAACGTCGAGCAACAACACATCTTTAACCTCGCCTGTGAGGACACCTCCCTGAATTGAAGCACCTACGGCTACAACCTCGTCAGGGTTTACACCCTTGTTAGGGGTCTTACCAAAGAACTCCTCTACCACCTTCTGAATGGCAGGGATACGGGTAGAGCCTCCCACCAAAATAACCTCGTCAATCTGCGAAGCCGACAAACCTGCATCGCGCAAAGCGTTGCGGCAAGGCTCGATAGTCTTCTGTACGAGGTGGTCGCACAACTGCTCGAACTTTGCACGAGTCAAAGTCATCACAAGGTGCTGCGGAATACCGTTGATTGGCATAATGTAAGGCAAGTTAATCTCGGTCGATTGCGACGCCGAAAGTTCAATCTTTGCCTTCTCGGCTGCCTCCTTCAAACGCTGCAAAGCCATAGGGTCCTGACGCAAATCTACGCCGTGCTCAGCCTTGAATGCCTCTGCCATATAGTCAATCAACACGTGGTCGAAGTCATCACCTCCGAGGTGGGTATCGCCATTGGTCGATTTAACCTCGAATACACCGTCGCCCAACTCCAAGATAGAGATATCGAATGTACCACCACCAAGGTCGTACACTGCAATTTTCATATCCTTATTCTTCTTATCCATACCGTATGCCAACGCAGCAGCAGTAGGCTCGTTGATGATACGACGCACCTTCAATCCTGCAATCTCGCCAGCCTCCTTTGTCGCCTGACGCTGCGAGTCGGAGAAGTATGCAGGCACGGTGATAACAGCCTCCGAAACCTCCTGACCAAGATAGTCCTCGGCGGTCTTCTTCATCTTCTGCAAGGTGATAGCCGAAATCTCCTGCGGAGTGTACTGACGGCCGTCAATCTCAACACGCGGAGTGTTGTTTGCGCCCTTTATGATAGCATAAGGTGCACGCTCGATGTCGCCCTGTACCTTGTCGTACTGCTCACCCATAAAGCGCTTGATAGAGAAGACCGTACGCTTTGGATTGGTGATAGCCTGACGCTTTGCAGGGTCGCCCACTTTGCGCTCGCCACCATCGGTGAATGCAACAATCGAAGGTGTAGTGCGGTGTCCCTCCGAGTTTGGAATAACAACGGGCTCCGAGCCCTCCATAACGGCAACACACGAGTTTGTGGTTCCCAAGTCAATACCAATAATTTTTCCCATAGTTGTAATGTTTTTATATTTGTTTGTTAAAATTTGTCAGTTTTTGTTGTCGCTTTCTTGTAGAGCAAACCCCTTGCCAAACCCGATTTTAATGTTTTTTAGCGGTTTTTCTGCCAAAAACGACACTTTAAGGCGCAATTTGTATGACAAAATGGCAGAGAAATGCAGGGTGCAAAATTCAAAATGCAGAATGCAGAATGGAGAATTACCCCAGCAAACCCCTATCTACCCTATCTACCCTAAACCGTAACAACCGTAACACGTGTTACGCTTGTTACGTTTGTTACGTTTGTTACGTTTGTTACGCCTGTTACGCTTGTTACGTTTGTTACGTTTGTTGCGCTTTGTGCATTTTTTCTATAAATTATGTATTGACAAGGGCTCTGCCACGCTATATATTTGCATCGTCTTTCGCGAAGACAAATCTTTTTATTAACCTTATAAATATATAAAACTATGGATAATCACAATGTGGGTGGCAATAGTGCTACCCGTACACCTTTATTGGGTGCATCGCTCAAAGAGATGCTCGACTTCACGTCGGGCAAAGCACCCTCCGACTCCTCTGCACAGTCGCCCAAAAGCGAACTCTACGAGGAGTTAAAACCTAAATACAACCACGAAGAGGTGCGTGAGCGTATAGAGCAAAACTGCCGCTATAACGCCATTAAACCGCACCTTATAGATGCGTCGGCTAACATTCCCGACCCCATACCCATAATCTCTCGCTACGGCTCGGTCATAGCCTCCGAAGGTAATATCTCGGCAATCGTAGGTGCTGCCAAGAGCAAAAAGACATTTCTCTGTACGGCTCTTGTCGGGGCACTGCTACGACCTTCGGGCACCGTAGGTTTTGGTATTGCACCCTCACACAAAACTACGGTGTTGTGGGTTGATACCGAGCAGTCGGCAAGCCACGTGCTGAAAGTTATTCAGCGTATACACCGTATGGCAGGGGTGGACGAAACCGCCCCCTTCGATAGGTTGCAAACGCTGACTCTACGTGAGGTAGAGCCCAAGGAGCGTTTCAACATACTACGCGACGCAATAGCCTACTACCGCCCACGCTTGGTGGTTGTAGATGGCATTAGCGACTTGATGTATAATAGCAACTGCATCGAGGAGAGCGATGCCGTAGTGGGTGAATTTATGGCACTTACTACCGAGTATAATTGCCATATAATGAGCGTACTACACACCAACCCCAATAGCGACAAGGCGCGAGGACATATAGGTTCGACACTGCAACGCAAGGTCGAAACAATGATATATGTCCGTAAGGTTGGCGAACGTTCGGTCGTTGAACCGCAATACTGCCGTAACGAGGAGTTTGCACCCTTTGCCTTCCACGTTACGGAGGAGGGACTACCCGAAGAGTGCGAGATGCCAAACGAGCACTATGAGAACGAGAAGGGCGAAAACGTCTGCGTAAAGATTATACGCGAGGGTTACCCGAATGGCATTGAGCGTAAAGTGTTGATTACGAAGTTGGTAGATGAAACAAACATCAGCCGAGCGTATGCACGAGTGAAGCTGTCGCGAGTCATTGCACAAGGACTTTTAATAGAGAGAGGAGGATTGTTGTATTTGAGAAATTAGAACTGAGAGTCCTAATTGAGAATTATTCACTAAACTCTCTAACGACTCTAAACCATAACAAACGTAACAAACGTATCAAGCGTAACACGTGTTACGGGTGTTACGCTTGATACGCTTGATACGCTTGATACGTTTGATACGCTGTTACGCTTTGTTGCACTATTTAATCTTGTGCTTTTTAAGGATTTTGAGAATCGGCTTCTCAATCGCTTGCGCCCAACGGTGGTATCCATACGAGTATGGGTGTGTTCCGTCGGCAGAGGTTACGTGGTCGGTACCCGTTTGGTTAGGTACATTCACGAAATATACACCCTTATACTCCTTCACCACCTCGGCAAGCACACGCTCTACGCAGTCGATACGGCTCTGCTCCTTCTCATCGTACGAAGGGCGGAAGTTGCGATGCTCGCGATAGATTGTATTCAAAAAGATAATCGGTATATTCGGATTGTTCTTGCGTACAGCCTCGATAAATGGGCGAATACGTGCCTCAATCTGCTTGTTGCTCGGATTTGAGAAGGCATCGCAGATAAGCGCCTCGGCATTGGTCTTTCCGAAGACATCACCGAGGTATGGCTGCAACTTGCTATTGCCCGACATACCGAACGAGCAGAGGTGCAAACCCGTTGAGCGCGAGAGAAATGCAGGCCACGTCAGACCCGCACCCGAAGCACACGAGCCGTGAGTGAAGCTCGAACCGAAGACTGCGATATTGTGGCGGAAAGGATTTGGCAGAGCCTCGATTTTAGCGCCCTCATTCACACCAATCTCCAACGAGAGAAGCTCCGAGTAGAGCGGAAGGTAGAGAATGCACTCCTTCTCGCCCTCCACCAAGCCTCTGACGACCTGCAACGGAGCCGACATCTTCTCCAAGTTCTCGGAGAGAGGCGCTATTTTATGCACCTTTGAGGCTGCCCACGTCCACGCACCATTATCGTCCTTGATAAAGAGGTTAAATCCATTGGTCGATGCAAGCGGAGCATACTGGTTCCACGAAGTAGCAGGGCCATACTGCGCCTTCACCCATATCGACTCGGCATTGGTCTTAAACACAATAGCCAAGCCCGACGACATACGTAGCAAATCCGCCTCCTTCTTGGTAATACCCACAACATCAGCCGTCTCCACGCGGTGGTAAGGATTTGTTGTTTTACACAACTTGCCAATAAGTGTAAGTTGCATTGCATCAACATAATTAACACTCTTGTCTTTTGGCTGCGCAAAGGTGGTGAGAGCCATCGCTACGCAAGCCACCATCATCAAAAATCTCTTCATAGCATTAGTAGTTATATCAATCAGAAAAAATAGGGTTGCCCTAAAAGATAGAACAACCCCTTAAATTCGATAATGAAAATTATTTCTCCAACTCGTTCAAAATGCGCATTGCAACATCGAGAATAGCGGTATCGTCAAGCGTTACAACGCCACCATCGGGACCCTGCTCGAAGTGAACACCTACCGAACCCTTAGCGTCGAAATGCTTTCCGCCAAAATAGTTACGCACGGTCTCCACGTCGAGACCCAACTCATCTGCAATACGCTGTGAACTGCCGCTTGGAAGTCTATCCTTGATACGGCGCAACTCGTTAAATGTAATAATCATAGAACTGAAAATTTTAAGTGTTATTTCTTTGTATGTTACTCTTTCGCACTACTAAATTAAAACATTTTTTGCAAACCACAAAATTTTCACTCAAAATTCTGCTCTTTTTCAACGAAAATCTATCAATTCGAACCCTTTATAACGCTCTTTGGAGAATATCGGTAGTTTTTGGCTGATTTTTTCACTCTTCAACACAATAACCTCGACAAGATTATCGCCCGAGCCATATCGCAACTTTGCCACACTCTCTCCGTCCGTGCCCGTTATCACATATATCACCTCGCCCTGTTTTTTCGGCATCAGACGCACCGCTGCACGCCCCTCGACCTCGCACTCCTCGATATTGTAGTCGGCAGCGATATTGCTAAACCCGTTCAGCGAATTGAGCAACTCCTTCTCGTAGGCGTCCGCCCTATCCACTATCACCTCCCTTGCCGAGCCTCGCACCTCGTAGCGCAACGAGTCGGTGATGAACACCTCCGTATCGGCAACCTTCAAATAGGACTCCTTACCACTGACCTGTACCGTTCCCCTCTGCTCGGCACCTCCTGTACGCAGGAGAAACGACACAGCATAGTTGCCCAATGCCGCATAGTGCTGCGAGATGCGTTGAAGTCGCTTCTCTCCCCTCTCGTCCGCCGCAGCCGACAAGTTCACAAATAACAACAGTATTAAAAGTGCTCGTTTCAAAATAAAGTTTTTTTTAAAGGGTTTATTGGGGGTTATTGGGGGTTATTGGGGGTTACTGGGGTTTACTGGGGGCGCACCTTCGGTGCTTACTGGGGGTACTGGGGTGCGCTACAAAGTGCGAACTCTTACCCTTATCACGGCGCAAGCATTAATAACGGCTATTAAGGGCTATTAAAGGCTAGTAACGGCTAGTAAAGAAAGCGCGCACCCTTACTGGCCCTTACTGGCCTTTACTTGCCCTTACTCGCCCTTATCTCTCGCGCCAACTCTCGCGCCTCGTCTAAATCATTCAAAAGTTTTCCGCTTTCCGTTTTCCGTTCTCCGTTTTCCGTTTTCCGTTTTCCGTTCTCCCCTCTACTCTACTCCAAGTTTTTGCAGGAATTCCTCCAACTCCATCATATCGTGAATCTTCGCATCACGAGGCTTCGAGCCATTCGAAGGTCCCACGATGCCAGCCTGCTCCAATTGGCGAGTGATACGACCTGCGCGGTTGAAGCCGACATTGTAGATACTCTGAATTGACGAGGTCGAAAGGCGACCACTTGCCACAGCATCGCGTGCCACGGCAGCAAAATACTCATCGAACTGACGTGGTGCGCTGCTCTCGCTACCGAAATTAGCCTCACCACCGCCTGCTGCGCTCGACTCCTCGTAATCGGGCAGGAGGTATGTTCCACTCGGATATGGGAATGGCTGATTGGAGATGTGCTCCACAATATCTCGCACCTCGGGTGTATCGACATAGGCACACTGTATACGCGTAATCTCGCCATTCACCGACATAAGCATATCGCCACGACCGATAAGTTGGTGTGCACCCGGTTGGTCGATAATAGTACGCGAGTCAATCATCTGCATCACGCGGAAAGCGATACGTGCAGGGAAGTTCGCCTTAATCGTACCCGTGATGACCTTAACATCAGGACGCTGTGTCGCCACAATAAGGTGAATACCAATCGCACGAGCCTTCTGCGCCAAACGCATCACAGGCTTCTCGACCTCCTTCGCCGTCATTATAAGGTCGGCAAACTCGTCGATAATAACCACGATATATGGCATAATTCCATCCTCCACCTCACGCTTACGAACCATTTCGTTGTACTCGACGATATTTCGCACACCCACCTTACCGCACTTCGCAAGACGGTTTTCCATCTCCACGCAGAGCGAGTTCAGCGTATAGATAGCCTTCTTCGGGTCCTTCACTATCGCCTCGTCCTCCGACTCCATCTTTGCCAAGAAATGCTTCTCCAACTTGTCGTAGAGTGAGAACTCGACAGTCTTTGGGTCGATAAGCACGAACTTCAACTGCGAAGGGTCTTTGCGATAGAGCAACGATGTAATGATGGCATTCAGACCTACCGACTTACCCTGACCCGTAGCACCCGCCACGAGCAAGTGAGGCATCTTTGCCAAGTCGAAGACAAAGTTCTCGTTCTGAATGGTGCGACCGATAACCACAGGCAACTCCGCCTTATAGTTTTGGAAACGCTCCGACTGAATAGCCGAACGCATCGACACAATCTCCTTGTTGATGTTCGGCACCTCGATACCGATAGTACCCTTGCCGGGAATTGGGGCGATAATACGTATACCCAACGCCTTCAATGACTGTGCAATATCACGCTCCAAGCCCTGCACCTTCGCAATTTTAACGCCCGCCTCCTGAACAATCTCGTAGAGGGTAACGGTTGGACCTATGGTCGCAGTCATCGAGCTGATTGGCACGCCAAAGTTGCCAAGAGTATCCTCGATGCGCTGTTTGTTCTGCTCAATCTCCTCGTTCGACACCTCTGCACCGTTCTCGTGATTTACAAGGCAGGCAACCTTCGGGAACTCGTAATCGGGTGTACTGTCGGGGTTGAACGGACGGTGCTTATCAATCTCCGAAGCCCTGATTTGACCCTCGACGTGCTCATATACCTCCACTACATCGACATTCGACTTCGTAGCCTCCTCCGCAACCTTCTCATCGGTGTCGGAGGTTGCAGGCTGAGGGTCAAGAGTCGAAGGCTGAGGGTAAATAGGCTCCTCTGCAACAGGCTCCTCTGTCGTAGGCTCTTCCTGCTTCTCCTCGGCTGTCGCCTCTGCCCCCTCACCAACTTTGCGCACCTTATCCTCGGCAGCAACAGCATCGTCAATCTGCGCCAAACGTCGCGCCTCCTTACGAGCTTCACGTGCTTCATTTCGACGAGCAATATAGCCCTGAATTGATGCAAACAGCCCCTTGCCGTGCTCTACGCTGCTAATGGTGGTACGTTGGAAGAAGTCGATGATATTGATATTTATCACGAAAAGCACCAGCACCCATACGGCAACGAGCGTAAGCCATAGACCCACATCACCGACCTCTCCTTTGAGAAAATTTTTCACGGCAAAACCAAACTCACCGCCCAAACCGCTGGTGAGAATTTCCGCACCCCAAGGTAGTGCTGCCAACGTAAGCGAGCCGCAGATTGTAACGAGCATAATGGATATAAGCGTACGCCACAACACCTGCGAACGTTCCAATAGCAAGAAGCCTCCGAACAACATCGTAACAATCGGGATAAGGATACCGAAGAGTCCGAACGACTTATCCATAAGTGTATGAGCAATCAGAAATCCCACTCGTCCGCAGGCATTTTCAACCGGAGCATTGACATTCGCCCACGCCGAGAAATCGGAATCCCAATGGAAGAGGTTCGAGATTGATGCCACCAACACGTAGAACGAGAAGAGCGTCAGCAAAAGTCCTATTGTCCAGCACACTCTCTCCCACGTAGTACGCGTACCATCGCTCTCTACAATACTCTTTTTTCGTTTCTCCTCGCGCTCGGCACGTTTTAGCTCCGCACGCGAAGGTGTTTTCTTCGCTTTCGTCATATCTAATTATATCTTTTTATCGCGTTTGAAATGCTTTATTTCGTAGTTTCTCGGCATACTCATCATCGGCGAATGTCAAGAAATCATACTCGGGCTTGCTCTCCTCCGAAGCTCTCATATCGTATTCGTCAAGGAGTGCAGCAACTCTTCGAGCCACAGCCTCCGACGAATCGATAATCTCTACACCCTCGCCTGCCACACGAGCAATCTCCTCGCGCAGGAATGGGTAGTGGGTACAGCCCAGCACTATTTTATCGGCGCCCGCATCTACAAGCGGCTTCACCGCCTTGCGAACGAGTTCGGCAGTCTGCGCCGTATGCTCCTCATTACTCTCCACAGCCTCGACAAAACCTTCGCCTACGGCTTTGAGAATTGTAACCTCCGCGCCATACTTCTCTTCGGCTCTACGGAAATGGTCGCCTTCGAGCGAACGTTTCGTAGCCAAAACACCTATCACACCCGACTTGGTAGTCAATGCCGCAGGCTTCACTGCCGGTTCGAGCCCCACAAACGGCACATTAGGATACTTCTCGCGCAGGTGCGCAATAGCCACAGCCGTAGCGGTGTTGCAGGCGATAACAATCATCTTGCACCCCTTCGACAGCAGCCGCTCAACAGCCTCCTCGGTAAATTGGCACACCTCCTCACTACTGCGTGAGCCATACGGACATCGTGCGCCATCACCCAGATAGAGCAACGATTCGAATGGCAACGCCCTGTACAGAGCCTGCCACACCGATAATCCACCTAAACCCGAATCAAATACGCCTATCATATCTTAGCCACTCGCCGTTGGCCATTAGCCATTAGCTTTTTTTAGTTCTCAATTTTTAGTTACTAACTCAACGAGTCTATCCGCAATCTCCCAATCGCTCATCTCCGAGCAATCTATCACAATATCCGCCTTCGAGTATATCGGCTCGCGTTCGGCAAGGTGTGCGTGCATAAACTGCAACAACTCCTCGTCGCTCAACCCCCTAAACTTAGGGCGTTTCTGCCGTCCGTAGGGCGAAAGTCGCGAAATAATCTGCTCGGGCGTACGTTTCAGATATACCGATACACCGTGTTCGGCTATCCACGCTTGGTTGTCGCCCCATATTGGCAGACCTCCACCCGTCGAAATTATCGCACTACCCTGCTCCGCTGTCTTTTCGAGAGCTCTACGCTCGGCTGCACGAAAATACTCCTCACCTGCATAGGTTATAATATCGGCACACTCTGCACCCTCTGCCTCCTCAACCATATGGTCGGTATCGAAGAACGGCAACTCTGCACGCTTGGCGATTTTGCGACCAATCGTACTCTTTCCCGTAGCCATATAACCTATCAGATACAATCGCATATACTTAGAACAGATTCAACTGCTCACTCTTACTCTCGTCAATATCGTTGCGGATAATCTCGATTGGAGTTCCGCTGTTGTTTACAGGTTTCACCACATTTGTCGGAGCAGGCTTCTCCTCAACCTCCTCAACCTCCTCAACCTCCTCAAATGGTTCAACCATCGGCTCCTCCATCTCGTCTATTGGTTCCGACTCGTTCTCGGGCTCCTCCGGCTCAACAATCTCTGGTTCTATGAAGGTTAGCGTAGCCACGTCGAATGTGGTCAATCGCTTACCCTTCGCCTTGCACGACTTAACGCCCACAAACTCCTCAACATCAACCATATCGGCAGGACGATTCTCGTGTGCACCCTTGTAGGTTATCTGCAACTGCGAGCCCTTTGCACCCGAAATGCACTCGAAGCGGCACGAGCCATCTTCATCGAGGAAATACTGCGCCTTATCGCTCTGCTCCAACTGGAAACGCTTCATATAGTAGTAGCCCTGCTCCTCGTCGAAGTAGCAGAGGTTATAGACCTTGCCCGCTTCGTATCGCTCAACACGCACGGTATCATCAGGGAAGTGCTGTTGAGTATCGAAGCCCGTGATGTAGGCGAGGTTCTTCGCTGTCCAAACTACAATTTTGTCGTTGCCCTTGAACTCACCGAGCAACACTCCTCGTCCGTCGCTATTAAGTCGTCGAACGTCCTCGTCCCACCATATATTCTGACCTGCAAGGGTCGATACACCCTTCTCTTTCAACACAATTTTATGAATCGGATAGCGCGAGAAGAGGTTACCCTGCGACTGACGTCCCTTGATAGCCAACTCCGAGAAGTCCAAATCCACAATCATCTTCTTCAATCGTGGGCGTGGGCGGAAGTATATCTTCAACACCTCTGCCTCGCCATTCGGATTGACCGAAAGGTAGAGAATATCGCTCTTTGGTGTACCCTTCGTCAGGTCGTACTCCTTGTCGCGAGTAATACCCTTAATGGCGCATCGCTTCATCATTATATTGCCACCTCTACCATCGCGATACAGGAGGTTGTAGATGGTGCGTTCGTCGTTACGCTTGAATACACCTATATAATATATATTCTTATCCACGAACTTCTTGTCGGCGACCTTTGTGATGACGTAACGACCATCTCTCAATATCACTATCACATCGTCTATATCCGAGCAGTCGCAGACAAACTCGGCGTCCTTCATCGACTTGCCGATACCGAAGAAGCCCTCCGCCCTATCGACGTAGAGTTTAGCATTTGATACCGCAACCTTTGTAGCCTCGATAGAGTCGAACTCGCGAATTTCGGTCTGACGCTCCTTGCCCTTACCATACTTCTCGCGAATATGCTCAAAGTATGCAATAGCATAGTCGGTGAGGTGAGCCAAGTCGTGCTTAACCTGCTTGATATCCTTCTCAATCTGCTTAATCTCGTTATCCGCCTTATCCGAGTCGAAACGCGAGATACGAATGAACTTCAACTCCGTGAGGCGCTGAACGTCCTCTATGGTAACCTCCCTACGGAGCAACTTCTTAAATGGCTCCAAGCCCTTATCCACGGCAGTATATGCCTCTTCACGCGACTTACAACCCTCGATAAGTTGGTAGAGTTTGTTCTCGATGAAGATACGCTCCAACGATGCAGCGTGCCAAGCCTCGTTATGCTCAGCCAAGGCAATCTCCAACTCCTTTTGCAGCAACGCCTTCGTGTGGTCTGTCGAATGGCGCAAAATATCGCTAACTCCCATAAATGCAGGCTTGTCGTCTTTGATGACACAAGCATTTGGCGAAATCGACACCTCACACAATGTGAAGGCGTAGAGTGCATCAATGGTCTTGTCGCACGACTCTCCCGCCGCTACCTGAACGACAATCTCCGCCTTACGAGCGGTATTGTCGTCTACACGACGTATCTTAATTTTGCCTTTCTGGTTAGCCTTCAATATAGAGTCTTTTATACTCTCGGTAGTGGTCGAGAACGGAATCTCGGTAATTGCCAAAGTGTTCTTATCCAACTTCGAAATTTTGGCACGCACCTTCACCGCACCGCCTCGCAAGCCATCATTATAGCGCGATACGTCAATCATACCTCCCGTCGGGAAGTCGGGATAGAGTTGAAAATCCTCGCCTTTAAGATGAGCAATAGATGCCGAAATCAACTCGTTGAAGTTGTGCGGCAGGATTTTCGATGCCAGACCTACGGCAATACCCTCGGCGCCCTGCGCCAACAGCAACGGGAACTTCACAGGCAATGTTACAGGCTCCTCCTTGCGACCGTCGTATGCCAACATCCACTCGGTAGTCTTCTTGTTATAGACCACTTCCAAAGCGAACTTCGACAGACGAGCCTCGATGTATCGAGCAGCCGCAGCATCATCGCCCGTGAGGATATTACCCCAGTTACCCTGACAGTCGATCAGCAACTCCTTCTGTCCGAGCTGCACCAACGCATCTTTGATTGATGCATCTCCGTGAGGGTGATACTGCATAGTCTGTCCCACAAGGTTTGCAACCTTTATGAGAGAGCCATTATCGACCATCTTCATAGCGTGCAGAATACGACGTTGCACAGGCTTCAAGCCATCGTCGATATGAGGCACGGCTCGCTCCAAAATAACGTACGAGGCGTAGTCCAAAAACCAATTCTTGTACATACCCGTCAATCGCTTTGCACTCTGCTCCGCCATCAACGCATCGTACTTACCCGGCTCCGAGCTTACAAGCTCCTCTTCGTTTAACAACTCTTCCTGTATATCTTTCTCTTCGTTCATAAATCCACTTCGTTCAAATTAAAAATTCATAATGAAAAATTAAAAATTGTTTTTACCGGCTAATTTTTAATTCTTAGTTTTTAATTTTTAATTTTCTACCTTGTCCTCCTCGATGCGCAAGTTACCCACAATAAACTGCTGTCGGTCGTATGTATTCTTACCCATATAGAAGGTCAGCATATCCATAATTGGGTCGTCCTTGGTCAGGCGCACCTTATCCAAACGTATCTGCTCTCCAATAAAGCCCTCGAACTCGTCGGGCGAGATCTCTCCCAAACCTTTGAATCGGGTAATCTCCGCCGTTGCACCGCACTTCTCGATTGCCGACACTCGCTCCTCCTCCGAGTAGCAGTAGTAGGTCTCCTTCTTGTTACGTACACGGAACAGAGGCGTCTGCATAATAAACAGGTGTCCACGACGTATCAAATCGGGGAAGAACTGCAAGAAGAAGGTCAAAAGCAGCAAGCGAATGTGCATACCATCGACATCGGCATCGGTTGCGATAACCACCTTATTGTAGCGGAGATTATCCATATCCTCCTCGATATTCAACGCCGCCTGCAAGTAGTTGAACTCATCGTTCTTATAGACGATGGTCTTCTTCATTCCGTAGGAGTTCAGCGGCTTACCCCTCAGCGAGAACACCGCCTGCGTAAGCGGATTACGGCTCTTGGTGATAGAGCCCGAAGCCGAATTACCCTCCGTCAAAAATATCATTGTCTGCTCCGCCAACTCGTGCTTATCGGTGCGGTGAATCTTGCAATCTCGCAAATTCTTGTTGTTTAGAAGCGCCTTCTTTGCCGTATCGCGAGCCTTCTTCTGAACGCCTGCAATCTCCTTGCGCTCCTTCTCGTTCTCGACAATCTTGCGCTGTATGGCCTGCGCCGTGTCGGGATTCTTGTGGAGGTAGTTATCCAACTCCGTAGAGAGGAACTCGCCCACGAACTGACGGATTGTAGGTCCGCCGTTCCACATATCCTTTGAGCCGAGTTTAATCTTGGTCTGCGACTCGAACAGAGGCTTCGACACCTTCAACGAGATAGCCGCAATAATCGATGAGCGGATATCCGAAGGGTCGTAGTCCTTGTGATAAAACTCCTTTAAGGTCTTAACCACCGCCTCACGGAATGCCGCTTGATGGGTACCGCCCTGCGAGGTGTACTGACCATTCACAAACGAGAAGTATGTTTCGCCATAGCCGTGTCCGTGCGTGATGACGACCTCAATATCCTCGCCCGAAAGGTGGATAGGCGGATAGCAAGGCTCTTCGCTCAAATTGTCGTTTACCAAATCGAGCAGTCCGTTCTTCGACACATACTGCGTACCATTCAACGAGATAACCAACCCCTTATTGAGGTAGGTGTAGTTGCGCAGCAGCTGCTCCACAAACTCCAAGTTGTAGTTATACTTGCCAAATACCTTTTCATCTACACGGAAGCGAATGAAGGTTCCGTTCTTCTCCTTGACGCCACTCTCCCACTTCTCGTCGGTTTGAATACCCTGCGCAAACATCACCGAATGAGCTTCGCCATCACGTACCGAACGAGCCATAAATTCGCTCGAAAGGTAGTTCACCGCCTTCACGCCGACACCATTCAAACCTACGGTCTTCTTTCCATCCTCCTCGTAGTTGCTACCCGTGTTCATCACACTAACTGCCGCTGCCAAGGCTCCGAGCGGAATACCACGACCATAGTCGCGCACCGACACTACGTTATCCTCGATGGTAATCTCCACTCGGCTACCGTAACCATTCATAAACTCGTCAATAGAGTTGTCGGTAACCTCCTTAATCAGTACATAGATACCGTCGTCGGACATCGTTCCATCTCCGAGTTTTCCGATATACATACCGGGACGCAGACGAACGTGCTCACGCGGGGTGAGCGTCTTTATCGAATCCTCGTCGTAGGTCGCCGGTGTTTTAATCAATTCTGCCATAATTATCTTCTGGGCTATTAGCCGTTAGCCATTTGCCATTAGCCCGATATTTATTATTAAAATTTACTCCTTTTTGTTTTTTGCATTCTCCTCTCTCACTTGTGCCAAAGCCTCAACCATCATAGCCTGCACCTGCTGCGCCATATCGTTTGCATCGGTCTCGGCAACCTTCGAAGCAGGGATTGGTGGCAACACCTTCAATGTAAGGCAGTGCTTCCAATTGAAGAAGATGCTCTTTGGACGGAAAATTTCGGTTGTGCCGTCCATCACAACGGGCAAGATATCCACACCTGCCTCCTTCGCCAGCACAAACGCTCCTCCCTTAAAACGCTGTATCTCGCCATTCTTCGAGCGAGTACCCTCGGGGAATATCGCCACCGACACACCACGATTGAGCCACATCATACCATCGCGAATTACCTTTTTCATCGACTCGGTAGCACGACCACGCTGAATGGCTATATCGCCGTGCATCCACAACATCGGGCCGATGAACGGAATGCGAAACACCTCCTGCTTCGACACCCATCGGAAATTCAAGCGCACAAAATAGAGCGAAATGATATCCACCATCGAGTTGTGGTTGATAACGATAACGTAAGGTTTGTTCTTATCGACATTCTCCAGGCCCGAGATTTTGCGCTTCCAGGTGAGTGGCACATACCACCAGAAAAAACACAACCAACGCGATATCTCGTGCACTACACGACGACGCTTATCAAACGGATAGCAAACTATCAACGCCACAAACGACAAGGTCGTAAAAATTGTCAATATAACAAGTGTGTAAATTGCGAAAATCAGTGTAAACATATCTTCATTAAGTTTTTTTTGTCAGGGTTTATTATACCAGCAATCGCCTTACAAGTTCTCGTATTGTTGAATGAGAAGAATGTTTTTCCGCTCAATAGCGCTCAACTTCACACTGGTTGGCCGTGGTTTATACCACTTTTGAGCCCCGAAATAGTTACGCATTTCGGCATCTTTGAAAATATGACCGTGACGAGCATAAATCTCGTTGCGCATAATGCGAAGCTCCGATATACTCAAACCCTCAACATCTTTCTCGGTAATTAAACGCTGCGAAGTGAATGGATACTTCCCCACAGGCTCAACGCCGACCTCTTCTGTGGTGGTCTTATCGGAGAGTTTTTGATACAAATACCCCGCACCTGCACCAACCAGCAACAACGCCAAAACCGCAATAAGCGCAATAGCCCACTTTTTACCGCTGCGCGAAGGCTTTGCCGAGGCGGGTCTACTCTCCGTAGCTCGTGCCCTCTTATTCTCGGGCGACACCAACACACTCTTTACGTCAATATCTTCTACTTGTACCGGCGATACGCTGCTCTCCTCCGTTTCGTTCACAACACTCTTGCCCAATGCTCGCAATACCGCCACAACCAAGTCGTCAATTTTCAACTTGTAGTCGGGATATGCGTCAATCCAGTGCTTGTGATTGAGAATCAATCGGCTCTGACCCTGCAACGGAGTTTGGTCCAAACGGAACGGAATGATAATTTTCTGCTCATCGAACGCAACATTCATCTCCGCCTTAACCCACACCGAGGATGCCGCAGTCTCCGAAAATATCACAATAGCAGCCACCGAGCGACGAATAGCCTCATCAATCAAATCGCCATACTCCGCACCCGCAGGAATATCTCTTGGTGCAATCCAGCATTTTACATCATTCTGCTCCAATGCAGAACAGATAATCTGCGCAGCCTCTCTATCGCGGCTCGAATAGCTAATAAAAACTTCGTGATTCATAATTTACCGATTATTTTTTCTCCTACGACTACTCGTATTGTTTAATAAACTCGACATTGTATTTCTCAATAGCGGTTAGATTCACCGTTTTCGACACAGGAGTGTACCAGCTTTGACGCTGAAAGTATCTGCGCAAATCCTCGCTATCAAAGATATAGCCGTGGCGGGCATATATCTCATTGCGCATAATGCGAAGTGAAGCCGACGACAGATGTGCAATATCATCGTAAGTAATTTTACGCAATGAAGTGAACGGATACGCACCCTGAGGAGCAAGAGTCGGAGCACTTGCGGCGACACTATCGTTCCACGTTACAGCGCCATCGCTACCCGGGTCTTCGGCTTGCAAACGACAGATTACGTAAACAGCGGCAAACACCGTCGAAAGAGCAATGGCAGCCACTGCTGCCAACACAATACAAATCTTCTTCAAGTCGCGCACCTCCTGCGAAACCGAACTGCTCTGCGAATTAATTTGACTATTCTCCATTTTATCTACGTTTAAGTATCTTATCCTATCTCTCCGACTTGGCTTCTACTTCTCGTTTTCGCACTCCGTATCAAGCGCCGCACAGCCCATAAACAACGAACAAAAACTACGTTTTTCACCAATCTTTGCAAAAATACACTTTTTTCTTATTTTGCAACATATTTCGTAGAAATAATTATCAACAATTTTTTAGTACGGCAACTCTTCCACTCCATATCCTCAAAAACAGACTAAAAATATCCTGAGCAACCACGACTATTTGAAAAATTTTCACTACTTTTACACCCAATTTAACGTAGCAGCCACAAAGCAACGGCTGCAAGAAAAAAATTTAACAATGATAGACATCATCAGCTTAGCGTGCATAGCCATAATGGTATTCAGCGCACTAACATTCTTCTACAACCTAATACGGAAAAACAGAGTCGACAGAATCGAATACATCCGCAGCTTCAAGAAAGGAAAAGGTGTATTTATGTACATCTACGCCATTCCCCTCTTTTGGGTCGGATATTATGATGCCAACAAAGACATTATCGACAGCCTATTCAGCGCAATCAAGCGAAGCGTCGATTTGATTATCTTGGGATACGACACCACCCATATAAAAGACACGATTGACGCCTACCCTATCTACCGTGTAGCAATCTACACCTGTTTCTCGTTCGCAGCAATCAATAGCATATTGCTTATCATATCTTTTGCCCACCAGTATATATGGCACTACTTCCAAATCCGCAAATTCGAGCGCTCGAACAAGGACAAACTGATACTCTTCGGCAACAACCCTCAAAATCACGCCATCTATTTCAGCGACAAGGAAAGAGCAAAAATAATAATCGACGAGGTGGCAATTTCCGACAGCAAATATAACGATGACATTTTATACAAGAAGAAGATCCTGCATCGAAACCCAAAAACGACGGAAGATTATATTGGGAAAATCGTCAAAGACGTTCTAAGCAAAGATAACAAATTTATCATTATAATAAACACAAATAACGACTCCGCTAACATTAAGATATGCAACTACTTTGTCCGTGCTATATCAGATTTAAATTTAAGTAAAGCTAAATATGCCGAATGCTTCAAACAATTGAGGATTTTTACATTTGGCGACCCGAAATTCGAAACGATTTACGAGAACATAGTAGACAATGGCCACGGTTGCATATCATACATAAACAAGTATCGAAAATCCGCAATAGAGGCCATCGAGAAACACCCATTCTCGCTCTACTTAACCTCCGAGCAAGTAAATTATGAAACCGCGTGCATTAATGAAGGCTACGAAATAAATGCCCTGCTCATAGGATTCGGAAAGACAAATCAACAATTCTTCCTGACATCGGTAGCAAACAATCAGTTTATAACAATGAAGGACTCTCGCGTCGTGCCAAAACTGGTGAATTACCACCTCTTCGACCACGAGGCAATGTTGAGCAGCAAGAAGTTGAACCACAGCTACAATCGCTATAACAACGAGTTCGGCAAGATAATTATATATGAGCAAAATAAAGATGAGCAGAATAGAGAGTACCTGCCATTACCTAAACAGCCGGCAAACACACTCTTCCACAAGCTTGACATAAACGCCGAAGAGTTTTACACCGATATACGACAGATTGTTTGCAACAAAGATTTTACAAATATAAACTATGTTGTCATAGCATTTGGTTCCGACTTGGAGAATATCGATATGGCGCAGAAATTATCGAGCAAATTCAAAGAGTGGGAGGTGAAAAATTTCAATATCCTCATTAAGGTAAGAAATGCACACAACGAAGTGTTATTCGCAGAGGACGACCACTGCCATATCATTGGCAATGAAGACCAAACTATCTACAATATCGATAATATAATATCGGACAGTTTGACTCAAATGGCACAGAGCAGAAATGCCTATTACGAGATCGAACGAGTAGTAACACAACGAAAACAAAAACTCAAACAAACAGAGATAGATAAAATTAAGTTGCAATCTCATAAGGATTGGTATATGCGCATCCCGCAACTCGACAGAGAGTCGAGCGCATATTGCTGTTTGAGTCTTCGTTCAAAACTAAACCTTATGGGACTCGACTGCTGTCCTAAGACGGAAAAGGTTGGAAAAGAGGTATCGGACAAAGAATACTTCGAAATTTATGCGAAAAATACTCATCTCGTCGTCTCCGATCTGAACGCTGACGGCAAACTGATTATCAACTACCCATTGGAATTTGATGAAGGATTAAGAAAAAATCTCGCCATTCACGAGCACTTACGCTGGAACGCATTTATGATAAGCAAGGGAATGGTTCCGGCACCAAAGAGTGCCATAGCGTACGAAAAGATTGACGGCGAATACACTAATGGTAAGAATATCAAACTGCGCAGACACGGCTGCATCACCACCTACGATGGACTGTTTGAGTACCGCAAGATTGTCGCCGCCCGCGGCAGCGAGGGCAAAAAGCCGGCACCCAAAGAGTTGCAGCGTGCCGATGTCATAAAGTACGACTATCAACTTATGGACGATGCCCATTGGCTACTGACACACAACGGCTATAAAATCGTTAAGAAGAAGTAGTAGTCAAAAGAAGTCTATTCGCAGCAGAGGGCACTTGCCGGTGTTCTCTGTTTTTTTGTTAGGACAAGAGCCCCACCCTCCAACTAAATAAAACAAAAAGCAAGCAACTATATAGTTACTTGCTTTTCTTTGCTGTGGTGCCACCAGGAATCGAACCGGGGACACAAGGATTTTCAGTCCTTTGCTC